>NZ_CP096258.1:3852221-4494258 GCF_023205015.1 Providencia rettgeri | reverse complement strand
GTTGGACTCCCCTAAACAAGGTCAATGGAACAAGAAGTACGGATGTAAACAAAGAATTTTCTCGGGCTTACATTTAATTGCAATGGCCCAAAAATGTTTTAGATTAACTCTTACTTACTGCATATTGCTGATCGATGGATCAGAAATAGACCTGCGATCATACCGCAAAATTAGTCAGAGATCTCCATTCTTTTACACAGTTTTTATGCTTTTTATCCACAGGTAAATGTGATAAGGAACCTCTTATAAAGAAGAAATAGACCGGGTTACCTTAATTTACAGCCATTTTTCCACATGCTGGGGATAACTTTAGACGATTTACAGGAAATATTCTGTATGATCAAAAAATATTTTTAGATCTCTTGAAGATCCTTGCGCTTTAGGTCGGAGTCCGTATAATCTTCCTCCCTGTGTACAGTACTGATGTGATTTTTACACGAAACTGAGGTAAACTTGTTGGGTCGTATCGCTCTATTTTAACATTAATGTTAGGCGGGGCGGGGGCAAAAGCAGGTTTTCGGCCAGTATACGAATGTAATCATTCGTCGGCTGTCACAACATATGTCGGCAAACCGGTCAGCCAGGCTATAAATAAAAGTGGTTTGATTGCGTCATTTCATTGACGTGACCCCCTATGTTTTATTACAATCCTGCCTCTTTCTATATTGTTGCGATAGAGGCACAGGTGTAAATCAGTTTTCACTGGTTGCCAACGCGTTTACTGAATCAGTAATAAATTTTAAAGTTAGGTAGAAATCGTTATGAAACGCACTTTTCAACCGTCTGTACTGAAGCGCAACCGTTCACACGGTTTCCGCGCTCGTATGGCTACTAAAAATGGTCGTCAAGTTCTGGCTCGCCGTCGTGCGAAAGGCCGCTCTAGTCTGACCGTTTCATCTAAGTAATAAAGCTAGCCCTCTATTCAAGTGGTTACGCTCGCTTTTACCCGGGAGTTACGTTTGTTAACTCCCAGGCATTTCGATAATGTCTTTAAGCAGCCGCAGAGGGCGAGTTCCCCAGAGATAACAATCCTTGGTCGCCTAAACGAGCTGGGGCATCCCCGCATCGGTCTTACCATCGCTAAAAAAAATGTTAAACGAGCTCATGAGCGAAATCGTATTAAACGATTAGCGCGTGAATACTTTCGTTTGCATCAACACGACTTGCCTCCAATGGATTTTGTGTTATTGGTAAGGAAAGGGGTCGCCAATCTTGACAATCAACAGATCACGGAAACATTGGATAAGTTATGGCGTCGTCATCGTCGCTTGGCTCAAAAATCCTGATCATGCTGATCAGAGGCTACCAACTGGCTATTAGCCCGTTGTTAGGACCTCGTTGTCGCTTCAATCCCACTTGTTCAAATTACGGAATTGAGGCATTGCGCAGGTTTGGTATGTTAAAAGGGAGTTGGTTAACGGCAAAACGCGTATTAAAATGCCACCCTTTACACGCTGGTGGAGATGATCCTGTCCCACCTAGAAAAACTGATGATAATAGAGAATTATAACGATGGATTCGCAACGCAATCTTCTACTCATCGCTTTGTTGTTCGTGTCGTTCTTAGTTTGGCAGGCCTGGGAGAGCGATAAAGTTGCTCAGGACGTGAAAACTGTTCAAGCTTCGCAACAAGCGGATATGCCAAGCAGTGATGCTCAAGCCGTTACTGGCAGTGAGCAAGGTAAGCTCATCACAGTCAAGACTGATGTACTGGATATTCGCATCAATACTCGTGGTGGTGATATCGATGAGGCTGACCTGTTAGCCTATCCTGCGACCCTTCATTCGGAAAGTCCTTTCCGTTTACTGGAAACTAATCCAGGCTTTGTCTACCAGGCACAGAGTGGTTTGATTGGTCTTCATGGTCCAGACAACCCAGCAAATAATAATGGCGAACGTCCACTGTATAGCGTAGATTCTACAACTTTCACATTAGAGAAAGGCCAAGACGTCTTGCGCGTACCAATGACATTTACTGATAACAACGGTGTTGTGTATCAGAAAACGTACATTGTAAAACGTGGCCAATATACTGTTGAAGTTGAATACAGTATTCAAAACCCAACCGCTCAACCACTGAGCCTCGCTTTCTTCGGTCAGTTAAAACAAACTATCGAGTTACCAAAAGAGCGTGATACAGGCAGCAGCAACTTTGCTCTGCATACCTATCGTGGTGCGGCGTATTCTTCTGATGAAAACAACTATAAAAAATATAGTTTTGGTGACATCGAAGATAAAAACCTCGACTTAACCACCAAAGGTGGCTGGGTGGCCATGTTGCAACAATACTTTGCAACGGCATGGATCCCTGCAAGTTCTGAGAAGAGCACTTTCTATACTATCGACCTTGATAAAAAATCTGCCATCATTGGTTATAAGAGTGAACCAATGACTATCGCAGCTAACGGTGCGGGTACTTATTCATCAACGTTATGGGTTGGTCCTGAAATTCAGTCAGAAATGGCCGCAGTTGCACCTCATTTAGACTTAACTGTAGATTATGGTTGGTTATGGTTTATCTCTCAGCCACTGTTTAAACTGTTGAAATTCATTCACGGTTTTGTGGGTAACTGGGGTATTGCCATCATCGTTATCACCTTTATCGTTCGTGGTATTATGTACCCGCTGACTAAAGCACAGTACACCTCGATGGCGAAAATGCGTTTACTGCAACCAAAATTGGCTGCAATGCGTGAGCGTATTGGTGATGATAAACAACGCATGAGCCAAGAAATGATGGCGATGTATAAAGCAGAAAAAGTAAACCCACTGGGTGGTTGTTTACCGCTGCTTATCCAAATGCCTATCTTCCTTGCACTTTACTACATGTTGATGGGTTCTGTTGAACTGCGTCACGCGCCATTCTTCGGTTGGATCCAAGACTTGTCTGCACAAGACCCGTACTACATCCTACCGGTATTGATGGGTGTAACGATGTTTGTGATCCAGAAAATGTCACCAACTGCAGTCACTGACCCAATGCAGCAGAAGATCATGACGTACATGCCTGTCGTGTTTACTATTTTCTTCCTGTGGTTCCCATCAGGTCTGGTACTGTACTATATCGTGAGTAACTTAGTGACTATCATCCAGCAGCAAGTGATTTATCGTGGTCTGGAAAAACGTGGTTTACACAGTCGCGATAAAAAAGAAAAGAAATAAATTGAATTTTAGGTGAGCCTTCCGCTCAGCTATCGATATAATATTAAGGCGGCCATTTAATGACCGCCTTAATTTTTTATAGGAATGACAGAGAAACATCATGCAAATCAACGATACTATCGTCGCACAGGCAACACCTCCCGGTCGTGGCGGTGTCGGTATTTTACGTGTATCTGGCCCGAAAGCGGCACAAGTTGCTGAAATCGTGCTAGGAAAACTTCCTAAACCACGCTATGCAGATTATTTGCCATTTCGTGATGTGGACGGTGCTGTCCTTGACCAAGGTATTGCGCTTTACTTTCCTGGACCAAATTCATTTACGGGTGAAGATGTGCTTGAATTACAAGGACATGGCGGCCCAGTCATTCTTGATTTATTGCTAAGAAGAATATTAACGATCTCGGGTATTCGCATTGCGAATCCAGGGGAGTTCTCTGAGCGTGCATTTTTAAATGATAAGCTGGATTTAGCCCAAGCAGAGGCGATTGCTGACTTGATTGATGCAAGTTCAGAGCAAGCGGCTCGTTCCGCAATGAACTCCTTACAGGGCGCATTTTCTTCCCATATTCACCAATTGGTGGAAGCACTCACTCACTTGCGCATCTATGTAGAAGCTGCGATTGATTTCCCTGATGAAGAAATTGACTTCCTGTCTGACGGTAAAATTGAAGCAAAACTCAATGAAGTCGTGGCAGATTTAGAACAAGTTCGCTCCCAAGCACGCCAAGGCAGTTTATTGCGAGAAGGGATGAAAGTGGTGATTGCCGGGCGCCCAAATGCAGGTAAATCGAGCTTGTTAAATGCATTGGCGGGTCGCGAAGCTGCGATTGTCACGGATATTGCGGGTACGACGCGTGATGTGTTGCGTGAACATATTCACATTGATGGCATGCCACTGCATATCATTGATACCGCAGGGCTACGTGAAGCCAGTGATGAAGTGGAACGAATTGGTATTGAGCGTGCGTGGAAAGAGATTGAGCAAGCCGATCACGTTCTATTTATGGTGGATAGCACCACAACCAATGCAACAGAACCACAAGAGATTTGGCCTGAATTTATGGCGCGCTTGCCTGGCGACCTTCCGGTCACCGTCATTCGTAACAAAGCAGACATGACGGGCGAACCCGTTGAGTTTATTGATAATACGCGTTATCCATTAATTCGTTTGTCTGCACGCGAAGAAAAAGGCATCGATTTGCTGCGCGATCACCTAAAAGAAGCCATTGGTTTTAACAGCAATACAGAAGGTGGTTTCTTAGCACGCAGCCGTCATTTACAAGCACTAAATGCAGCAGCCGTTCACCTTGAACAGGGCTATGACCAGTTAGTGAATGCTCGCTCCGGTGAGTTACTGGCGGAGGAATTACGTTTAGCTCAGCAGGAACTTAGCGAAATCACGGGTGAATTTACCTCTGATGATTTATTAGGCCGTATTTTTTCAAGTTTTTGTATCGGGAAGTGAAGTTATAGACTTGAAAGAAAAAGAAGTCAAAAGACACCAAAAGAAAACAAACTAAAATATTGATTTTGAACACAAAAAAAATAAATCTAACGATGTTTTTTAGTTTTCTTTTTACTTCTCCTGTGTTCTTTTGGTCATATATTGCCCTGTGTGTTCCCCAGCCATATAATCGTGGGGAACACGGGGAAAACCATCAATGAAAGTATCTATCGAAAAGCGACAGCCAGACCGCGAAGGAAAACGCTCTTTGCGCTTGGTATATTACTACGGTTCCAACGTTGAAGACGGGCAACGTAAACTGAAACGTTCACACGAGCCACTAGACATCTTCATCTATGACAAACCGCGCTCTCCAGCAGAGCGAGAGCACAATAAAGAAGCTTTAAGGATCGCTGAAGCTGTGCGATCTAAGAGACTGCTTGAAAGCGAGACATCAAAGCATAAGCTGGAGGATCGAACTAAACTCTCTGCCAGTTTCTTCGATTATTACGATTCAGTTACCGATAGCAAAGCTTCTGGCAGTAAATCCAATTATTCAATTTGGGTCTCAGCCGGACATCATCTGAGACGCTACCATGGGCGAGCAGAACTCACATTCGAAGATATTGATAGAGCCTTTCTTGAGGGTTTTAAAACTTATCTTTTGAAAAGTGCAACGACGAAATCTGATCAACTGCTGTCAAGAAATACAGTAAGCAGTTACTTCAATAAAATAAGGGCGGCCCTGAATCAGGCATACCAAGAGGGGATTATCAGAGATAACCCTGTTCGGACGGTGAAAAGCGTTAAACCAGAAACAAACCAAAGGGTTTATCTGACTCTGGAAGAGATAAAAGCTATGGCAAAAGCTGAATGTCGCTATGACGTGCTTAAACGAGCCTTTCTGTTTAGCTGCACAACAGGACTGCGCTGGTCTGACATACAGAAGCTAGTTTGGTCAGAAGTGGAAGAATTTGAGCAAGGCCATTTTCGAATCATTTTTAAGCAGAAAAAAATCCAGAATAGAGGAACGGCACTTCAATACCTCGACTTACCAGATTCAGCGGTAAGGTTGATGGGAGAGCGCAAGGATAACGATGAACGCGTGTTTAAAGCATTGCGATACAGCAGCTATACCAACGTAGCGCTACTTCATTGGGCAATGCTTGCTGGAATAACCAAGCATGTAACTTTCCATGCCGGTCGCCACTCGTTTGCAGTTAACCAGCTTGCGCGGGGCTTAGATATTTATTCATTATCACGCTTGCTGGGCCACAGTGAACTGAAAACAACTGAGATTTATGCTGATATCTTAGATCAAAGAAGAAGGGACGCAATGCGGAGCTTTCCTGATATTTTTGCCGACAGTCTTTAAAACAGAACAATAGACATAGGGCCAAAAAAATTAATTTCTTTGGCCCCTGATTATTCTCGAACTCACTTCCTTTGAAATTTCTGTGTTTGTCTTGACCCGGTTGGACTGTAGCCAATCGATCACTTCTTCCCGCTTAAAATAAATCCGACAACCATTTGGTTTGTAAAACGGAATAACATTTTGACTGGTTAACTTGTATAAATGACCTTTTGACAACCCTGTCAGCTCAGCACAGTCATCAATGTTCAGCATTACCTTTTCCAAATTAACTTTGTCTGCTCCTGACGATCTAGCGAGCATGTTTTTTATCTCAGCCAGTTCTTTCAAAACACTATTAAGCAACTCTGTCTCTTGCATAGTCATATCTACTGAAACCCATAAATAATCGACTGGTTTAGTCTACCAACACAGGTTTCAGATCCTCGGCTCTGGATCTGCCCTTTTAGGGCGCGAACAAAGTTATTAACACCTGAACATGGTTCAACTATAGGTATCTTTATAGGATTTTTTAAAGGCAATACCTATAGGTTTAGGGGGGGGGTAATTATGCGTGGCAAGGGGGGGGGATTATGCGCAGATCGTCAGTAGTCAGGGGGGGGTAATTATGCGTAAAAAGGGGGGGCGATTATGCGTGGATAAAATCCAAAACCAACAGGGTTTTCCACAACTTTGCAAAGCAATAACATAAAAAAAACCGGCACATGGGCCGGTTATTAATTTAATTACGGTATGGAATCGGTGGGGGGCTGGACATCATCAAAATTCCGCCAGTCACTCTCTTAACTTTTGCATCCGGGTAAACAGAAAGAACTCTCTTTAAAGCAGGAAGGAATACCTTTTTAAAATTCCTGTCAGCGTCGTCTCCGGTGTATTCTTGACCAAACTGCTCACGTAAATTACGCCAGTACAATACAACAGGCCTACCACTAATTCGATGTAAACGATCCGCAAGCATGGCATAAATATCCATTGCCAGTGCACTGCTATTAAGCTGATTTAAAGCTCTTAAATCAAGCGGCACTGCATGTTCGCTTAACGTCGCGAAGTACTCCTGAGAAAATGTAATAACACCGGGCCATAAAGCACCTTGATTATCATTGTTACCAATCCAAGCCTCAAATTTTTGGATTGGCTTACCATCGTAAGTGATCGCTTTGTCAGCAGTACTAAAACCAAGCGTAATACTACAAGCAGACAACGCCATAACCTGTTTACGGAAGTTTGTATAGCTTCCGTTTTTCCCTCCTGATGAATCCTTGCCCAGTTGTTTAAGGAAGCCTCTAGCGCTACTGCCGACATCAATCTCCGGTGACTTAGAGCGTAAGGCCTGAGTGTTCAGATATGCCATTACCAAACGGGGCATTGGCCCATAGGGAACCGGCTGCTGAACAAACTGTTTTCCATCCCATATTTTACCCGCTCGAACGTAGAGACCAGCAGCACCGCAGCGCCTTTCAAACTCAACTCCATTTACTCTTGAACGAGGTAAACCGATCTGGCACATAATTGAGTGCATAAAAGTGAAATCATTGGGTGAGGGTGGATCTGAATTAATCCTTACAGAAGCATCTATTAATTCAGAATCAGCCCGACTCAAGACTTGTGATTTACCATTATGTTTTATTTCAATATCAGTCTGATACTGAGCAAGTAGTTGGCTAAATGGCTTCATTACTTACCCTGCGGGAATCAAGCCATACCTCCAACTGATCTAATCTGTATCTTAATGTTTTATCGCCACTGATCTTATATGGTTTGGGAAATGAGGGGTCGTTTGTGCGGATTCGCTGAAGCGTTGGCACAGATATTTTAAGTAAGGCTGTCACCTCATAGACAGAGATCATCTGCAGGTGACTGTAATCTTTTTCATTTAAAGTTTGCTGCATAAATTTCTCCAGCATCATCATTGATTTACTGGAGAAATTTTGAGGGTGAACCCCCGTAAACATGGCCTCTGTAAGTGCCCTATTTGGGCACCTTGAAGATTTATTCCAACACAAAAACTTTCACATGTGAAAGTTTCTCATTGATAAACATCAACCACCATTGCCATCCAAGTCAGGAAAGATTTCACGCGCTTTGTCGTTTCTAATTTTGTCCACATTAATCCCTTTCAGCCGCTCCATGATACGTTCTGAGGCGTCTTGTCGAGTACCATCAATATTAAAATCACTTCCAGCTCCCGTTAAAGCATCCAAGTTTAACGATGCGGGATCAGGAAGTTTTCCATTTTGCTGAAGTATCCCCAACCATTCGTCTAGGTTGACCTTACTCCAATCAATATCTGCTATTCGATCCAATGGAATTCCGCCGCATTGAGGTGCGCGCACATCACCAAAGTTAAGACCCAATTGTGGCCGAACTTGCTCCTGGATAATTCTGGATAGTGGCGAGTTGAAACAGCAATAGGACTCTCTCTCCTCCACACATGCTCCCAGCACTTTGGACTTGCAGTAAGATCCAACGTATGTGCAGCTATTCAGTGCTCGTTTAGCATTCATAGTGAATTCCTTTTCCTCACACTTCCAAATCATTTGGATCATGACCATCGACACTACATAGACAGTGTAAACAGTCATAACGGTGCTTAGCATGGCGGCACCTTGTTGGCCGAGGATTTGTTCAGTCATTGATTCAGGAGCCCCGGCAGGTACGCCTGCGGCCCCCGTCGCAGAAGCATTCCCTAGAGCTTCAGAAGTCAGCTTGGTAATTTGCTCCTTTAATGCGCCAATAGTATCTTGGGCAAACTGTTGAACAGGCTGGAGAAAACTATCAACCGCTCCACTAATATTTTCTATATAACTTGCAAAAGGCTGTGTTATTTCGGTCCAGCCAGACATTACGGGGTCTCTTAATACTTGGTATGCTCCTTTCACGGCACTGCCATCAGAGAGTCCCATAACGGCACCGTCTAGCTTAGGCACGGCCATAATCAAATTGAGATAATCAGCAAACGAAATATTCGTCGGCTTTTCACAACAATCTGAGACACCACCCACAGCAATCTTGCATTCCCCAGCCTCACCGGCAAAAGCTGAACACATCACATTTTCTTCACCAGTGGGGTTATCATCATCATTTTGACCAGTACAACTCATATCCTGAGTCATGAACTGAGCTGCATTCAACAATGCAGATGCACGAGCGAAATCAGTGCTTTGTGACTTTGTTATATCGAGACAATCATCCCCCATACACCTAATGGGTCCACCACATTGATACGTCGTTTCTTTCTCTAAAGTAGGTATTGATATGTCCGTTCCGCAGTCGTAGGTATCTTTAAACACATAACACTTACCCGAGGAACCCTCTGCTCCATCAATACATTCAGAACTAATAAATCCACACTGAGGATTATCCTCGTACATCTGGCAACTGTTTAGATTTCCACCAGTATTTACAGGGCAGTGTGTTTCACCTTGAGGATCTGTCCAGCAGTCCATTTGCCCCTTATAAAAGTCATAGTCGGCTTTAACTCGAACCTTTTTGCACAGCTTTGGAATGCCAGGGAAAGGTGACGGTTTCAGTTGGGATTCGCAAACTTTGATCCCGTTGATGACTGTGCAGCCTGTAGCATCAGTCGGGTCATCTATACAAGTGATCTCGCCTTCCGCAAAACCATCTACAACCCCTTTGGCTGAATCCATGCAGCTCTGTGGAGCCCACTCATCCTTGGTAATGGCTTTTGATGGGTCATAGTGTAGCTTTATGCGGCCAAAACCCTCACCTGCGCCAGTTACTGAAACGCGGATCTTAAACGTAACAACATCACCATCTTTCACATTCTTGAAATAGGGAGTGACATCAACATTAGGGTTTCGCTCCCAACTTGTTGACAATTCACATCGGCCAGCCGTTTCTGGAGGGAAATTGCCGTCAGGGCCGGACCATACTTTAGTTTCCTGACCTGATTTACCAACCCAAACTTGCATGTAGTCATCCCACTTGGCGTACTCAAGCGTTGCAGACACTATGGCGTCTGGATTACTGACTTGGACCCGCGTGTATTCCTCATAAATCGAACAGTTGCCACTCCAGTAGTCGTTACCCACTCGGCCAATCCACAACTCAGTACAGCCATCTCCACAAGATTTGAGGTTATATGGACCATCATAGTGCTTCACAACTGAGGCGTCGTAGTCATGGACAACCTCACAGTCCGCGCTTTGATCTACAACACGCTGACACCGTTCATACTCTGGAATGTGGGCGTTGATAGTATTCTGATTAATGGTTGTTTCGGCAGAACAATCCCCAAAGCCACCTGCGATGAGGTCCATATCCTCATAGGTCTTTTTGCTTAGATTTAATACCGGGTCATTACTGAAATCAGGGCGTGAGCGATTGGCCGCATCCATGAGAACTTGATATGCAGAACCTGATATTGAGGGATTGGAGCTGTTGGCGTCTTGGAATAAATTGGCTTTTGCCTCATTACCAAACTGATCCATAGCATCAGCATCACTAAATATCTGTTCTAGCTCCTCTGGAGATGCTGCATCAGGGAAATACTCTGCGGTATTTTGACCAGGTTGAACTCCAGGAAACAGTTCATTTATGTTTATGGATGTTGATTGACCATTACCGACTGGTAGAGAAATTTTACCATCTTGAATCTGAGCAGAGTTTTGCTTAACTCCGTTCGCAATAGATAAACCAAATTGTTTGGCATCACGACCAACAGCTCCGATGTTAGGTTCCTGATTACCAGCATAAGAATGTATCGGAAGAACTGAGATGGTTAAACATAGGAGCGAGGCAACAAACCTCGTCATGATGGGCGGCATAGTGGACATAGCATTTCTCCAGCTTTTTAGTTTGGATAATGCTATGTCGCTCTCTCATAAAAATTAGCATCGCTATTTGCCCTTTTGCGGCATACGCGGATGTATTCAGGCAGCTTTTGAGACCCGGCAGAATGGGCATTCAACACATGTTCGCTGATTAATTGACGTAAAAAAAGTGCATTGGCATTGCTCGCAATGCTCTATCATTGCCTCTCCATTGCGCAGTTCAGAGGCAAGACACCAGGCATCTGTAATGTCGAAGGGCTCCCATTTTCCTCCCTTCATACCTGGTACTTCTTTACGGATAGCGTGATACATCCTAAACGCTTTATTCAGAGCGCTAATATCTACAGAACGCTTAACCTTTTCCCCTCCAAGATTTGAATAGAGCTGCATTAAAAGCGATGCTTGAATTTTAGATGTCTGACTGTGGATCAGCGTCGCTCCACCACGGAATGTCCTGGATTTCTTATCCTTCACATCATATCTGCAATATTCAAGCTCAGCGTACAGCCTGCGAACTTGCTTATAAGTCAAACCAGTCTCTAGGATAATTATCTTTGTGATATAACCCGCCAATGCCATGTGCCTTGCCTTTACCCAGCGAGATAACGAACCAGATGTAAAACATTCACTCATGATTATCTCCACACCAAAGATTGCTGAATCTTTTTTAATAAAATCGGCGTTGTATCGGCAAGAGCTGCTGATAAGAATTGATCGAGTACGCCAATATCAAATCTCAATGAAAATCTAATAACGACCCTATGCGATAACGACCTTAACTGGCTGTTTGAGGAGGCGGCGACTGAGGAAGCAAGACCAGAAGATACACCAAAACTTTGCATCGCCATGTCCAAGTTTCTACTAGCTAACTTATTAAGCAATAGCCAGTACGCTGCGTCAAAGTCGTCCACAACATTTTTAAGGCATATGACAGAATCGTAGCTACCGGCAAGAGTATCGATCACTTCCATTTGATCTGTTTCAAGTTTAAAGCTAAGAAGAACTCCACTCGCTAATTGTGAAAGATAACTGTCAGGAGTTGACGCCAATTTATTAACAAGATCTTCTGGAAGAGAAAAATGATTGCTAACCTGGGATGGCGCATTGGCTGATAAAAGCTTCAGTAGTGTCCACAGAGTCAAATCAAACTCAAAAATATCTTGGTCTGGCTTCTCTTCACTCAATTGAACGGCAAACTTGTCAAAGCTACCAATAACATCACGTTCTAACGGCTCTAAGGCATACATCAGTAGTCCTCCTTACTTTATTCACTGATTAACTTTGTCATCAATCATAAATACCATGACTTTTTGATAATGCAACGCCAAATACTGTATTTTTTTACAGCATCATTTTATGGTGCTATGAAGATTTGCATTTCTGAACGATAATCTATAATCGGTTACATATTAATCAGGAGGCGTAAATGAAAAAGGCGCTATTCTCTTTGTTTTTAATCGTAAGTTTGTTCTATTCGTACAAACTTCTTGCCCTATGGTCGCTCATATTTTTTGTAGTCGGAGTTTCTCTGCTGGCATCTTTAAAGATTGGTAAAAGAGCCAATCTAATCAGTAGTTCCGGGAGTAAAACGAACACATTATCTGGGCGAGATCTGTTTGCAGACGTCACATACAACCCTGCCACAGGATCTCCAATGGTAAGTGACGTAGATGTATCCGGAAGCTTCTATGGATTGAATAAAAACAAAGGCTCCTGAGAGCCTTTGTTTCTATTAATTATAGACTTAACGTTAACTGCCTATCTTTATATCTTAATAACGGATACCGTTGAGGCGACGAAAAAAAACCTATCAAAATGTGTTTATTAAGTTCCGGATGCTCTCTGATTACATTGTTCAACACCGAACCATCGACGATAAATTTTTTATTTCCACAGGAGATTGGCTTTTCGTTTAGCCATCTCCCTTCCCCCAGTAATATCATCACTTTAAGCTCTTTAATGGCGCGTCTATATTCAGCTCGTCTGCTCATTAACGGCCTCCTTTGGCTACAGATAAGTATCTTGAAACAGGCGCTAAATATCCGCCCGCTTGGTCTTTACCTGCCCCCGCAGAACTTTCAATAATCGCAGCCATTTTATCTGCCAATGCGTTATCACCAACCTCTTCTCTGAGATTTTCTCTTAGTTCTCCAGAGCGCGATGAATCGCCGCCCATCAACGATGCAGCAAACAATTCTGCTCCTGCCTGACTATTCAAACCATAATCATATCTTGCAGTATCCATTGCTATCTGCCTGAATTCGTCACCATATTGCTGAACAAACTCAGCAGCCTTTCCAGCTCCAGCCTCGCTTGCACTTGCTAATGCAGAAGCAAAAAACATCCCTCTTTCTCTAACAGACATTCCCTGTGCTGCCTCTGAAAGATCTGACTTACCGGTTAACCATTCTTTACCGGCTTCAAATCCACTGATCCCCACACCAATGATATCCCTACCCAGATTTGCAGCACCTACAGCCAGGAAGCCTCCAAGACCATACTCTTGCTTGACGTAATCGTCCCCTTTCTTTGTGTCCTCAATAAACTGATCTCGTTGTTCCGGAGTCATCTGGGCTAACTTAGACATCGATTGCCCAAAACTCTCTGCGAACCCTTCTTTGGCGGCTCCTGCGCCACCCACAACTTGCTGTACAAAACGACCTGCGCCCTCAGCACCTGCAAACAAAGCACTGGATGTTGACGGGGCCAAATCGGATGCCATGATCTGTGCTCTTAACGCAGGCAAGCGGTCATTAAGATATTCATTTCTGCTTGTCCCATAACTCTGCTCAAGTTGCTGGATACCCTTTTCATGAGCGTCACGAACAGAATTTTCAGATCCAATACTGCCTGATTCAGCTAAAAGCTTTTGTTCATTGCTCATTCTTTCCGGTGCCGAAAGTGCGCTCGAATTTTCAACTGGCGAGACATAGCGCGGAGCATCCTTTACCAACATTGCACTTTGACCAGGTTGATTAAAGTCAATACCACTGTTGCCACCAGTGGCCTTTGCTATTGCACTGGCTGCAATTGCTTGTTCAGATGGAGAGTTGGAATTGAGCATAGCAAACAACTGCCCTCCAACTATTGCCCTCTGGGAATCAATACCTAAATCTTGGTAATGCTGGGCTTTTCTTTGCGCAAAATCTCTTGTCTCTGGCGATGACTGTCTAACACCATCTGACAATGACTTACCGGCTGACCAGTTGTTCAGAACTTTGTCAGCTAACGCGCTAATATTATTGTTGCTAGTAGTCCCGATAGTTTGCTGAGCCTGAGATAACTCTTGGTAGGTTTGTTGCGAAGACAAAAGATCAGAACTGGATTGCATGAGCTGCTTTCTCTGCTCTTCACCTAAACTCTGGGTAAAACGTTGACCTTTATCAGTAGACACTTGCCGTGCCAAATCACTCGTTAATGCTGAACTGTCATCTTTTGTAAAACCGAGTCCGCGAGATAAAGAGTCAATATCAGAACTAAGCTGCTGTCTACTATCCTGACTCTGCGATTGCGCAGATACATCTAAACTACCGTTCATAGATACCGGATTAGCGGCATTTACAGCGGCACCAACCGGTCCTGTAAAAGCAGCAGCAAGTTTTCCGGCATCCACTCCAGCGCTAGCACGCATAGCAATAGCTCCTGCCACAGCATCCGTGTGAGAAGCATTTATCCCACGATCAGTAACGTAGTTCTGCGCCGCGGACAAAATACTTTTAGCCTGAGTTGAATCGGACGCTCTCAGGGTTTGTCCTAATGATTGTAGTTGTGAATAAGTCTGTTCTGAACCATGTCCAGAAAACACACTATTACTTAATTGGCTAGCAAAGCCTTTCTGGGCCTGTGCAGTAGCAGCAGAACTACTGCTAAGGGCATTACTTACGGTACTTCCTAAGTTAATACTATCAACTAACGACTCACCTCCAGAGGTCATTGTTCCAGCAATTCGGGATTGATTAAATTGTGGTTGTTGGCTCAAAACAGAACCACGGTCCACTAAGTCTGGAGACATTAGTTTTTCATTGACTGTATCACTCGCACCCACTCGTTGGGCGAGACTATTGAAGGCATATACTGAGCCAGTTACTAACATCAACGATAGGACTGGCGTTGCTGCGGCCATCATTCCACCTATCCCTATCCAACGCTCAATTTCGGCCCCAGCATATGCAACGCCTTCAAATGAGGATAAGTTCCCTGTGGTATATTTTGCGAGCGCCTGCTGCCCCATTATGTAAATGAATAGATTGATTACCGACATAATTGGCAACCAAAGTTGTACCCATATAAGCATTTGAAGATACTTACCAACCAATAGCAAACCTTTAGAACCTAGCACCATCACAAATGCGGCTATGGGCGTAATCGCATAGGCAAACCCCTCTACCAAGGTCATAAGAGGTTGAATCGATTTTACAAACAAAGACTGTTCGGCTGCATATTGCGTATTTCGCTGAGACTCAGCTTGAGTGAGCATGATTTGTGCGTACGGATCATTCATATCACTGTAGTACTGAGCAAAGCCACGCTGTACGATAGGTTGCAGAAAATTGGCTTTTATAAAATCACCTGCGGCCACATTCGTAACCTGCAGGCGATACAAAGCGTCAGATGTAGCATTCAAAGCATCAGTGGTAGACAGCAAATAGCCAAGGGCTTGTTGCGAAAGGCCAGAATTGAATGCAGTTTCAAAGGATTGGCTCAACTGAATCCAGCCATCTGTACAACTGGGATCTGTCGGGCCTGATGGAGACAGGAACAATCGGGTCCCATATATTTGTGAATCAAATCTGAGAGCTGTACGCCAATTCTCTGTGTTGATTTGATCCTCATTTGACTCACCTAATGAAAATTTAATTGCTGTGCATTCCGATATGTAGTTAGTCAGGCTTTTCTTCATATCAACAGCACCGCCTCCTAGGGAATCATTCCAGACAGTCCATAGTGCTGACTCCATTTCGTGATTTCTGAGCTTTGATAATAGCTCTAAAGAATCCATGAACTTTGATTCAGTCACACTCGCGACAGGACTATATGCAACCTCAAATAATTTTGTGAGACCAAATCCAACGCTTGAGATTATAGAACCAGCGGCGGCTGGACCAACAGGTACGTTATCCACTACTCGCACTTGTCCGTTGTACGCGTCCTCAATAGTTACCGTAACGCCGGATCCAAAGGAAATGGCATACACGAGCCAACAAGCAAAAACTTGATGTAAATCCCAGGATTTAGCTCCCTGGAATAACGACTGAAATGAGATGACAAGAGCGCCAATTAAAAGGCCAATACTTACCATGCGTTCAAAATCACCGGTGCCAGTAGCCATCGCCACAGCAATCATTATTTGCTCTAGAAATGCGGCATCACCGACGGAATAAATACTAAAATCCATTAGTTACTCCTTTTTCCCTGATGCTTGGGCCGCAAGTAAAAGCCGCTGCTTCTTTGTGACATCAAGTAAGCTGTTGTAATACCCCATCAGATCACTTAGCTTCCCGTGTCTCACAATTAATTGGTCATACTCTTGTCTGACAACAGCCCGAGAAGCATCAAGTACATCAACAGCTTTTTGTTGATAGGCATTATCACTGTTAGCTAACGCAATAGTTGTTGCCCGGTATATCTCCTCAATAAACCTGTAGGTTATATCTAGCGCTATGATGGTCTGTGCTTGCTGAGCAAACTGCTCTGCTGTATCACTGGAAACAGCAGCAAGATTTCGGAAGAGTGAGCCAAAGCTACTGGGGAGATTTGATACAAAAGCTATCTCGGCAGAACTTAACGCCCCAACATTGTTTGCATATTTATAAATCAATCCAGGTGAAGAATCAGAACCAAGAAGTAAATCTGACATTTGATTGCCAATACCCCTGAGCTGAACACTCTTCAGCTCAGAACCAGCAGAAATACAGTTAACCGTATCACTGTCACATGAATAAACTTTAACAGAGCCACCTGAAATGAGATCTCCAAGGGTAATTCGATTCCCCGGTAAGGTGACGATGGGATTAGTACTGTTGTCTGCTCCAGCAAGATTTGGATCATTAATTAAATCACCAATGACAACGGCACCAGTTATAGACATCATGGCTTCAAGCAGGCTGTTATCCCCGTACAGGAACCATGAGCTTACACTATTCTTTTTGAGTTGCTTCCAGACAATATTACCTATCATCTCTTGGTAGGCCTGTTGCGAGTTGTCTTTCAGCGTCTTGATTGCCGTTTGTCCATCCGTTTCCTGCGTTGCAGAAAACATGTCTTCAAATAAGCCTTTGGTCGATGCTTTTGTACGAGTATCGTTCTTTAGTTTTGTGTCAAAAGCACTTAGTGAATCGTTAACAATACCCTGAGCTAACTGACAAGAATTGCCTAAATGCTGGTTCAAAGCCTGAACTTTCTTCTGAAAGTTTTCTATCCATTTGGCACCATCAGGAAAAACATTATCCAGAGCTAGTTGAAAAGCATAGCCCTTTGCATTTGCTGCCACAGCTCGCATCAGTTGAACAATCTGATCTGCATTCACAAACGATAAAGAACCACCGAATAGATCAACGCCACCACACCCAGCTTTCCAGGATGGAGGGACAAAGCTAACTAGGTTTTCATCAAAAATACGCGCTTTGGTGGTCACACGCCCACCCGCAATAACTCCACGGCGTTGTGTCTGATGAATACCCGGTCTGGTTGTATTACTCATTTCGTTGAATAGTCTATCCATCTCGGACTGAAGCCCTTCAGCCGAGGCATGAGTGGCGACGACAGAGAAGATGATTAAACAAGAGGCAGATAGTGTTCTAATGTAAGGGGGAGAGACTCTCATACTGTTGCTCCAATAGGTTTCGTGTCACCCGAAAGCCTACCGAGCAAATGAGTACAAACCGAACTGCCAAACTGTCCAATTTGGGCAGTCCAAATAAAACTTTCACATGTGAAAGTTAATCATTGAATAATGTCGGCAACTTTGTCACGTCCGTACAAACTTATGATTTTTAAAAAGTTTTACTTAACCCTTGTTGCATTTTCACAAACCAATGGCACTCTATTTCTAAAAGAGGAGCTTTAAATGAAAATGAATATGTCAACTTCCGTAAGTTCAGCTACAGCCTTGTTCGCCGCCATTATGCTCGCAGGCTGTGCTACAACCCCAAAATCCTATAATCCAGAGATGTCCAGAGCGCTAAACTTGGCAAGAGCTGGGGGTATTTATGACCAAGATCTGAGAGACTCAGAAGATGGGCGGAACTCATATAAACAGTCTCTATTGATGAAAGCGCTAAATGTCACAAGCTTGGCCTCATCGCTTGATGCTCCATTAAGAGGATTGAACGGTCAGCAAACTCTCATGTTTAACACTGCAAGCATTCTTACATCACCGGATAACCCATCCGCTAGGCCAAGTTTGATGGCATGGATGCCTGCATCAATGGCTAAATCCTCAGAAGATGCTTATAGCAACTATATAAACCTAATTGATAATGCCGTTGCGGTAGCCGCGAAATCTATGAACCTGGATTTAACTAAAATAGTGGAAAGTACAGCGCCTAAGATTGATGGAAACCCCTTAATTATGTGGGCAGTAATGGCTCCGCAATTTGGCTGTGATGGCTCAAACTGCGTAATTGCATACAACGTTACAATGCCGAATCCTTGGAAAACACCAGCCTTTGTGGGCAATGGTAATATTGATAGCTTTAATCTGGCCGCTAATAACACAACCAAATATTCTCGATTGATTTTCACCCAGGTCAGCGACGTGAAATCATTTCCAATGGACGATTTTTACAAAAGTACGAGCCGAGCGCTGCCGGAATGGGCAGTCATGTATTTCCCGCCCAGTAGTGTGTTCCAGGATGGCAAAGCTTTACCATATCCAGTTATCTATGAAAAAGGCCAGCAATTGCTATTTAGGAAGGCACAATGAGTCTGTGGCATGAAGAACTGGAACTGGCTTTGCTAAATCTGGAGGATTCAAAAGCCAGTTGTGATGTGATGACTTACGTGATCAGCAACATTCTAGCCAAATCAGACATTCCACATCAGTGCAGAGTAGGGTTTGTTGAAACAGTACATAGCAAGACACAAATCAATCCGCATTGCTGGATAGAGCTAAAGGATGGATGGGGTATAGATCTGACTTTACGCCGGTGGTTGGGTGACGAGGACCGATGGCCGTATGGAGTATTTAGGCTTTCAGACTATCCACAGGTTCAATTCTGGGGAACGCCCCTGTTTGCCCCGAAGCTAGACGATGAGGAAATTAACGCTATGTCCGATCATCTAATTGAGAAAGTAAAAATACCAGTTTGTTGCTGAATTATTCAGCATTGATAACAGGGCCGTTTAATACACATATATTTATTGATCAGAGCGGTTTTGATTGTGTTTGTTGTATAAATACAAACTTCCGAACGTCACAATGGTAAAAAATGCGAGCAAACTTAACATTGCAATAGTAAAGGCATCCACGGAACTGAACCTCTCTTGTAAAACCTTATATACTTAGAGTCTAACTAAACTAGCGAGATTTACCAGTGGCAAAAACACTAGACCAGATCTTGGAGCAGGAGAAGCCAGAAATTGTAGCCGAGGCCAGACGCAAGGCATCAGAGATACTCCACCTCTTGGATGAGCAAACGGCCAAGCAGGCTCATGAAACCGATTCAGTAGATTCCTATCACCATATGTAGCAAAGGGCCAGACAAGCTGGCCCTTTGCTTTTCTTAGTAATTACATCACTAAGTACGGTTCATCGTTGTCGCTTTCAGCTATCGTCAAGTCAATAGTGAAAGTGATATCGATTCGCTCAACAGTCCGATTACACTCACAAGCATACTCAACCTGCAGGCTTTTAAACATCGCTTCAGCTTCATCATGAGAAGTAGCTTCTACCGTTTCAACAGCCAACTCACCTTCTTTTTCAGTGTAGTTAACCCCACGATAATACACGCGGCCACACACATCGAATTGATGGATCTCTGTTTGATTTTGTCCCAACATATTAATTCTCCGAAAGTTTAATAGCCGGGACTTAGCCCAACCGGGCAAAGTACCCGGTTGGGTTATTTAATTAGGGATTAGGCTTCAGGCATGTTGCGTATAGTGAAGGACTCACAAACACCATGCCCGTAAAGCACCGCATTTCCCTGGGGATTTTGTTCCAAAAACTTGCGCGTGGCTTTGAGAGCTGCCCTATAACCAGCATCAGAAGGCTGATACTCTCGCGTTCGCTTTTTTTTGTTTACTAGAATCAGTCGATACATTAAATCTCCCTCAACTTTGAGCTGACAATAATTTCCTGGTGGAACCTATTACAGCGCGTTCTGCAACCAGCTCACCCTCAAGCGGAGCGCATTCGACAGCATCGGAGACACCAGGTTGATTGCTACCGGAGGCAGCTTTCAACCATTCACCACACAATGAACTGCTATTAATTACCAATGGACTGACGACCCGTACGGGCCGCGTTTTTCTCAATGATCGATATGCAAGAATCGAAGCCTTATTTAGTAATTTGGCGACAATGTTAGCCCCGAAAGCAATGACGCCCACGGTAACAATCATGATCAAAACGAACGTAGAAAAGTACATAAACACCTCCAATTAGATGGAATTGAAGGGGTTACACCGCAGAACCGGTGAACCCCGGTTGCGGGATAAATTGATAAAATGCTGTTTGTTTTTGGCGACCAGCTATCGCACATACTCAGCACGGGGCTGAAGTTAATTCAAATTTAACAGCTCAGTTCTGAATCGACACGCGCTGTATTGGCCCTTTTTGGGCACAATTAAACAATGCAGGAACTATTTTTATTATGCAGAAGCCCCCATTCCACCTGCTTTTTATCGTAATTACGATAATTATGATAATACGGTAATTACAAACGGTAATGCGGCGAACGGAAGGTCTGATTAAGGAATATGACATAGGCATAGATGGCTTTTAATCAGCAGAGCCGGTGTTTTTTGGGCGTGGAGGTTCTCCAGGACGGTTAAGTAATTCCCACAAGAGTCGGAACGCATAAAAATGATCCCGTAATGTCGTGGAACTCAATCCTTGATGCCTAGTGTAATACCGATGGATATGAGCTCTTCCGATTTGTGATGGTGCGTTGACCCCTTTTTCATTGGCAGCGATATCATTTAAAGCCGCAATTAGCCTTTTTACCATCGCTCGCCGAGCAGTCTTCCCTCCGTGCCGCACATAAACATGGCTTCTTTCTCTTACCCATTTTTCCATCAATTACCCCAAATAACTATTTGTCACATCGATGCGACCGTGACCCAATTCCAAAGCCACTTCAGTTCTGATTTCTTTGTCCAGCATTTTGGCGTGAGCTATTGATACTCCAAGTTCTTTGGCTAAATATTCATAGTGCTCTCGCCCATGTTTAACACCTGCTTTTACCGGGCAATCAGCACGCATCAAAGTTTTGTAGCGCGTTTGAGCGTAGTGGTGCCGTTCGCCGTGGAAGTTCACCGGATGGCGGCCGATCTCCCGGTAGGCTTCTTGCCGAAACTCACGATAATTCTTCTCGGCGGGGATCATGCTGCGGCCATCCTGTATGGCGGCGGCTCGCTGGAGTGCCGTAATTTGAGCATCACTGGTGATCGGAACAGTGCGCGCCCGGCCACCCTTGGTGCCATCTTTTATGCTCACGGAGCCAGTTTTCTCGGCCTCTCTTAGTGCTCTGGCTGCATCCAGCTTGGCCGATTCCTCGAACCGCAGACCGAAATTACGCTGTAGTTCCAGCAAAGCCCCAAGGCGCTCGGAGGCTGCCCCCATTGCGGCATTATGGGAAGCTTCCGAAACACTTCGGTCGCCAGTGGCGATACCTGAGCGCTTTGGAAGTCCCCCCTCGGAGACAGGATCTACACGTACCTGTCGGTCGCCACGCGCAATCTCCATCACCCGATTCACTGCGCTCAGGTAGTTCTGCGCCGTGGATGGCGCAATTTCTCCCCGCTCGTAGCGATCATTAAGGTGCGCCGCATAAGCGACCAAATGAGCCTTTTCTATATCCCGCATGTCCTTTATGCCCTGTTCGGACTTAATCCAAGCGCTAAAAACGCTCCATCGGTCATGAATAGTGGCTATGGACTGAAAACTCTTCATCCCCTCCTTGAGAGCGTTCAGGGCAGCCTTGTTTATATCTCGGCTACGAAGGCCAAAATTCCGTGAATCCGGATTAGTCCGCTCTGAACGCATTGTTCCCCCTAACTCTGTTAATCAAAATTGTTATTTTGTTGGCCCGTCCGTATCCAGTGGTAAGTGAAACGCAGTTTTTTAATTAGCTCTGCATGCTAAGGCCAACGTTGGGATCTTGCCCAAACACAGGACAGTTAAACCCGATGTCCACGGTCATTAATTACGAACTGTACTGCTATGGAGCGAACTGCTCATTCCATTGGCTGGTCTGTTCCGACGGAACAAACTGCCAGCAGATCCGGCTGGTACTGTCGTGTCATTCTTTGGAAAGGAAAGCGCGAAGCGCGCCAACCGCCGAAGGCGGTATAATTCGCGCACATTCGTGCGCGGTGCGAAAGCCTAGAGCCCTTGAGGCTCAAGGCTTCCGTCGGGGGCTCTACCCCCGTCTCTGTTTACGCCTACGGCGACAGAGACGGGGTGGAGCATCGAGCAAGTTGGGTATTCCAACACTCGTCCTGATTTTGAGGGTGGTCCTCTTTGGTTTGGCAGCTCGGAATCGAGTACCAAGGACACGATATTGCTTTGAGCAAAATCGCGGTATGGAAGCCTTTTAACTTGTGCAATACACAAGCACAGGCAGCAGCATAACGCTGCAAGTATAAAGATGATAAACATCGAGTCTTCCTCCGGGGAGATTGTTACAGATGGAGGAATGCCCATAGGGGACAGTCCCCCTGAGGGTTAAGAAATGAAGGCAATCGCCTTAGTTTTGCAGAATGCTGTTTGAAGGCCAGCTACCAAAAACACTTTATATACTAATCAAATGGATACAGTAGTCAAGTCGAGCATAACATCGTAATTTGATAACCTTTAGGTCGTTTTTGGATGGCTTTTTGATGCAGTACAGATATAGTAACCATGAAGTTTGCTTGAGAAGTGGCTTTTAGATTGTTTTTCGATTGCTTATGAATGTAAAGCTCAACATTTTTTATCAGCAAGCTGCTTTTCGGTGGCGTTTTGGTTATTTAGATCAATCTAATTTAAACAATCAACCGCCAACTGAAGTATCGAAGTTACAAGCACCAACCTAAGTTATAGGTGCGAAAAATATTTAACACACAACTCACAAACAGTAATGAGAATCAGTAATAAAAGGTATAATAATGCACTCAGTACACATGTCATCATTCAGAGTTTTAACTAAGCAAAGATCAAGAAAATCATACAAGCTTGGAGAGTTAAATGGTGATAACAAACTGAGCGCCTATGAAATTACAAAAAAAATACTCCAAAGCAAAGTTAACATCCCTCTGGAAGATCAAGATTCAAAACTAATTGTATCTATACCAACAGGAAACTTAACTTTTGATGATTCAAAAAGAATTATATATGGCTATGTAAATGCGGGCCGTTATGGAGAAAACTACACTGTTAGACAGAAGACTCTATCATCAACAAATCATAAAAAAGTAACTCATGATGAAGTCACTGAGAAAAAAAGATATATTTTTATCTATCTACCGGATAGCTTAGATACTGGAATTTTTGCATTCCATGAAACATCTCGATTAAATGCAAGAACTCCAATAAAAAGCACAGTAGAACTTGGGTTTAAAGCGCACAATCCTTCATTGGAAGCGAGAATACTACCATTACTACACAAAGATATACCTCAAACTATTAAAGACTCCCCTGTAATAGAAATAAAAGCTATTGGCTATAAAACAAGTAAAGACACCGCAGATGCCATGCGATTAATTGGTGACAGAATGACCGCCGACTTTGTAATAAAAAACAAAGGTTATTCAATGGGCTATATCAATGATTATCTCGGAAAATCTCCTTCACAAAATAAGTTAATAGATATTTTAGAGCCAAATAGTGATAAAATAAAAATAACAGCACAGGTGAATGGAAAAAATAAAATTTATGATTTAAGAAATATAATAGCAAAAGGCGTATCTGTAACGTTGGATGATGCAAGTCTGAATATAAATCCAATAACCAACGAACCTAATCAAGCCGACCTACATAACTGTGTAAAAGAAGAGATAAATGATTATATTTGTGAAATATACGGCAAAGGATATTGTATATGAATAAAATAAATATATTTTTCTTGATAAAGAATCACATCTCCAGTTTTAAAAATGAAGATTCAGATAGTTTATCTAAATCAGATATTTTCTTTCATCTTATATTCCCAATCATAGCTTCTGGAACAATATGCTTTTTATTCAAAGTAATGCCGAGCTCAGTAGTTGGCATAATGGTTAATTTCGGAGCTATAACAACAGCATTATTAATGAGTGCTGTCGTAATGGTTTATGATCAAAAGAGTAAGCTCATAGATAAAAAAGATAATGAGACTATCGCAGATAAAATAACCTCTTACTTGAAGCACATAAATCTTTACAAAGAATTATGTCACAACATTTGCTATGCAATCCTTACATCAATACTAATTGTAATACTTTCAGCAGTAATTTCCTTCTACGATTCGAAAATCAACACTGGGTTTAGTTACTACTTTTTTATTACATGTTCATTTTTTTGCTATTCATTATTTATTTCTACAATGATAACATTTCTAATGATATTAAAAAGATTCAGTATTATATTAGATAACTAAGAACAGTATAGAGGTATTATACTGTTCTGTATTAAAAATCATAAAAGCTCTGACAAGATTATAGAACTGCCATCTCTTAGCTCAATTAAATTATCTGGCTCAGAACAAAACCACGCATAAGTTCCCCACGCGAGTTCTGACATTGCTTTTTTGAATGGAGCGGCTGAACGATCTTGAAATGCAGTTACAAAAGCAAGATTCTGGGCAGAGAAGCCAGCTTCAATAGCTATCTCAGTTAGCTTCTGTTTACGCATAGAGTTAATTGGACCATCTGAAGCAACAATTTCAATAAAAACAAATAACATGTCACTACCGTCAGTCTTGGTCCCAAGATCAACTAAAATAACGTCAGGTAACGTTTTTGAAGGGTCAATTTTGAGCTTTAACCTACTCGCAAGATCAATACCAACCTTTTCCCCTGACTGAGACAACCATAATACGGCTGGCGTCTTTAAAAACTTCCGAGCGAATTGTTCGATCACCGCCTTACCTATTACGCCTGACGGACCAGACTCAAGCATTACTAACCCAGAATTAGGTAATGTCGCGGTTATCTGATCTGATGCTGCGGCAGTGGCATGCGCACCAAGTAATCGAATTCGACTTAAAGCGGCAGCATTAAGATGAGAGTTCTGCCAGCTACGAATTAAAGCCTCTAAATCATCCCCAATTAAATCTACATTGAACAGAGCTGCAAATGCTTTTGACATTGCGTATTTAGGAAGAGGAGTTGTCACGGGCAAACCAGTGCGTTCAATAACGGCACCAAGGGCTATAAACCCATATCGAATAGTTTCATCTCTGACAGGTTCTCGAGAATTTGGAGCATACCAGGTCGTAACAGGCCTATCTTTCTTACTAGATAGCGCCTGCTTAACCCAAGACTGACGCTCCTCGTCCGTCAAGAGAGCAGCCTGAACATCAGACATGTCGGTTACTTGGCTTGGCCGAATCCAACGATCAGCACCCTCGACAGCTCCTGCGTAGAACATAACATAGAGAGTTCTTGCAGCCATTTCTCGGATGACATAATTACGATTTTCTGTCCCTTCAGGGAATATTAGAGGTAAGCGTTCAGCAATCACCTCCAGACTTGGTACATGTGGCCAGCTCAAGTTTGCTCTCTCCATACAATCCTGCGATACACTTCTCGATGGAGAGTCTATCAGAACCTGCTGCAATGATCTTCTCCAGCTTTTTCATATCGTCCAAGCTCGGTAAAGGCACGGCCATAAGCTCATAAGCAGAAACAGCTACACTACCGCTTATGCAACGGTATATACGGTCAAAGACCTGAGAATTAAGTAATCCGTTGATAGTTTCTACGCTCAACTCCCGTATAAGTGTATCTGCGTAAACGATATTTAAATGATTCTCTACAACGACACCACCATATCGATCAATAAAGTCTTGTGGTATGACAGCACCGAGAACTCTTCGATTTTGTTCTTTAGATGTGGTTCGCTGCACCAAAACACATGAATCAGTAGTTACAAGATGTCGCTGGTTTTTTTCAATTTGAATATAAGGAACATGGTTTCTCTTCACCGAAGAGAATTTAAAGCCATTTGAAGTTACCGATTCAGCCCAAACAAGAGGTAGTGCCCCTTTTGTTTTTTCAGTACGTAACTGGCTTTTATGTCTATTCCAAACAAGTTTCCCAGTCGAAACAACGTAGCCCAGATCAGGGAGACGGGTCTTCATCTTCTTGAGTCGATTTAACAATGCAGCGTCTTCAGCTACTCTAGGGATTAGCCACGGACCATCACCTTTAATAATTGATACCTTTCCAATAGGCTCTACTCTTGCTTCGTTAAGCCCCTCCGGTACTAACAATGAAACCTTTGCCGGTGTTTTTCTTGCTGACTTTTTGAATGTTGCAAGAAGAGTTTCTTGTAAAACATCGTCAAAAACACCCTCTCTATTTGATATAAAATCAAAAGCTCGTGGTGCAGATTCATCAATTAACAGCTCACGTAATGCCTTGAAATATTGCCCACCCAAAAATGATGTAGGTGTTAAGTAAGCTATTACCCCTTCAGGCTTGGCGAGTCTTAAAGCGAGGTCGGTGAAAAGACCATATAAATTGGCATGACCAAACAGTGAGCGACTAAACTTCTCTCTAACTTCTGTATCAAGAGAAACTTTACCGTATGGAGGATTGCCTATTACAAGATCAAAATCTACAGGTGACTGGTACGTTAGAGCGTCACAAATACTGATAACGCTTTTTTCAAGCCGCCTTCTGGCAATAATGCAATGTTCTATTAATACACACTCTAATAAGACATGCGTCATCCAGGCAGCAAATGGATCTATCTCAACCCCCTTGAGCCTCTTGCCTATTTGCGCAAGCTTCCATTCACTTGAAGCATGTTTGGAACGTTGGAGCATTCGCATAGCGACTGGCGCAAGGAAAGCACCTCCGCCGCATGCAGGATCAATTACCGACGCGGTACTGAAATCAACGCCTGCTTCTTCAGCCAAATCAAGAAGCCTAGATACCAAAGGTGGCGGAGTGTAATAAGCTCCTAAATCAGATCGATAAGCAGTAGGCAACATGGCTGTATATATTGATCCGATAAGATAGCCCGCATCAATATCAGGGAATTGTGCGATCACTTTACCGGTATTTTTAGCAACATCCTCTGCATCGAGAGTAATTTCGGCCAATTCGGAATCAGTTGGGATTGAAAAAATTTTAAGCTTGCTATTGTGCCTAGCGTTAATTTCGTCCCAATAAGATTTTATTAAAGCTGCGCAATAAGACCTGGCGATTTTAAGTCGATACTGGTCATCTATGATAGAGTGAGCATAACCACGAGCCATACCTTTGCAGGCCTCATAACGAACAAGAGGCTCTGCTGACTCACTTAAAAGATCCTGAAAGTGGAAAGCGTTCATATACTTGCCCCCTCACGGTCAGGTTTTATGACCCCGACACTGTTATAAATTGTTGTTCTAGATACACCAAATCGTTTAGCTACATCGGAAACGGGTATGCTTGGATCTTTTAGTAATACCTTAATCTCTCGAATATCCTTTGGTGCGAGCTTCGGCTTTCTGCCACCTTTACGTCCCCGAGCCCTAGCAGCATCAAGTCCAGCTTTAGTCCGTTCACTAATTAAATTACGCTCAAACTCAGCTAAAGCTGCAAATACATGAAAAATCAACTTTCCAGAAGCACTATTGGTTTCAATCTGCTCTTGTAAGCTCAGGAATCCAACTCCCCGTTCATCAATCAAATTAGTCACGACTTTAACCAAATCACCCAGGCTGCGACCGAGTCTATCGAGCCTCCAAACAACTAACGTATCACCTGGCCTGAGAGCCTTTAGACAGTTATCTAGTTCTGGCCGGGCAGTACTTTTACCGCTGGCTTTGTCCTCATAAATGACTTCACAACCGGCAGCAACCAACGCATCCCGCTGGAGATGCAGGTTCTGGTCATCAGTTGATACTCTGGCATAGCCGACTCTTTGATTCATGCACGTTTTATTTACATAGTTTTTTATACGAGTATTTTAACAGATTATTGATTAAAAAACCAATCCATAGGTGTCGTTTTCAGAAGACGGCTGCACTGAACGTCAGAAGCCGACTGCACTATAGCAGCGGAGGGGTTGGATCCATCAGGCAACGACGGGCTGCTGCCGGCCATCAGCGGACGCAGGGAGGACTTTCCGCAACCGGCCGTTCGATGCGGCACCGATGGCCTTCGCGCAGGGGTAGTGAATCCGCCAGGATTGACTTGCGCTGCCCTACCTCTCACTAGTGAGGGGCGGCAGCGCATCAAGCGGTGAGCGCACTCCGGCACCGCCAACTTTCAGCACATGCGTGTAAATCATCGTCGTAGAGACGTCGGAATGGCCGAGCAGATCCTGCACGGTTCGAATGTCGTAACCGCTGCGGAGCAAGGCCGTCGCGAACGAGTGGCGGAGGGTGTGCGGTGTGGCGGGCTTCGTGATGCCTGCTTGTTCTACGGCACGTTTGAAGGCGCGCTGAAAGGTCTGGTCATACATGTGATGGCGACGCACGACACCGCTCCGTGGATCGGTCGAATGCGTGTGCTGCGCAAAAACCCAGAACCACGGCCAGGAATGCCCGGCGCGCGGATACTTCCGCTCAAGGGCGTCGGGAAGCGCAACGCCGCTGCGGCCCTCGGCCTGGTCCTTCAGCCACCATGCCCGTGCACGCGACAGCTGCTCGCGCAGGCTGGGTGCCAAGCTCTCGGGTAACATCAAGGCCCGATCCTTGGAGCCCTTGCCCTCCCGCACGATGATCGTGCCGTGATCGAAATCCAGATCCTTGACCCGCAGTTGCAAACCCTCACTGATCCGCATGCCCGTTCCATACAGAAGCTGGGCGAACAAACGATGCTCGCCTTCCAGAAAACCGAGGATGCGAACCACTTCATCCGGGGTCAGCACCACCGGCAAGCGCCGCGACGGCCGAGGTCTTCCGATCTCCTGAAGCCAGGGCAGATCCGTGCACAGCACCTTGCCGTAGAAGAACAGCAAGGCCGCCAATGCCTGACGATGCGTGGAGACCGAAACCTTGCGCTCGTTCGCCAGCCAGGACAGAAATGCCTCGACTTCGCTGCTGCCCAAGGTTGCCGGGTGACGCACACCGTGGAAACGGATGAAGGCACGAACCCAGTGGACATAAGCCTGTTCGGTTCGTAAGCTGTAATGCAAGTAGCGTATGCGCTCACGCAACTGGTCCAGAACCTTGACCGAACGCAGCGGTGGTAACGGCGCAGTGGCGGTTTTCATGGCTTGTTATGACTGTTTTTTTGTACAGTCTATGCCTCGGGCATCCAAGCAGCAAGCGCGTTACGCCGTGGGTCGATGTTTGATGTTATGGAGCAGCAACGATGTTACGCAGCAGGGCAGTCGCCCTAAAACAAAGTTAGCCCACACCCGCCGCTGTTCTTGTGCGTGCGCTTATGAGAACCGGAAACCTCATTTCTCCGTCACACAGGTCATCCCTCCCGCTACGGCCGCTGTTCGTCGCTTTCTCTTCCGTTGGCGTCGGCGGTGTGCTACGGCGGGTCGCGGGGTGGGGTTCAAGCTTCTTCTGTCCTGCCTACGCCCGAGCGTCAGACTTTCTTTCTTCGCTTTTCACTGCTGTTATGGGCCTGCCACCGCCCGCGTCCCGCGTGGGCGCTAGCACCGCCGCCTTCGTCCGCCTTTGCCCCGGCGAACGCCGCGTTTTCCTCTCGGGTGCGCAAGCGTCCGTTCTTCGCATCAGCTCAGCTTCTCGTTTGCCCGCCGTCTGCGGTATTCTCTTGCCCATCATGCTTATGCCATCGCCTGCGTCTAACCCGGCAGTCGAGGGGACGCCGAATAAGCGGGCGCTCTTCGCCTCACACCGCCTCGCGCGGCGCCCCTCACTTCTACGTTAGTTTGACGCCTTCGGCGCAGAAGAAATAAAACGATTGAAGGTATGCTTCGATACTTAATTGTGCAAAACAAAACATACACTTGTAACTGGATTATTATTTTATAGTATTATTCGTTCAAGGTATTTTATTGTACAGATGTAGTAGTTATTACCCTTCAATCTTACTTGAGTATAGTAATAAAAGATTGTTAGCTTTTGCACTATGCTGTTAGGATTTCTCTGGTTTCATACGGGGTCAGTCCCTGTTCCTCACTCATTCTTCGTCACCTCCATGGTTTTGTAAACTTTGGATTACATCCTGTAATTCATTGATAAAACGGCAGGTATGAAATCCATCGCATACCGCATGATGTACCTGAATAGATAACGGAATCCAATATTTCCCGTTTTCTTCATAATATCGTCCAAACGTAAAAATGGGAAGCAGATACCCATATCCCTTTTGCAAATTTAAATTAAATCCTTCAAAGGTTGTCCATGGAATCATAGAGACTGGGAAAGTATTCACAGGCGGATTTGGCTTTGCCATCATGCCCTTGTTTTCACCGTATTGCTGCATATCTTTTTCATACTGTTTGCAGAACTCCGTATAATCACCGATATACTCGGTCCAGATATTTGAAAACATCTCCGTGTCCTTTTGGAAAATTGTATAGCACGGCATCATTTCACTAAATATCCCGATTTGACCTTCATCGTCCACAGTCATACGGAATTCTTCATGCCGGTTAACTACTGTTGAAACGGCATACAAAAGGGCGGGATACAATTTCGCTTTACCGGTTTTTATCGTAGTAATATCCAGCTTTACGGTCATGCTATATGTGCAAGGCACAGATTCAAAATAATGCGTAAAGTACTCTTTTCTTTTCCATGTTTTCAGATCAACCAAACGAAACTCCATTATTTTCTCCTAATCATACATATCCATATAGCCTTTGAAAATCGTTTATATGTTGTTGTTTTTTCCCCGGCTCTTATAGACATTATACTGATACTGATACTGATAGGAACTGTCATTTCGGGTTTTTTGCGGTTTCGGGTCAAAATTCGGTTTTTCCCCCGAACTACGACTGTTTTCGCACCCCGAACAACTAATCCAATCAGAATTTTCCGGCAACGCCGACTCCAAGAAGTGTAATTCCAGTCTATTTCTGCCGTCAACCCCTGATTCGCGTTAATGCGACAAAGCTCAAACACATAACTCCCCCACGAAGCCATATAAACTCCGATTTCGAGGTGTTATCCTGTTCCGCATAAACTTCGTTTTTGGGTATTATACCTACACCAAAGCAAGCTCAGGAGGTGAACGAGCACAGACGGCCACTGGCTGCTCCCGTTCCTGCTGCTTTGCCCAGTTAATAATCTTGGCAAGCTCCTTGGGATCCTCGATTATCGCCACAACCGACATTGTTCCCTGGCATTTTGGGCAAACAAACGGGTCAACTTCATAGACTTTCTGTAACAACCGTGCCCAACTTTGTTTGCGCAACTTGGACCAAGAATCTGGAGCCTGTACAGTTTCTGGTTTCTCCTGAGGTATGGCTTGAACAATTTTGGGTTCGCTTGGATGACCCTTTTGCCAACTTTCTGGGGCCAGGTTATAAATATTGGGGCGCTCTTGCCACTGCTTGCGGACTTTACCCGCATATACGCCATAGCGACGAACCAATTGAACCCGTCGTGGCGGTAAATGGGCTACCAGTTGGTCAACGAATTCAAAACCTTTGAATGTTTCAGATTTGCCTTTGTAGAATCCCTTTGGTGCAGCTGTCCAGATTACGGTATCGGAAGCTGGATTATACTGAATTTTTTCTGCACAGGTAGCGCCGCGAACGACATACTGGCCGAGGGCTTCTCGATCGGCCTTTTTGAATAGTCTGGTTTCGCTCTCGATGCTAAAGCCAGAATGCTTCCAGTCCTTGAGCATATTTACACGAGCTTGATCTATTAGTTCCTTTCGCAGAAACAAAGCCATAATCGCTGCTTGCCAGACCTTGAGCATCCCTTCGTCGGCTCCGATTGGTAAATATACAAAGCGGTCGTACTTGGTGAACCCACCTTCCAGAACCAGAACATGCCAGTGCGGGTGGAATCGAGCGAATTCACCAAACGACTGGTAGCTGACAACACAGGCACATAGTAGTTCTTGACCGGCTGCCAGGGAGAAAAAATCAGAAAGCAAGGAGAATACCAGCCTGGACACCTCGCCAAACAGTCGCTTATCCGATTTAAAGTATGGTCTGAGAATCTTGGGAATCGTAAAAACAAATTGCCGATGCGGTAGATCAAGGAGCAAATCCTCGGCCAGGTATTCAGCATAGAGTAAGGTCCGTTTTTGGTCACAGGATGGGCAAAGGTGGAAAACCTTGCACGAAAATGGCCTGAAGTACGAATGTCCACAATCATGGCAACGTATTCGAACAACACCCTTGGTCCAATCGGCACATTCAGCAAAATGCTCAAGGCGGTCAAGGATAGTTTGCGATGGACTTGCGTAGGCTTGGTACTGGGTTAGAGAATTGCGGACTATGGTCTGGATTATCCCTTCCCGATGGGGAATGTAAGTTCCCATACCTATACATACGCAGGAAAACGATCATTTGCTTGCAATTGCGAAGAAAATAATGGAAAATGTGGACTGGCGCCACCTAACAACCGGTTCGAGCGGACTCACGGGACAAGCCCGTTCGCAGCTCAACCGAATGTTAGGCCTATTTTTATTTAGAGCTTTAAAACTTGGCTTTAGTCAGGAAAAGCAAAACCAGCGTTCTTGCAGAAGTTTTTTACGGTATTGGCTTCTTCAGCAGAAGGCGCGCATTTTTCTGGTTACGTCTCAAGAAACGTCTATGGCCAGAATGCGCGCCCAAAGACAATTCACTTCGTTCAGGGGCATCGGCCAAAACCGACTATTCTTGCGAAGGTTTCAAAACCCACGGCTCCGGCCGGCGTGTTGTTCCGGTGCGCCAGTTTTTCTGGTTTTCAAATTCGATTGTTCTTGGTCAGTTTGCTGCGGCGCACGGCGCTGGTATTCTTGCAAAAAACACTGGCCTAACAGGTCAATCAACCGGGACGGTTAAAAGCTGCGCTTTTAACTTCCCTCGGCTGCGCCTCGGCGCCCCTTATTTCGAACGTTAAACATCATGAGGGAAGCGGTGATCGCCGAAGTATCGACTCAACTATCAGAGGTAGTTGGCGTCATCGAGCGCCATCTCGAACCGACGTTGCTGGCCGTACATTTGTACGGCTCCGCAGTGGATGGCGGCCTGAAGCCACACAGTGATATTGATTTGCTGGTTACGGTGACCGTAAGGCTTGATGAAACAACGCGGCGAGCTTTGATCAACGACCTTTTGGAAACTTCGGCTTCCCCTGGAGAGAGCGAGATTCTCCGCGCTGTAGAAGTCACCATTGTTGTGCACGACGACATCATTCCGTGGCGTTATCCAGCTAAGCGCGAACTGCAATTTGGAGAATGGCAGCGCAATGACATTCTTGCAGGTATCTTCGAGCCAGCCACGATCGACATTGATCTGGCTATCTTGCTGACAAAAGCAAGAGAACATAGCGTTGCCTTGGTAGGTCCAGCGGCGGAGGAACTCTTTGATCCGGTTCCTGAACAGGATCTATTTGAGGCGCTAAATGAAACCTTAACGCTATGGAACTCGCCGCCCGACTGGGCTGGCGATGAGCGAAATGTAGTGCTTACGTTGTCCCGCATTTGGTACAGCGCAGTAACCGGCAAAATCGCGCCGAAGGATGTCGCTGCCGACTGGGCAATGGAGCGCCTGCCGGCCCAGTATCAGCCCGTCATACTTGAAGCTAGACAGGCTTATCTTGGACAAGAAGAAGATCGCTTGGCCTCCCGCGCAGATCAGTTGGAAGAATTTGTTCACTACGTGAAAGGCGAGATCACCAAGGTAGTCGGCAAATAATGTCTAACAATTCGTTCAAGCCGACGCCGCTTCGCGGCGCGGCTTAACTCAAGCGTTAGATGCACTAAGCACATAATTGCTCACAGCCAAACTATCAGGTCAAGTCTGCTTTTATTATTTTTAAGCGTGCATAATAAGCCCTACACAAATTGGGAGATATATCATGAAAGGCTGGCTTTTTCTTGTTATCGCAATAGTTGGCGAAGTAATCGCAACATCCGCATTAAAATCTAGCGAGGGCTTTACTAAGCTTGCCCCTTCCGCCGTTGTCATAATCGGTTATGGCATCGCATTTTATTTTCTTTCTCTGGTTCTGAAATCCATCCCTGTCGGTGTTGCTTATGCAGTCTGGTCGGGACTCGGCGTCGTCATAATTACAGCCATTGCCTGGTTGCTTCATGGGCAAAAGCTTGATGCGTGGGGCTTTGTAGGTATGGGGCTCATAATTGCTGCCTTTTTGCTCGCCCGATCCCCATCGTGGAAGTCGCTGCGGAGGCCGACGCCATGGTGACGGTGTTCGGCATTCTGAATCTCACCGAGGACTCCTTCTTCGATGAGAGCCGGCGGCTAGACCCCGCCGGCGCTGTCACCGCGGCGATCGAAATGCTGCGAGTCGGATCAGACGTCGTGGATGTCGGACCGGCCGCCAGCCATCCGGACGCGAGGCCTGTATCGCCGGCCGATGAGATCAGACGTATTGCGCCGCTCTTAGACGCCCTGTCCGATCAGATGCACCGTGTTTCAATCGACAGCTTCCAACCGGAAACCCAGCGCTATGCGCTCAAGCGCGGCGTGGGCTACCTGAACGATATCCAAGGATTTCCTGACCCTGCGCTCTATCCCGATATTGCTGAGGCGGACTGCAGGCTGGTGGTTATGCACTCAGCGCAGCGGGATGGCATCGCCACCCGCACCGGTCACCTTCGACCCGAAGACGCGCTCGACGAGATTGTGCGGTTCTTCGAGGCGCGGGTTTCCGCCTTGCGACGGAGCGGGGTCGCTGCCGACCGGCTCATCCTCGATCCGGGGATGGGATTTTTCTTGAGCCCCGCACCGGAAACATCGCTGCACGTGCTGTCGAACCTTCAAAAGCTGAAGTCGGCGTTGGGGCTTCCGCTATTGGTCTCGGTGTCGCGGAAATCCTTCTTGGGCGCCACCGTTGGCCTTCCTGTAAAGGATCTGGGTCCAGCGAGCCTTGCGGCGGAACTTCACGCGATCGGCAATGGCGCTGACTACGTCCGCACCCACGCGCCTGGAGATCTGCGAAGCGCAATCACCTTCTCGGAAACCCTCGCGAAATTTCGCAGTCGCGACGCCAGAGACCGAGGGTTAGATCATGCCTAGCATTCACCTTCCGGCCGCCCGCTAGCGGACCCTGGTCAGGTTCCGCGAAGGTGGGCGCAGACATGCTGGGCTCGTCAGGATCAAACTGCACTATGAGGCGGCGGTTCATACCGCGCCAGGGGAGCGAATGGACAGCGAGGAGCCTCCGAACGTTCGGGTCGCCTGCTCGGGTGATATCGACGAGGTTGTGCGGCTGATGCACGACGCTGCGGCGTGGATGTCCGCCAAGGGAACGCCCGCCTGGGACGTCGCGCGGATCGACCGGACATTCGCGGAGACCTTCGTCCTGAGATCCGAGCTCCTAGTCGCGAGTTGCAGCGACGGCATCGTCGGCTGTTGCACCTTGTCGGCCGAGGATCCCGAGTTCTGGCCCGACGCCCTCAAGGGGGAGGCCGCATATCTGCACAAGCTCGCGGTGCGACGGACACATGCGGGCCGGGGTGTCAGCTCCGCGCTGATCGAGGCTTGCCGCCATGCCGCGCGAACGCAGGGGTGCGCCAAGCTGCGGCTCGACTGCCACCCGAACCTGCGTGGCCTATACGAGCGGCTCGGATTCACCCACGTCGACACTTTCAATCCCGGCTGGGATCCAACCTTCATCGCAGAACGCCTAGAACTCGAAATCTAACGTCCGTTCGGGCATCGAGGTCCATGTCGGGGTGGGACGGGCCCGTGGCTTCAAGATCACTTGCAGTCCGACCGCGATGTCTTGGTTGCGCGAGAGGTTGTCGATATCCTCCACTTCCATCATCAACCCTGGATAATGCCGCCGCCGTCATCGCCGCCGACGCCCGTGCCGGGCTTTTCGGGCCTGTCAGGCTTGCTCGGCCTTCAGCCTGCCTGGGCGAGATCTCCGGCGGACGGATTAACGGCGGAGCTTCGCCGCCTTTCGTGCGTGTGAAGGCCGAAGATAGTTCTCTCAAAAACATCCGTTTATGAGAGATACCAAATGTCATTTTCAGAAGACGACTGCACCAGTTGATTGGGCGTAATGGCTGTTGTGCAGCCAGCTCCTGACAGTTCAATATCAGAAGTGATCTGCACCAATCTCGACTATGCTCAATACTCGTGTGGGCTCTGTTGCAAAAATCGTGAAGCTTGAGCATGCTTGGCGGAGATTGGACGGACGGAACGATGACGGATTTCAAGTGGCGCCATTTCCAGGGTGATGTGATCCTGTGGGCGGTGCGCTGGTATTGTCGCTATCCGATCAGCTATCGCGACCTTGAGGAAATGCTGGCGGAACGCGGCATTTCGGTCGACCATACGACGATCTATCGCTGGGTCCAGTGCTACGCCCCGGAGATGGAGAAGCGGCTGCGCTGGTTCTGGCGGCGTGGCTTTGATCCGAGCTGGCGCCTGGATGAAACCTACGTCAAGGTGCGGGGCAAGTGGACCTACCTGTACCGGGCAGTCGACAAGCGGGGCGACACGATCGATTTCTACCTGTCGCCGACCCGCAGCGCCAAGGCAGCGAAGCGGTTCCTGGGCAAGGCCCTGCGAGGCCTGAAGCACTGGGAAAAGCCTGCCACGCTCAATACCGACAAAGCGCCGAGCTATGGTGCAGCGATCACCGAATTGAAGCGCGAAGGAAAGCTGGACCGGGAGACGGCCCACCGGCAGGTGAAGTATCTCAATAACGTGATCGAGGCCGATCACGGAAAGCTCAAGATACTGATCAAGCCGGTGCGCGGTTTCAAATCGATCCCCACGGCCTATGCCACGATCAAGGGATTCGAAGTCATGCGAGCCCTGCGCAAAGGACAGGCTCGCCCCTGGTGCCTGCAGCCCGGCATCAGGGGCGAGGTGCGCCTTGTGGAGAGAGCTTTTGGCATTGGGCCCTCGGCGCTGACGGAGGCCATGGGCATGCTCAACCACCATTTCGCAGCAGCCGCCTGATCGGCGCAGAGCGACAGCCTACCTCTGACTGCCGCCAATCTTTGCAACAGAGCCTCCGTCGCCATGCTCACCTCGCTTTGGTGCACACGAGTATTGAGCATAGTCGAGATTGGTGCAGATCACTTCTGATATTGAACTGTCAGGAGCTGGCTGCACAACAGCCATTACGCCCAATCAACTGGTGCAGTCGTCTTCTGAAAATGACAATAGGTAAGTGTTCTAACTGTTCAATAAACGGTGGTTTTCTGGACAAAAAAAAGTCCGCATCCAATTTGGGTTGCGGACTTTTTGCACTTAATTATTGATAGATTAGATGGGTATCGTTGAGGTGAAAATCAAAAGCATTAAGAGTATGGGTAAAACCCACCATGTTCAGCGATATCCTGAATAATCAAACTGGATATCTCGCTGCCACTAGATGCTAACTCTCGAAGGTACGGTATAGCCTCAACACCTTTATCGACGGCCAAAATGAACGCTGCTGATTCTCTTAGTTCCATACTGTCGCAGCCATTCCTGATAATTCTGATTAGATACTGTGATGCACTACCTACACAGTTAATTACAGCTTCGACCGATTGCCCGATAGCTCCCCTCTGTATTCCGTTGTCATCGATCATGGACAGTAACTTACGTATGTCACCTTCATCAAACGAATTAAACAAGTCAGCGGCATAACATCTAATCTCTGACTTTATATCTTCGCCACTGTATGAAATATCGCCATGCCAAGGGATATGGGCTAGAAGATAAATGAGTAATCTAGGAATTTTGGCAATACTTCTTATTTTGAAAGCTCTAACCAACTCATCCCAGGTTTGGTATGTATTAGGAAATCGCCTAAATAACGTTGTTAAACCAAGCCAAGCCTCGTCATCATTACTGCTTCTAACAAGTCTTAAACTGTCTTCCAGAGAAATATTTGGCCCTCTCCCAGTAACCAAGGGCTTAAAGTAAGAAATGAACTTCTCTTCATCAAAGTGATTGGCACGACTCAAATCGAAACTAATGGAGCTAGCGTGAACGTTACTCTTCAGAAATTTCTTAATATCTGTCCAATAAGCCGTGTCGAGAGATGGTATGTAAACAACAGCAAAAAGGGGGACCTTATAATTTGTCCAGTAATCCCTATGAGTTCCTATCCTAAATGAACAGGAGTTTTTAGAACTATCATAGTAAGAGTCACCAGACTTGATCTGCAAAGCAAAAAGGTGGTTTTCTGGCTGACCATTTGAGTTTATCAACTCGCAAATCGCATCTATCCCAAGATCATTTTCCTGCTCAATCTTTTGAAACAAGCAGCCAACTCCCTCGATAACTCCTCTTACGTAGTTAATACCTTTCTTAGAAGTTACTAACGATTTTGCATAGGTTGGCATATTGGTTCCTCAATACCTTGAACACTGACGCAGAACGCATTTTTTAATATAATATGTTCTGGCAGTACAAAGTAACCGTACTTAGGTGAATAACCGAAATTACCCCAAATGCACGCCAATTTAATTATAATTAATTGATAATTAATGTTTTTTCACTTTCTGCATTGGGAAGTGATGACTATTAGCTAGTAAGATAAAAGGTACAGTGGTTAGCCAATGGGTAATAAAGATTGGCTAACTTTTAGTTTATTTATTAAGTTTTTGTTCTATATAATCCAATACTTGATTAGCTAAGTTAGTAAAAGCAATAATTGCTTCATCCCATTGAATAGGAACTTCTGCATAAACCATAGGACTTACATAGTTATTATAACGCTCTATGAATTTGGGGGTTTCTACTAATAATTTTAGCCCATAGCGAAGTTCTGTAATAGGCGAGTCAACCAGTTGTGTGTGTTGATTTCCGTATCTTGTAATATCTCCATCAAGTGCTTTTTTCAGTAATTGACTTAAGAATTCAATATTAGATGGTTGGGATAGCTGTATATGAAAAGTATCATAAACATGTCGAATAAGTGTCTCATCATCTTCACGTTGGCCATTTCTTGCAACACTCGCTGTTCTTCGTAGCATTGATAGTAACTTTTCAGCTTGAGTGTCAATAATTGCCGAGCAAATCATGTTATAAATTTCGATATCAGATTCTGTAACATTTGAATAAATAGATTGAATATTCCTAGATATGGGTTCACTAAGAAGGTCTGTCTCTATAAATTCTAATTTTATAAAAGGGCGTAAACATGGTACTTGCCTGTGATCTTGAGGATAACGGATATCAAAGGAAAAATAGCGGTATTCATCTTTAACAGAAGGCGCATTATCTAAAGAAAAAATAGGATTTTGGTTAATTATTTCTTCAATAATTTTTTTTATTTCTTTTCTGGCTGTTTTTCTTGCATTTCGAGATGCTAATTCAAGATATCTTTGGTTTGGAATTAGTTTTATATCAATGTCTTCAGACATTCGATAAGTTTTGATATCCGATTTGGCGAGAGCTGTTCCTCCTGAAAAGATGGCTTGGTGATATGTAAACTGAAAGTTAGATAGTAGTTTAAGTAATTGAACAACATAATAATCTTTTTCAACTATTGCAGGGTTGCCGAGCCCTATGGCATCGGCAACATCAATAAATAAAGAGCTATCGAGTTTCATTGATACTTTGTTTCCCTACCTTAATTTTACGAGTAAATTTAGGATTTTTAGGGATAATTTTAATGTTAGAAGGAATTTGTGTACTCTCACCAGACAAATTCATCATAGATAGCTTATCAAAAGTATAATCAACATTGAGTTTTTTCATTACTTCGATAATAACGCCATCAGCACCACTTGGGTTATCTGGCATTAATTTACCAGTGATGCGATTCACTCTGGCTCTTACATAGACACCATAACCAATTCTCATTAATAAACCATTGTCTGTAAGTTTTTTGAGTATACGGCCTACTTGATCATAATCAGCTATTTTTGAAAAGTCAGAGCGTAGGAAAACAGAACGTCTAGAACGCTTTACTTTTTTTTGTATTCTGTCTTGTATTGTCATTATACCTCCTATGCGCTTTGATTATATTATAATCAAAAATACAACATTTCTCAATGGAGAAAATACGACAAAAATAACAAGTTAAAATGACAAATATTTATTATTTTTCAATCTGATATAATTTATATGATATTGCAATTATTAGATTTAATTTTTAAAAATTAGTTCCTGATACGAAAGCTATGCGTAAACACCGTGGCTTTCCCCTGACGACAGAATCCAACTAACGTTAAGTTGGCTTTCTCTGCTACCTCAATAGCGAGGGCGGTAGCCGCAGAAACGGCAAACAGAATTTCTGCGCCGCAGCTGGCGGCTTTTTGCACCATTTCATAACTGGCACGGCTAGAAACCAGTACCGCACCTTGCTGCCATTGGTTGCGATGTTTCATTCCCAAAAGTTTATCAAGAGCCACATGGCGACCGACATCCTCGCAACCTCCCACTAACACACCTTCTGGAGAGATCCATGCAGCAGCGTGGGTACAGCCCGTCAGTGCACCAATTTCTTGCACTTTTTTCAATTCATGTAATGCATTATCGAGGTAGGACAAAGAAAAGGTTTGGGTGAAAGGCAGAGGGGCGATAGGTTTGAAGATTTCGTCAAGTTGTTCTGTTCCACAAATACCACAGCCAGTACGCCCCGCTAAATTACGGCGACGTTCTTTTAACTCCATAAACCGGCGGCTAGATAATTCTACTTGTACTTCAATTCCGCGGTTGCAGCCTTCAACGATATCAATTCCACGAATTTCATCACCTGACTGTATTATCCCTTCAGAAAGAGCGAACCCAACCGCGAAGTCCTCAAGATCTTTCGGCGTTGCCATCATTACCACATGGGATATGCCATTGAAGACTAAAGCAACAGGATATTCTTCGGCAACATAGTCATTAACAGGCAAATCAAGGTTGCCTTTTTGTTGCACGGTTGTTTGGTTTAAGCCAATCATTTTGGTTAATTTGGAGTCATTTGTAGTATTTGTTTCATACATTAGATGAATTCCTAGCATTAATGATACATAATATTAATTATGGGTAAAAAGAATTTACACCATTTGCCAGGCAATGAACCTGGATACGTAAGGATAACGTTGAATAAGAAGAGTTTACCTGATTATCGCGATTGACGTTAGGTAAACATGAGCAATGTAAATGAGGAGATCCCCATGCAAGTCAGCAGAAGGCAGTTCTTTAAGATCTGCGCTGGCGGTATGGCAGGTACGACGGCAGCGGCCTTGGGTTTTGCACCCGCCACCGCGTTAGCGTCAACGCGCCAGTATAAATTACTGCGTGCGAAGGAAACCAGAAATACCTGTACCTACTGTTCTGTCGGCTGTGGGCTGTTGATGTACAGCCTCGGTGATGGCGCGAAAAATGCTAAAGAGAGCATTTTCCATATTGAAGGGGACCCGGATCATCCGGTAAACCGTGGTGCACTTTGTCCGAAAGGTGCTGGACTTATCGATTTTATCCACAGTGAAAGCCGCTTGAAATACCCTGAAGTGCGTGAGCCGGGTACTAATGAGTGGAAACGTATCACTTGGAACGACGCATTTGATCGTATCGCTAAGCTAATGAAAGAAGACCGCGATGCGAACTTTATTGAGAAAAATAAAGAGGGTGTGACGGTTAACCGTTGGCTAACCACCGGTATGCTGTGCGCATCGGCTGGTAGTAACGAAAGCGGATTTGTAACGCAAAAATTCACCCGCGCTCTCGGCATGCTTGCCGTTGATAACCAAGCGCGTGTCTGACACGGACCAACGGTAGCAAGTCTTGCTCCAACATTTGGTCGCGGTGCGATGACCAACCACTGGGTTGACATTAAAAATGCAAACCTAGTTGTCGTTATGGGTGGTAATGCGGCAGAAGCGCATCCAGTCGGTTTCCGCTGGGCGATGGAAGCTAAAATCCATAATAAAGCCAAACTCATTGTTATTGACCCACGCTTTACCCGTACTGCGGCAGTGGCGGATTTTTACACGCCTATCCGTTCAGGGACTGATATCGCATTTTTATCGGGTGTTATCAAATATTTACTGGATAATGAGAAAATTCAGCGTGAATACGTGGAAGCGTATACCAACGCCAGTTTAGTTATTCGTGAAGATTATGGGTTTGATGATGGCCTGTTTACAGGTTATGACGAAGAAAAACGTCAATACGACAAAACCACGTGGAACTATGAGATGGATGAAAACGGCCTTGCGCTGCGCGATCCGACTCTGAAACACCCACGTTGTGTGTTAAACCTATTAAAAGAGCACGTCAGCCGTTATACACCTGAAGTGGTGAATAACATCTGTGGGACGCCAATCAAAGACTTCTTGCAAGTCTGTGAGTACCTTGCAGAAACCAGTGCTAAAGATAAAACAGCCTCGTTCTTATACGCATTAGGTTGGACTCAACATACCGTGGGTGCGCAAAATATCCGTACCATGGCGATGATCCAATTACTGTTGGGTAATATGGGGATGTTAGGCGGTGGTGTTAATGCACTGCGCGGACACTCCAATATCCAAGGTTTGACTGACTTAGGTTTGTTATCTCAAAGCTTGCCGGGTTATTTGACCTTACCATCAGAAAAACAAACGACATTAGAAAGTTACTTAGCTGCAAACACGCCAAAAGCGACGGTTGAAGGCCAGGTAAACTATTGGGGTAACTACCCGAAATTCTTTGTTAGTTTGATGAAGACGTTCTATGGCGATAAAGCGCAGAAAGAAAATAATTGGGGCTTTGATTTATTACCGAAATGGGATCAAGGCTACGATGTGCTGCGTTATTTCGAGATGATGGATAAGGGCGAAGTAAATGGCTATATTTGCCAAGGCTTTAACCCAGTGGCCTCATTCCCGAATAAAAACAAAGTGATTAAATCACTTTCTAAGCTGAAGTATTTAATCACCGTTGACCCGCTGAACACCGAAACGTCGAATTTCTGGCAAAACCACGGCGAAATGAATGATGTGAAGCCGGAAGAAATCCAAACGACGGTATTCCGCCTGCCATCTTGTTGTTTTGCTGAAGAAAATGGTTCGATTGTTAACTCAGCGCGTTGGCTACAGTGGCACTGGAAAGGCGCAGATGCACCTGGTGAAGCGATTAGTGATGGTGAAATTCTATCCGGTATTTTCCACCGTTTACGCCAACTGTATGCGTCTGAAGGTGGTGCGGTACCTGAACAAGTTCTAAGTATGACTTGGAATTACTTCGACCGTGATCACCCAACGCCAGAAGAAGTTGCTCAAGAAAACAATGGCTATGCCTTGGTTGACTTGAAAGATGCTGATGGCAACGTTATTGCGAAAAAAGGTGAGTTGCTGAGCTCGTTTGCACAGTTACGTGATGACGGTACCACCGCGAGTGGCTGCTGGATATTTACAGGTAGCTGGACACCAAAAGGCAACCAAATGGCTAACCGTGATAACTCTGACCCAACGGGTCTGGGGAATACATTAGGTTGGGCATGGGCGTGGCCTCTTAACCGCCGTGTGATTTATAACCGCGCATCGGCAGACCCAATGGGTAAACCGTGGGATCCAAAACGTCAAATCCTTGAGTGGAATGGCAGCAAGTGGATAGGCATGGATATTCCTGACTATAGCAATGCTGCACCAGGTAGTGGTGTTGGTCCGTTTATCATGCAGCCAGAAGGAATGGGACGTCTATTTGCACTGGATAAAATGGCCGAAGGCCCATTCCCAGAGCATTACGAACCGATAGAAACGCCATTGGATACCAATCCACTGCACCCGAAAGTTGTGTCAAACCCGGCGGCTCGTGTGTTTAAAGATGACTGGGCGCAGATGGGTAAAGCGACAGAATTCCCTTATGTGGGAACCACTTATCGCTTGACTGAACATTTCCACTATTGGACAAAACACGCCTTGTTAAATGCCATCATTCAGCCACAGCAGTTCATTGAAATTGGTGAACGTTTAGCGAATGAGAAAGGGATCAAGCAAGGCGATACGGTGAAAGTCAGCTCCAAACGTGGTTACATCAAAGCGAAAGCGGTGGTGACCAAACGTATTCATACGCTGAAAGTGGCTGGGAAAGATATCGATACTATCGGTATTCCTATTCACTGGGGCTTTGAAGGTTTGGCTGTGAAAGGCTTTATTGCTAACACATTAACGCCGTTTGTGGGTGATGCGAATACTCAGACACCGGAATTTAAATCATTCCTTGTCAATGTGGAAAAGGTGTAAGGAGATAAATTATGTCAATGCAATCTCAGGACATTATTCGTCGCTCTGCCACCAATTCCCTGACTCCCGCACCTCAGGTGCGGGACTATAAGGAAGAAGTTGCAAAGCTTATCGATGTGACGACCTGTATCGGCTGTAAAGCTTGTCAGGTTGCCTGTTCCGAATGGAACGATATCCGTGACAAAATTGGTACTAACGTTGGGGTATATGATAACCCAACAGATTTAACCGCTAAGTCATGGACGGTAATGCGCTTCTCTGAAGTGGAAGAGAACGATAAATTCGAATGGCTGATCCGTAAAGATGGCTGTATGCACTGTGCTGACCCAGGCTGCCTGAAGGCGTGTCCTTCGGAAGGCGCGATAGTGCAGTACAAAAACGGTATCGTTGACTTCCAATCGGAACACTGTATTGGTTGTGGTTATTGTATTGCGGGTTGCCCGTTTGATGTACCGCGTATTAACCCAGAAGATAACCGCGCATACAAATGTACGCTGTGTGTTGACCGTGTTGAAGTCGGCCAAGAGCCTGCGTGTGTGAAAACCTGTCCAACAGGCGCTATCCATTTTGGTAGCAAAGAGGACATGATCAACATGGCTGGCGAGCGTGTAGAAGAGCTGAAAACACGTGGTTATGCGAATGCAGGTTTATATGACCCTGAAGGTGTTGGAGGTACGCACGTGATGTACGTCCTGCACCATGCAGATAAACCTCAGCTGTATCACGGATTGCCGGAGAACCCGACAATCAGCCCTACAGTGACTTTCTGGAAAGGTATCTGGAAGCCGTTAGCAGCGGTTGGTTTTGCTGCAACATTTGCGGCGGCCATCTTCCACTATGTGGGTATTGGTCCGAACCGCGTCTCCAAAAAAGATGAAGAAGAGGCTTTAGAAGATTTGCATAATGCAATGTCATCTGACACTTCGAAATCAAAAGAAGGGGAGGATCAGAAATGATGCCAGATGATAACGACAAAATTATCCGCCATAAGCCGATTGAAAGGATCAATCACTGGGCGGTTGTGATTTGCTTCTTGTTCACCGCAATCAGTGGGCTCGGGTTCTTTTTCCCATCCCTAAACTGGTTTATGAACATTTTGGGTACACCACAACTGTCGCGAATTTTGCATCCATTCGTGGGGACGGCGATGTTCTTGCTGTTCGTATTTATGTTCTTCCGTTATTTCCACCATAACTTCATTAATAAAGAAGATATTAAGTGGGCAAAAAATATCGGCAAAGTACTGAAAAACGAAGAAGCGGGCGATGTCGGCCAATATAACCTAGGCCAAAAAGGGGTGTATTGGGTGGTCACTATCTGCTTATTGGCGCTGGTGATCACGGGAGTGATCATGTGGCGTCCTTATTTCGCAGATTATTTCCCAATCCCTGTTTATCGTGCAGCTATTCTTATTCACTCGCTCTCTGCAATTGCGCTGATTATCATGATTGTGGTTCACGCTTATGCCGCGATTTGGGTGAAAGGTTCAGTGCGTGCGATGGTTGAAGGTTGGGTGACTCGTGGTTGGGCTAGAAAACACCATCCATTGTGGTACCGCCAGCTTTTGGAAAAAGAAAAACAGCAAAAACAGCAACAAGAGAAAAACTAAGTTTTATTATTGTTGTTATCAAACCCACAAATGACTAATGTTATTTGTGGGTTTTTTATATCTAAAAAATATAAATCTTCAATTTATTTGAAAGAAAGAAAATGAGATATATTTATTTGATGACCTATTTACGATTTTATTATGATTATATCCAATCAAAATAAGATTAATAAAAAAAGCACATCAAATAAAGACGCTCTAATTTTGCATATAAGTTATTTTTTTAAACCAATAATAAACAAATAAATATTTATTCATTTTTATTTTATGTAAAAAAAAAGACATTAAAACTTTAACTGATTGATAATTGGTTGTTTTGGCGGTTGTTATTTTTTTGTAAATATCTATTGGATATTGATATTAGATCAATAAATGTCTATCTTAAATGGTCATTATTGATTGGTTCGAGACTTTGTTTTTTATTTTGATTTAAAAGTAAACTAATATTCTAATATTTATTCCTTTTAAGAGCGTTATGATGTACATATATTAAAGGAATTAATTGCTGGACATTAGTGATATTATTTAATAAAAATAGTAATATAATTATTAATAAATATAAAAACAGTCATATATTTAAATATCTTTTTAACACAGCTAAATAATAGAACACTAATTCATTCCATTTACGATAGCTAAATAAAGAGGTACCACATGGATCTTCCTTTACAAGGTATTAAAGTACTGGATTTCACCGGTGTACAATCAGGACCATCTTGTACTCAAATGTTAGCGTGGTTCGGCGCAGATGTTATTAAGATTGAACGCCCCGGAGTTGGAGATGTCACGCGTAACCAATTAAGGGATATCCCTGATGTGGATGCGCTGTATTTCACGATGCTCAATAGTAATAAGCGTTCAGTGGAATTGAATACAAAGACTCCTGAAGGTAAAGAGGTTATGGAGCGGCTGATTAAGCAGGCCGATGTCCTCGTTGAGAACTTCCACCCTGGTGCGATTGACCATATGGGTTTTACGTGGGAACACATTCAAGAATTAAATCCTCGTTTGATTTTTGGTTCCATCAAAGGTTTTGATGAAGACTCGCCTTATGCAGATGTTAAAGCTTATGAAAACGTTGCCCAAGCCGCAGGTGGTGCCGCATCAACCACAGGGTTTTGGGATGGCCCACCATTAGTGAGTGCCGCTGCGCTAGGTGACAGCAATACGGGTATGCACTTGCTGATTGGCTTACTTGCAGCGCTATTACATCGTGAGAAAACTGGCAAAGGCCAGCGAGTGACTATGTCGATGCAAGATGCTGTACTCAACTTGTGCCGTGTCAAACTTCGTGACCAGCAACGTTTAGAGAAAATTGGCTATCTTGAAGAATATCCACAATACCCAAATGGCACATTTGGTGATGCCGTTCCTCGTGGCGGTAATGCTGGCGGTGGTGGCCAGCCAGGTTGGATCTTAAAATGTAAAGGCTGGGAAACAGACCCAAATGCTTATATTTATTTTACTATCCAAGAACAGGACTGGGAGCAAACCTGTGTAGCGATTGGTAAGCCTGAATGGGCAACTGACCCCGCTTACAATACCCCAAAGGCTCGTCAGCCCCATATCTTTGATATTTTTGCTGAAATTGAAAAATTCTTAGCAGATAAAGATAAACATGAAGCGGTCGAGTACTTGAGTAAATACGGTGTCCCTTGTGCCCCTGTACTCAGTATGCGTGAAATCGCACGAGACCAATCTCTGCGTAAGAGCGGAAGTATTGTTGAAGTTGAGCAGCCAAAACGTGGAACTTACTTGACGGTAGGTTGCCCGATGAAATTCTCTTCATTTACACCGGATATCAAAAGCGCACCATTGTTGGGTGAGCACACCGAGCAAGTTCTAACTGAACTAGGTTATAGCGCAGATGAAATTGCGACTATGCGTGCGAACAAAGCGATCTAATTTAAAAATTGGGGGTGACTTATCACTCCCTTTAATCTTTTAATCAGTTAATTATGAGGTAGACATGTCTGCTGATCAAACCCAAAACCTGACTGATGGTATGCATATTATTGTCGATGCTCTCAAAAAAAATGGCATTGATACAATCTACGGTGTTGTTGGAATTCCAGTAACTGACATGGCAAGGCATGCACAAGCTGAAGGTATTCGCTATATTGGATTTCGTCATGAGCAATCTGCGGGAAACGCGGCTGCAATCAGTGGGTTTATTACCCAAAAACCGGGTATCTGTTTAACGGTATCGGCACCGGGTTTCTTGAATGGTATGGTTGCTCTTGCTAATGCAACCACCAACGGTTTTCCTATGATCCAAATCAGTGGTTCGAGCGACAGAGCGATAATTGATTTGCAGCAAGGTGATTACGAAGAATTAGACCAAATGAACACGGCAAAACCTTTCGTAAAAGCATCTTACCGTGTAAATAAACCTGAAGATCTTGGTATTGCTCTCGCCCGAGCAATCCGTGCTTCGGTATCAGGCCGTCCGGGTGGGGTTTATCTTGACTTAACAACGGAAGTTTTATCTGCTGTGATGGATAAAGACGCTGCGGATAAAACCATTTTTACCGTTGAAGACCCTGCACCAAGACAAATTCCATCACCCGATTCAGTAAATAAAGCCCTTAAGTTGCTCGCATCGGCTAAGCGGCCATTAATTATTTTGGGCAAAGGCGCTGCTTATGCCCAAGCGGATGATAATATTCGCCAATTTATTGAAACAACCAGTATCCCTTATTTACCGATGTCAATGGCTAAAGGTTTGTTACCTGATATCCATCCTCTATCAGCCGCATCAGCTCGTTCATATGCCTTATCCAGTGCAGATGTTGTGGTATTAATGGGCGCACGTCTTAATTGGTTGCTTGATCATGGTAAAGGTAAGCACTGGTCACCAGAAACGCAATTCATTCAGTTAGATATTGAACCTTCTGAAATCGATAGTAACCGTCCAATAGCGGCTCCCGTTGTTGGCGATATTTATTCAAGTATTGAATCATTATTGGCAGGACTTAAATCAATCCCTGTTAAGTCCCCAACGGAATGGATTACCAGCATTGATGAACACAAGAAAATCAATGTCGAGAAAATGGCAGTGAAGTTGAACACTGACACTTCCCCGATGAACTACTTCAATGCGTTACGTGCTATCCGCGATGTGCTGGTCGATCACCAAGACGTTTATGTCGTTAATGAAGGCGCTAACACGCTGGATAATGGAAGAAATATTATTGATATGTACCAACCACGTAAGCGCTTAGATTGTGGAACGTGGGGCGTAATGGGCGTTGGAATGGGTTATGCAATCGGTGCCGCTGTAACCAGTGGTAAGCCAGTTGTGGCGATTGAAGGCGATAGCGCGTTCGGTTTTAGTGGTATGGAAATTGAAACGATTTGTCGCTACAAATTGCCTGTCACTATTTTGATTTTCAATAATGGCGGAATTTATCGTGGTGATGGTGTAAATCTCCATGGTGACCAAGACCCTTCTCCGACTGTTTTAATGGGCGGTGCTCGTTATGACAAAATGATTGAGGCTTTTGGTGGCATTGGCTATCAAGCAACAACCCCTGCAGAAGTACAGGAGGCTTTGAAGGCCGGTTTAACATCGGGTCATCCAACCTTGATAAACGTTGTTATTGACCCTGCAGTTGGAACGGAAAGTGGCCATATTGGTAATTTAAATCCGAAGTCTGTCGTCAAAAATTAACGCAGCATAACGTTAACTAACAAAGATAACCCTATGCGGCTCATTTTAATGAGTGGCGTAGGGGGTCTTATTGCCAAAAATAGGTGGGTCTTATGGCTGATTTTATGTATAAGATTTTTATGAGCGACCTATTACCTATCATTATTATTATGGTATTAGGTTATGTGAGTGGTAAACGAAATGTATTTACCAGTGACCAAGCGAAAGCATTCAATAAGTTGGTATTAAATTACGCATTACCCGCTGCATTATTTGTTTCTATCGCACGCGCTAATCGAGAAATGATATTTGCAGACGCTAAATTGACGATTATTTCATTTGTAGTCTTACTTGTTTGTTTCTTTTTCTCTTTCTTTAGCTGTAAATATATTTTTAAACATAGTCGTGGCGAAGCAGCGGTATGTGCATTAATTGCAGGTTCTCCGACAATTGGTTTCTTAGGGTTTGCGGTTTTAGACCCTATTTATGGTGAAACCGTTTCAACGGGGTTAGTTGTTGCCATTATATCCATCATCGTTAATGCCATTACAATTCCGATTGGCTTGTTCTTACTGAACCCATCTGATGCAGAAGGGAAAAAGGGCGGCGGCGGTATGGATGCATTAATCTCAGCCTTTAAAGAACCTGTCGTATGGGCTCCGGTACTCGCGACTGCACTGGTATTGGTTGGTGTGAAAATTCCTACCGTTTGGGATCCGACATTTGATTTAATTGCGAAAGCAAACTCAGGTGTTGCGGTATTTGCTGCCGGTCTGACATTAGCCGCAAATAAATTCGAGTTCGATGGTGAGATTGTCTATAACACGCTATTAAAGCTAGTGTTAATGCCAGGATTAATGTTGCTCGCAGGTATGATGTTTAATATGGGAACAGAGCAACTGCAAATGATGGTATTAGCCGGAGCGTTACCACCTGCTTTCTCTGGGATCATTATAGCAAGCCGCTTTAATCTGTATACCCGTACAGGAACAGCGTCGCTGGCGGTGAGTGTACTTGGTTTTATCATTGCGGCTCCAGCGTGGATTTACATCTCTCGGCTCGTTTCATAGAAAAAGTAAATGGGTCAAAATGAGTTGCCATGGCGTGAGAGACTGCGTCATGGCAGTTTTGTAAAAAGGTGAATTATGACTTCTTCAAAACCACTTGATGGGATACGCGTTCTTGATTTTACGGGAGTCCAGTCAGGCCCATCTTGTACACAAATGCTTGCGTGGTTCGGCGCTGATGTGATCAAAATAGAGCGACCAGGGGTTGGGGATGTGACGCGTAATCAATTACGTGATATCCCTGATGTCGATGCATTATATTTTACGATGTTAAATAGTAATAAACGTTCTTTAGAGCTCAATACTAAGACCCCAGAGGGCAAAGCCGTAATGGAGAAGCTAATACGTCAATCTGATGTATTAGTTGAAAATTTTCATCCGGGGGCTATCGACCATATGGGGTTTACGTGGGAGTACATTCAAGAACTTAACCCACGGTTAATTTTTGGTTCGATTAAAGGGTTTAATGAGAACTCGCCGTATGCGAATGTGAAAGCCTATGAAAATGTTGCTCAATCTGCTGGTGGTTCAGCATCGACAACGGGTTTTCCTGATGGCCCGCCAACGGTAAGTGCTGCAGCATTAGGTGATAGTAATACGGGTATGCATTTATTGATTGGCATACTGACGGCGCTGTTACACCGAGAAAAAACAGGTAAAGGCCAACGTGTGACCATGTCAATGCAAGATGCGGTGCTTAATTTATGTCGTGTGAAATTGCGTGATCAACAACGTTTAGAAAAACTCGGTTTCTTAGAGGAATACCCTCAATACCCAAATGGCACGTTTGGTGATGCGGTTCCCCGTGGGGGAAATGCGAGTGGGGGAGGTCAACCTGGAACGATGCTTAAGTGCAAAGGCAGTGATACTGACCCAAATGCGTACATTTACTTTATTAATCAAGACCATAATTGGGAAAATACCTGTGATGCCATTGGGCGTCCAGAATGGAAAACTGATCCTGCTTTTGCCACTACACAGGCACGCGCAAGCCATATCCAAGATGTATGGGATGCAATTGAAGAAATCGCTAAAGACAAAGATAAACATGCACTAACCGATTATTTTGATCAGTTTGATGTGCCGTGTTCTGCAGTATTAAGTATGAAAGAAATTATGGAAGACCCTTCTTTGCGTCGTAGCGGCTCGATTGTCGAGGTTCAACAACCAAAACGAGGGACATATTTAACGGTAGGCTGCCCAATGAAGTTTTCAGCCTTTATGCCTGAAATTAAAAGTGCTCCATTGTTAGGGGAACATAATAACGAAGTGTTAAAAGAGCTTGGTTATAGCGATGAACAAATTATGGAAATGAGAAAAAATAATGTTATTTAATTAATAACATTAAATTCGCTCTTAATATGACTTTCTAAAATGGAAAATTAATATTAGCAGCTATATTTAGGTTCTCGATGTATTTAAATATAGCCGCTACACTCAAGCTATTATTACCTAAATTATTTGGAGTTATAGAAATATCATTCCTATTTAATATTTATTTTTATTAATAGCAAAAAATTATTTATTTACTAATAAATTCTTTGAATAAGGATTATTGTATGAGTATTGCTGAAATAAAAAAAAGCAGTAAAGTAGCAGCCGTTGATTTTATTCCTGCATGGGGAGATCTAAATGGAAATATTCAACGTTTAGTCGAAGCGACAGAAAAAGTGGCCGCTCAAGGGGTAAATTACGCTGTATTTCCAGAAACGGCAGTGAGTGGTTATTTATTTTCAGACTTTACGGAATTAGCACCTTATTTAGATACCATCCCAGGAAAAACGACAGCGGCAGTATTGCCTATATTGGCTCGTACAGGGATGTATATGAGTGTCGGTATCGCGGAACGAGATAGCGAAACAGGGCTAGCTTATAATTCCGCTGTTTTGATGGGGCCAGAAGGCATTATTGGTAAATATCGTAAAATAGGCCTGAATTCCCAAGACCAAAAAGTGTTTGCTCCGGGTAATACCGGTGTTAAAACCTTTGAAACACCGATTGGCCGTATCGCCTTATTGATTTGTTATGATGATACTTACTGGCAATATGTTCGGTTAGCTGCATTGGAAGGTGCACAAATCATTGGTTGGCATTCAGTCTCTGACCGTATGATGCCGAACGCGACTCCTGCTGAAATGCTTGGCGATCATTCAACCGTTGCACATGTGCAGCATATGAGTGCTTTCAATGGAGTGTGGGTAATTTGTGCAACACGTAGTGGAATTGAAACCAATCCAATTACCAAAGGACAGCTTTATTATAATGGTGGTTCGAGCGTATGGGCGCCATCAGGGCATAAAGTGGCACAATCTCCAGTGCTTAGCCCGTTAGAGCTAGAACCCGGGCTAAATGGTATATACAGTGCGACAATTGATTTAGATGAAGCGGATACACAACGCGATGCATTACTGGCGAAGCGTCGCCCTGAATTATATTTCCCAACGCTCGCTTTTCACCGCAGCCCAACAGATATCAATGCTACGTCAACAATAACACAAACGACACTTATTGCAGCGCAGTGGGAAAAATCGGTTTCTAAACTAGACTCAATTCAAGTGGGGGAAAATGAGCTCCTAGTACTTCCTGAGCTTTCCGCACTACCTTATACCAACGATCCCAACATTGTTTTGTCTTATGCTGAACAACAGGGTGGGGTTTTCGAGCAAACATTGTGTAAAGCCGCTCAAAAAGGGAAAGGGTATATTGTTGGAAGCTACCCTGAAATTGAAAAGGATAGATTGTTCCATACGGTAGTACTTGCAGGGCCGTTAGGAGATATATTAGCGCGCTATCGTGTGACACATCTTAATGAGCGGGATAGTGGCTGGGCAACAGCGGGTAGCTCTGTGAGTGTGACAGCAACGCCAATTGGCCGTATTGCGCTGGCAGCTGCATATGAATTAGACGTACCTGAGTTAGGTGGTTTATATAGTACGTTACGCGCTGATATTCTTGCTGCGCCAGCGGGTATGCCGAGTGATTTAAAAGTGGAGATTGATAGCCATCTTTTTTCGGTTGAAGAGCCACCAACAGGGCGTGCCGATTTTGCCCCTTATGCGATCGCTACGTTAAATCAGTTATGGGTGGTTTGTGGTGGACGAAACGAACGTGATTCTACGTCAGCCGCGATTTATGGGCCAGAGCCTGTTGTGCTGACTCCAACATTGACAGCACAACGAGGTGCTGAAGATGTACGTTTACAAGCTCAGGTACCCGCTCCTTTTACTTGGATTAACCAAGAACGGTTGGTGAGTGGTCAGCAAGCTATTTGGTTCCCCCCACTGACGCAGTAATGTTCATATCATCCCGTTGTTATTAGAAATATAGCAACGGGATCTTACTGTGAATAGGAGCTATGGTTAATGACTTCCATAACTAGATTATTTATATGCTGACTTTTCGACAGTTTGGTAGCCAAGAAACCCGGATTAAAACACTCCATTTTTTAAGGGGTGTTGCTTCGTTGGTTTTAATCGCGAGTATTGCTATTGAAACATTCAATCATGACCCCTTTCTCAAGCGGTCAATTTACTTTGATATTCAATTTTAGTTCTGCATCTATTTTACATGTGATTTTTTTATCTTATATGATTTTACTCTTTTCAACGGTTTATTTTATTAGCTTAATTTTCTACATTTTCGAACGGGGTCTTAATGTTGATGTTAAAACGTATGGGGATGCCATTTAGTGGGCGGCAATGACGGTTTTTCCTATTTTTACGGTATATATCAGTCGACTAAGTCAGTCAGAAAAAGAATCATCAAGACAGGTAAGTAAACTATGATTTCCTCTCCAAAAGTTCCTTTTATGCAGTTACCTGCGATCGCATTTTTATTAGCTATTGCGTCAGGAATGCTCGATGGATATGCCTTCTTTACGACTAAATCATTCGCTACTTTTCAGTCAGGCAATATTATTATGTTAGGTTATGAGTTTGCTAAGCATGGCCTAACCGCAGTGATGCCTTATATTGTTTCCATTATTTCCTTTGGTGCGGGGGCAATGCTGTTGGCATGGATCCGCTACCGCTATAATACCGATGAAAAAACATGGACATTTACATTATTATCACTGGAAATCGTCCTTTTATTATTACTCATTGTTTATATTTTTTTCTTTAATGTTCACTCTAATGGGTTTCATGCTGTTTGGGCTCTTTCTTTTATTGCGGGAATGCAAGGTAATGCGTTTCATAAGATTAATGGCATGCTATATGGCAATATTGCGGTGACTTTGAATGTACAACTGGGTTTTAGCTCATTGGCAGAGTCTATTGCATTTAAAGGTCAAGAAAGAAAAAGTGCATTATATAAAAGTTATTGTTACTTTCTGACGCTATTGGGTTTTGCTGGCGGGGCTTTCATGATGGTGTTATTGGCTGATTATGTTAAGAAATATGCTTTATTTGCCACATTAATCCCACTATGTTTGATATTTTTCTTTGGCCACCAATTTTCGAAAGAAAATAAAGGAGTGCCAATAGATTCTAACTAGTTTTTGAACAATGAGTGATAGGCGGGAAAATACCGCCTATCTCATAAAATGACAGTCATTATTTTGAAGTGAAAAAATTCAGTGCATTATTAAAACAGATATCTTGAACCATATTTCCTAGCATTTTTTCATCACTTGGTACTTCACCATTAACCGCCCAAGTTCCAATCATATTACATAGTATGCGACGGAAGTATTCATGACGCGTATAGGATAGGAAGCTACGAGAATCGGTTAACATTCCAACAAATTGGCTTAATAAGCCTAATTGTGAAAGTTGCTCAAGTTGACGCACCATGCCGTCTTTTTGGTCATTAAACCACCAACCAGAACCAAACTGAACTTTCCCTGCTATGCCACCACCCTGGAAATTGCCAATCATAGTTGCTAGTACCTCATTATCACGAGGGTTTAAGCAATATAAAATGGTTCTTGGTAGCTCATTGCTCTTATCCATTTCATCTAACAAACGGGAAAGTGGGTAAGCTATAGGGCTATCACCAATAGAATCGAAACCGCTATCAGCACCTAACAGTTTGAACATCCGGGTGTTATTATTGCGTAATGCACCAATATGCAATTGCATAGCCCAGTTTCGCTTAGCATATTGCTTACCTAGCCAGACAATGACTGCAGTAGAGAATTGAGCAATAGATTGCTCATCCAGAGGTTGCCCACGAAGTCTATTTTGTAAAATAGTATCGAGCACACTTTCATCGGGGATCGGGGCGTAGCGTAGCACTTCAATTCCATGGTCAGAGGCCACACAGCCATGCTTATCAAAGTGGTTTAGGCGTGATCCTAAAGCTGACAATAAATCACTAAAACGATTAATTTCAATATCCGCTGATTGCCCTAATTTCGTCATGTAATCGACGAAACCATCAAGCTCAATTTTAAATGCTCTATCTGGACGCCAACTTGGACGGACTTCGATATTGAAAGTATCATCTTGTGCAATTTTTTGATGATATTCTAATGGATCTGTTGGGTCATCGGTTGTACCGACCATGTGTACGTTCATTTGCTGCATAATCCCACGAGCTGAAAATTCGGGGTGAGCCAATTTTTCGTTTGCTTCGTGCCAAATGGCTTCAGAGGTCTCAGGGGAAAAGAGCTTACCCGTAATACCAAAAGGGCGACGTAATTCTAGATGAGTCCAATGGTACAAAGGGTTACCTAGCGTCATAGGAACCGCTTTTGCCCAAGCTTGATATTTTTCGTAGTCACTCGTTTCACGGCCTGTAATAAGAGATTCAGGGATCCCAGCAGACCGCATTCCACGCCATTTATAATGGTCACCTTCTAACCAGATTTGCCCAAGATTATCAAATTGGCGGTTTTCTGCTATTTCACGAGGGTTCAAATGGCAGTGATAATCATAGACTGGCATTGTTGCAGCATAGTCATGATAAAGACGGCGAGCCATTTCGTTATTGAGTAAAAAATCTTCACAAAGAAATGTTTTCATATCAGTATCCAATTTAAAGCTTAGCAACGGCTTGGCGCGCGCCGATATCAAGCAACTGTTGATAAGCTGATTTAATTGCAGCGACAAAGTGTGGATTTTGAGGTAACTCAGTACCAAAAATGGCATCAATGGCGAGTAAATCATCAACAACTGAAACAGTTAGCCCATGTTTCGCATAAATGGTGGCGTATGTATCAGCAAGCGGGTCACGGACATCAATTTTTTGGCCTTGTTCATCTACACCTGCGACATAACGCATCCAGCCGGCGATCCCCAACGCTAAATGACGATAATCAGATTGGTTTTCGATATGCCATGCGACTGGGTCTAATAAACGCTGTGGGAGTTTTTGGCTACCGTCCATCGCGATTTGCCATGTTTGGTGCTTCAATGATGGATTCGTAAAGCGCTCAATTAAATTATTGGCGTAGGCAGGTAAGTCAGTTTCTTCTGGCATAACCAAGGTTGGTGCTTGCTCATTTAACATTAATGCATGAGCGGCACGACAATAATCGGGGTTAGTCATGGTATCAGAGATATGTGCGTATCCACCTAAGTAGCCAAGATAGGCTAAGAAAGAGTGGCTACCATTTAACATTCTTAGTTTCATCAGTTCGAATGGAACAACATCTTCAACGAATTGTGCACCGGCACAATCCCATTCTGGCCGACCATTGACAAAGTTATCTTCAATGACCCATTGGCGGAAAGGTTCACAAGCAATAGCACAATCGTCCTTAACACCTAAAAGTTCTGCTATTTCAGACAAGGTTTCTTCTGTTGCTGCGGGAACAATGCGGTCAACCATAGTGCAAGGGAATGTGACGTTGTCTTCTATCCATTGGGCTAATTCAGCATCTTGTAATTTCGCTAATCCTAAAACCGCTTCTCGAGCGACATGGCCGTTCTCGCGAACATTATCACAAGAAAGTACGGTAAATGGCGGTAGTTTGCGTTCAGATCTTCGTTTTAGAGCCGCAGTGATATAGCCAATCGCTGAGGCGGGATTGTTTGGCGTTGATAAATCTTGTTGAATGAGTGGGTTATTTGTATCTAATTTCCCTGTTGCGGGGTCGGCACAATAACCTTTTTCAGTGACAGTAAGAGAAACAATGCTGACAGAAGGCGAAGCCATTTTTTCAAGAATGGCATCAACACCATCAATGAGCGGGTGCAGCGCTTCTTTCATTGAGCCAATAATTTTTAATTCGGTATGCGTTTCACCTTTTTCTGCCACGGTATAAAGCATGGATTGTTGCTTAAGATTTTCTATCAAAGCCGCATCATGTTTAGACATGAGATTGACTTCACAATAGCCCCAATCACTGTCTGTTTTTTCTAACACGTGGTGAGTATAGAGCGCTTGGTGAGCACGATGAAAAGCACCACAACCTAGATGCACGATACGGGTGGTTAGGCGGTCTGTTGTCCAGTTTGGGCGATTAGCATTAATTGCCGCAGTAACGATATTTTTTTCCATGATGATTCCCTGTTGATTGGCGGCCAATATCATGTGACCGCCTGTCAGGTACAACGGTGAATGATTATTTTTTTGGATAGAATGCGCGATGGATCCCTAATTCTAGCCCTCTCAGTTCTGCGAGCCCCTTGAGGCGGCCTATCGCGGAGTAACCTGGGTTTGTTTTTTTCTTTAAGTCATCAAGCATTTGGTGTCCGTGGTCTGGACGCATAGGGATCAATTCACCTGAGCCACTTTGTAGTCGGCGATGCTCTTCTTCAGCAATAGCGCAAACCACATTATACATATCAACATCGCCCGCCAAATGCGCCGCTTCATGGAATGTATTTGGGTTATCTTCTCGTAATGTTGAACGCAAATGCAGAAAATAAATGCGTGAACCAAAGGTACGGATCATATTCACTAAATCGTTATCAGCTCTTACACCATAGGAGCCTGTACACATTGTGTAGCCGTTTGCATCACTATCAACGGTGTCTGCCATCCATTGCATATCCTCAATTGTTGAGACGATACGTGGCAAACCTAAAATTGGGCGAGGAGGATCATCGGGATGAACCGCCATTTTCATACCAATTTCTTCTGCAACTGGAATTATTTTCTTTAAGAAATAAGCAAAGTGTTCACGTAATTTATTTTTATCGATATTTGCGTAGCGTTTTAGGTGTTGGCGGAACTGCTCAAGGGTATACCCTTCTTCTGCACCAGGTAAGCCCGCGATGATATTACTAATGAGCTTTTGTTTCTCTTCATCGCTCATGGATTCAAAACGTTGTTTTGCCTGAACTTGTTCTTCAGCGGTGTAATCTTGCTCCGCATTTTCTCGCTGTAATAAGTAAATCTCAAATACAGCAAAAGCGATTTGATCAAAACGTAATGCCTTTGAGCCATCTGGAAGCTCATATTCTAAGTCAGTGCGTGTCCAATCAAGTATTGGCATAAAGTTATAACAAACTGTACGGATACCACAAGCTGCGAGGTTACGCATTGATTGTTGGTAGTTTGCTATCCATTTATCGCAGTCACCAGTATGTGTTTTGATATCTTCATGAATAGGAATACTTTCCACTACCGCCCACTCTAATTGGTTGGCCTCAATTAAGTCTTTGCGTTTTTGTATTTCGTCAACACTCCATACTTCACCGTTAGGTATATGATGAAGTGCCGTTACAATTCCTGTTGCGCCTGCCTGACGAATATCCGATAGAGAAACCGGATCAGCCGGCCCGTACCAACGCCAAGTTTGTTTCATACTTAACCTCGTTTATATTTCACAGATGCTTCTTAATCGGCTAATAAGCTTTTTTGCAAGTTTGTCGCGCCGTATTTTGGAACCGATAGTCAGTTCACTTATTTTATAAAAATTGTGCCACGATGTTGTTTTAAGATCTATAGAGGTCAACCAATTTGGTTAACCAGATCACAAATACCCATTAAATTTGGGTGACCAATAACAAAGTAAGAGGCAGCTCACAAAATAAAGCCTTTGTTTTATGCAGAATCCGAACAATAAAATAGAAGAGTTATCAATTTAAAACTATTTTTACCACTGGTTGACCAATTTGGTTTTAACGGGGCTAACCATTTATTCATTCAGGATTACAAGAAAAATATAAAACGTAAAAGGCTGATTATGAAAAAGTTAAAACATTATCGATGGTACATGATTCTTCTGGTTTGCTTCATTACCATAATTAACTACTTAGATAGAACCGCACTCGGTGTTGCTGCTCCAACCATCATGGAAACTACAGGGATCACAAAGGAACAGTATTCATGGATTGTGAGTGCATTCCAGTTAGCCTATACAATTGGTCAACCAATAATGGGTTTTTTTATTGACACCATTGGCTTGAAATTAGGATTCTTTATTTGTGCATTAATCTGGGGTTTAGCCACTATGGGGCATGCATTAACAGGCTCATGGCAAGGTTTAGCCTTTATGAGAGGGATTATGGGGTTCAGTGAAGCCTCCGCAATTCCTGCCGGTGTGAAAACTGCATCAACTTGGTTTCCAGCGAAAGAGCGAGGCATCGCAACTGGTGTTTTCAATATGGGAACATCCTTTGGTGCCATGTTAGCGCCACCATTAATTGCTTGGGCTATCCTATTTCATAGCTGGGAATTTGCTTTCATCATTTCGGGTATATTGGCCATTATCGCTGCATTTATTTGGTTTTTCTTTTACAAAGACCCTAAAGATGCGAAAAGATTATCCGATGAAGAGCGTGCTTATATCGAAAATGGACAAGAAAAATATCTTCAGGTATCTAAGAAAGAAAAAACGTCTATTACAAATATTTTGAAACAACGTAATTTCTGGGGAATTGGGATTTCTCGTTTTCTTGCTGACCCGGCTTGGGGAACGATTAACTTCTGGGTACCTATTTTCTTTGTAGAAACACTAAATTTTAGCCTCAAAGAAATCGCAATGTTTGTTTGGCTGCCATTCCTAATGGCAGATTTAGGTTGCTTGGCAAGTGGTTTTGTTGCCAAGTTTTTAAATGACCGTGGAGTATCATTAATTAACTCGCGCCGTATTACTTTTACCATTGGTGCCATTTTGATGACGACCATTGGCTTAGTGAGTATTGTTGAGAATCCATATGTTGCTGTTTTACTTATTAGTATTGGTGGATTTTCTCACCAGCTATTATCAACAGTTGCAGCCACTCTCGGTGCGGATTTATTCAAAAAGAACGAAGTTGCAACAGCTGTTGGTATGGCAGGTGCGTGTGCTTGGACTGGTCAGTTAATCTTTAATTTATTCATCGGTGCATTTGTTGGTATCATCGGTTTTGGTCCATTCTTTGTGGCTTTAGCTGTTTTTGATTTAATTGGTGCTGCAGTATTGTGGATCCTTATTAAAGAAAAAAAAGAACCGGAAGAAAATGGGCATAATCAAGATAACTCATTAGCAACATCGTAATTAGTGCTAGTTATTTGAAAAGGCGCGGAATTTATTGTTCTGCGCCTTTTTATTTGTTTTTTATTGCACTTGTGTAGTACAAAACTATTTTTGGTCGACCAATATCTGTTAAACTAAATATAATAAAAGTTAAGTTTTAATTGAATGGCCAATGTAATGACACAGTTTACTGAATATAAACGCCCCTATCAGGAAGTCGGCCATGCTTTACGCCAAATGATCTCTAATATGAGCTATGCGATTGGTGACAGGCTTCCACCGGAGCGGGAAATTGCTGAAATGCTAGATGTTTCACGTGCAGTCGTACGCGAAGCTTTGATTATGTTAGAAATTGAAAATCTTATTGAAGTTCGTAAGGGGTCTGGGGTTTATGTTATTGCACTGCCTCAGGACAAGGGAATTGGTGAGCAGGATAAACCTGACGGCCTTGCTCTTAATGCCGCAGGGCCATTTGAATTACTTCAAGCTCGTCAATTACTCGAAAGCAATATTGCAGAATTCGCAGCAACACAAGTTACCCCTGTAGATATTGCGAATATGCGTAAAGCGCTTAAAAGAGAACGAGATGAACTAAAAACAGGTGAAGATGAAATAGGAGATCGTGAGTTTCACCTTGCGATAGCGCAAGCAACGCATAATAGTATGTTAGTCGAGTTACTGAAACAATCATGGGAGTGGCGTGAAAACAACCCGATGTGGCAAAAGTTACACGCGCGCATCACAGATAAAGACTATCGAAAAGCATGGATGACGGATCACGAAGTCATTTTAGCGGCCATGATCAAAAAAGATCCTGCAGCGGCAAAAGAAGCTATGTGGCAGCATTTGGAGAATGTAAAGCAAAGGTTACTTGAGCTATCGGACGTTGATGACCCAAATTTTGATGGTTATTTATTCAATTCTTACCCTGTCGTTTTAGTACGTAATTAAAGACAAATTTAATTTGAATAGGTCGCTCTTAACTAACAATAGAGCGACTATGATATTGAGCGCCTTGCAGTCATAACCACTTCAAACCTCAACTTCACTATTTTTATCCTAGTGATAACAAATTATTTATATCAAATAAAACAATCATCATCCTGATTTACATTTACCTTGATCTACTACGGGTTTATGCGAGGGATAATTCTGGTGCTAGAGTAATCTCAAGGTGACTTTTGTTTTATCCTGAATTATATAAAAATATAAATGCCTTTTTAGGATTGATTTTTATTATTTGGTATTTACGTGATATCAAAGGGTTGAGTACGCATAAAAATACGCGACTAAATTATAATTAGTCGCGTATTGAACTAGTTGTTAAGTTATTTTAATTTTTTTTATCAATACTCCAATCCTGTTTTGCAGAAATAGTCAATAAGTCGCCTGACTTAATAATATACGTATAGTAGCCACCAACTATTGAACTATTACGATCCGCTGTTGATTTAACTATAATCTTTTTATTACTTAGGGGCAGTTTGGGAATGGAAATTTTATTTAGCCATTTCTCATTTTTAATTTCAATATATATACTATCGTTAGTTTTAAAAATATCTTTTATCATTTTTTGTGTAATAGAATCTTCATTCTTAAACGTAAGCTGATAAGCTGATTTTTGCTCCAACGAATCTACGTCATTTTTCATTTCAAACTGCCAATAAGACTTACAGGAAACCGTACATTTTTCACCTGTTGAAATCCTATGCTTCTCTTTATTCACGATCAGTGTACTACAATAGGCCGCAGTAGGAACAATGGTAACGGATTGATTATTTTTTAGTGGCGGTATTGTAATTTGGTCAGCCCAGTGACCATTTTTTGATTCAATAAGAATATGGTTGTGCTGATTTAGTGCTGCATTCAATACCTCAATGGTGATATTATCGTCATTATTAAATTTTAATTTATGGTAATTAATTTCATTAGATTTAGATTTAGATTTGTATTTAATAATTTTATTTCTTAGGGTGTTAATTTCTTTCCATGTTTTCTCGTCATAGATTTTTATGTATTCATCTTTGTATTCTTTATTCATTAAGCGATTTGATTCTGAAATTAATGAATCAGTTTCTTCGTCAGCATAATCTGGTAGCTCAGCGGCTAAACTTGATAAAGTAGGTAATAATATTATTGTATCAAATTCAGATAAATGAATATTTTGATAAAAATTCCAAGCTTCAAAGGTTAGTTTATCATCTTCTATTTTTAATAAATAGCCAGTGCCTTTATCTGTAACCCCATTTTCACCTAATGTTAAACTTGGAATATCAATTAATGTTCCAAATGGACGTTGAATAGCTTCAATAATCCCAAAGCCATTATGAATATGACCACTTAACATAATTATTTGGGGATAACGAGAAAATAGACTTTTTAGTCTTTCATCTTGCGGTCCAAATCCGCCATATAAGTATGACCGCCAATGTGAACAATTGAATGCTTGATGTGTCATCACAAAAATCGGTTTATTCGCATCAACGCCTTCAGCCAGTTTTTTTTCTAACCAGAGAAGTGATGCTTCATTTAATTCCATTTGATTTTTTAAAGGAACATCTGTGTTCAAACAAATAAAATGATAACCATCAATCCATGCATCAATGCACATTGTATCTTCTTGCCGGTCAATATTGCATTTTTCTAAGTAAGAGTCATATAATCCGACTAAATCGGGGTCTAATGGCTCATGGGGTTCGGCCCCAGTTCGGACATCATGGTTGCCTAACATCAATAATAAATTTTGATGATATTTTTTTGGAAATTGTTCTAGGAAAATATCAAAAGAATCTTTTCTATGTTGATGATAATCACCAATGTCCCCAGCCATTAATAACCCTTTGGCTCCACAGTGATTAATATTTTTAATAGACGTTGCCAATACTTCTTTATCATGATCTGAGCCTATATGAATATCACTAATTACACCAATTATCATACGAAATTTCCTTTTAAAATGAGTTGAAAATTATAGTCCATTGTTTTTTGTCTGATTGGGGTTTTTTATTTCAATCGTACTGTCTTGAATTTCATTAATAAAACTATTTTGGCAAGAAGATAAAAATAAAGAAAACATAAAAAAAGAAATGATTTTCATTGTTAGTCTCGAATTATTTAAATTGATTTTTATTTAAAGTAAAATTATTCATTAATAAATTTCAATATTACTTTCTTTTAGTAGATAAGCTCTCCTATTAAGAAAAAAATTAAAGGGTTCTTTTTTAAACACCAAGTCAGGATTCGATTTTTTATTAAAGTATTCCTCAGTCATGAATGAATAGCCAGTTTTATTTTCTAATGAATGTAATAAATCCAGTTCGTTTATTGTAAGTGTTTTAAAGTTTATACCGATTTTTTTTATTTCTTTTAAAAATTCTATCATGGTACAATGTTCGAATGATGATTTTGTTTGAATAAGAATTTCATTACTCATCATTTTCTCAACGCTCATACTTTTTTTCATTAATTCTTTATGAAAAACTAAACCTAATATTTCAGTTTTTAAATTTATTTTTTGTATACTTTTATGGTTAACGTCGATATCTACAGGTGATATTATGATGTCATAGTGGTGGTTTTTTATTTCATACAAAATATCATTTGAGATCTTGCATTCAACTTCAATGCTAATACTCTTATTTTTCAATAGGTTGTTTATTATCGAATGTATCCCATAGAATGGAAATCCATCAATAAGAATTTTAATTTTTTTTTCATTGTTTGGCACAGTTAAGTTGTTTAATATTTTATTTATACTTTCATAGTGAGGGTTTATTTTATTAAATAGCTCCATGCCATAATCGGAAATGAGTATTTTATTTTTTTTTTAACTAAAATATTCTTTCCTAGCTTTTTTTCGAGAAGAATCAAACCTTGTGATATCGCTGAAGACGTGACATTGGTAGACTCTGCCGCTTGATTTAGCGAACCATTTTTAGCCAAAGCAATAAACTGGTTTAATTGTTTCGAGAAAAACATAACTGTCCTTAGTCGGTTGGAAAACTCTAAATTAGGATCTCAATCCATTAATAATCTATTACGGTAGTTTAATCTAAAAGTTGTTTTTATAAGTTAAATTAATATAAAATGCAGCTATTAGAATTCTAATTAAACATTTATCTATAATTCGCTAATAAATAAAATTGAATAAATAGGAAGTATAATTATTAGTGTGATTAATAACTCTCTCATTTCTACGGTCTCCGCTATAATTTAGTTTTAAAACTATATCAAAGAAAATTAATGCAGTAATTTAAATATCCTTGCTAATGTTTCAATAAAAACTTTATTTAGCTGTATCTATTAGCTTATTAATTATTCTTATATCGTTAAAGTTTGATTAACCCCACATATTTTAACAAGAATAGATGATTTTAAGCCCACCACAATCGGTCATTTATGATCTTGAAATAGATTGATTTACACCTTTGAAAATGCCTTTATCATCGGTGATTTTGTATCATAATTGTTCTTTGCTTAAGGTAAATTTGTCTGCATTTTTTCCTTTGTTGCCTACAAAACCCTTATCAGATCAAATACCCGTCTTGATACAAGGGCATCAAGGTAGCGACCTAACCGTTTTTGTTTTATCCTGAGCAGTAAGTGGCAGCAATTTCCGCCGATGGCATAAAATAGGAATGATTAATTTGAGTATAGGTTTACCCTATGCTCAAAAAATTGTTCAGAAAATAGAAAATAGAAAATAGAAAAGAGAGAACGCAATGGGTATTCGTATCGTTCCTAAAGAAGAGTTAGGACAAGAAAGATTGAAAGAAAAGGGAATTGGTTTTATTCCACCAGTTCTGTTTCCTAACTTAAAAAGCTTATATCAGCGCCGTGCTGAGCGACTAAAAGAACTTGGTGCGGGAGAACATCCTTTTGCAGATTATCTGAATTTTGCTGCTGAAGTGGCAACTGCCCAACATAATGCACAGCATGATAATCCATTAGAAGTGGATATGGTCTCTATCCTTGAACGCACAACAAATACTAATAATTCGCCATTGGATGCAAAAACATTTCCACGGACAACACATTGGCACAAATTATTAACGGCAATTATTGCTGAATTAATGCCAGTCGTGCCTGAGTCTGTGCGACCTGCATTAGAAAACCTGAATAAAGCCTCTGAAACAGAACTTGAAGGTATGGCAACGGCTTTGCTGAATGAAGAGTTTGAAAAAGTGCCTGCGGATAAATCGATGTTTATTTGGGCTGCACTATCGGTGTACTGGGCGCAAATGGCCGCAAATATCCCTGGTAAAGCGCGTGCGGAACATGGTGACCATCGTCATTTCTGCCCTGTTTGTAATAGCATGCCAGTGTCGAGTATTGTGCAAATTGGCACCTCTCAAGGTTTACGCTATTTACACTGTAATTTATGTGAAACCGAATGGCATATGGTGCGCGTAAAATGCAGTAACTGTGAGCAAACCGGTAAATTAAATTATTGGTCATTAGATGATGAAAATGCAGCAGTTAAAGCGGAAAGCTGTGGTGATTGTGGTAGCTATCTGAAGATTCTTTATCAAGAAAAAGAAGCCAAAGTTGAAGCTGTTGCTGATGATTTAGCATCAATTATTTTAGATGCTCGCATGGAAGAAGAAGGCTTTGCGCGTAGTAGTATTAACCCGTTCTTGTTCCCTGGTGAAAAATAAGCGGTAAAAGAGAATTGTGACTATGGCTGAATCAGACTTGGCTTTATATCGTCAACTTCCTGCTATTGATAAATTATTGCAGCTCGATGAAGTTCAGATATTGGTTGAACAATCAGGGGCTCATTGGGCTACGGCATGTTTACGTGAGATGCAGGAGCAAGCTCGAGCCTGTATTGCACAGGCAGGGAAATTACCTGCTTGGCAGGACGATTGGGTCAAAGAGTTAGTTCAACGCCATCAAGCTTTAGGGCAAAGTGCGCTAAAAAACGTATTTAATTTGACTGGTACAGTGCTACATACCAATTTAGGCCGCGCGGTAATGTCGACCACCGCAGTGAATGCGGTTAGCCAGGTGATGAGTTCGCCTGTCACATTAGAGTATTCTCTAGATGGCGCGATGCGTGGGCATCGTGACCGTGCGATTGCTGATTTGCTGTGTGAACTCACTGGCGCAGAAGATGCGTGCATTGTTAATAATAATGCAGCAGCCGTTTTATTATTATTAGCAACAGTTGCAAATGGTCGGCAAGTAATTGTTTCTCGGGGTGAATTGGTTGAGATTGGTGGCGCTTTCCGAGTGCCTGATGTGATGGCGCAGGCTGGCTGCCAATTAGTTGAAGTGGGAACCACGAATCGGACTCACTTACGTGATTATGAGAATGCGATTAATGATCAAACTGCATTATTAATGAAAGTGCATACCAGTAATTACAGCATTGAAGGATTTACGGCTGAAGTTGAAGGTGAAGAGCTCGCAGAGTTAGGTAGAAAGTACCAATTACCGACAGCAATTGATTTAGGTAGCGGCTCGATGATTGATATGACAGCTTATGGGCTACCCGCAGAACCGATGCCACAAAGCTACCTTTCTCAAGGTATTGATTTAGTCTCAATTTCTGGAGATAAACTTCTCGGTGGTCCACAAGCAGGGATCATTTTAGGGAAGAAAAAATGGATTGATGCAATTCAGAAGCATCCATTAAAACGAGCTTTGCGGGTTGATAAAATGGTTTTAGCTGCGCTAGAAGCAACACTAAAACTGTATCTAACTCCTGAGAAACTCACAACAGATTTACCCACATTGCGTTGGTTGACCCGAGACCCTGAGACGATCCGTGATAGCGCAGAAAGCATAGTTGTTGCTCTACAAGCCTTTTACGGGGACAAATTTATTGTTGAAGTGGAGCCTTGTCTCTCACAAATAGGGAGCGGTTCACTTCCCATCGACCGGCTTCCTAGTTTTGCGGTAACCTTTACACCGCTAAATGGAAAAGGTGGCACATTAGAGCAACTCGCTACACAGTGGCGTCAGTTACCTCAACCTGTGATTGGGCGTATGAAAGAAGGTAAATTGTGGCTTGACCTGCGCTGTCTTGATGATGAACATGCATTATTACAGGCTTTACTTTCATGATTTTTGCGACAGCTGGCCATGTTGACCATGGTAAAACTTCTTTAATTCAAGCTATTACTGGCGTTAATACCGCGCACCTTCCCGAGGAAAAAAAGCGCGGCATGACCATTGACCTAGGGTATGCCTACTGGCCACAGCCAGATGGGAGTTCTATTGGTTTTATCGACGTTCCTGGACACGAAAAGTTTTTAGCCAATATGTTGGCAGGGATTGGCGGCATAAACCATGCTCTTTTGGTTGTCGCTTGTGATGATGGGGTAATGGCGCAGACCCTTGAACACCTTTCGATTTTAAGACTAGCAGGCTGTGAAAATGTCAGTGTCGTATTGACGAAAGCTGACCGAGTCGATCACTCACGAATTGAACAAGTTACTGAGCAAGTCACCTCCGAGCTGTCTCAGCAAGGTTGGCCTGACGCAAAATTATTTATTACGTCTACTGAAGATGGCCGTGGCATTAATGCGCTGCGGTTATATCTGCAACAACTTCATCAGCAAAGTGGTTCACATCCTAATACCCAACGTCGTTTTCGTTTAGCCATTGACCGCGTTTTTTTGGTAAAAGGCGCAGGGATAGTGGTGACTGGCACCGCATTAGCAGGAAAAATTCACGTTGGCGAGTCACTTTGGGTGACTGGCGCAGATAAGCAAGTTCGTGTCAGAGGCATTCATCGGCAAAACCAACCATCTGAATTCGCTGTTGCGGGTGATCGCGTGGCCTTAAACTTGGCGGGCGATATTGATAAAGAAAATATTACCCGAGGTGATTGGTTACTTGCGGAGCAACCTGCATTCATTGCAACACGGGTTATTGTCGAATTGGAATGCGATGCCTTAATTAAGCACTGGCAGCCTGTGCATCTTTATCATGGTGCGAGCCATATCACTGGGCGAGTGTCATTATTAGTGGAGCAAGGGGAAACCCCCGTGCTTGCTGAGTTAATTTTAGATACCCCATTATGGTTAGTAGAGAATGACCGCTTAATCATCCGTGATATTAGCGCTCGCCAAACGTTAGGCGGTGCTCGCGTGATACGTTTGGTTTCTCCACGCCGAGGCAAAAGGCTCCCAGAGTTTTTGGATTGGTTATCTAAGCTTTGCCGAGAACAAGATGAGCTGGCTCACTTTAAGTTACAACTTCCTCAAGGTGAACTTAATTTACGTGATTACAGTTGGGCACGGCAACTCACCCATGACGCATTAGATAATTTGCTATCACAATCAGATGTAGAACGTGTTGGAAACCATGTTTTATCCGTATTTAAAGCTCAAATAGCAAAAGATCGCATTGTTCAAACCCTTGAGAAATTTAATGAGATACACAGTGACCAAATCGGTGTGGGTAAAGCTCGTTTAAAACGTATGGCTCTACCTTCCATGAGTGAGGCGTTAACATTTAAATTCATTAATGACCTCATTGATGAAAATGTTATTAAGCAAACTCGAGGTTGGTTACATATGCCCCAACATGGGCTGGTATTTGATGCGCAACAGCAGTTAATTTGGCAGCAAATACATCCTTTATTTTCGCGTAACGAGGCGTGGTGGGTCCGTGATTTAGCATTAGAAAGTGGTTATGAAGAAGATACGATGCGCCGCGTTCTAAAAAAGGCTGCGCAAATGGGATTAATTACAGCGATAGTTCGTGACCGCTATTATAGCCATGAGCAAATTAACTATTTTGCTTCATTGATTCATCGCTATTGCTTGGAAAATGAGGCCATTTTTGCAGCTGATTTCCGTAACGAATTAGGCATTGGCCGTAAGCTTGCTATTCAAATTCTTGAGTTTTTTGATAAAAGCGGTTTTACTCGTCGTAAAGGCGATGGTCACTATTTACGAGACAAAGGCATTTTCGTTGAATAAATTGAGTGTTTGGATCCGTTATAGTAGTGCCTCATAGCAACCTCCAATATTAAATTTGTGGTAAAACTGATGAAGAAAAAGTTATTTGCAGGCTTTTATCTGGCATTGATCTTTATTGGCTCCCTTTTCTTGGTTTTTGAAAAAGGTAGCGTAATTTATCCTGTGCTCATATCGGTCAGTGTATATGCCGTTTTATTCGGTATTTTAATGGTGTTAACAGCCCGCTGGTTATTTTCTGTGGTGATTACCAGTACATTATTTATCATCATTAAATTCTTGAATCAGTTAAAAGTTCATTATTACAAAGAACAGCTCTTCTTTAGTGATATCAATATCATGACGGACACTTCCAATATGGGAACCTTAGGCCATTATTGGTTAGCGGGTGTCGCCTTGGTTGGGCTGCTTATATTATTAGTCATCAATGGGGTGATTAGCTGGCGGTTGCTCAAGCCAAGTAAATCAAAAATGACTCGCGTTATTGGTGCTGTTCTTATTGTTGCAGGTTACTTCGGTATTAACTTAACAAGCTCACATTATTATGACAGGTGGTCTCAGACGTTGCCAAAAGGCCGTGGGACCGTGACCAATATTATTATGTCAGCACAGAATGCGAGTTACCAATCCCCTGAATTTGCAGGTTCAGCCGATTACTTTGTGGAGAAAGCAGCGGCAGTTTCCTTAGACAATAATGTGGGATCAGAAAAACCAGATATCGTTTTATTATTGCAAGAATCTACCGTTGACCCACATATTTATAATTTACCGGAAGGAACCAAGCTTCCTGATTTATTTATGTTCCAGCGAGATAGTGGCGTTAGTGCGCATAGTCAGATGCGGGTGCAAACTTTTGGTGGTGGGACTTGGTTATCTGAATTCTCAGCGCTAACCGGTTTAAATAGCGATGATTTCGGTGCACAAAAAAGTGGCGTATTTTACTTTATCGTTGACCATCTTAAAAATAGCTTATTCAAAGAAATGAAGGCTAATGGTTATTATACTGTGGTACTTACTCCCTTTAATAAAGGTGCTTACCACTCAGGTCATGCTTATGAAACGCTTGGGGTTGATAGAATTATTCAACCACAAGAACTTGGTTACCCAGGAAAACTGCAAGATAATTTATGGACGATCAGCACAGATGACATGCTGAAATACGTAAAAGAAATCTTAGCTAAAGAAACAGATAAACCCGTATTTATTTTCTCTCTTACAATGTATGAACATGGCCCTTACAAAGAGAATCACAGTGATGACTATGGCATAAAAGATAAAATTAAAAACCCAGATGCAGCAGGCGAATTTAGCCATTATATGGACAAAATCGTAACTTCAGATGCATCAATACGTGATTTCGCCGAATTTATTGAAAAACGTGAGCGTCCGTTGATGTTTTTATATTTTGGAGACCATCAACCAGGTATTAGCTTAAATCAGTATAATTCTTCATTTTCATCCCCCGCTTACCTAACACAATTTACTTTGCGGGATAATTTGAAATCAGGGACTACGATAAAAACAGGGCAGTTAACGGATATTTCCTTCTTAGGCGGAATTTTGTTAGAAAGGGCAAATTTAAAAATTTCCCCGTTTTATGAGGCCAACATCAAAATGCGTCACTTATGTGATGGCAAGCTAAATGATTGTGAGGACCAAAAGCTACTTGATAGCTACCGTAACTATGTTTATGGCACTTTAGACGCAGCCAATGCGAATAAAGGCGATGTTCAATAGGATGTTATTATCAGCCGTAGATATTTATGATATTTACGGCTGATCCCCACTTTTTTGCTATTCCCCGACCTTAAATATTAATATTTTCTTAAAAATTATTATTTTTTACGCTTTCTTGCCTTAATAACAAAACCATTCGTTATTTTTTTTGTCTTAATTTTAGTTAATTTTTCTGTGAAATTAGGTGCTCATTTCGAGCTTTAGAATAGTTTAATGCTAGAAGACAATTAATATGAAATATTTGGTCACGGGAAGTGCAGGTTTTATTGGTTTTAAGCTTTGCCAACGTTTATTAGAGAATGGCCATGAAGTTGTCGGGATTGATAACTTAAATGCGTATTATGATCAGGGGCTTAAGCAATCCCGTTTACATTTACTGGAGCAGTTTCCTTTATTTCGTTTTATTCATCTTGACCTTACTGATCGTGAAACTGTTCGGGTATTATGTACCCAAGAGCAATTTGACCGAGTTATTCACCTAGCGGCACAAGCGGGTGTCCGTTACTCGTTGGAAAACCCATTTGCTTATGCAGATAGTAATTTGACCGGCCACCTCGCTATTCTAGAAGGCTGTCGCCAAGCAAAAGTAAAACATTTGGTCTACGCCTCTTCAAGTTCGGTGTACGGCGTAACTGATAAAACACCATTTACCACTGACATGGCAACCGATCACCCGATTTCCCTCTATGCGGCAACAAAAAAAGCCAATGAGTTAATGGCGCACTCCTATTCACACTTATATCAGCTACCAACCACAGGGCTGCGCTTCTTTACGGTGTATGGCCCTTGGGGGCGCCCAGATATGGCTCTATTTAAATTCACCAAAGCTATTTTGGCGGGCGAGCCTATTGATGTCTATAATAACGGCAATCTCAGTCGTGATTTCACTTTTGTTGATGATATTGTCGAAGGTGTGATCCGTATTTCAGATATAATTCCACAAGCGAACCCGAATAATCATTCGGTATCACCTGCAGAAAGTAGCGCGCCATATCGCATCTATAATATCGGTAATGGGCAGCCCGTTAAGTTGATTGAATTTATTTCTGCACTGGAAAAGGCGCTGGGTAAAGAAGCGATTAAAAACTTTTTGCCTATGCAAGCGGGTGATGTGTACACCACTTGGGCGGATACGGAAGACTTGTTTAGTGTGACAGGTTATCGCCCACAAGTTTCTATCGAACAGGGTGTTCAGGCATTTGTTGATTGGTACCGTTCTTACTATCATCAATAATATCAATAAGCTGTAACATCTTTAGCAGGATTTGAGAGGCAAGTTTGAAAATAGCAATTGCAGGAACCGGCTACGTCGGCTTATCTAACGCCATGTTACTGTCACAACACCACGAAGTGGTTGCGGTGGACATCATCCCTGAAAAAGTGGCGATGTTAAATAACCATCAATCACCCATTGTTGATGCAGAAATTGAGCAGTTTTTAACGGAAAAGACCCTCAATTTCCGTGCCACAGAAGATAAAACTGAGGCCTATACAGGGGCTCAATATGTGATTGTGGCGACACCAACCGACTATGACCCAAAAACCAATTACTTTAATACTCAATCGGTTGAGTCTGTTATTCATGATGTGAATAAAATCAATCCAGAAGCGACGATTATCGTGAAATCCACGATCCCTGTGGGCTTTACTTCACGGTTACGTGAAGAGTTTGGCTATACCAACGTGATTTTTTCTCCTGAGTTTTTACGTGAAGGGCGTGCCTTGTGGGATAACTTACATCCTTCTCGTATTGTAGTGGGCGAGCGTTCAGAGCGTGCGAAAATTTTTGCGGACTTATTGCTAGAAGGTGCGATTAAAAAAGACGTTCCTGTGTTATTTACTGATGGCACTGAAGCCGAAGCCATTAAACTGTTTGCCAACACTTATTTAGCGATGCGTGTGGCGTACTTTAATGAGCTTGATACCTATGCAGAAAGCCGTGGTTTAAATGCCCGCCAAATTATTGAAGGGGTCTCTTTAGACCCACGTATTGGCAACCATTATAACAACCCCTCATTCGGTTATGGTGGCTATTGTTTACCGAAAGATACCAAACAGTTGTTAGCCAACTACGATGACGTGCCGAATAACTTGATTAACGCTATTGTGGAATCGAACCGTACCCGCAAAGACTTTATCTCCGATGCAATTATTGCTAAAGCGCCACGCAAAGTCGGTGTTTATCGCCTAGTGATGAAAGCAGGGTCAGACAACTTCCGCGCTTCAGCAGTGCAAGGCATCATGAAACGTATTAAAGCCAAGGGCATCGAAGTTGTCGTTTATGAACCCGTAATGAAAGAAACAGAATTTTTCCGTTCTAAAGTCGTCAATGACTTAGCGGAATTTAAAGCTCAATGCGATATCATCTTAGCAAATAGAATGGTACCTGAGATCGAAGATGTCGCCGATAAAGTCTATACCCGCGATTTATTTGGTAACGATTAAAACGCGTTTATGGGGTAGGTTGGCATCGTGCTAACCTATCTCTGTATATTAAAACCTAATAACCCCACCTATTTTGTGCCATAGCGCACAAGTTACCTACTTTTAGAGCTGTTTTGCAATAATCGCTAAGAAATGTCGTTTTCCATTTGTTAGCATCCGCCAATTGATTAAAAATTGGCTATTTTGTTATGCAGAAAATAATAAAAAAACAGAAAGACGGTTTTATCACCTTTCAAAAAGAAGGTGAGATAGATTTTTGGCAAGTTGTTAATGATTATATTGATGGGAAGATCGCGGGTAAGAATTTAAGTAGCGGAAATATCGATAGAAGCGTTGCCCGTATTCAAGTCAATGGGCAAAATTTTATTATTAAATGTGAGAAAGAACGTGATAAGCGTTTTGAAAAACGGTTAATGCGTATTATCTCAGGCCCTTTTTATTCACGTTTATTGAAACGTCTGGTGACCGCACAAAATAAGGGATGCACTGTAACGAATGATATTTACTTTGTTGCAGAAAAAATGGTCGGTCGCGAGTCAGTAGAAACATGGATTATTGCTGAGTATGTAGAAGGAACTGTTTTATCTGAAATTGATGATATCAAGCCTTACTATACAGAGATGAAAACCATTATAAACCAATTACATAGATATGGTTTATCTTCTAATGATATCCACGCAGGGAACTTTGTTATAACCAATGAAGGGCTTAAGGTTATTGATTTATCAGACTATGGTAATTTTGCTATTTGCAAAGCAAATGATTTAATTGCATTACAGCGTTTTTACAATATCGAACCTGATAGCAAAAATTTTGTTTATCGATTTATTCGTTTCAGAGATAACTTTCGTCATTGGTCAAGAAAAGTAAGAGGGAAGAAAACTCGGCTCTAATAAATGAAACCAAGTTTTCATTACAACAAAGTTATCGAAATAGCAAAAGCTATTGATCACAACAAAGCGATTGATAAAGCGCATCTAAAAACTCAGGGATAAAACTACCCGTCCCATGGCAACGCTGGGTTGCGGCTTCTCCGGCTTGTTTCATGATAGCGCAAGCCGCGGCAACATTTTGCAGCCTATCACCCGGTAGGGTGCAACATGCAGCAACCACCGCAGAAAGAGCACACCCCGTACCGACCACTCGAGTCATTAAAATATGGCCACCAGACACCGCAAAGGTGCGTGTTCCATCGGTGATGTAATCCACTTCACCACTTATCGCGACAATAGTCTTAGCTTGTCTCGCTAATAATTGTGCTGCGGGAAGGGCGTCATCAGTGGTGTTAAGGGAATCAACGCCTCTACCGCCTGCACTGCTTCCTGCCAATGCCATAATTTCAGAGGCATTACCGCGAATAGCGGCAGGCTTGAGAGCCAGCAATTCATGGCAAAAATGGGTGCGAAAGCTGAGTGCACCTACGGCAACTGGGTCAAGTACCCAAGGTTTTTTCGCCTGCTCCGCACTGTTAACTGCACATTTCATCGCATATCGTCGCTCTGCGGTTAATGTGCCGACATTAACTAGCAAGCCGTGAGCGATAGCGGCAAACTGCTCCGCTTCTTCAGGCTCAATAACCATGGCAGGTGAGCAGCCGAGTGCTAACAGGACATTGGCAGTGAAGGTCTGAACAACGTCGTTTGTCATGCAATGAACCAGAGAGGATTGAGATGCAAGTTGCTGTAGTACCAGTGATTTCGTCGTGTTGCTGATGTGTTCAAATTCTAACATGATCCCCTCATTGCTAGTGATAGAGTATAGATTCGTTGATTTATTCTACACTCTATCCGTTTTAATGGAAGAACGGCTTAATCAGCGAGGTATTTCTCCATGACCATTCCCCCCGCTCCTTGAGCAACAATTTCGTATGAATCATTGGCGGGATAAATACGTGTCTTAATATGAGGAAAAATAGAGAGTTTCTCCTCAATAGACTTTTTGGTCATCTCGAAAAAATGATTTTTAGGGGTTAGAGTTCCACCACATACCACTACATCTGCTTGGGTCGTTAAAATGGCATTAGCGATAGCGATACCATAATAATAGGCCGCTTCGCCAAGTGCTTCGAGACATAAGTCATCGTTCAATGTCAGTGCGTGGAAAATAGTATGGTAACTAATTTCAGACTCATCATTAACTAATTCATTGATTATTGAACTTTTTCCCAACCTAAGTTGCTGGATCACGCGTGATTTAATTGCAGACAGTGAACTATATTGCTTTAAACAGCCAAATGACCCACATTCGCAGCGTTGGCCATTAATATCAATTGTTGTATGACCAAAGGCTTGAGCAGTACTAATGGGAGCCGGAGCGTATTGATTGTTGATGATGGTGCAACTGCGAATATCAGTATCACAGGTTGTGAATAAAAACCGCTGGCTATCAGAAGTATAACGTAAACGATACTCAGCAAAAGCGGCAAAACTAATCCCGCTCCCGAGTAACACAAAGCAAGGTACTTTACTGGAAATATAGTCGTGAAGTTCTTTTATACGTGAGTGATATTGATGATATGGCAGTTTATCGCGCTCTAAAATATGGTCGATGGCGATACCTATACCCAGCAAGCTTTTTACGTTAAGTCCATGTTCAGCTAATAAAACATCTAATTTATTAAGCAGATGGTCCACCATGTTTTCTGCGGTTTCTTGGTGCTCATATTTCACTTTTACTATCCCTAAAATATCTAACTTTAGGTTTTGTAAAACAATCGTTGAATATATGTCACTCATTTCAATGCCGATCAGGTAACCATCTGCAGCATTAATATTGTAGAGGATAGGTTTACGGCCACCAGTTGACTCCCCGAGTTCAGAGGTCGAAATTAAGTGGTTTTTTCCCAATTCATCAAGTAACCGAGCGCAAGTTGCAGGTTTCATGTTAGCAAGTGATGTTAGCATTTCTGCCCTAATGGGGCCGTGGTTTAAAATTAACCGGTAAAGAGTTTTTAGTTTTTGTGTTTTTGAATTTTTTGAGGTGCGAAATTCATTTAATAGTGTATGTAACAAGCGCCCCACTCCTTTTCATTCCGATTCTTGCGCTAAAGACTAGCAAATATACGCATAAGATTCTGCTTCTTGTGACACATCATAGCTAAAATCTTTTTCTTAAAATGAGATTAAGATCGCTGTTCTGTTTTTAAATTGCTTTATGATCGATTTTAACAATTTTTAGTCGATGTCAATTTGGAGACAGCCATGCATCACACAAAAGATATTCTAGAAAGCTTGAGTTTTATTCAGTCTCGCACAGATATTAAACCAACAGTGGGGATTATTTTAGGCTCAGGACTAGGCCCGTTCGCAGATACATTAGAAAATGCCGTCCATATTCCTTATAGTGAAATTCCTCATTTTGCTAAATCTGAAGCTGTAGGACATGCCAATGAATTGGTGATCGGCACTATCGCAGGTAAAAATGTGGTTGCCATGAAAGGCCGTTTTCACTACTACGAAGGCTTTTCCCTTGACCAAGTCACTTTCCCTGTGCGTTTGATGAAAGCATTGGGTGTCGAAAAATTGATTATCACCAACGCCTGCGGTGCAGTAAATACTGATTTTAACCCAGGTGACCTGATGATTATTACCGATCATATTAATTTAACGGCAAATAATCCATTGATGGGGCCAAACAACCCTGAATTAGGTGTTCGTTTCTTAGATGTTAGTGAGGTGTATAACAAAGAATTACGCCAAACAATCAAAGATGTAGCGGCTGAACAAGGTGTTTCTGTTCGTGAAGGTGTTTATGCATGGTGGACTGGTCCAACGTATGAAACTCCTGCTGAAATTCGTATGATCAGAACCTTAGGCGCAGATGCTGTTGGTATGTCTACTGTGCCAGAAGCGCTAGTTGCTCACCATTCACAAATTAAAACCGTCGGTATTTCCTGTTTAACCAATATGGCTTGCGGTATTTTAGAGCAGCCACTTAGCCATGACGAAGTTATTGAAACAGCAGAAAAAGTTAAAGCGACTTTCTTGAAACTCGTGACTGGCGTGATTGCTCGCTTCTAGTTTTATAGATTCTTTTTCTCAAAATAATATAAAGATGTCCATAACGCTAAAGTAAGGTGAATATTGAGATGAAACTTAAAGGTCTGATTTTAGTTTCTTTAGGCGCTTGTAGTTATGGCATTCTTTCAACGCTTGTGGTGTTGGCTTATCGTGCAGGATATTCTTTGAATGATGTCATCGGTAGCCAGACAGTATTAGGTGCGATTTTACTGTGGTTCTTTGTTGTTACGGGGGCATTGGTTAAAAAAGCGCGTCTAGTATGGCCAACACGCAGGCAAGGCCTATTAATGTTACTCACTGGGACGACAACAGGGTTAACCGGGCTTTTGTATTATGCATCATTGCAGTATTTGTCTCCGGCACTTGGTGTTGTCTTATTTTTGCAATTTACATGGATGGGGGTTGCAATTAACGCATTTATTAGTCGCCAAATGCCCCCCGTGATGACCATGGTATCTGTTGTGGTGATATTAATCGGAACAGTATTAGCGACAGGTTTGTTAAATAGTTCTGGGATCGTATTTCACTGGCTTGGTGTGCTATTAGGATTATGTGCAGCATTATCAAATGCTATTCGTGTTTATGTCAGCGGTGCATTAGCGGTTAAAACAGATCCTATGATGCGTTCTGCAATCATGGTTACAGGAGGCGCAATTTTGACATCAATTGTCGTTCCGCCAACATTCTTACTGAGTGCATCAACGTTTCAATCTCTATTTTTCTCATATGGATTACCTCTGGCTTTCTTTGGTTCTTTCTTTGGCATGTGGATGTTTGCTAAAGGAACCCCGCTAATCGGTACCAGCTTAGCGACCATTGTTAGCTCAATGCAGCTGCCCGTCACGATTTTATTATCCGTGACAGTATTGCAGTTACCCCTTGAATTAATTCAGTTTGTTGGTGTTGCTGTCATCCTCATGGGTGTTGCCATTGCTGAGTTGAAAATAAAAACAAATAAATATAACTCCAAACGGAGCTTTGTATGAACATTAAATCCCGCTTGAAAATCATGCTTTTCCTGCAATATTTTGTTTGGGGAAGTTGGTTAGTCACACTCGGTTCCTACATGATGAAAACATTGAGTTTTTCTGGTGCAGAAGTCGGTATGGTGTATAGCTCAAAGGGTATTGCTGCCATTCTAATGCCCGGGCTTATCGGAATCATTGCAGATAAATATATTCCAGCAAATCGTTTATATATGATTTGCCATTTAATTGGGGCTGCTGCATTGTTTTATGCCGCAACAGTCACGAGTTCAACCGTTATGTTCTGGGTGATGTTAATTAATGCAATGGCCTTTATGCCAACGATTGCGCTTTCAAATAGCATCAGCTACTCATCATTAAGCCAATATCAGCTCGACTCCGTGAGTAACTTCCCACCTATTCGGGTATTTGGTACGGTTGGCTTTATTGTTGCAATGTGGAGTATTAGCTTACTGAAATTTGAGCTAAGTAGTATGCAACTTTATATTGCTGGTGGTAGCTCATTACTTTTAGCGCTTTATTCATTAACTTTGCCAAAAATTGATGTGAATAAAAAAGCGATTTCAAGTAGTTGGATCAGTAAGCTCGGTTTAGACGCTTTAGTGTTATTCAAAAAGCCCATTATGGCGGTATTTTTCTTATTCGCTATGTTACTTGGCGCGGTTTTACAAATTACCAATACGTTCGGTAACCCATTCTTGCATGACTTTGGTCTGAACCCGCTATATCAAGATAGTTTGGTGGTTCAATATCCATCGATATTATTATCGATTTCTCAAATGGCAGAAGTGTGTTTTATCTTAGCAATTCCATTTTTCTTGAAACGCTATGGTATTAAAACTGTCATGTTATTAAGTATGTTCGCATGGACACTCCGATTTGGCTTCTTTGCATTTGGTGACCCGTCTGCCATCGGGCTGATGTTCTTGATCATGTCGATGATTGTTTATGGCTGCGCATTTGATTTCTTTAATATTTCAGGTTCCATCTTTATTGAAAGAGAAGTGGATACGCGTATGCGCGCGAGTGCTCAGGGCTTATTTATGACGATGGTTAACGGTGTTGGTGCCTATTTCGGTGCGATACTAAGTGGGTTAGTTGTCGACTACTATACGGTGGATGGTATTAAAGATTGGCAAATGATTTGGTTAGTTTTTGCTTCTTATACCGTAGTATTAGCAATAATTTTCCAATTTACGTTCCATTATCACCACGATAAGAACGCGGTACTGAAAGAAGCCAAATCTAGCTAAGATGATTCGTTAGAAATAACTTTCAACTTAAGGGAAAACCATTAATTTGGTTTTCTCTTTTTTGTGGCTTTAACGCTAAACATAATTACGTTTTCCGCGCAAAATATGTTCAGTCAGTGTTTCTTCCGCAAGAGTAAATTCTTTTGTTGACCAAGAACTATCCTGTCTTTTTATATTTTCGAAGGGTTGTTGTGGAACTATGCTATTGGTGATTTATGAAATATAAGCCCAAAACTCATGAAAATTGGCACCTATTTCGAGTTAGTTTGAGGATCTTTTCAAAGAGAAAAGCCAAACGATAAATAAGGTTACTTCATCGGTTGGCTTCTTTATAGATTAAAACCGTTACAGAGTGATTATTCAATATTGAATTTATTCATAGAGTAGGTCACTCAATGCCTTTTAGTTACAGGGTTTGTGCTATTCAATATTTTAATTGGGTACACTCTTGGGTACACCCTAAAAGGTAGTGTGAATCTAAGTTGATTGAATTTTATTCGTTAGTGTATTTCGCCAACCAGAAATAACCCTACCCGTGTTTTTCACTGCCTCCGTTTCAAACGGAACGATAGCAACCGAAAAATATATTTCATCTGATAGGCTACCCTCTTTAAGAGGTGAGGTTAATTTGCGCTCCTCAATATGAGGTGTACAAAATAGAATAGGTAGGCTGGTGGACTTATTCGAACTGCGCCGATATTTTCGGGTTAGTTAAAGGTAGGCAACTAATTGTGGGTTAGCTTAAAGAGGTGAAATGCCCTCTTTAGATTTCCTGATTTCAAATCGGCTTATAGATACTAACATTTACTAACAGGTAACTATCTGCGCCCCTGTTAGCTGATAACCATTAAACCATTCATAGCGACCTGTAGCGGTTACTTTGTTTCCTTTCTGGCAGGTCATTAGCTCCAGCGCGTTAATATCGAATGCCACTATCTTTAATGGGTACGGGCTACGCTTGTCACTCTCAGCCTGAATAGTCATTGTGGCCATAACTTTACCTGTGGCTGTTTTAACTCGCTCAGGAGCTTTTATTACCGTTCCTGACGTGGTGATCCTGATTGATTTTGCTTTTCTCATTTCTGGTTTATTCATCTTGATATCATCACAATATAAGCTAGGGGTTAAAATATAATGCTAGTGGGACTCTGGAAGATCGGATAATAATTCTAATTTCTAGGGGTGATCTAAACGTTAATTTATCCATGATGATACGGGATAATCCCGTATGTATCTATAAGCTATTGATTATGCTTAATTCCGTTAAATCGACGGAATCAAAATATAACTGATTGATAACGCTTAATTCTGTCACAAAACCAGATTAACGCTCATTGGTCATCGTTTCAGTGACCAATGGTAATAGGTGGCAATACATTGTTTTCATTACTAACAGTCAAATTGACCGCCTGAAACCTTAGCGTAACCTTAGTGTTAGTTTCCATTTGCTAAAGTGCGTTTTCACTGGAAACCATTGTGGAAACCTCGCCGTAATCTCGCCCTGATTCCTTACCGTAACCTTACCGTTATCGACTTAATCCTCACCGTAATCTCACCGTTATTTATTGGCTTAATCCTCCCCGTAACATCCCCGTTTAACCTTGCCGTAATCTTGCCGTTTAATCGCGTTATACGGACCGTAATAGGACCGTTATTTTAGCTTTAGTCATTCATGTTCAGAGTAGATAACCTATTGATTTACTAAGTAACGCATATTTGCGTCACGGTAACTTATTAGCATCTACAGATTGCAACAAAATATCATTTAATGAATATGGGCGACTAATCACCCATATTGCCAATGAGGTATCAAGCAAACCTATTTATTTTTATTTTTTTTCCAAATTATAAAATGAATAATCCCTAAACCACCGTGACCATAAATATAAATCTCAATTAAAATTGTGAGTGATTTATGAATACTTCTAGCCTCTAAAGCAAGTGGTGACTGCTGTAACCATAGAATAAACCATGCAATACCAGACAAAATAACAATTGATAAAGCACCTAACCCTAACCCTTGAACTGTCGCGGCAAGCCCTTTAGGTGAGCTGTCTGGTAGCTTTTTAGCTAAAAGAGAGTTTATATCTTCTTTGATTTGCTTAAAGTCCCCCCAGAGATAGGGATAAAAATATCTAAACCCTCGCTGGTTAAAACATAACACGACTAAAAAGAACGTTAAGAAAAAAAGCACAAAACCTGAAACGATATGAATCCAAGTGAATAAATAAGTCTCGTCAAAAAACGGAACAACTACTGACTTAGTTCCCGTCATCCAATTACTCACAATGATTTGTGATATTACCAAAAGTAGAATTAACGCATGTAAAATTCTTATTTTTTTAGTCTGATAAAGCCCAAAAAAATCCCAAATCGATTTTAATATGCTCACAATGCTTCACCTTTTTTATAATATTTCTCACAGACACAATTTAATAGCTTATAACACTCTTGTTTATGGCTTTAAGTCCTAAGCGTAGAATATTTTATATGAAATATAGTTCACATCTACCAATTAATTACGACCATCCTTTTAAGATAATTACATTTATCGTTATGAGATGTTTTTATTATCAGTATGAAATTAATATTCAGAGGACAAAATTGTCCTATGGGTATCGCAATGCTTATTTGCATTGTGGTTACTTTTGGTGGTTACCAAAGTGGTTACTTTTATCTCGTGGACATTATTGGAATATTGCCAGCCAGTGACGAGCCTCCGATTTCAGAGCCTCATGACTCCTTAATATCAAGGAGTCCTATTCAGTCGCCTTAAGTGCCCTTGATTTCAAGGCAACCTATAGCCTGTATACCGTCGCACTTTTTCTTGCATCGCTTAATATTTGACCATTGCGATTATCTTCGCATCACCGTTTCTGTGCTGGCTTCGTCCATTGGTAGGTAGGTGCTGTCATTCTACGCCTGTGACGCTCTTTAGCCTGTATTGTCTGGGCTACACCTGTTCTAATTGCTAACCTATCGCGTCCATTGAGTAATTGTCCTTGCTGGTGGGCTAACTCCATCATAACGGCTTCTATTGCTTCACGTTGTAACATGGCTATACCTCAAAGGTGTTGTGATTATCGCTATACCTTGATTGTGCTGAATTAGAATAATCAAAGCCCATCATTCCACTAGCATAAAACATGCTGTTTTGCTGGCAACCAGAGTGGCAACCGTCAAAATGGCAACCAAGTTATATCCGTCAAGACTAGTCCAAACTTATTACCCTTGTTTTGCTGCGTACCATTCTGCGTACTTTTACACAACATCATGATTTTATTTGATTATAGCGAAATGCGAGAATTAAACACATACCTACTGCGTACCTATTTGATTTTGAACGGGGCTTATAAATTTCTTTGGCGTGATGACAAGTTTTGACAAGTTTTCGACCACAACAATCAACAACATTTACTTTGTTCTCATGTCAGGTTTTGTCAGGTTCTGATGTCAACAATTGTCAACAATTGTCAACATTCAGCGGATAGAGTATCCAGTAAAATATAGCCTTTTCGGTGGATACCAAAGCGGATACCTTGCAATCACTATAGCAACACGATAGTACCACCGTGGTTTATATTAGTACCATTTTGGTACGTTATTACCGTGAGTCTTTTTGATAACAAAATAACTACACCGTGTTTTTGAGTGGTTAGCTGTACTGGCTAATATTTAGCTACTTTGGCTAAAGGCACTAATTTGTGGTTTTGATATGAGAGCTTCATTTCAAGCCGTCCTTAGTACCAAGGGTAGCATTTCAACTGTCGCCCTTTCCGACTATGGTCATAATCACAATCGTTACCTCTCCTCAATTTTGAGGGCACTGTTTCTATTGATAAATACAGGCTCAAAAATGAGCCGATTGATTCTATTGGTAAAATTAGACTGTGCTCAAATTTGAGCTTTGCCATGTATTCAATCAGTTACAAGGCGCAATAATACGCTTTGCTTGTTTTATAGTAAGTTACCCTAACTTTAAGTTATGGATTTATCCGTTAAATCCACCAGCAATTTTACATTTTCTAATCTGTATAACAGTGTTATACGCTGATATAATAAGCACTCACTGAATTAATAACGGACTATTATCATGAGTAAATCTAATCTTATTGCCTTTCGTCTACCTGCTGAAATTCAAGCTTTGTTTAATGATGCTGTATCGAATTCTGGCAGCGATAAAACAACGTGGATAGTCTCAGCTATCAAAGAGAAGTTAAACCGCCCAGACAGTAATCCTGATGCTCGTATGCTGTCGCTGGTGGAACGCCTAGAATCATCTGTGGCGTCTTTAATTGCTGGTAAGGCAGATATCCCGCCGTATACCTATAATGAGTCCGCTGTCGTTTCTGTGGTTAATTTGGTGCTATCAGAGGGCATAGATAACGGACGGATTATCGCTGAACGAATTAATGAGGCTGGTTATCAAACTAAAGGCGGTAAAGCGTGGGATAAGGATATTTATTCAGCGTGGAAGCGCCACAAGGATATAGCAGGAAAATTAGATAGTGACAGTTGATATCAAGTCCAGAATTTAAAACCAAGTTGCTTCATCGCGCGTTAAAGGGCGATTTTATTACTTAATTCGCCCAATCAATCAAAATAAACATCAACCGTAGTTACAAGGAAAAAATACTGTTTAACCAATTATCAGTTTCTATATTATTTCCCATTTCATATGGCCCATGAATGCTGGCAAAACAGCCTTTACTTTCAACAGTAATATCTTTATTAGTTACTAGCCAGTTAACGACACAAATAACTAAATTTCCATAATCCACTACACCTTCAACAACACCAATATGTAGTATTTTGATTTCAGAAGCCCCTTTTCCCATCATTCTTTTAATTGCTATCCGATCATTTTTTTTTATTTTTTTTGCTCTTTGATATTGAGCTTCATCTTCATTTTTTTTATATCCTAAAACCCAAATTTTATTTTCTATGAAAGTTTTATCTTGATGATCACATCCATCCCAACTAGCCCCTGCTAGCCAATAGTTCGTAGCTTCAGTCATAATATTTCTCACTTTCTGTTTAACTTTTTATTTTATTGATAGTAAATACTATTATATTTAATCATTTAAATTTCAACACACGAGACGTTAATTTATCGACAAATGGAATGAACGCCTGCCAGTAATAATCCTCTAATCTTGCCTGTTCCGCTACTTTCTCCCTGAATTTCTCCCATCTCATGCCTTTGGGTTTATCGAAAGAATACACATGTTTGGTTAGGTTACTAACCTCAGGGCTATAACCCCAAATAGCAAAGCGACCTACTCGCACCTTGCGCCTTAATCGGTCAAGCTTGTTTTCACTCTGGCTGGCATAGTGGAAATTCCAACATGCTCTACAGGCTAAATCTTTACGACTAAAATAAAGCTCTGCTCTACGTTTACGGCAATAGGGGCATGAATACCAATAGCGAACGCCATAACCTGCTTGAGTAGTGACTAGTGATAGAGAGAATCGCTTATCGCCTATAACAACCAAGTAATTATCACCGTTTTTACCAATGATTAATTTCCCTGCGCTAGTATCCCACTGTAGGCCTTCACCATTGTTTTTAAACTTTCTGATAGTAGCTATAGTGCCATGCCCGATAGTTGGTAATGCGTCCGTATAATGCCTTGATTGTGGTCTCATAATGCCTCGCCATTTTCAATCCGAAATAATATGAGTTTTTCATAAATTGTCATTCTCGTTACTTCATCAATCCCTGTGATACCAATAGATACAAGCCTATTTCAAGGTGAGATTAATATTCTCTTTTTATGGACTCCGAAAACTCTTGCTACCTTGCTACGATGTCCGAAAACTAACCGCTAACGTGTCCGATAATTCCGTCTAGCGTGTGTAAAAACTATCTAACTACCTTTGCTAACGTGCCCGAAAAGTCATATTTCTCCCTCGCGCGCGTACTGTTCACGAAAGTACCGAGTTAACGCTTCAATTCTTCCTGAATATACTTAGCTAAATTGGGTAACGTTTCCTCTACACCTTTTTTCAGGAACTCTTTTTTAGCCGTTGGACGCTTAAAGTTCTGCTTAACTTTCGGGTCATGCACATACGCGGCATAGCTGGCGGAATAACCAATACGCCCCGTTACTCGCGTACCGTTAATGGTGACTGTGCGAAACTGGCTATTGATCAATGTTGAGGTATCGATAGGCGTATAGACTGCGGCCTGTGCTCCAGCGTCGATAAGAAACCGCTGCATAGCTAAAGACACTCTTTGCTGAACATGGCTAACATAGCGGTCAAAGCTACCATTTCCTTTTTTACTGACAACTTTTACTTTTATCATTGCTGTACTCCAATAAAACTAAAGGGCAGAAATCTGCCCATACTTATTATATTTTGGGGCCTGCTGTTGTGTTGTTGATTACTGAACGGTGTATGGGCCCTTTCTCATTCATATCAGTGATAATGATCCTTGCCACATCTTCACCAGTAAGCCCTTTTTCCATTCTTGGTTCGATGGCGGCATTTGCCACATGGTTTTCAATTACCACACTGAAATTAACACTACTGCCACGTCCGCCCTGTAAATCTTTGTTTGATATAACTCGCCCATTGTCACCAGGGATCATGTATTGCTTGCCCGTACTCGCTTGGAATATCTCAGGCTTACCATTTTCACCGACACGATAATATTTACTCGCATCAACTACCCCGCCATTCTTACGCCCTCCGCCAAAGCCAATCATTGACATCGATGTAGCTTTCCCTGCGGCCTGTGCGGTTGTATACGCTGATAATCCCGTTCCTGATGCCGCCCCACCTGTTGCGATAGATGCCGCGATTGCCGCTGGTGTCCAAGCCGCTAATGCTGCCGCGCCTCCTGCTGTTGCTGCCGCTGCGTTCGCTGCCTGTGAAGCAACGCCAATTGTTTTGGTCAGGATGAAGTTTTTAAGCATCTCCACGCCAACCTGAGCAATGGAATTTACAACACTGTTTAGCATCGTATTACCTAACGAACGCAACGCCTCGGACGCATCCATTGAGCCAGTGATTAACCCTGTCATGACGTTTGAAACATTACCCGCCAGAGAATCAACCGCCGAGGCTAACATCTCATAGCCTAGGTTCTGCTGTCGCATTAACTCCCATTGTGCCGCTAACTGCTGCTGTTGATACTCTTTCTCTGCTGCGGTTCTGAGTAGCTGATATTGAGCATCGGTTGCCGCTTTGGATGCGGTGAACTGGTCATGGCTAATCTGCTGTTTTGCATAGGCTTCATTGAGTATCTGTAGCTCTTGCGCCTTGTATTCTTTCATCATGGCCAACTTCTGAGTATGCTCATTAGCTAATGCCTGAATCGGGTCAAATTTAGCGCGGTTTTCCTCAATGTAATTGACTGAGGCATTGATTTTGATATCGGTCATTCCCTGATTAAATGACACCATCGCCTCACGCCCCATGCGCTCAAAATCTTCCTTGTTGATGAATCCCTCATCTAACAAACGCTTGAGGGTTTTCACTTCCTCACCAAAGGTATGCGCCAGTTTTAATTCTGGGGTGATTTCCTGAGCCGCAATAAAATCATTCACGCGCTGATTGAGGTCAAACAGTTCCGCTGCCTCTTTTGAGATAGCCGCTTTTTGTTTCTCTGTTGCCTGTGCCCCGAGTCGCTGAACAGCTTCATAGATTGCCATTTCGCGGTTAACATCGGCTGCGCCACTTTCCAATAATCCATAACGTTTTTTCAGTGTGGCCAATTGCTCACTTTGACGCTTTATAGCTTCATTTGCTTGGTTGGCGGCTTTAGCTGACTTGTTGCCTTTTGATTTACTGCTTAGTGCGGCTTCTTGGGCTTCACGTAACTTGCGTATGGCTTCAATAGCTTTCGGGAGTTCGGTATTGTAGGCCGCTGAACCTTGTTGTAATCCCATTTGCATGAGGAGTAACGAGGCGTTGTATTCATCCAGTGCCGGCTTACCGTCTTTCATGCCAATAGTGAGGGCTTGGGTGCGTTGCTCAATCTCAGTAAGCGAGTTAGCAAGGTTCAAGCTGACCGTTTTATCAAACGCATCCGTTAATTCTTGGATTTTCTGTTTAAAAATTTCAGAGTCTTTAACAAAGCCGTCAGCAATTAACGCCTTTTCTAGCTCTTTGATAGCCTGTTCTTTCTTAACTGCTGCCTCGCTGCCTAATTCCAGTGATCGGGCTACTTGTTGGTTAGCATCAATCACGCCTTTAGCTTGGCGTTGGTAGATTAAATCGGCTCTGGTCAGTTCGTCTGTTTGTTGCGCTCTAACCTTAGCAATATCAGTGGCTTTGCCTTGTGATACCGTCCAGCGTCGAATATTTTGCTCACCTTCGGATATAAGTAGCTCATATTGCTGTTGTTTTTTAGTGAGCTCACTAATTTCTTTGATGGTAGCATCTAATGTGAATGATGGGCTAGCCTTGCCATCTTCTTTCTTTTGCCTCTCAATCTCTTTGTTTATTTCAGCAAGCCTATTTTCATGGACTTTAAGCTCACCATTAACCATTTCAAGGCTTTTTTTCTGTCCGTCTAGCTCTGTAGTTGTTTCCGCTATCTTCTCGCCTAAGCGGTTAGCCACAACACGCGCCTGTTTTGCTGACAGTTCGTCGATTTTATCAATCCACTGATCTACCCTGTCGTTAAACTCTTTAGTGGCGGTGTCATCGTTCATGGCGTTATACAGCGCGTAAACACCTGCGGCAGCTAAAAAGAATACACCAGTAGGGCCACCTAATAACCCAACCGCTCCCCGTAACCCTTGCATAGCGATAGATTGAGTTTTAGCGGCTTGGGCTGCGCGGTTATTTGCTGCGGTCACTGCGTCCGTTGTGGTCGCTAGTGTGGCTTTCGCTTTTTGCTCCAATGCTAATGCCGCATTTAATTTATGGGTTGCGTTGGCTTCAACTTCTTTCGCTTTAGCGACCTGAGCCTCAACACGCGCAATTTCTTTCCCTGTTGTGGCTAAATGCGTTTTGATTTTAGTTTCTGTGGCGTGTAGGGCGTTACTGGCTTTGGTGACTCGTTGTAGATTTTCTTCACTCGCTGCCATTTGATAGGTTATTTCGGCATCCTTGAGCTGTACCGCCTGTCGTGCTCTCAGTGACTCTAAATCACGTTGCTTGGCATCATTAGCCGCTTCTAGTGAATAAACGTGCTCTAACGCTGCCTGAGCCGCTTTTAACTCGGCTTGTGCGGATACTGTCAGATTTCTAGCGTTAATTACTTCTTGGGAGGCTGCGGCTTGTAATGCCTGTGCTTTCATTTGAATAGCGCGAGTATGTGAAACCTCGGCTTGTGTGGCGTTAATCGCCCCTTGAGTATGTTGTAAGAGTGAAGAGGTCGCACTACCAATATTAGAAATATACCCCGAACCTAATAACCCAGAGACATTACTAATTACACCTGTAAAACGCGCATTCGCGCTAGTCGCTCTGTCTGTAGCGGCTGACGCTGCGCCAATTTGCCCCGTTAACTCGCTCATTTGACGTGATAATCGGTTAATTTCAGGCATTTTTAACGCACTGGAAACGGCCATTGCTGTTTTATCAAAACGGTAAAAGGCTTTCGACGTATCATCAGCCTGTTTACCCATTTCAGCCATTTTCCGCTTTGTTTCTCTAATCGCTTTATTCGCTTCAAGCAAGCTCTCAGTCTCACCATGTATGTCTATTGTATAACCTTCGCCATGATACATAATGATTATTCCCTCTAATTAATGTACGGCTGATAAGCCACTGACATTACCGTCACGTAATGCAAAACGAGTCATTTCGCCAATCACATAAATACACTGATCTGTGATGGAATAAGGCTTGGTAAATACGTTTAGGTAAGGAAGCAATAAATCACAGGCCTTACTCTCAACATCGAACGACTCACCACGAGACTTAACAATCGATACCGCATTATCAAATAACCCTGCCGCCAGCAACTCAGGGATCACCTCGCCTGTAATGCCGTTATAAGTCACTAATGTTGTTCCCGTTTCCGCTTTTAGCCCATCAACATAAATCTGAGCTATGGTGCTTGCTAACTGCTGTAACTTTTCCATTAGAACCCCTCACGCTGTAAGGCATCACTTAATAGCCCTTGAATCAATTGGCTAATAGGCGCTCGTTGAATGAAAACATCTTTTTCACCCTGTTTTTCTTTAAATTTTTTAACGCGATCTACTATGTCGCTTTCAATTGACACTGCTTTGAAGGTTCTTTTTTGCTTATCCATGATTATTTATCCACCCTGTTGTTATATACACTACAATTATAATCCAGAGCAAAAAATAAACAATAATATATTGCTACAAATAAGCGTAAATATAGAAATATTTTCTCCTAATCTTGATTTATTTGAAATTAAGACAACAAAAAACCGACTCAAGGTCGGCTTTAGCTTTTATGGATTGTTTTATTTCAGGGGTCTTTGATGATCGGTGAAAATGGATAATCTCCCATCTTCTTTCCTTGTGCCTATTGAGACAAATACCCGATAACCATCTATGTTGTTATATTCTGCTTTGATATCTCTGCAACTAATTTTTTTTAAACAGTTGATAAAGTTATCTTCATCATCGATGCGTATTATTTCACTGGTTGGATTGCCGTAAATTGATTTTAATTCATTACTAATATGATTAAACTTTGCTATTACATCATCTTTGTTGGTTTCGTTCAGTGGCTCTGAGTGTATCACTTGTGCCAATCCTGAATCTTTATAGAAAATTAGCGTTGTTAATCCATATGCTCCGCTAGGTGTTTCCATAATAGAGCACGCTGGATCTTTACACTCGCTAGCCCCCTCTAAGTTTAACTTTTGAATTTCCTCCACCGATTGCCCCCACTTAAATCCGTAGGGTGCTGGTGGACTGTTATCACATCCCGATAGAAACAAAGCCAATAGAGCCGTTATCATGATTTTTTTCATTTGGTGATCCCTTTAGTTGATAAGGCCAATTATACATAACCGCCTCGGCTTATGCTTTGGCGGTGTTCAACTAATAACTATCTGTAACGCCTAATCAGAGCCTTTCTAGCAATTTTGATTTGTTCTGGCGTACCTGTAATAACCATGCGTCTAAAAATAAATCCTGAAGTTTTGACATTAACGTCAGCGATACGCCTGACGGCTTGCATGGCATATTTAATTTTATCAAGCTCAAAGATTGTATAAGCCAATTCAATTACATCTTGATTACCTTTGCTTCTGTAAATAATTTTCATAAGGCTCCTGTATCATTTCTTTAGCCACTCTATCAGTTTTTGCTCCGCTATGCTTTGTTGTTCTGGCGTAACCTCTCCGTTAGGTTGTCCGTGCATATCAAACCGATTGCCGCCCAGAGTAAGGGCTTTCAAATATGCCTTGCGGCTGATGTATGACCGTAATCCCTGTTTAATGTGGCTCTCTGGGATATCCAGCTCTTTATCGTTAACCTCAGCAATCATGGCTTCCTTGATACCAATCATTAGCGGCTTGGCTTCTGGCTCACTGAATAGCGTCCAATGCTGCGCTATACGGTCGATACGGTGTTGTTTCTTCTTTGCGTGAACATCTGCCTTATTTTTCTTCTTCGGTTGCTGTGGGGCTTCCTGTGGCGTTTTAGCCTGTGTGTTTTTTGGTGTGTTCGTCGCTGGTGGATTTTTCCGTTTTAGTGTCAGTGTTTTTCGCTGATTTATCGTCATAGCTCTTGTCTTCCATGCGTTTGTTAATGTGAATATCACAATTTATTTAATTTCTTTTCTTTGAGTAAATATTAATCTATTCGGGATCTGAAAACTTCCATAGCTCCATGCTTTACCAAAAGCAGGGGTAAAATTTTCAACTATACTGACAGGGCTATGCTGAATAGGCCTTTTATACCTTTTTAACGTTTTCATATAGCCACCGCCCCAGCTCGTTTCCTCTACGTATGTTTGCACATCACCAAAGCTAACGGGGATAACAGAATCAAGGCAATCCCAATAATACAAACGACCGAAATATGCAGCGTGTAGCCATTTTTCCCACCATTTAGGGATATAGCTATATTTGTTTATTCGCTCATCCGCTAGCGCGATCCATAAAATGTAAATTCCTTTCTTGGTATAAGCCTCTGTGCGCTTAACAATAATCTCAGGGGTCAATGTGCTTTTTTGTATTTCTATCGCGACCTTAACGTTACGTATTACCGCATAAATATCTGCCCGAACATCACCAAATGATTTTTCTATTTCGACGTATTCAGTGTCCTCCCAGAATTGAAGGGCTTTGCTGATTTCTTCCTTTGCTCGCCTATGCTGTTCTGATTCGCCAGAACCATAATAACAACTCACTGGCGGTTTATGGGCAAAGTGTGCCGTTAATACCTTACCTTGTTTTAATATCACCTCTGAGTGGCATTCAGGGCAAAAGTACCTAACACCTTTTTTTACTGCCTCCTTCGCCACTATTCGATCACCCAAATCAGTATTTGCCGTTAACATACAATTCTCCTCATTGTGTCGTATCGAGTGCGTTTTTATAAAAAAGCATTTTTGTTATCTACCTTATCTACCAACTCAATATATTTATTAAGATACAAATGGTTACAGTGGTGATAATCGTTATTTTATTCTCTACCTGTCGTCTACCTTATCTACCTTTAAGGTTAAAAAACACACTAAATTAGCTCAATATTAAAGCACTCTGTGGATAACTTTTAAAAACGCATCATCCTAAAGTTTCAATCGAATCAAAAAAATTAGGTAGACAAGGTAGATAACAAGTAGATAACCCTTTTTTAGTTATCTACCAATTTAACCATATGAATTATAATCATTTATTTCACTTTGGTAGACAAGGTAGATAACCAATCCCTTAATTTACAAAAACTCGTTCACATCATCTGTTAGCTGGACGTTAGTCTGTCTTCGTCCTTGAATCGTCCTTGTTAAATATTCTGACTTATACTCTTTGGCAGCTTCTTTGATTGCTTTACCAAACTCAGTAACGCTTAACGGTCTACCCAATCCTTGATATTCAATAAAAGATAAATACAGGTGATAGAGATACTTTCTTGGTTGGCGTTCCTCTTCAACTTTTCGCCCTCCGCCCATTTCTAACCCTCTAGGCTCACCCATAAAGGCAAGGGCAGCACAAAGATCTAGCACAGGATTAGACGCTCGCTTAACTTCTAATGCTTCCGCACTATCCCTTTGCTCAATGAGTAGCACTTTGGCTTCTTCTGGGTCGTCAAACGTTGCTAGCAATCGACGAACGATAACAGGGATTTCCTCTGCTATTTTTTTAGAGAGTAACGGGTCTTTATCTTCATCCTTCACTTTGTTATTAAACTGAAAAATGACACGTCGACGAGCCACGCCACCAGCACGCTCAGTAAATATCATTGGCGTGTTGTTCGTTGCTATCACTACCGCTCTAATAATTTCGGTATATTGCTGCTCATGCTTCGGGTCAATCTCTACAGCATCACCGCCTGTAATGGCTTTAATGCCTGTACCTTCACCCGTGTATTTAGGTTGGTCTGGTAATGTGATCATGCTTTTACCAACGAATTGCGCCCGACCTCGAGCCGTATCGAGTGCGGCCATGTTTCCGCTGGCTGTATTGTGTTGTCCAGCCAGTAAGGTAGCGACCTGTGTAAATACACTCTTACCGCTACCTCCTTCCCCTGTAATTTCTAAAAATAACTGCCAGTCATAACGATTTGCTAACACCATATAAAGCGCGGCAAATATCCTTTTTATTTTGTATGGATCGCTGTTGGCTGCATGGTCTATCCATTTATGAAAATTCGGGGCATCATCCCTTAAGTTTTCATCTGGTTTTGCTGGCGTATACTCAATCCCATTGTGATTTAAGAGCCAATTGCTCGGGCTATGTGGCGAAAATAGCTTTGTTTTAATATCAAACACACCATTAGAAAATGGGATCAGGCTTTGGCAAGGTTCTTCCATGACTGGAGCGACAATTTTTAAAGCCTCAACCACATTATTGAGTGCTCGTTTACTAAAATTAGTATTGTGCTGCATGTAAACACGTCCCATTTCTCGGCTTAAATCCAAGAAAGACGTTTTAAGCCATACGCCCTGTTGATACGTATAGAAGCCCTCACTTTCTGGGTGTACCGCTATCCCTTCATACTGTTCAGCCAGTAATAATGCTTTCTCATTATCTGCAAGCTGGGTAAGGTTGTTTCTTGGTTTCATTTTTCTTTTGGTATTTTTTGGTTTCATAATCGCCTTGCCTCCTTGCTGCCCTAACGCCTCGTTAAAAGCCTGTATTGCTGCCTCAATGCCGTGTGATAGGCGGTAATCATCCCAATCAGCTTTATCCTCGGTAGGCGGTAAAACCGTAATACCATTGACTGCCTTAGCTGCCTTTTCTGCCGCCAGCTTTCCTGTGTTTGATTGGTCGGGTTTAATATCGTTGTCACCTGCAATGATAATCTTGCTCTCTGGGTACTGAGTCCGCATCACCTTAGCCACATGGGTTAAGTTACCCGCATCAATTGCCGCTACGGTGTGCGCTTCTGGTTGGATTAACTGGCACGTCATGGCGGTTGCTAATCCCTCGGCGATAATCACCGTAGAAACGTTTACAGGCTCATTAATGGGGTAATAGCTGCCATTCTTCGCACTATCGAGTAATAGCCGTTTATCGCCATTGGGTTTAATGGTCTGTGCGGCTGTGATTGTGCCATCAGCGTCTATCAATGGAATAATCAACGAACCATCTGTTAATAGGGTCACGGTGGTACTATCAAAGCCTTTCGTCTTGAGATAATCGGATTCGCCCTGTTTAGCATTGGCAATAGTGCGGTTGTATCGCGATGTAAAGCGTTTGTGCTTCTCTATCTGCTCGTTAGCTTGGTTCTGGGCTTGTTGTGCTTTCAATGCGTCCTGTTGCGCTTTTACCTCATGGCTACGGTAGGCTGGTGGATTATCTGAACGGGTATCAATACCAATCATGCCAGCCACCTCATAAGCGGCTTCTGTCACGCTGCCCCCCAGAACACGCTGAACTAAGTCCAATCCATCACCTGAGCCGCACTGGCTACAAATAAACGTGCCGTTGCCGTCTTTGTCATCAAATCTAAAACGGTCTTTACCGCCACAATGAGGGCAAGCGGTGTGCGTGTTTAGGGGCACTTCTGCCCCGAGGTTAGATAATATATTTTGCCATTGGCCATTCGCTTTCAGCTTCACATCACGGATAACATCAATCGGTTTCATCGTCTGCGCCTCCTGCTGGTTCAGCCATTTCATGAGACACACTTAAAATAGACTGATATAACGCTTCACCCTCCAGAGTAAGACGCCCACAGTCTACTGCTTTGGTTAATGCCTCCAGTGCGGCCGTTTCGTATTCCTCAAACTGGTCTATTAGCGGCTCAATAAAGCAAACCTCAGTTAAGAAACAAAGGTACTCAATCGGTGAAATTTGTTGCTTGTTAGTACGGCCTTGGCATGTTTCCGTATAGGTGTAACATTCTTCAAAGTCATTCGGGCGGCTTTTAAATACAGCAAAGGCAAAGGCTTTTAGCGCATCATCAAGCGAGTTCGCTTTGGTTTTGAATGGAATAATGTTGCTCATTGAAATGCTCCTTTGTTCGCCAGTAAATGGTTTAAATTGTTAATCATGATCCCCCCTATCAGTGAAACACTGGCATAGTGCCAACTTCACTAGAACGAGCGATTTTCATAAGGCCATCATGCAAGATGGTTAGCCCCTTTCGCCCTTTTTCAGAGAGACGATTTCCCACTTCTGGCTGCATATTGATAAAGTCCATGTAAGCCCTGATAACTAACTGCCGCCCCATTTCCTGCCCGTATTGCTCACAAACAAAGTCTTCCATATGCGTAGTTAACAACGCTCGTTCGCCCGATGGATAAACCGATATCCCCGAACCGTTATCGCTGTAATACAGCGTGGCAATGTCTTTGCCTCCTAGCTCATTGTCGAGTTCAATAACGCCATGTTTATCTCTTAACTCTTGAACAAATGACGCTGCTACTACCCAACGGCATAAAATCAACGTTTGCTCTAATGTTGGGTTAAACAAGCGTTCTCGTTCACCTTTTGAGAGTGCCAATACAAGCTCAAAACCCATGAGTAAATCAGTGTCAAAATCACCAGCATCAAGGGATTTAAGCGCATCGTCGTAGCTAATTACCTCGTTAAGCTGACCATTCTCACGATAAACAACCAATACACCTGTGGCACCATAGCCAAAACTGGCAACGTTACGTTTGATAAATAAGCTCATTATTTGCTCCCTGCCGCTTCGTTCATTTCATCCCTAATCGAATAAACAACAATCAACACCGCCCAGATCATGTTTCTGGTTTCGCCGCACTCTTCAGCTTCCAGCCACGTAGAAAGTAAAGTAATTAGCATTAATACTTTTGCTTTGTGCGGCTCTAGTAACATTTCCACTTCGCGTTTCTGTTCCTGATTCATCACTTCACCTCACGCACATAGTTAATTCGGATATCGGTTAAACCGTCACGTTGCGCTTCTCGCATCACTTGCGATTGAGCGTCTTTCTGGGTGGCTGATATCACACGCTTGCTAATACCTAGCGTTAAGCCTTTCGGTGTTGTGCCATACCCTGCGATTTGAAACGTTCTCATGAGCGATAATCTCCCATATCCTGAATGTGTAGCTGTGAAGCTTGTTCAATGGCCATTACCATTGGTTTAAGTGCTTTCTTCTCCTTGCGACGTAGGTTCATGGCATAACTGCCGCGCCTACCGTGCCCCTGATAAGAGTCAGCCTCTAAACTGCTAATCAAGTTCTGAGCCTCACCAATCGGCATGGCTTCAAGTTCCGCCAGCGTGGGGATTTGAATATGTTTAATTTCGGGAAACTCAGACAAACGAAAGTAGCTGTTAACCATTGAGCGTTGAACCTGCCACGACAAATCATCGGTAAATGGCTTGGCAACCATCAAATAACCTGACTCAGTGATAAGCATTAACTCTTTTGCCTTGCCGCCTATCTCTAGTTCGGGCAACTCGGTACGTATTACGTACTTAGTGAGCAAAAAGTAATCGACCCCATCAATGAAGTGCTTTTTATGCGTGTTGAATGTGCGCTTTGCTGTACCTTTCGGGCGTTGGTGTACCTCGTCAATCATGGCAAAGGTAACTACTCGCTTACCTTGATACATAAATGGGCTTAAGCTGGTGGCATTGATAGTGACCTGTCTCATTTCATCACCTCTTCAAACCGTGCTATTTCTCGCCATTGCTCATGTATAAGGCGCTTTAACGCTCTTGCCATGTAATAAGTGTCGGTTTCTGCTTCATTCTCAACTGCTGTAATTAATGGAAATAAAATTGATTGGATTTCGTTATTAATATCTTTCACAGCATCGAACGCCGCCACATCACCAGATTTCAACTTAATCGCTTTCATTTGGTCGCCTCCTCGAGGGATTCGCATATTTCTGCGTTGAAGTCATACGCAATAGAAACGAGGTCGATTAACTCACGCGAACAATCGCTACTCACTTGCTCCAAGATAACGGCAAGCAATGAATTATTTTGCTGCGCTTTGTATGCGGCTCTGTCTAATGGAATAGGCTTGCTCATGCTTCCCCCTCAGATACGGCTTCTTCTGCTGTCTTGCTGATAATTTCAATTAGCTGAATTTTGAGTTCCGCTTCATCACGTTGGTTCGATAAAGACAAAGCGGCTTCTGCTAGGCGTTGGATTTTGTTCAATGCGTCAGATAGGCGTGAAATACTCATGCTTTCGCCTCCTGTGCCACAATTTCCTCTTGAAGAAATACACAAACATCACCTGATAACTTCGCCATAAGAGAAGCCAAAGTAGATATTTCACTGTCTTGTAACTGGTGAGGGTGTGATTCAATGAGTAGGTTAATTAACTCAACCTGATGCGCCTTTTCAGCGGCTTGATTAATAGTGATATCCGCCATAATTAAGCCCTCCCTGCATAGGTGTATTCGTTGCTGAACTGGCTTAATGGAACAATGACAGGACTATCAAAGCCGTCTCGCTGAAAGGTCACACGGTTGAATTGAACCGATAGAACTTTGACGGTTTCGCCATTATTTTTGTGAGTGTAGAAGTCATTAGGTTGAGGGTTACGCATGAGCCACCTCCTGAGCAGGTAAGCGACCAGCGAATGACAGAATGTAATCACGTACAAGCATCAGTCTTGCATCGTGTTCGTTCGATGCTGTAACAGCAATGCGACAAGGTTTAGCGGTGTAATCGCTACGGTTTAACGCGAGGAATAACCATCTGTACGATTGGTTAGGGGTGAGACTAGTCCGCCCTGTGACGGGTGTGTTATGCTTACTCATAGTTACCTCGATAGCTTCGTTATCGGTGGTGATTAGATGCCCCGTTAGTGTTCCACCACTGCGGGGCATTGTTTTTATATAGCACTTACCTTTATACTGGTTCGCACCATATACATATAAACTATCATAGTGGTTCGAACCAATGCAAGATGAAAAAGACAAAAAACCATACGACCGTGCAAACAGCACAAGAAGAACAATCCGATTTGATGATGATTTGCTCAAACAAATAGACTCAGTTATTGGTAATGAGCCATTTAGTTCATGGGTTAAGACAGCCTGTCGTAACGAGCTGGAAAGATTAGGTGTTAAGCCTAAAAACTGATATTTGCCATACCAGAGAAGTAAGCTAATATTAATATTCTCACTTGCTCGGTATTCAATATCGACGTTTCCAAGGGTAGCCGATTGGCTGCCCTTTTTTATGGACTCCAAAAACTCAATTACTTTGCCTTTTATGGACTGTAAAAACTCAATTCTGCCTTGTGTAGTGACCCCGATTAAACCTTGCAAAATGGCAGATTTCTGCCCTTTACAAAGGTGATTTTTCTCACCTTTAGCAAATGGTGTAAATTCTCCACGTTTTAGATTGGCAAAATGTTTTGCTGATTGATTTCCCGTAAATTTGGGTGATTGATTGGCGTAAATTTTCGCTGATACATCGGCTAAAGTTTTAGCTGATTGCTGAGCCAAAATATTGACCGAGTAACCAGACGAAACTTTGTCTGATTGGTTGCCAGTAATACCGTAGTTTAAAGCTACAGTATTATTAAGGGTGTAAGTTGAACTTACGTTATCACCTGCCAGTAGGGAACCATTCACTTGGTAGGCAATATTCACCCAATCGGGTGTTAATTGATTAATATTTGAACTTTGATACACCGCTTTGGGTGTACCAAACATTTGTGAGTTAATGGCCATCATTAGTTAGCCTCCAAACGCTGAACTAACCAACGTTGCGCCAACTCAGTTAATTGCGTCTTTCTCTGCGCTGTAGGTGTATCTAAGTCAAGGAAAGCACAATTACGAGCCTCTAAGTAGGCCAATAGTTTTAACTGCTCTGTGCTCATGTTATCCCTGACTTCTTTAGATTTGATCCCTTTGTTTTTAGCCCACTTTATCGGGTCAATGCCTAACACTAGCTTATTGATAAAGCGCGATTCATTGCTATATGCAAAGCCTTTCTGGTTATCACCTGTGCGTTCAATATAGCCTTTCATAGCCTCAGCCATGCTTTTATGGTCTTCACAAGCTGCGACGCGGTTTTTACGCCAGTTCTGTATAGCGGCTTTATGTTCTTCAGGAGCGATCCTGCGTAATCGTTCCTCGCATTCAATGAAATAATGACGGGCTAACTTTCCTTGGTCATTGCGCTCAACCATTGATAACTCTTTACCCATGTTGAGGCTGACAATGTAATCATGTTCAAGTTGCTGTCTAAATTTTGCGCTCCCCCGTTTTGGTGAGCTCAAATTTTCTACAACGATATAATCAATATTCTCAACAAAGCCATATTGTTTAATTCGTCCTTTAATCCAACTCGTATAATCACGGCCAACTTTCAGGAATGAGTGTAATTTACGGCTACTTACTGTTTGAATTTCTTTACCGTTAATATTGTTATTAATAACAGGAATTAAATTATCAAAAGTATTAGCCACTTGGTTTTCAGGGTGAGCGAATCCCTGACCCATTACGGTCATTTTATTTTTCATATTGTTATTTCCTTATTATTCGGTAGGGTACTGCGACAAAATTAATTCAGATTGTGATTTCGAAATACCTTCATATCCGCCAGCATTGGCGCGTTGGTTGATGAGGTTAATAACCTTCTGCGCGTCTTTCTGGCTGCGAATGCGATAACGGTAATGTGATCCAATGCCGTCTGGGTTCGGTTCATCGATACGCTCTAAATTAATATTTAATTTGCGCTCCAGTTCTGAGCAGTAATTACGGAAAGAAGATAAGCGACAATATTTCAGGCCGTCATTTTCTGTAATTCCATTTGCACCAGAACCAACAATATAAATAAATCCACGCTGTTTTTTTGGTGTGCGTTTGGTTATAATGGCGGGGCAATTTCCAATATCATTACTGATATCAAAGCCGCCTCCGCAAGGGCGGTTTTTCTTTTCCATTATGCTACCTCTCGCTGTGCTTTTTTAGACTCTACCCAAGCGCGAATCTCAGCAGCGTCAAATACTGACAATCCTTTTTCTAACTCAAATGATTTAGGGAGCTTTCCAGCCTTCTCCCAGCGATTAAGTGTCGCATCTGATATGCCTAAAAAATCAGCAGTATGGCGTTTCCTTGCATTACCACTGACAGGGTAAGGCGTATTATTTTTTAATCTTGGTTTACGTTGCTGCGTCATGCTATGCCTAGCCTCCTTTTGGTATGATGAGGCTATTCTAGTGATCAAATATCTATCAATCTATGGATAATGGAATCTATTAAAAGAAATCAAAAATCTATTAAGTAAACAGATTCTATTAAGAAATGTGCACTAGCTAAATTAAGGGTCTATGATGTGAAAATACAGTGTATTCCTTTGATTTTTTATAGTTAATTGGTCTAATTGCTATTTTCTTAACTTGTTGATTTTGTTTCTCTTTGTTCTTTGGTTTATCTCGGTTGTGCTTAACTGTTTCTCCTCGATAGCTACTTAGTAACAAGATCAAATAGTTAACAGGACAGTGAATGAACCTGAATGCTTATGAACGCTGGTGGATATCTATGAACCCCTATGGAATCCTTGTTATGCTAGCTTATGGAGGATTTTAGTTCTAACTAGCTCTAGCTAGTTTTAACTGGCTTTAGTTATCATTGACTATAATTCGCTTGAATCTATTTAAGTGCGTATAGCGTTGTTTAGTGTCGTTTAGTGTCGTTTAGTGTTGTTTAGTGCTCTTTAGTACCCTTTAACGTCGTTTAGTGTTATTTAAAGTCGTTTAAAGTCGTTTAAAGTTGTTGGAAGTTATGCAATTTATGTCAATTTTTGCATTTTGTGACAAAAAATCATGAGCTGATTTGATTAGGGAAAGGAAAAACTTAGTAAACTTTAGGAAAACTTAGCAAAAGAACGAAAAGTAATTACTTCTTTTGCTAAGTTTGGAGTGATTAGTCATGGATTGCCTGTAATGCGCTATTCACTTTGTTATAAAATGTTGCTTTAGCCAATCCTGTCATTGTTGCTTCTTCTGCTTGTACCACTTTCAAAATATCAGCGTATATTTCTGATATCTTAGGTTTCTCTGGCGACCCGTATTTATTTGATTTTGAAATAAGTAGTTTTAAGGTCAGCCCAAGAATCTTATTTGTACCATTCTGCTCAACTTCTTTCCTGTGTGCCCCTCGCCCTGTTTTTCTGTGCTCGCTAACAATGTTTAACAATTCATCGCCACCAAAAGCGCGCATATAGTCTTCCCACTTGTTAGAGTAAACAAAATATTGGACAGATGAAGTTATTTTGTCTGCTATAGCTTCTGGTGTATTTTCATTTATATATCTATATGCTGAGGCTAAGATTAGCTCCATGTAGCATTCAGTTGATGGATGAAAACTCATATTCTTATAGTGGCTTGATAATGAGTTAAGGCATCTTTTCATGTATAAGCGAACTTCCTTTACAAAGGGGGTCATATCCTCAGGTATATCTTTAACCGCAGTGAATGGCGGAAGCCCAAACACGACCAATGATACTTCATTGATAGTTGATGAGCTTTGCATTAAAAATCGCTCAAATACATCAGATTTGAGAATGCTTTTAGTGCTAATCATTTTTCAATTCTCCATTGCGTCATTGGAATCACGTTGTAATCCTCGCCTTTCTCTAACGCGACTATCAAATCACACCATTGAGTTAATGCGGCTTTGCGCTCATCAAAATAATCATGCCTATTATAAATGCCCTCAACTCCTTTTATGCGGTGATTTAGACAACGTTCAGCAACAAATGGATCTACGCCTAAAGCTGCTAAATGCGTCCGTCCTGTGCGCCTAAAATCATGAATGGTGAAGTTAGGCATATCATGTGGCAGCACGTGCCTAACTTTAGATAAAGCAACGGGTAGTGTGGATTCTTGAATATGAGGGATCATCTTAGTTTGCATTTTCCTAGCTGGCAGAACGTATTGGCTATTGCATGCCATAGACTTTAGTTCCATAAACCATTCAATTACGGTAGGGCATAGAGGGATATCTATAGCATCTCCGTTTTTGCTACGTTCCGCAGGGAAATGCCAAACAGCGTTATCAAAGTCGAACTCCTCCCAACGAGCAGCGCATAATTCCATTTTTCTTAAACACAAAGCTAGAAGTATTTTGAAGCTGATTTCATTTTGGCGGCTTATTGCTGAGGTTCTAAATGCCCTTAAAACTAAAATCAATTCCTCTCTGGTTAGCCATCTATCACGAGAGACTTCTTTTCCGCCAGCATCAGCAACCTCAAAAGCAGAGCAGGGGTTAATTTCTATCATCTGTCTCTTAATACCATAATCGAACATACGTCTAACCCATCGTAAGACATCAGTAGCGATAGTCGGTGCGCCTCTATCTACAATGCTTTTGAGCATTTCATCAATATGGCGAGGTTTGACTTCTTCAATTTTCATGTGGCCAATGCGAGGGTTAATATCTTTATCTATTCGCCTACGTAAGATATCAGGGTGCTTCCAGCGAGGTAATATTTGACGCTCAAAATATTCTGCCGCAAGTTCAGAAACCTTGATTGCGTTTTTTTCAGCTTCAATTTTTGCTAACGCTTCCGCTTTACGTTCCTGTTTTTCCATAGCAACGTCATAGCCTAAAGATACACGAGCAGATAGCTCTCTAGTTAGCTCTCTAGCTTTGGCTAATGATAGGTCGGAATATGAACCTAAATTCATTGTTCTGGACTTTCCAGACAGTTTATATCTGAAACGCCATGAGGGAATTTTGTCATTTTGTCTAAAGCGCAGATATAGGCCATTGCCGTCCGACTTTCCTTCGAATCGTTCGCCTGATTTTATCCACGCCCTAATCTCTTTATCTGTGAGCTTAGGCATTTTCGCAATTTCCAATGTAAAAATAAGGGGTGTACCCAAAATGGTTTTATGAAAGTGCTATGGGTACACCTTTGGGTACACGCTAATCATGCGCTATTGTGCTTCACTCTGCAATCCTCTGATAATAAAAAAGCCAGCGAATACAGTGTATCGGCTGGCTTGGTGATTCGCTCTGAAATGCTGAGAAAGGTTATTCGATGTTCTGAATTTGTTCTCTCATTTGTTCGATTAATACTTTGAGCTCAACGGCTGAAGTTGTGACTTCGCTATTAATTGATTTTGACGCTAACGTATTTGCTTCACGGTTAAATTCTTGCATCATAAAGTCAAGACGGCGGCCAGTTGCCTCTTTTTTCTTCAAGATGTTACGTGTTTCTTTAACGTGTGCTTCTAAGCGATCTAATTCTTCTGCAACATCAATACGTTGTGCTAATAGAATAAGTTCCTGTTCCAAGCGACTGTTATCCACTTGAATGTCAGCTTCTTCTAACTTATTTTGTAAGCGTTCACGTTGCCATTGTAAAATTTCTGGCATGTGTTGACGTACTTTTGCGACTTCAACTAAGACGCCATCAAGACGCTGTTCAATGAGCGCATGTAATGATGCCCCTTCAGCTTCACGGCTTTGAATGAAAGCATCAATTGTTTCATCTAACCCTGCCATTAATTGTTCGCTGATGACATCTAAATCTTGTTCGCCAGCTGACATTACTCCGGGCCAACGCAAAATTTCTAATGGGTTGATTTCACCTTCATGGCTGTAATTTTTAACCCAATTCGCTGCACTGATTAACTGGCGTGCTAATTGTTCATTTAGGATTAATTCACTACGGTTTGCACCGTCTAACTCAAAGCGTAAATTACACTCCACCTTTCCACGTGTCAGGCGAGAACGCAGGCGCTCACGGATCACGGGCTCAAGGCTTCTAAATTGCTCAGGTAAGCGAATATACGTTTCTAAATAACGTTGGTTCACGGAACGCAGCTCCCAGGCCGCATTCCCCCATTCACCCTTGATGTCCCGACGGGCAAAAGCGGTCATACTACGGATCATAATTCGTTCCCATTATCGTAAAGATTTAGGGGATTATAACGCTATGCAGGATGACAGGATAGGCATTATCGTTTGAACAACGTATAATGCGTCCCAATTTGAGTTGATAATGGAGATAACACCATGCGCCCAGCAGATAGACAAGCAGACCAAATGCGCCCGATTACCATCACGCGCAATTATACTAAGCATGCAGAAGGCTCTGTTCTTATTGAGTTTGGCGACACGAAGGTGTTATGTAATGCAACTGTTGAAGAAGGTGTTCCCCGCTTTTTAAAAGGGCAGGGGCAAGGTTGGGTTACCGCGGAATACGGCATGTTACCGCGCGCAACAAATTCACGTAATCAGCGTGAAGCTGCGCGAGGCAAACAGACGGGTCGCACGATGGAAATCCAACGGTTAATTGCACGTTCTTTGCGTGCTGCGGTTGATCTTAAAAAATTAGGTGAGTACACCATTACTTTAGACTGTGATGTGATCCAAGCGGATGGCGGCACGCGTACAGCAGCAATTTCTGGTGCATGCGTGGCATTAGTTGATGCACTGAATAGCATGGTTGAGCAAGGTAAAATTGCAAAAAGCCCACTAAAATCAATGGTCGCTGCCGTTTCTGTTGGAATTGTTAATCAAGACGCTCTATGTGATCTTGAATATGTTGAAGATTCTGCAGCTGAAACGGATATGAATGTTGTCATGATGGATGATGGCCGAATGATTGAAGTGCAGGGCACAGCAGAAGGCGAACCGTTTAGTCATGAAGAGCTATTGGCTCTATTAGCGTTAGCTAAAACCGGTTTAAATACCATTTTTGAAGCTCAGCGAGAAGCGCTGAAGTAAGTTAATCATTAATTAGGCGGCTGAAAAGTCGCCTTTTTTATGCCTGCTGGTTCATCAATCAATTAGCCAGCCTTGAATATAGATAAATAATCATCAACGAGGAGAATGACCAATGAAAGCCTATCAGCGCGATTTTATCGAACTTGCCATGAAAAAACAGGTACTTAAATTTGGTGAGTTTACGCTGAAATCAGGTCGTAAAAGCCCTTACTTTTTTAATGCAGGGCTATTTAATACAGGGCGTGATCTGGCACTTGTCGGTCGTTTTTATGCACAAGCATTACAAGACAGCGCAATCGAGTGTGATGTCATTTTCGGCCCTGCGTATAAAGGGATCCCAATTGCAACGACGACAGCAGTAGCTCTTTCTGAACATCATGACATCGATATGCCATATTGCTTCAATCGCAAAGAAGCTAAAGACCATGGTGAAGGTGGTGTGTTAGTTGGGAGTCCTTTGCAAGGGCGTGTTGTGGTTGTGGATGATGTGATTACTGCTGGGACGGCAATTCGTGAATCAATGGAAATTATTAAACAACAACAAGCTACATTGAATGGTGTCCTGCTATGCCTCGACCGTCAAGAAAAAGGTAAGGGTGAAATTTCAGCAGTGCAAGAGGTTGAGCGTGATTATGGCTGTAAAGTTTACTCAATTATTACCATGAGCGATTTAATCACCTATCTTGCTGAAAAGGACGGTATGCAGGAACATTTAGCGGCTATGAAGGCTTATCGCGAACAATACGGAATTGAGTAAAAAAAGCCCTCGCCCAATGATGGGCGGGGTGAGTAGTATAAATAATCGGTTATTGTAACTGAGCTAGAATTAAAGGCCAGCGCGATTCAAACTCGACGGTTGGCCGATAACGAAACTCAGAACGCACAAAACGAGAGAGCATCCCTTCACAAAAGGCTAATAATTGAGAAGCAAGCAGTGACTCATCATGAATAAACCCATGGCCATCACGTATTTTTTTCTCTTTTAGCACTTGGCGTAATTGTGATTCTATACGTTCAAATAATTGATTAATACGATCTTGCAGCCTATCTTGCTCAAACATCAGAGCATGGCCAGTCATGATTCGCGTTAGCCCTGGGTTTTTCTCGGAAAAACCCAGTATTAGGGCAAGTATTAGTTTAATTCTAATTATCGTATCTTTTTCATCACTTAAAATTAGATTAATGCGCGAAACCAATGAGTCTTCAATAAACCCAATGAGGCTATCGAACATTTTCATTTTGCTTGGAAAATGACGATACAGCGCGGCCTCTGATACACCAACCGTAGCAGCAAGTTTTGCTGTTGTGATACGTTGGCTACCATCACTACTTTCTAACATTAGCGCAAGAGCCTGTAAAATCTCATCACGCCTGTTACGTTTTTGTGTTGTCGCTTTTTCTGCCATGCCTAATAAGACCCCTGCTAAAACAGCAAAACAAACTATCCAAAATTTTGCTCTTAGTAAAGAGGCTTACGAAGCAAAATGGATTTAAAAAATATTTAAAATGTAAGTAATGTTGAGCAAGCTTCCTGAAAGAAAATATGCGGCTGATTATTTTTATTCATAAAGATAGAACCTAATTCAGGTTCTATCTAGCATATTCGTTATCAGGATATTCTATTTATTGACGGCCAGAGTGACCGAAACCACCAGCCCCACGCTCTGTTGCGTCAAAATCATCAACAATATTAAATTCAGCTTGAACAACTGGGACAAACACCATTTGCGCCATACGCTCACCAGGCTCAACGGTAAAAGCTTTGTCACTGCGGTTCCAGACTGACACCATGAGTTGGCCTTGGTAATCCGAATCAATGAGACCAACTAGATTGCCAAGTACAACACCATGTTTATGACCTAAACCGGAACGAGGTAAGATGACAGCAGCAAGACTTTCATCAGCAATGTGAATAGCTAAACCTGTTGGAATAAGCTCTGTTTGACCTGGCGCCAAATCAATTGGTGCATCAATGCATGCACGTAAATCTAAACCAGCAGAACCGGTGGTGGCATAGGCTGGTAGAGGAAATTCATTACCGATGCGGCTATCAAGGATTTTTAGGTCAATTTTTTTCATAACGTTGAAGTATCTCGTCAAGTAAATAGTGGCTTAATTCATTTTTATTACAGTGAGGCAAACGGGTATCACCGTTGGCATCAAAAAGGTGTAATGCATTGTTATCGCTATTAAATCCGTTATCTGCTAGTGATACATCATTGGCACAAATAAGGTCGAGTTGTTTTTGTTGTCGTTTTTGGCGTGCATATTCTTCCACATTTTGGGTTTCAGCTGCAAATCCAACAACATATGGCCTATTGTGCCTTAGATTTCCAACACTTGCGACGATGTCTGGGTTTTTGATAAGTGTAATCGAAACTTCATCACCTTGTTTTTTTATTTTATTTTCAGCAATGTTTTTTGCTCGATAATCTGCAACTGCAGCGCAACCAATAAAAATATTTTGCGTTGAAATCGTTTTATGGACTTGCTCATACATTTCTAATCCACTAATGACATCAACCCGGTTAACCCCTTCAGGTGTTTCAATATTTACAGGTCCCGCAATTAAAGTGACTTCGGCTCCACGTTGGCTAGCAGCCTTAGCAATGGCAAACCCCATCTTTCCTGAACTATGGTTACTGATAAAACGAACAGGGTCGAGTGCTTCCCGTGTTGGGCCTGCAGTGATCATTAATTTGATGCCTTGTAAGTCGAGTTTAGGGGTAAAAAACTCACTGGTTAGACGAACAATTTCTAGTGGGTCAATCATGCGACCAGGACCAATATCACCACAAGCTTGGCTACCTGCGTCTGGCCCCCAAATCATACATTGGCGTTGTTGCAATTTGATTAAGTTTTCTTGTGTTGCTTTTGCTTTGTACATTTGTTGGTTCATTGCTGGCACAAGTGCAACCGGTGCCGCGGATGCAAGGCAAACCGTTGTGAGTAAATCATTTGCCATTCCTGCACTGAGGCGAGCAATTAAATCCGCGGTCGCTGGCGCAAGAATAATGATATCCGCCCATTTCGCGAGTTCAATATGGCCCATTGCAGCCTCTGCGGCTGGGTCGAGTAGGTCATCGGAAACAGGGTGTCCTGAAACGGCTTGTAAGGTTAAAGGCGTAATAAAGGCTTTTGCACCTTCAGTCATGACAATACGCACAATTGCCCCTTTATCGCGCAAACGGCGGGTGAGTTCAGGGATCTTATAAGCGGCAATGCCCCCACTGATACCAATAACTATCTGCTTACCTAATAGTGATAGTTGATTCATTATTTTTATCCAATACGGTCAACATGGGAGGCATATTACCACAGAGAAGCTAGAGGTGGCGCGCTCGATTTTTCGTCACAGTACTATTTTTGCGAAACGCTACGCAAACCCATATGTGAGGGGTTGCGAATGTTTTTTAGGCTAGATAAAAAAGGTGAAAGGGATTTAGGGACACAGAATATGATGAGTGAACATCTAGACTTACCACCAAGAGAAAAGCTACTTGCATACGGCGCGGCTGCGTTATCTGATGCTGAGCTACTCGCTATTTTTTTGCGTACAGGGAGCCAAGGTGAACCTGTTTTGCAGCTTGCGAAGCGTTTAATACAGGAGTTTGGTTCAGTCTATTTGCTTTTACAAGCAGATTACGAAAAACTAAAACAATGTAAAGGAATGGGGAGCTGTAAATTTACCCAATTGCAGGCTGTCAGTGAGTTGGCTCGCCGTTTTTTCTCTGAACAGTTTTTACATGAAGATGTGATGACTGGGCCTGAGCAATTGAAAGCAAAGTTGCTGGATTTATTCGCAGGGCAAGAGCGCGAAGTCTTTATCGTGATATTTTTAAATAATAAAAATCAGATTATTTGTCATGAGGAATTGTTTAAGGGTACTTTGAACAAAGTTGAAGTTCACCCCAGAGAAATCATTCGCTTTGCCATAAAAATGAATGCAAATGGGATTATACTTGCCCATAATCATCCATCTGGTAACCCAGAACCCAGCACCGCAGATAGGCAGGTGACAGAACGGATCCAGCGTGCTTGCGTTATTATGGGGATTAAACTACTTGACCATTTTGTTGTCGGGCATAAGCAATGTGTATCATTTGCAGAGCGAGGATGGTTATAAAATTATTTTTTTGTCTAAAAAATGACAACTTTCTTTGCGTTGGGCTTGAGTGAAAACGATGTAAAGCGTATACTACGCCACCTTTAAGGATCTTGGGTTTGGCGAGAAGGGCCTATCTCAGTAAATTTTTACGTTTTAGTAAAGTAAATCTTTATTTAGGTATCAACGGTTTTTTCAGTCAATGAAAGTTTGCTGAGATGGGCTCCTAAGCCTGACGAGGCGGCCATACCCAGAACAAAAAAGCTCGAGCTGATTAGATTTTTGGAGAATAGACATGTCACGAGTCTGCCAAGTTACTGGCAAGCGTCCAATGAGCGGTAACAACCGTTCACACGCATTAAACGCGACCAAACGTCGTTTTTTGCCAAACCTGCACTCTCACCGTTTCTGGGTTGAGTCTGAGAAACGTTTCGTAACACTGCGTGTATCTGCTAAAGGTATGCGTGTTATCGATAAAAAGGGTATTGATGCTGTTCTTGCTGAACTGCGTACCCGTGGTGAGAAGTACTAAGGAGCTAAAAAATGGCTAAAGGTATTCGCGAGAAAATCAAGCTAGTCTCTTCTGAAGGTACAGGTCATTTCTATACCACTACGAAGAACAAGCGCACAATGCCAGAAAAACTGGAACTGAAAAAATTCGATCCAGTTGTTCGTAAGCATGTGATCTACAAAGAAGCAAAAATCAAATAATTTTGCTTTCTGCGTTAAAAACTCAGCTTCGGCTGGGTTTTTTTTTACTCAAAATTTGGGTTGTCACTGATATGTGCATTCGACGCTATGACCATTATTATGAAAGTAGTAACATAGTAAGTATTCATTGAATTAATAATGATATTTGTTGTCGAATGACTATTGTCTTTTACATATAGACTTGATTAAGAGTGCCTGGTGAAAAAACAGTTTAAAAAAATTCTTGTGATCAAGATGAGGTTTCATGGGGACATGTTGCTGACAACACCAGTTATCAGCTCATTGAAACACCAATATCCTGATGCTGAAATTGATGTTTTGCTTTATCAGGATACAATCCCCATTCTCTCTGAAAATGCTGAAATTAACACGTTGTACGGTATGTCAGGGAAAAAAAATAGTGGGCTGAGTAAAGCCTGTAATTTTATTAAGTTACTGCTAAAGCTGCGTCAAAATAAATATGATTTAGTTGTTAATCTAGCAGACCAATGGATGGTGAGCGTATTAGTTCGGGCTATTCCTGCTAGCACAAAAATTTCCCATCAGTTTGCCCATCGTGACTCTAAATATTGGCGTGAAAGTTTTACGCATCTGACAGAACCTGAAGGCGAACATGTTGTTCTAAATAACTTATCAGTACTCAAGCCGTTAGAAATAAAAGAACTAAAGACACATTTAACGATGGCTTATTCAAAGCAGGACTGGAAAAATATTGATGAAAAGCTGTTAAGACTGGGTGTTCATAGCAGTTATGTCGTTATTCAACCAACAGCACGCCAAGCTTTTAAGTGTTGGGATAATGAAAAATTTTCAGCCGTCATTGATGCATTGCAATCTCGTGGCTATCAAGTAGTTTTAACTTCGGGGCCGAGCAAAGAGGATTTAGAATGTATCAATGAGATTGCAAATGGCTGCCAAACAAAGCCTGTTACTGAACTTGCAGGGAAAACCTCATTTCCTGAATTAGGCGCATTGATTGCTCATGCCGCTTTATTTATTGGCGTTGATTCTGCACCAATGCACATTGCCGCAGCAGCCAACACACCTATAGTATGCCTTTTCGGTGCGACAAATCATGTTTTCTGGCGACCTTGGAGTGATAATGTAGTTCAATTTTGGGCGGGTGATTATGAAACTATGCCACCGAGAGAAGAGCTAGATCGCGATAAAAAGTATTTATCCATTATTCCAGCTTCTGATGTAATTAAAGCAACAGAGAAAATGTTGCCGATGAATATTCGCTCTATGATGACAAGGTATTAACATGAATCTGGCATTTTGCTTATATAAATACTTTCCGTTTGGTGGGTTACAGCGGGATTTCCTACGTATTGCAACCGAATGCCAGTCACGTGGGCATCACGTACGTGTCTATACCCAATCATGGGATGGTGATAAGCCTAGCGGCTTTGAAATTATTATCGTGCCGGTGACATCAAAAACGAATCATGGGCGAAATGCACAATATTGTGACTGGGTGTTGGCTCATTTAAAACAGCATCCTGCAGAGCGGATAATTGGTTTCAATAAAATGCCAGGGCTGGATGTTTATTATGCCGCTGATGTCTGTTATGCACAAAAAGTCGCTGAAGAAAAAGGGTTTTTGTATAAGCTGACGCCTCGCTATAAACACTATGCTGCATTTGAAAAAGCTGTTTTTGCAGTGGGGAAACCGACACAGCTATTAATGTTAACGCCACATCAAATTAGTCATTTTAAAAAGCATTATGGAACTGAAAATGAGCGTTTTCATATGTTACCTCCCGGTATTGCCCAAGATAGAAAATATGATAAACAAATTGCCGACGCCAAAAGAATTTATCGTGAAAAAAATCAAATACCTGAGTCAGCATTTTTAGTCTTACAGGTGGGTTCTGACTTCAAACGCAAAGGTGTTGACCGGACCATAAAAGCCATTGCGGCATTGCCCGAAGACATTAAGAAAAACACGTTATTGATGGTAGTTGGCCAAGATAAATCGGTGAAATACCAACAGTTAGCGAAAACGCTAGGAATTGGCTCACAAGTCTCTTTCTTTAGCGGACGTAATGATATTGCAGAATTAATGGCAGCAGCCGATATATTAATGCATCCGGCTTATCAAGAAGCAGCGGGTATTGTGTTATTAGAGGCGATTACTGCGGGTCTACCCATTATTGTCACAGAAGTGTGTGGGTATGCTACATTTATCAGCCAAGCTCAATGCGGTATTGTGATAAGCGAACCCTTTGAGCAAACCGCTTTAAACTTGGCTTTAGAAAATAGCTTAAAAAATCCGGCTAAATTAGCGCAATGGGCAAGTAATGCGCGACATTTTGCGGATACAGAAGATTTGTATAGTTTACCAGAAAAAGCCGCAGATATTATTTTAGGGGGAAACAAATGATTGAGTTAAAAACCCCTTTTAATGAATTGTGGAAAAACAAAGATCCTTTTATCGAGACAGATAAGTTACAAGGTGAAGTTTTTCGTGCGTTAGAGACGCGTAAAACGCTACGTTTTGAACTTGAAGGGCGCAGCTATTTTATAAAAATTCATTATGGGACTACACTGAAAGAAGTCCTTAAAAACTTATTATCTTTTCGGTTGCCTGTATTAGGGGCGGATAGAGAGTGGAATGCTATTCATCGGCTTACTCAAGTGGGAGTTGATACGATGAATGGCCGAGCTTTCGGGCAAAAAGGGATTAACCCTCTTCGTCGTCACTCCTTTATTATTACTGAAGATTTAACCCCGACGGTGAGTTTGGAAGATTATTGTGCAAATTGGCTAGATAACTCGCCAATGTTTAGCACTAAGCAAATGATTATTCGTCGAGTCGCGCAGATGGTGCGTAAAATGCACGCGACGGGTATTAACCATCGTGATTGTTATATTTGCCATTTTTTACTACATTTGCCATTTACGGGAAATGAAGAAGAGTTAAAAATATCGGTGATTGACTTACACCGCGCACAAATCAGGAATTCTGTTCCAACTCGCTGGCGAAATAAAGACTTAATTGGTTTATATTATTCATCATTAAATATTGGACTCACTCAGCGTGATATTTTTCGTTTTATGAAGATCTATTTTGGCTTATCGCTACGAGATATCTTACAACAGGAAGCACCATTGATCGCTAAAGCGGAAAGTAAAGCAGCACAAATTAAAGAGCGTACAATTAGAAAGTCATTGTGAGTCAAGAGAGAAGAGAAATATAAATGTTCTTCAATAAAGAAAATGCGGTTACACAGCAAATTGATTTATCGTCATCTGATGCGATTGTTAATAATGACAGCTTACATATTTCCTATGGTATTGACCGTAATTTTTTATATGGTTGTGGGATCTCGATGGCTTCTTTATTAAAAACAAATCCTGATATCTCTTTTTCATTTCATGTATTTACTGATTACTTTGATGACCAGCAAAGTCAATTATTTAAACGGCTTGCCGAGCAATATAAGACGAGTATTAAAGTTTATTTAGTTGATTGTGAACAGCTTAAATCGCTTCCAAGTACCAAAAATTGGTCATATGCAACTTATTTTAGGTTTATTATTGCGGATTACTTTTCAAATCAGCTAGATAGAATGATCTATATGGATGCAGATATTATGTGCCAAGGGACGCTGCAACCATTGTTAAATATTCAATTTAAAGATAATGAAATCGCTGCTGTTGTGCCTGAAAGGGATCGCAATTGGTGGCAAAAAAGAGCAGATGCTTTAGGCGTCCCGGGTATTGCTTCGGGGTATTTTAATGCAGGGTTTTTAGTTTTAAATTTAGTGAATTGGTCAAAATTTGATATCTCAACGAAAGCAATGGATTTACTTTCCCAAGATACTGTGAAAGCAAAATTATCCTATTTAGACCAAGACATTTTAAATATGCTATTAACAGGGAAAGTTATTTACCTTGATAGCAAGTACAACACTCAATACAGCATCAATTATGAGCTGCAAAAAGGTAAAAAAGAAAACCCAATCACTCCTGAAACTGTATTGATTCATTATATCGGCCCAACTAAGCCTTGGCATGAGTGGGCTAATTACCCAACAGCTCAACCCTTTATTCATGCAAAAGAGGCATCACCTTGGAAGGATATTCCGTTACTGAAGGCTAAAAGCAGTAATCATTTGCGATATTGTGCGAAGCATATGTTTAACCAAGGAAAGGTTTTCTCTGGGATAAAAAATAATCTTCAGTATTTTTGGGTTAAACTAAGTTAAATAATAGTTGGGTAAGTTATGTCTTTTTTAGAAAGAAATGAAAGTATTCTCTCAAAGTATAACAAGGCTTTGGTACTAATCTTTGTTGCTCTTTTTTTTGTGGAAAATGTAACGAGATATAAGCATATTCTGTTTTATTTGATGATAGCTACCTCTTTGGTTTATCTATCTTTAGATACAAAAAAAGTGTTGGGAAGGTTAAATAATAAGCTATTGTATTTGGTTGGTGTTTTTTCTGTCTTTCTTTATATATCAGTAAGTTATTCAGACTTGCCAAGTGTATCGATTAAGACTCTTAACAATAAATTATTAAATTATGGAATACTAAGTTTATCTCTTTTATTGCCGATTCTTTTATATAGAGAAAGCCTAAAAGACATTTCAAAACTATTATTAACGAGTTTTACTGCCTCGTTAGCCTTAGTTTTACTTGTTGAGTTATACCGCTACTATATAGCTTATCAGCAGGGTATCTTACCATTTACTACCTATGATTTTAGGCATGTTTCGGATGCGTTAGTTTTTTTCTTTCCAATACTTCCTATTCTTTGGTATTTATTACCTAAATCTAAACTTATTTATTTTTATATTTTAAGTATTGTATTTCTGTTTGTTTTACTTGGAACACTAGCTCGGGGGGCATGGGTTGCAGTTGCAGTCACCGGATTATTATTTTTGTGTTTCAAGCGCCCTTGGAAACTAATTGGGGTTGTATTATGCCTTTCGGTAATTTCACTTGTTTCAATTAAACTAATTTATCCCGATACAAGTAAAAAACTGTTTTATAAGCTAGAGCAGACAGACAGTTCTTACCGTTATACTAATGGTACGCAAGGAACCGCTTTTGAGCTCATATTGGAAAATCCAGTTATCGGATATGGTTTTGGCGATAAAATCTATCATGAAAAGTATAATAGTGTTGTAAAAAATCACCCGGAATGGACATTTAAGCAGTCTATCGGGCCTCATAATATTTGGCTTTATATTTGGTTTGGTGCGGGTATTGGAGGGGTGGCGATATTTAGTGCGGTATTTTTGTCAATGTGTTATGCCTCAATGAAAGGGATAAAAAATAGGTCTGATGAACCGGAAATTTACTTTGCCTTCATTGCATTGCTGTTAAGTCTTATTGGCTTTTATCTGGTTCGTGGAATGTTTGAACAAGTGGACCTTAAACCCTTAGGTGTTCTTTTGGGGTTTTTAATCGCCATGATGGGGAATTGTTCAACCAAGCAGAAGAGAGTGTGCCATGAATAGCCTGATAACAAATAAATATCTGTTAAATGAGGGGGCTAATGCGAGTAATGCCTCATTACCATGTCTCGATGTTATTTATGGTTCGGATGAAAACTATCAGTTTGGTGCGGGTGTTTCAGCGGTCTCTTTACTTATTAATAATCCAAATACGTTCTTCAGATTTCATTACTTTTTAGATAAAGTCAGCCCTAGCTTTTTAGAGAAGTTGAAGGCTATTTCTCATCAGTTTTCAGCTGAATTTCATGTTTATGAGTTGGATAATCAATTATTAAAAACATTACCGGCTTCTGATGTTTGGTCCTCAGCGATGTACTTTCGGTTAGTTGCTTTAGATTATCTTTCGAAAGATTATGATGTTGCCTTATATTTAGATGCGGATGTTATCTGTAATGGTCAATTAGATTTGGCAGCCAATTTAATTGAAGACAAAGTTTGTGGTGTTATTGCCGATGACATCGGTGTAAGAACAAAAAGTGAAACGCGACTACACACACCACAGTTAGCTGAGACCTATTTTAACTCGGGTGTTATGTTTGTGAATTTAAAGAAGTGGCACGAAAAACGAGTTACTCAGCAATGTTTTGAGTTATTGTCTGCAGAAAATGCGAAACAACGGTTTAAATACCCTGATCAAGATGTACTAAACCTTATTTTAAGAAATGACCTGATACTGCTTAATAAAAAGTTTAATACAGTTTATACCTTAAAAAATGAGCTGTATGACCGAACACATCAAAAATACCAAACCATTATTACACCTGAAACGGTTTTAATTCATTACACTGGTGTGAGTAAGCCTTGGCACACATGGGCGAACTATCCTTCTTCTCAGCCTTTTTATAAAGCATTAGCACAATCACCTTGGACAAAGGATGATTTAAAACATGCCACTAAATTTGTTGAAAGGAAAAAAGAATATAAGCACCTATTAAAGCGAGGTGCGTATTTATCAGGTATTTTGTCAGGTATTTATTACTTGTTTGAAAAATATACAAAAAAAAGAAAATAATATGATGATTAATAAAATTGTCTTAACAGTTTCTCCTATATTTTCTATACCGCCTAAAAGTGCGGCAGCAATTGAATCGTGGATGTACAATGTCGCTAAACGATTAGACATTGAAAACCGAATCGTTTGTATACAAAATGATGGATATAGTGCTCACTCTGTTGTTAATGAGCATTGTGAAATTGAGCGCATTAAGTTTGGGAAAGTGTATACAAGGCTATTTAAGAAATGGACAAGATTAGACCCATATTCTTATGCAGATAGAATTGTCAAAATTAAACACCAATTTTCGCCAAATCCGAATGAAAGCGTTATTTTTGTTCACAATCATATTAAATCCTTCAAAAAAATAATTAAGAAAGAAGGGCATAATAACGTTGTATTACACATGCATAATTTGTACGAGCCTAAAGATGTTCCTGAAGACATAAAAATCATTGTACCAAGCCACTTTATGAAAAATTGGTACAGGGAACGTTTACCAAATGCGTTTATTGAAGTGGTGCGTAACGGGTTCGATGGTGAAATTTATGCTCAATCACCTGAGGTCAAGCGTGAGGATTTTGGGCTAACAGTAGAAGATAAAATAGTTTTATTCGCTGGCCGAATCGCTAGGGATAAAGGATTACTTGAATTAATGCAGGCGTGTGAGACTTTCTTTAAAGAAGACCCTCGTTATAAGCTTGTCATTGTTGGTGATCCAAATGCCGCATTAAAAGGTGAACTAGCGCAATATCAAGACGAAGTAAAAGATTATGCGAAAAATTTGGGTGAGCAATGTATTTTTTTAGGTGGTGTTCATCCTGAAAAAATTAGGCACTATTATTCTCTAGCGGATGTGATTGCAGTACCTTCCATCGCTCCAGAGCCATTTTGTATGGTCGCATTAGAAGCGATGGCTTCGGGTCGCCCTGTGATAGCAAGCCAGCGAGGGGCAATGGTGGAATTTATTTCCCATAATGAAACGGGGTTTATTTTCAGGGAGCCACTTTCGCCTTTGAGTATGGCAGAGGATATTACTAGCGCGTTAAATCACCCAAATAGTCGAGAAATAGCCTATCATGCTAAAAAACATGCTTATGATAATTTCACTTGGGAAATTGTCAAAGATGAGCTCATGAGGGTAATTGCGAAATGGTATCCCTAAGCGAGAAATGCGAGTTTATATATGCCAGAACTACCAGAAGTTGAAACCAGTCGCCGTGGGATAGAGCCACATTTAGTCGGAAATACAATCTCTTACGCCATTGTACGCAACAGTCGATTACGTTGGCCTGTTAGTGAACAAATTAAAAGCTTATCAGATGAAATAGTTCTGAGTGTGCAACGTCGCGCTAAGTATTTGCTGATTGAATTGCAAACAGGTTGGGTTATTGTTCATCTGGGCATGTCTGGTAGTGTGCGTATTTTGACCGAAGAATTGCCTGAGGAAAAACATGACCATGTAGATTTAGTCATGCGAGATGGTAAAGTACTACGCTATACAGACCCTCGTCGTTTTGGCGCATGGCTCTGGTGTGATGATTTAGAAAACAGTTCGGTACTTGCACACTTAGGCCCTGAGCCATTATCAGATGCCTTTAATCCCCAATATCTTTATGAATTAGCGCAAAAGAAAAAAGTGGCCGTTAAGCCGTGGTTAATGGACAACAAAGTGGTTGTTGGCGTCGGTAATATTTATGCCAATGAAGCATTATTTGCGACGAAAATATCACCTGAAAAAATCACTAATACATTAACATTGGCTGAAATTACAGAACTCGTGCAACAGATCAAAAAGGTGTTACAACGCTCCATTGAGCAAGGCGGCACGACACTAAAAGATTTCTTACAGTCGGATGGCAAGCCAGGGTATTTTGCCCAAGAGTTGTTTGTCTATGGAAAAAAAGGTGAACCCTGCTCAATGTGTGGTACGCCTATAGAAAGCATTAAACAGGGGCAACGTAGCACTTTCTTTTGTCCGCAGTGCCAAAAATAGCGAGCCTTTGCTATTTTTTATTGAGTTTCTTTAGCATTGCCTCAGCAACTATAGGCGGCAGAAAAGACGAAATATCACCATCGTGAAGGGCAACATCTTTGATTAAAGAAGAAGAAACAAAGGACAAACTTTGCGATGGCAATAAAAATACAGTTTCCAAGTCAGGAACAAAATGGCGGTTCATATTTGCTAATTGCCACTCATATTCGAAATCAGCCACAGAACGAACGCCACGAATAAGAATATTAGCGCCATTTTTTTGTGCAAAATTAGCCATCAATTCAGAAAACCCAACAACTTCAACATTATCCAGGTGAGAAGTGACTTCTTTAGCAAGGGCAACGCGCTCATCAAGGGAAAACATCGGGTTTTTTCGTTGGCTATTCGCAATAGCCAGCAAAACATGGTCAAACATTGCTGCTGCTCGGGTAACAATATCAACATGTCCTGATGTCACAGGGTCAAACGTACCAGGGTAAATAGCCTTATGTTTCATGGCGATAGTATCTCGTTATTTGCATTATCTATTCGAAAAAATAGCATGAATAAGCGCTAACATTATCGGCTATCTAGCATGGTTGCAACAGTAGATAAGATTTTACTGCTATTTTTAGGTGCATATTCTGCACACTTTTATCTGAGCTTTATGGTAAGATAGCGCCAATTTTGGTAAGTGAATCAGATCGAATGTTATTGCTGCGTTTATATCAGGTACTTCTTTATCTTATCCAACCATTTATATGGGTTCGCCTATTGCTGCGCAGCCGTAAAGCGCCTGCGTATCGTAAACGTTGGGGCGAACGTTATGGCTTTTGTGCAGGAAAAGTAAAACCTCAAGGCATTTTATTACATTCAGTTTCTGTCGGGGAAACCCTCGCAGCGGTTCCATTAGTCCGTGCACTTCGCCATCACTATCCGTCTTTGCCAATTACAGTAACAACAATGACGCCAACTGGCTCAGAGCGTGTTCTTTCTGCATTTGGTGATGATGTCGACCACGTCTATTTACCTTATGACCTCCCTGGTTCAATGCGCCGTTTCCTGAAACAAGTCGACCCAAAACTTGTGATCATTATGGAAACTGAGTTATGGCCAAACATGATTAATCAATTGCATAAACGTAAAATTCCATTGGTTATTGCGAATGCAAGGCTTTCTGAGCGCTCTGCTGCTGGGTATCAAAAGCTAGGTAGTTTTGTGAAACGTATGCTACGTAATGTCACGATGGTCGCAGCACAACATCAAGAAGATGGTGAACGCTTCGTTCAATTAGGGTTACGGCGGATGCAATTGAGTGTCACGGGGAGCTTGAAGTTTGACATCTCAGTGACGCCTGAATTAGCCGTAAGGGCGATAACGTTGCGTCGCCAATGGGCAGCACATCGTCCTGTCTGGATAGCGACCAGCACTCATGAGGGTGAAGAAGCCATTGTATTAGAAACTCATCAAAAGTTGTTATCCCGTTTTCCTGATTTGCTTTTAATTTTAGTTCCTCGCCATCCAGAACGCTTTGCTAAAGCAGAAGAACTGACCCAAAAAGCCGGCTTAACCTTTATTCGTCGCAGTGCGAATGCGATTCCTTCCGCAGATATCCAAGTGGTGATTGGTGATACCATGGGGGAATTGATGTTGTTATATGGAATTGCGGATATTGCCTTTGTTGGGGGAAGCTTGGTAGAAACTGGAGGACATAATCCGCTCGAAGCGGCAGCCCACGCTTTACCTGTATTAATGGGGCCGCACACATTTAATTTCAAAGATATTTGTGGAAAGCTGACTCAAGCAGATGGATTGATTACGGTGACAGATAGTGAATCGATGGTCCAAGCCGTGACGAGTTTACTTTCTGATGAGGATTACCGTTTATATTATGGTCGTCACGCCGCCGAGGTTCTTCATGAGAACCAAGGTGCTCTTCAAAGATTATTAAAACTATTGCAACCCTATTTGCCTCCGCGAGAGCAATAATGCCAAGTAATGTCTTTTTTTGAATATTAACTTGAACATTACAACAATAGATTGTGAATATTTTCTGGCACATCCTAGTATTGCATTTAAACTATAGTACACTGCCTCGTTTATTATAGAGTCATTCGATTTGGTTTATTACTATTAGGGTAGTATCCAAATGGAATGTTGGAACTTTTGCTTATCTTTTTAAGACTATATGCCAGCCATTAATCAATCAATTTCAAATAAATATGTTTATGTATGGGTCATAAGCTATGCCATAGCTTGGATCTTAGCGAGTTTTTATTTCGACCCAACCGTACCTTATGACACAGTAGAAGCGGTAAATTGGGGGATGAACGGGGAGTGGGGATCACCTAAAAACCCATGGTTTGTTGGCGTTATGATGTGGCCGGCAATTTATCTTGATATCTCCTATAGTTTTTATTGGTACTTTAGCCACTTTGCGGGTATCGCATTCGGTTTACTTGGTGTGTGGAAGTTGGCTTTTCGTTTAACTGGGCGCCGCGACCTCGCTTGGTTTGCAATGCTAATGTTGAATTTATCAGGTGTTATTAATTTCGATATCATTCCTTATAATGATAACTATATTTTAGTGACATTATGGCCTTGGGTTATTTATTTCTTTTTACGTGCTGTTGATGATAATCCTGCATGGTGGTTGCCGTTTGCTTTATTTTCAGCTCTTGCAACGATGGGGAAATATTCAACGTTAGCATTAGTTGGGTCTGTTTTCTTATTAACCCTATTTGTGAAACAGGTTCGCCAAAGCTATCGTCAACCTGTTTTTTACCTTGCGATCGCTTTGTGGTTTGCTTTGGTATTACCAAATCTCTTTTGGTTGATGGCAACGGACTTTTCGGCTTTCAAATGGGTGGACTCACAAATCGACCCTGGGTTTAATCTTCATACCACACAAGCAGCACTTAGCGTGTTTTATCCGTTAGTCATTACTGCGATTATTGTTTATTGCAGTGGTGGAAAGTTAGGATGGCCGAAAGCATTACCTAATCGCTTGGCTAACTTTATTCTTCTTTTTCCACTGGTGGTGATCTATGGCTGGTTCTCTTTCCACGATGGTGGTCGAATAACTGAATGGTTGCAGCCATTTATGGCTATTAGTGCGCCTTTATTTGTTGGCTCAATAACCGTGATGCCAAGAAAACCGTTTAAGAAGTCATTGGTTGGTTTTGCCATTTTTGGTGTTTTAGTGGTGGTTGGTTATATCACGGTTCAGGCTGCGAATATCCGTGGAGCAGGGCAAAAATTTATTGGTGTAAAAACCTTGATAGCAGATGGTGAGCAACGTTGGTATCAGCGTTATGGTACGCCAGTAAAATATGTTGGCGGAGAAGATAATCAATATCAATGGTTTATTATTTATGGTAAGGACAGGCCACATGTGATCCAGCCATGGTCAATGGAAAAACATATGCCGCCAAATGTGTACAACCGTGATATTACAGAAGCTGAAATTCGCCAACATGGGGCGTTATTGCTGGGCAAGAAATATGATGATTGCGCCCATGAAAACTTTGCTAAGGTTCGTAAGTTCTGGCCACAGTTTACGATAGAAAAAGAAGATGTGATTTATCGTTCTGAACCAGATGCAGAACTTGAAACTATGTGCTTTGGGTTTATTGCGCCAGAGAAATAAGAAATATCTTGTGAATTGCCCCCAATAATTGGACTGCCAATTACTTGGGGGCGTTGTAATAAACCAATAATATTTTGTTATTTAATTACTCTTAGTAAGATGGCTAGACGTGTTAAGTAATTAATTTTTGAGCCTTCATGAAATAATCTAAATACTTTAAACCATTCCATATGACCAAGATAATTTAATTTAAATAAACTAGGTTTTTGACTAGCACAAATTAAAAATACACCTTGGTCATCATCAATAACACCAGATTGTATTAATCTTTTTTGAGTTTGAAAAACAAGCGAATAAAATTCAATCCACTTTTCTTTAGTCGCAACAATAACACCACCAATTATGTAGGTTTCATTATTGATGACTTTATCCATTACAGCTGCTTCATTTTGTAAATCCAAATTTTCGTTAATGGAGAAAAGGTGAACTTTGCTACGGTCAAATGGGTGAGACCACCGAACTAATCCATATCGTGTCTTTTCTTTTCTGATGTAACCAAAATCGACCCATGCAATGAGCTCATCATTGGTTAGCCCTGACTTAATTGCTCTATGGATAAAATAAGGTTTTAAATTGTTAATCAATACATATTCAGCAGACCAATACTCAGGGTTCTGTAATTGTTCTGGTTTTATAAGGCTTTTAAATGAATGACTATTCTGAATAGAAGATATTTTTTTTATTATAAAATTAAATTTCTGGTTTAGGTTAATTGTAATGACATGAGTTGGTTTGCCTTTTCTAAGCTTAAGCACTTTCTCTTTTAAGTCTGGCGAAGTGAAAATAATGATTTTATTATCAAGTTTAGCTAATTGTTTAAAATGATTAAAATAGGTATCAGCCGTTCTTTCTAATCTATCGGAACGACCACTCTTAGCATTCCAATTTCCTCTACCGATGTCAAAAAATGCCGTTATGATTGTAATTGAATTATTCATTATAATTAATGTCTGGTATTGGGTAGACGAAAAAGGTTGCCTACGTAAATGATGTGGTAAAAGATTAAAAAGTTTGAGTAGCTAAGATACCTTTCTATAGAAAATGTTTCAACTGTTCATAAGTGTATGTAGCACTTATATCCTCGATATGGTTACTCGAAGATTTAATCGTATGCTGCCCTTGCCCATATCCCCCAATCAAGCCGGGGTCAGTGGGGCCAAACAGGGTAAAATTAGGTTTATCAAGTGCCGCGGTTAAATGGCTAAGTCCAGTATCGACAGAAACGACGGCTTTAGCATTAGCAATTTGTTGTGCGACTTCCGCTAAGGTAAGTTTAGGTAAAACCTCAACAAAATCAAAGCCTTTTGCTAATCGTTCTGCACGTTGTTGCTCATGAGGTGCTCCCCACGGTAGTTTGATTTTGATGCCACTTTCAGCCATCAGTCCAATGAGCTCTCGCCAATTTTCTTCAGGCCAGTGTTTATCATCACGGGTAGTTGAGTGCAGGAAAATGACATAAGGGCTTTGATGCTCTTCTTTTGACTGTAAAAAGTGGCGAGCAATTGCGTAATCGCCTTGCTGTGTTGGGCAGGTATAACCAAGGCTTTTGGCAAATAACTGGCGAATACGTTCAACGGCATGTTGTTGCTTACTGACAGCATAACAATGGTCATAAAAGAAGCTGGCTAATGGCTCGCGAATACTATGGCGATCATAGCCATGTTTATCGCCATGAGCTAAGCGGGTGACAAGAAAAGCGCTCTTTAATAACCCTTGCGCATCAATAATCGCGTCATAATGTGTTGCTTGTAATTTCTTGCGAAACTCTGCACGTTCGGCTCTGATCGGGGCAGAAAACCAATTTTTTCGCCAGCGGCGAATGGCCACAGGGATCACTTGGTTAACGGCACTGTGCCATGTTGGGATTTGCGCGAAGCCTTCCTCAACGACCCAATCGAATTGAATATCGGGTATAGCTTGTTGTGCATCGGTCAGTGCAGGTAATGAGTGTAAAACATCCCCCATTGAAGATGTTTTGACTAATAATACTCTCATCATTCAATACCTATATTTAACCGAGCTAATGCATCGATAACTAATTGGGGTTGGATATCAATCAAACTTTGGTGATAACCACTTTCACCATCCCCTTTACGCACTTTGTGATACCCGGTAATTAAGCGGATCACTTCTGCTTTATCTGATAATGGTGGGGTGAAATCAGGGCTACTTGGGCCATATAAAGCGACAAGCGGTTTACCGAGTGCTGCTGCGACATGCATCAAACCCGAATCATTACTGACAACGGCATGGCAGGCATCGATTAGATTAACGGCTTGTTCTAACGATGTTTTCCCTGAAAAATTATGGCAATGCGATTTAGCATCATCGGTCAGCTCTAAACGAATAGCTTCACCGGCTTCGTGGTCTTTTTGTGAACCAAATAGTAGCACCTGATAGCCTTTTTGGCTAATCAGTGTTTGAGCAAGAGAAGCGTAGTGGTAGTGAGGCCAGCGCTTGGCGGGGCCGAACTCTGCCCCTGGGCAAAAACCAATAATAGGGCGAGAACCATCAACCCCAAAGGTTTGCAGGGTTTCAGTGACTTCTTGCGGCACCGTAACTAGTTTAGGCGGTAAAATGGGTGTCGGAATATCGGAAGCTGATTGAATAGCTTGCTTATCATAAGCAAGCGCAACGTATCGTTGCACCATTAAAGGAAACGCTTCTTTATTCAATGGACGAATATCATTGAGTAGGCCATAGCGCATTTCGCCACGCCACCCCGTTCTTTTGGGGATCTTTGCAAAGAAGGGCACAAGTGCAGATTTTAATGAATTTGGTAACACAATAGCTTGGTTATAGCCATTTACCTGCAAACTTTTACCTAATCGACGACGTTCACCTATTTCCAGTGCGCCATGCCCGAGAGGCATAGGAATAGCTTCGCTAACTTCAGGCATTTTGGCGAGTAAAGGACGGCACCATTGTGGCGCCATCACATCAATCTGTGCATGGGGATGTAAAGCCTTGATCGTGCGATAAAGGCTTTGTGACATCATCATATCTCCTACCCATGAAGGGCCGATCACCAATATTTTCATAAATGATTTTTCAGAAATAAATGTTACGCGTCTTTATTGAGCAGGTGCATATATTCGGTGACACCTTCAGCAACTGTTTTAAATGGCGCAGTGTAGCCAGCAGCACGTAATTTAGTCAGGTCAGCTTGTGTGAAGCTTTGGTAGCGACCTTTTAATTTCTCAGGGAATTCAATGTATTCGATAGCCACATTTTTGTCTTTGTGGAATTCAGTGACTGCATCAGCAACAGCTTGGAAAGATTCCGCACGTCCTGTACCGCAGTTAAAAATACCTGAAACATTGTTTTCCCAGAACCATAAATTGACCGCAGCCACATCGCCCACATAAATAAAGTCACGGCGGAAAGTATCGCTACCTTCGAACAGTTTTGGGTTTTGCCCTTCATTAATTTGTTTATTTAAGTGATAAGCGACACTCGCCATGCTGCCTTTATGGTCTTCATTTGGCCCATAAACATTGAAATAGCGGAAACCACAAACTTGTGAATTGGCTTCTGGCAGGATCTCACGTACATATTGGTCAAATTGGAATTTTGAATAACCATAGACATTTAATGGTTTTTCGAACTGGCGTTCTTCAATAAAGTTATCGCTACGACCGCCATAAGTTGCGGCTGAAGATGCGTATAAGAATGGAATTTCGCGCTCTAAGCAGTAATGTAATAACTCTTTAGAAAACTGGTAGTTATTGTCCATCATATACTTGCCATCCCACTCTGTGGTTGATGAACAAGCGCCTTCGTGGAATACCGCGTCAACTTCACCGAAATCATCACCCGCGATGATACTCACAATGAAATCTTCTTTATCTGCGTAATCCGCAATATCAAGGTCAACAAGGTTGGCAAATTTAGTGCCATCTTTCAGGTTATCAACCACTAGGATATCTGTGCGGCCGATTGCATTTAGGGCTTTAATAATATTGCTGCCAATAAAACCAGCTCCACCAGTGACTATGATCATTGGGTATACCTCAAATGGGTTAAGAAAATAGGATCGTTATTGGTGACTATAATAACATCTCTTGGCGCAGACGGTAGCATTGATAGAAGAGAATTGAGCTGACACTTAAATGAGAACAAGGGAAATATCGTGATCTTGGCTACAAACTTGACTTATTTATGCTGTGAATATCGCCACACATAGAGACTATTATTAAACTCTATTAATAGTCTCTATACAGGAAAAAATCATGTCAGAAAGATTTTATCAGCAGATTCAAGAACAATTGCTACAAATTGAAGCCGATGGGTTATTTAAAAATGAACGCATTATTACGACTTCACAAGATGCTGACATTGAAATTGTAGGTGGCCAGCGGGTTATTAACTTCTGTGCAAATAATTACCTTGGTCTTGCTAACCATCCTGCACTCATCGAAGCCGCTAAACAAGGAATGGATAGCCATGGTTTTGGTATGGCATCGGTACGCTTTATTTGTGGAACGCAAGATAACCACAAAGTTTTAGAGCGCAAACTGGCGGATTTTCTGGGCATGGAAGATGCCATTCTCTATTCGTCCTGTTTTGATGCAAATGGCGGTCTGTTTGAAACCTTGTTAGGCGCGGAAGATGCCATTATTTCAGATGCATTAAATCATGCATCAATTATTGATGGGGTTCGCTTAAGCAAGGCAAAACGCTACCGTTACAGCAATAATAATATGGTGGAATTAAAAGCGCGCTTAGAAGAAGCTAAAGCCGCAGGGGCTCGCCATATTTTAATCGCAACAGATGGTGTGTTCTCGATGGATGGTGTGATCGCGGATTTGAAATCCATTTGTGACCTTGCGGACGAATACCAAGCGTTGGTGATGGTGGATGATTCACATGCTGTTGGTTTTGTTGGGGAAAATGGTCGAGGTAGCCATGAGTACTGCGATGTGATGGGCCGTATCGATATTATCACGGGGACATTGGGTAAAGCCTTGGGCGGTGCATCCGGTGGTTATACGGCGGCGAAAAAAGAGGTGGTTGAATGGCTGCGTCAGCGTTCTCGTCCTTATTTGTTTTCGAACTCACTCGCGCCTGCGATTGTTGCCGCATCTATCAAAGTGATTGATATGATGAAAGAAGGCCATTCATTACGTGAAAAATTATGGCGTAATGCTGTGTTATTTAGAGAAAAAATGACAGCGGCAGGTTTCACCCTCGCAGGTGCTGACCATGCCATCATCCCTGTCATGTTAGGTGATGCCAAACTAGCCCAAATTTTTGCAAAAGAGCTACTTGATGAAGGTATCTATGTCACGGGCTTTTTCTACCCTGTTGTGCCGCAAGGCCAGGCACGTATTCGTACTCAGATGTCCGCAGCACATAGTGAGGAGGATATTTTACACGCTGTTGAAGCATTCACCCGCATTGGTAGAAAACTAAAAATAATCAAATAAAAGGTCTTTTATGAAAGCACTGTCCAAACTGAAAGCTGAACCGGGTATATGGATGACAGAAGTTCCGACACCGGAACTTGGGCACAATGATGTGATGATTAAAATTCGTAAAACTGCGATTTGTGGTACGGATGTACATATCTATAACTGGGATGAATGGTCGCAGAAAACCATTCCTGTCCCAATGGTTGTCGGTCATGAATATATAGGGGAAATTGTTGCGATTGGGCAGGAAGTCAAAGGCTTTAAAATTGGTGACCGAGTGTCAGGGGAAGGGCATATTACTTGTGGCCATTGTCGAAATTGTCGCGGCGGGCGTACCCATCTTTGCCGCAATACGATTGGAGTCGGGGTTAACCGAGAAGGGTGTTTTGCTGAATATTTGGTGATCCCCGCATTTAATGCTTTTAAAATTCCCGATAACATTCCTGATGAAATAGCGGCGATTTTTGACCCATTTGGTAACGCAGTTCATACGGCACTTTCCTTTGATTTAGTGGGGGAGGATGTGCTGGTTTCAGGGGCTGGCCCTATAGGCATCATGGCGGCTGCGGTATGCCGACATGTAGGTGCACGCCATGTTGTTATCACTGATGTGAATGATTATCGGCTTGAATTGGCGAAAAAAATGGGTGTTTCCCGTGCCGTGAATGTCAGTCGTGAAAATTTAAAAGATGTGATGAACGAACTGGGAATGAAAGAAGGTTTTGACGTGGCATTAGAAGTTTCTGGTGCACCGGCCGCTTTCCAGACCATGTTAGACACCATGAACCACGGAGGCAGAATTGCCCTATTAGGAATCCCCCCTGCTTCGATGGCAACAGATTGGAGCCAAGTAATATTCAAGGGGCTGTTTATTAAGGGAATTTACGGCCGTGAGATGTTTGAAACATGGTATAAAATGGCGACACTCATTCAATCTGGTTTGGATTTATCACCGATAATTACCCATCAATTCCCCATTGATGAGTTCCAAAAAGGCTTTGATATCATGCGGTCAGGCCAAGCGGGTAAAGTGATTTTAAACTGGGATTAAATTTTTATCATATCCATTCCCCTTCTTGGCTTTTGCGCTAAGAAGGGGAGCAGAATGGTTTACTGCTGTTGTTTGAAAAGCGGACGTTTTTGGGCTTTATCGCCCTGCACTAACAAAGGTTGTAAAGCCTTATCGTTATAAATCCCCTCGACAACAAACATAATAAAATCAATCCCCTGTAGCTTCGGAGAGGGTAATGTAAACTCACAGAGACCGAGCTCTTGCGGAATAATCACATTTTCTGGTTGGCTAGCCGCTTCGGGTTGCCCAACAGTAGCATCTTTGGTTGGTGGTGTTTTTATTTCATCTTGTACTGCTTGCTTGTTTTGAGGTTGTATCGGTGTTTTTTTCGCTTCTTCAGATAACATTCTTAATGATGTTGGCTGTTTCGTTGTAGGTTCAGGGCTCAGTAGAGCACTAACACCCACTAACTCGACATCAGCAGGGAGTTGGGCAAGGTATTTTTGTAATGCACGAACGGTAGATGGGTGCGGATGACCGATTGCAACCGCATTACCGTGCTTGCGTGCATAAGTCACAGCCTTATTCAACTGAGTGCGGGTTTCTTCTTCCGATTGGTGGTTATCAATAAAAATATGGCGACGTAACGTGGGAACACCGTATTCTTTGGCGGCATTACCTGCTTGGGTATTGCCAATAGTCACACTATCAAGGAAAAATAAGTTTGACTTTGACAGGCTCTGCATCACATTACGCATTCCTGCTAAGTTAGAGGTCATCTCACTTCCCATGTGGTTATTCATGCCTTTTGCATGAGGAACTCGGCTTATTGCATTTTTAATAATGCGGTCAATTTCCTCTGCACTCATTGATGGAGCCAATGTGTCTTTCTCTAACGGTTGCTTGCTCAATGGTTTCATGGGCATGTGGATAAGAATATCACGCCCTTGTTGATGGGCTTTTTCTGCGACTTCACGGCCATGGGGAGAGCTCGGTAAAATTGCAATAGTTACCGCAGGGGATAACGCTAAAATTTGGTTATCTTCTTTAACGCGATAACCAAAATCATCAATTACAATCGCCAATTTTGCCGCACTCACCGGTAGACACATCATTAATAATGACAAAACAATGAGTGGTCGAACGGGTAAGTGCTTCAGCATAACGTTATCCTAATTAATTGAATTTAAAATTTATCGCCCTAACCATGGACGAGGGTTTACGGTTTTACCTTGTCTGCGAATTTCAAAATAGAGTGCTGGGCGTTCTTGGCCGCCACTGCTACCTACTAAGGCGATAGGTTGACCCGCTCTAACCTCTTGGCCGACATTCACTAAGGCGCTCTGGTTATAGCCATAAAGGCTCATATCCCCCTTACCATGTTCGACGACAACGACGAGCCCATAGCCTTGTAACCAGTCGGCCAATAGCACGCGTCCATCAGCGATGGCTTTGACTTGTGTGCCTTCGTTAGCGGCGATAACCATGCCTTTCCAACGCAGTTCGCTGGAAATGACATCACCATAGTTGTGGAGTAATGCGCCACGAACAGGCCAAATAGCTTGCCCTGCCGGGCGTCCTAGACCACCAGTACGAGACATCAGTGAGCGTTCACTCTCTGACGGCTTATAGGTTGAGCCTTTCTGTTTGGCTTGCCGTTCTTTTTCTGCTACTTGCACGCGAATGCGTGCCGCTTCTTTGGCTTCTCGCTCCGCTCGGGCTTTGGCTTCACGTTCAGCGCGGGCAATCTTATCACGCAATCTCGCTTCGTTTTGTTTTAGAACCGCAAGATTTTTTTGGTCTTCTTTTAATGTACTCTCAAGGGCATTCAAGGTTTTTTGCCGTGAAGCGCGTGCGTTATCCAACTTACGCTTTTCTTGTTGTTGGCGAGCCAGCGTTGTTTTTTGTTCGGCTTGTTTTTTTTGTTCCAGTTGTTTTTGTTCTTGCAGCTCTTGAGTAGTTTCCTCTAGAGCGACAATGTTTTTTTCACGTGCTTGATTTAAATAGCTGTAATAGGCCAAAATACGCTCTTCGCGTTGGCCTTCTTCACCTTTGAACATTAGGGTTAACCCTTGGTGTTTACCTAACCGGAAAGCCGCGTCTAGTTGGTCAGCTAATAATTTCTCTTGTTGTTGTTTTTTGGTTTGTAGCTGCTTGATATTGCTACTTAAGGAAATAATTTCTTTATCTAATTGTTTTAGCTGATTTTGAGTTTCATGCAAGCTGCGCCCTGCGGCGGAAATGCTTTGCTCTTGTTGTTTAAGTTGCTCAAGCAGTGCTGAGCGCTTGGCTTGTTGTTCTTTTACACTTTTCTCTTTCTCAGCGATACTTTTGAGTAAATCATGTAACTGGCCTTTATTTGCGGTGATCTGGTTGGCAAACACAGCTTGTGTTGGGGCGAGAACAAGCAGCCCTAACCCAAAGAGAGCGCTAATAGCCTGACGAATAAATGAAATTTTCATTCGATGATGTGTATTGCCCATCGTGATAAATCACCTCAATTAAATGCAATAACTGATTATTTCATCTGCAAGTGATGGTTTCCAGCACTGTCTAACAAATAGTATTGAAAACATTTATAAATTCGGATTTTTGCCCTGAATTAGAACTATATTAAGTCAAATAACACAGTTTTATTATCACTGATTTATTTTGTATAGCCAGTTTTCAATACTTTTTTCTTATTCATTGCCTATTTGAAGCACAGCTTAGACCTGTTTCGCACGTTTATGTTAAAATATTTGCGTACAGCTTCGAAACAGAAAAGTTATTTTTCAGTGAACTGTGTTAATTTTGCGGGCCTTACCGCAAAAAAAACAAGCGAGTTTGCGGGAATTGGCTGTAATTAGCTCAACACAAAGGTATACTCAGAACCCTTTGATATTCGTTTTTAACTAACGGGAGTGATTGCCCCCCATGATCCAAGAAATCATGCAATTTGTAAGCCGGAACATGTTATTGAGTCTGGTTTGGATAGCGCTATTAGTCGCTGTCGTTGTTATGACCTTTAAAGGCCTTTTCTCTAAAACGAAAGTGATTGCTCGTTCACAAGCGATTACACTGATTAATAAGGAAGAGGCGGTTGTTGTCGATTTACGTTCTCGTGACGATTTCCGTAAAGGGCACATTATTGATTCTATAAACTTAACACCGTCTGAAATTAAAGAGAATAATTTAGGTGAATTAGAAAAACACAAACAGAAACCAGTAATTATCGTTTCTGCAAGTGGTATGGAATCAGGTAAACCGGCGGAACAGCTGGCACAACACGGTTTTGAAAAAGTCTTTGTCCTGAAGGAAGGGATCTCTGGCTGGGCAGGTGAAAACCTTCCTTTAGCTCGTGGTAAGAAGTAATTATCTGGTATCGAGTTGCTTCCCAAGTTATATATGTAACAAGTAATTTGGGGAGCGCAACGCAGCGAACACCCCAGTAGCTCAGAATAACAGGGTTTCCCTTAAATTATTTGGGCTACAGGTAGGCAGCAAGTGAAGATATCCAAGGAGCATACATCAGTATGTGACTTGGGTAGCGCAACGCAGCGAACACCCCTGTAGCTCAAAGAATAACAGGGAAAATTCATATGGAAGTTAAAGGTACATAAACTATGTCAGAACAAAACAACTCAGAAATGGTCTTTCAAATTCAACGCATTTATGCAAAAGACGTTTCATTTGAAGCACCTAACGCACCACACATCTTTCAACACGAGTGGCAACCAGAAATCAAATTAGATTTAGATACTTCTTCAACTCAGCTGTCTGAAGGTGTTTATGAGGTTGTTTTACGTGTTACAACAACGGCAACTTTAGGTGAAGAAACGGCTTTCTTGTGTGAAGTGCAGCAGGCGGGTGTTTTCTCTATCGAAGGCATTGAAGGTACTCAAATGGCACATTGCTTAGGTGCATACTGCCCGAACATCCTGTTCCCATATGCACGTGAAGCGATCACAAGCTTAGTGGGCCGTGGTACATTCCCACAATTGAACTTAGCGCCAGTTAACTTTGATGCACTGTTCATGAACTATTTACAGCAGCAACAAGGTGAACAAGCGCAGAACTCAGAAGCTCAACAGGACGCTTAATGAATACTGCTTCAATGACAGTGATCGGTGCCGGCTCGTACGGCACCGCTTTAGCCATTACGCTTGCACGTAATGCACATCAGGTTGTGCTATGGGGCCATGACCCAAAACACATTCATCAATTAGAACAAGAACGCAGCAATCAGGCGTTTTTGCCTGGCGTTTCTTTCCCTGATAGTTTATCTCTCGAAACGGACTTAAAACGCGCCGTTGAGGCGAGCCCCAATATCTTGATTGTCGTACCTAGCCATGTTTTTGGTGATGTACTAAAACAGATCCAACCATACTTACGCGCAGACTCCCGTATTATTTGGGCGACTAAAGGTTTAGAACGGGATACAGGTCGTTTGTTGCAAGAAGTGGCACGTGAGGTATTAGGCAATGAAATTCCGCTGGCTGTGTTGTCTGGTCCGACATTTGCGAAAGAGTTAGCTGCGGGTTTACCGACAGCAATTTCCGTGGCGGCAAGCGATAGCCAATTTGGTGATGATTTACAAAAATTATTCCATTGCGGCAAAAGTTTCCGTGTCTATAAGAACCCCGATATGGTAGGGGTGCAACTGGGCGGAGCAGTAAAAAATGTCATCGCAATTGGCGCAGGGATCTCCGATGGTATGGGGTTTGGTGCAAACGCACGTACCGCATTGATTACGCGTGGTTTAGCGGAAATGAGCCGTTTAGGTGCAGCTTTAGGAGCAGACCCTGCAACTTTTATGGGGATGGCGGGTTTAGGTGACCTTGTGTTAACGTGTACCGATAACCAATCCCGTAACCGGCGATTTGGCATGATGCTAGGCGATGGCATTAGCGTTGAAGATGCAGAAAAAGAGATTGGCCAAGTGGTTGAAGGCTATCGAAATACCAAAGAAGTCCGCGCACTGGCTGAGCGGGCTGGTGTTGAAATGCCAATTACTGAGCAAATTTATCAAATCCTCTATCGCCATAAAAATGTGTTAGAGGCAGCGCAAGCCCTATTAGGGCGTGCGACGAAAGATGAAATTGCCGATATGCCAAAGCTGCATGATTAATAAAAATAGATAGGTGAGTGATTATGTCGCGTGAAGAACTGGATAGAATTTGGGGTTTCATTAAAGATGAAGCGAAGTCTCTTGCGGACTGCGAACCACTCCTCGCCAGTTTTTTTAACGCGACATTGTTAAAGCATGACAATTTAGGCAGTGCGCTCAGCTATATGCTAGCGAATAAACTGAGTTCACCGATTATGCCTGCTCTTGAAGTGCGCGAAATTGTGGAAGCCGCTTATCGCAATGACGAAAGTATGATTTTCTCTGCGGCAATGGACTTAGCAGCCGTTCGCTTACGTGACCCTGCCGTTGATAAATATTCCACGCCACTATTGTACTTAAAAGGTTTTCACGCCTTGCAAGCCTATCGCATCGGTAATTGGTTGTGGAAAGAAGGCCGCCAAGCGCTGGCGGTTTACCTACAAAATCAAATCTCCGTTTCATTTGGTGTCGACATCCACCCAGCGGCCCGTATTGGTTGTGGCATCATGCTTGACCACGCAACTGGTATTGTGATTGGGGAAACCGCAATTGTCGAAAATGATGTCTCAATTTTGCAATCCGTCACACTCGGTGGTACCGGGAAAACCTGTGGCGACCGCCATCCTAAAGTAAGAGAAGGGGTGATGATTGGCGCAGGGGCAAAAATCTTAGGCAATATTGAAATTGGCCGTGGCGCAAAAATTGGCGCAGGTTCTGTTGTACTTCACCCCGTTCCACCGCATACCACAGTAGCAGGGGTTCCAGCACGCATTGTCGGTAAACCAACCAGCGATAAACCGTCCTTAGAAATGGATCAAAACTTTAATGGTACTATTTGGGGTTTTGAAGATGGGGATGGGATTTGAGTTGTGAGGGTTCTAGTTCGATCGTTTTCATTTTTGATTTCCCCTATCTGTATATAAATTGACCGAAATTTTGCTTTAACCTCAATGAGGTTATACAATGTTTATACATTTAGAAACTAATATACTCAAAAATAAGTATGGGGTAAGAGAAATGAGCGTTGCTATAAAAAAATGGGGAAATAGCCAAGGCATTGTTATCCCATCAGCTATCTTAAAACAATTAGGTATTGAGGTTGGCCAACGTCTTGATATTTCTGTTAATAACGGTAATCTGGTTCTTTCTCCCAAAAAGAAGATAAGGATGTTTTCTGAAGCTTATTTGCTTGACAATATGAATGAATATAATAGTCATTCAGATGAACTTGCTCAAATTAATGATATGGAAATTGGTGAATGAGTAAAGGTTACATACCAAGGCGAAATGATATTATTTGGTTAGATTTTGACCCAACGAAAGGAAAAGAAATAGGAAAAGAAATAGGAAAATATCGGCTTGCACTCGTTTTATCCAGTGTGGAATATAATAAAAAATCAGGCTTGGTAATTTGTTGTCCTATTAGCACAAGCATTAGAGAGCACATAACAGAAGTAAGGATAAATAATCTTGATACTCCGTGTGTTGCTGCGGCAAACCTTATTCAAACACTATCTTGGAAAGATAGAAGTATGAAGTTTGGGGTAGTTGCTGATGAGGGGGTTCTTGATGGTGTACTCGCAAGGTTGATCCCATTAATTGGTGGAGAGCATTTTTTTATTGATTCAAACTAAAGGAACTCAAACTGAGCTCCTTTTATAGTCTAGTCCTTTAGCAGCGCCCCTGCATACCCCAACTGCCTCCATGCTTCAAACACAACCACTGCCACAGAGTTGGATAAATTCATACTGCGGCTATCTGCCAACATCGGAATACGAATTTTTTGCTCTATTGGCATGTTATCTAGCACATAAGGCGGCAGCCCTCGGGTTTCAGGACCAAACATCAAATAATCATTTTCTTGATAGCTAACATTACTATGACTTGGCTTACCTTTAGTCGTTAAGGCAAACACACGGGCACCGCTTTCAGATTGGTTATTATCAGGGTTCAGCCCTTCACTTTTTAAAAAAGCAAAATAATCATGATGGTGTTTGATATCGGCAAATTCGCTATAGTCTAACCCTGCACGGCGTAGGCGTTTATCATCCCATGTAAACCCAAGCGGGTGAATAAGATGTAAATCAAAGCCAGTATTGGCACAAAGGCGAATGATATTGCCAGTATTTGGCGGTATTTCTGGTTCGAATAAAACAATGTGTGGCATAACGTTAAGTTGATATTTGTGATAATAAATGATGGGAAGAGTTTACGCGCAAATGGCTTTGTTTTCATGTGGAACTTTTATATGTGTCATAAAATTTATTTGCCCCCTAAAAACAAAAAACGAGCCATACAGGCTCGTTTGTGAAATAACTCGTTGAGGTTAGCTGTTATAACCATTAGGGTTCATGGACTGCCAACGCCAGCTATCATTCACCATATCTTGAATAGAATACCGCGCTTTCCAACCTAGGTCTTTGAATGCTTTGTCTGGGCTAGACCAGCATTCCGCAATATCACCGGGGCGCCTTGCTACAATCTCATATTTAATTGGCTTACCTGCCGCTTTTTCAAAAGCGGTAATAATTTCCAGTACACTTGTGCCAGTTCCTGTACCAAGATTGTAAACATGTAAACCTGCTTGCTGGCTAACTTTATTCAGCGCGGCAATATGGCCATCAGCCAAATCCATTACGTGAATATAGTCACGCACACCAGTACCATCCGGTGTTGGGTAATCATTACCAAATACCATCACTTGTGGGCGGCGGCCTACAGCGACTTGGGAAACAAACGGTGCCAAGTTATTTGGAATACCTTGCGGGTCTTCACCCATAGTGCCCGATGGGTGTGCACCAACAGGGTTAAAGTAACGTAGTAATGTCAGTGACCAGTCATCTTCCGCAATATATAAATCTGAAAGGATACGTTCAACCATATACTTACTGGTTCCGTATGGGTTGGTAGTCCCACCGACTTTGGAGTTTTCTGTTAATGGTACCTCTTCAGGGTCACCATATACGGTCGCTGAAGAACTAAAAATCAGGCTCTTAACACCCGCTTTTTTCATGCTTTCGACTAATACCAATGTGCCATTGACATTAACATCATAGTATTCAATCGGTTTTTCAACTGACTCACCAACGGCTTTTAAGCCAGCAAAGTGGATCACTGACTGGATTTGATGATTAGCAAAAATAGACGCTAAAATTTGCCCATCACGCACATCACCTTGGTAAAAAACTGGCTTAACACCTGTGATAGCTTCAATACGGTTAAGCACTTCAAGGTTGGCATTATGCAAGTTATCTAAAATAACTGGCTGCATCCCTTGCTGGATCATCTGCACACAGGTGTGGCTACCAATGTAGCCAAGGCCACCAGTGACAAGAACTTGTTGATTATGCATCGCAATATTCCTGAGTTTTAATATTCGTAATGGTAGTTATAGTCGTCAGACCTTGCATCGATACCATTTAGGATCACACCCGTAATGTCGATATCATTTTGCTTAAAGCGTTTTAGTGATAAATCAACATCTTTTACGGTATTCACACCATAGAAAGCAATTAACAATGAAGTACCGACATATTTACCAATAATCGCGGAGTCAGTAATCGCTAAAATTGGTGCGGTATCGATCACCACAATGTCGTATTGGTTTTTGACTTTATCCAGTAACTGCTTAAAGCGCTCACCCATTAATAACTCAGAAGAGTGAGTGACGTTTTTACCGCGGCAAATCACATCAAGATTTTCAATCACGTTCGCATGAATGGTCGGTGATTCTAAGCTTTGCTGTGATAAGTAGTCAGATAAGCCCGCTTTATTGTTTAACCCAAAGGCTTTGTGCAAACGGCCTTTACGCAAGTCGGTATCGATTAACAACACTTTCTTACCTGCGTTAGCCAGTACCACCGCCATATTGTAGGTCACAAAGCTTTTCCCAACACCCGGTGACGCACTGGTGACCATCACCAGGTTGTTACCTTGGTTCATCACCGAGAAGTACACACTGGTACGCAGTGAGCGGATGGCTTCCACGGCGGTATCCGCTGGATTTTCTATCGCTAATGGGCTCTTATTGCCGGCTTCAATGAGTTTTTTCTCATAAGAAGAGAAAGGGATAGTGGCATACACATTGACACCCAATGCATCGATATCTTCCGTGCTTTTAATTTTATTATTAAAGAACTCGCGGGCAATCACATATGCGCAGCCGATAATAAAGCCAAGGATAGTGGCAAGAACAACAATCAGTGATTTTTTTGGCGCCACCGCGTTTGGTTGTGATTCTGCGGAGTCAATAATACGTACATCCGCCGTAATACCGGAATTCAATACGCTAAGTTCCTGCTGCTTAGCCACTAATTGAGCGTAAATCGCTTGTTCAGCTTCAACATCACGGGTTAAACGGACGATTTCTTGTTGGGTATTTGGTAATTTTTGAATGTTTTTGCTGATTTTTTCTTTCTCACGTAACAGTTGTTGGCGTTTATCTAATAGGGACTGATAAGCCGGGTGGTTACGAGTATATAGCTGCTGAATCTCGACCTCTTTAAAGGTCAGTTCATTAAGTTTTTCTTCGACTTGTAATGCACTGTCGAGAGCGGCTTTAGCTTCTAAAGAGAGGTCAATGGATTCATTCTTTTTGCGAAAGGCATTGAGCTGGTTTTCGTAGTTATCTAATTTCTTTTTAATAGTCGGTAAGTAGCCATCTAAGAATACGAGCGTATTGTTTGTGACTTCTTTTTTACGTTCGGTATTTTGGTCAACATAGTTTTGGATAACACTGTTAAGAATTTTAACATTCTCAGCTTGATCCGCCCCTTTAATGGCTAAGCTGATAATACCGGTACCTTTGCCAACTTCCGCGATGGTTAGGGTATTGCGTAAGTCTTCAATGGTGGAATAACGGGCATTTTTGATTAACGAAAACTCTTCGCCAGTTTCAGCCGCAAAACTGGAAATTAATAAGTTAATTTCACCTTGTTTGAGCGCTTCACCCACTTTGCCTTGCAAAACTTGGCCATCTACATTGAGGGAATAATTGTTATCCCCTAAATACGTCAGGGTCAATGGCTGGCCAATTAAGTTTTCAGGTAACTGAAATAGGGCAATATGAACGGGAGCCACTTCACCCAGTAATTTACTGACAAAGCCTTCAGGGGCTGCTTGAGTGTCTAGGTTCAGGTCTGCAACGGTTTTGCCTAACACCATGCGGGACTTGATGACTTCAATTTCAGAGTCGACTTGGTTATTGCTGTTACCAAATGGCATGACATCACTCATTTGGTCAAGTAATGAAACCTGACCTAATTTGTCATACTGTAAGGTCGCATTGGCTTGGTAAATTGGTGTTGCCAATAGACTATATGACACCGCAACAGCGGCAAAAAATACGGTAAAAAACCCAATTTTAATGGTATTGGATTTCAAAACTTTAAACAGAGCGAGCAGATCGATTTCATCTGAGGCAGGGGAGCTATTTTTTGTTGTGTTCATAATAGGTTAAATGTTAAGTCATCCAATAAATTAAATTAAATTTTGCCTTGCCAAGTCATCGAGGCTTTTTTCATCAACTGGTAAACATGTTCAAACATTTCATCGCTGCGTTTGTGCGGATCAGGGATTTCGGTTTTATTGATCCATTGCCCAAATAACATCACTTTGCCGCGAGTTTCAGGAAACTGTTGGTGGATTTTAGCAATATGTTCGTTTTCCATCACTAGGATTAAGTCTGCTTTATTACATAATTCGCTAGTTAAGCGACGTGATTGATGGTTTTCAAGGGAAAGGTTATGTTGCTCGGCAATCCGAATGGCACTGTCATAAGCTGGCATGTCATTTTTGGCGATAATGCCCGCAGAATGAACCGTTTTTTTGGGAAAATAGTGTTGCAATAAACGCTCCCCCGTAGGAGAGCGACAGATATTTCCCATACAAACAACGAGAATATTATTAAACATATCGATTACCAGTCGTGAATACGCTTGGTACCTTCGGTTAATTGATTATATGAAGCGATAGTTGGTAATAACTGAGTGATTAGACGGTTCCAACGTACCACAGGTGCTGCGGTAACATACACTAAGTCATAAGGCTGTAGTTTAAATTCAGTACCCATCACGAGTGAGGTGGCATCCGATAAGTCTAACTGATAGACCGCCGCCATTTTTTTCGGTAACAGAGCTTCCAGTTCTTTATCTGCTGCTGGCTGGTTTTTAATTGGCCGGATAACGAATACACCCGTTGCATTAGCCGTTGTTTGGTCTATCCCGCTTGCTTTGCTTAGGGCCTCAGTAATACTCATACCTGCACGGTCAATGGTAAGAGTAGTTGGTTGGCCGACTTCACCCATCACAAATACTTTCTGGCTATCATTACGTGGTACATACAGTACGTCACCCGGCAGCATCAGGTAGTTTTGGGTTAAATCCCCATACTGAACTAAATCTTGTAATGACACTTTGATTTCTTTGCCATTACGGGTAAGCACCACATTATCCCAATCGGCTTTTTCGGTTAAGCCACCGGCATTATTAAAAGCTTCTAAGATAGTCAGTGGAACGTTAGTGATAGGCAATGTACCCGGTTTTGCCACTTCACCCGACACATACATTTTTTGTGAGCGGAAGGCGGCAATACTGACATCCACTTGTGGGGATTCAATATAGGTGGCTAAGCGGTTGCTGATTAAGGTACGGATTTCAGTAACGGTTTTACCGATCACTTTGACTTTACCAATATATGGGTAGTAGATGGTGCCATCGGAATGTACCCAGTTACCGGAGTCTTGCGCACTACGGTATGAACCCGCAGGGATGGTCAGTTCAGGGTGGTCCCAAACTGTAATGGTTAATACATCACCAGCACCCACGCGATATTCATAGTGAGTCAGTTGCTTTTCTAACTGCGCATTGGGTTTGGCAATGGTGGGTGCGGTGTACATATCATCCAACAATTTTGGCGAAATTGGGTAGATATCAACTAATTTAGTAATATCACGGTCACCAGTATCAACCACATTTTTGCCTGAGGTTGATATATAGGCGCCGGGGGTGACGGTGCAGCCCGTTAAAACCGTTAGAGCTAGAATAGTTAAAGGAATAAGTTTCATAATACAATATATTCTACGATTAGTTTAAGGGAATATAACTCATGTTGAACCAACTGTTATTGCTAATAATATGTGAGAGTTAAAATCTAGTCTTTTGGCTTGTTATACTCTAAGTTGGCTATAAATTTTGGCTAATAGATACGAAGGTAATAACCTGGCAGTACTACGAATTATAAATATAGAATACGCAGAAAATTGGTTGTCAATATTATACTTTATTTTCAACTTTGCTAATTTAAATTCACTTTTAATATAGATAATTCCCTTTCTACGTTTGATCATAGATGTTCCAGAGCGAACATTAACTAATGTTTCATTTATATTGGCAGCGTTACATCCAGATGAAATCATTCTGATCCATAAATTATAGTCTTCCATATATAAGTGGTGTTGATATCCTCCAACAGCTATAACAGCATTTTTTTTGAAAGCAACAGAGACATGATTGAAAGGACTTCTACTTTTAATTAGCTTTTTTATATCATATAAAGAATCAGGTAACTGTCGACAACCAAGCGACAGCGTCATAGACTCATCAAATTCTTCTATACTTGTACTTAGTAAAGATATAGTAGGATTTTCAAGTATAAAGTTTACTTGTTTTTCAAACCTACATGGTAAACTAATATCATCGGTATCCATTCTAAAAATCCAATCATAAGTACAATATTCTATACCTATATTTAATGCTTTCCCTAATCCGACATTATTAGGGAGAGAAACCACTTTCAGAATGTGGCTCAGTTTTTTTTCCCAGTTATTAATTGAATAGTATAAATTATTAGTTAAAGGGCCATCTAGTACCAATACGATTTCTGTCGGTTTTAAGCTTTGATTGTCATATATACTTCTCATTGCTTCATCGAAGTAATTAGGATTTTCATTTTTATAGACGGAAAGAAGAACAGAAAAAAACATTGTATCTCCAGTTGGATTTTAAAAACTGAAACTAAGAATAATTAAAGAAAACTAAAGTATTTTGAAATTTTAGCTTTTAATTTTCTATATTGAATTTTATTTTTTGATATTAATTGAATGTGAAACTTATAAATTAAATATGATAATTTATAAAAAAAAGAAGGTTCTACAGATTTGTTGTTGACTAAAGCTCCATATTTATAACTGCCTGAATAATATTTCAATTTTTCACCATATTCAAGTAAATATAAAGCTATGGGATATGTGTTTTCTTTAGGTTTAGGTGTGAGAGTATCTTTGCACATATTGAAGAAGGTATTTTTATCTTTTGGTATGTATGCAATATCGAATTCATCCCATATTGCATGATTTAATAAGATAGATGTTTTACCGTGAAAAGTTGCTTCTACACCTATGCTTGAACCAAAAGTAACTATAGCATCAGAAGAATCTAAGAGTAAATATGAACTCACTGATGATTCTGGTTCGATTACTGATAAATTACTATATTTATTTTTCAAAGATAAAAGTTCTTTAACATCATCAGAATTCACGCCTTCTAAATTTGGGTGTATTCTAAGAAAAAAGTGAATATTGGCTTGACATGTATTTTTGATAGTTTCTTCAATAGCTATTGCTTGACTAGGAAATAAGCCAATAGCATATTCATTACCGATACCAATCAATTCATCTGGTGAACTATTAAAAAAAGAAATGATTTTTTTATTTTTAGGTATTCTTAAGTTAAATTGTTTATGATCTTGTTTATCGGTATAAACTAAGTCAGTTTTATTAATACCAGTTCTTTTATTGTGATAAAATGAATTGGCTTTTTTAATTGCAGATTCTGATTCTAAGTTATTATAGTATTCAGTTGCCTTCTTAAAGTAGGCTGATGAATCATGTGGTAAAACATTCTTAAATATATTAACTTTATCACCAGTTCCACAAATTTCATATACATAGCATGGTATAGATAGGACATTACATAGCCTTAATAAAGGTCGGGTTGAAACCAATCGGCCATTGAATATTATAACTTTATCTGGTTTTATATTATCTAATAAGGAATTTGAAATATCGTAGTAGGAGTATGCAGATTTGAGAATTTTTTTTGTGATTTCTCTTTGCTTGGAGTTATACTTCTCAACTTTATATTCTCTGAAATCATTCACAACAGTAGAAAGAGTAGCATAGCCTAAATCAATATCATCAATTTTTATATTAGTCAAAGATGAAAAATTATAAAAATTGGGATAGTCATAGTCTTTTATACTTGTTTCATAGCTAGATGCTTCTAATTCAAAATAATCATTAGACTTAAACTGAAGATTTTTTTCGATTAGCCTCCTTTTTTTTTGACAATAAGCACACACTGCTTTATTACCAGTTAAATTATATGAGCAGCCATTAAAAAAACCATTACAAACGAAATGATATAATTCACCATCTTCTTCAGTTAGTTCTTTTAAAACACTTAGTAGGAGAGGACTTATGATCCCATCAGGATTGTAAACAAGAGTTTTCAACGAGTTATTCCTTGTTGATTATTTAAATAAAATGGCACTAGTAATATGAAATAATATTGGAACCCAACCACAAATCCATATATGGCTGGTGTAAAAAGGCCTACGCTTAAAATTGATAATTGTAATAAACCCCATCGATAGTCTTTCTTAAAAGATAATTTTAGTGAGATATAGATTATTATGATGAAGAGCAACGTTATAATTAATCCTGCTTCTGAAAATAATTGTATTATGAAACTTTCTACAGAAAGAACTGATTCATCATTTCCTGATAACAATTGAAACCCCCTAGAGTAATACCCAACTCCTTTACCAAATAAAAAGTTAGATATATTATCCATTTCTTTTAAGCCATTAATCCAGTGCTCATAAGCGGAGTATTCTGAAATGTTAAAAATTGTCGAAAAGCCTTCAACGATCCTTTCTGTAAATGTTGACATGAATAAAATCAACAAGATTGGAATGGAAACGATAATAACTTTTATATTCTTTTTAAGAATCATCTCAAGAAAGAAAAATATACATAATGGAAGGTAAAAAGCTTTACTTATAGTTAAAATCCCACCTAAAAGGCATATTATAAACGATAGACTGTTTTTATTTTTATTTTCAAATGGATTGAAACGTAAACAAAGAATACAAGCAATACTCAATGTTAATGAAAGGGATTGAGGTGATGATATGAAAGATATCGCTCTTACTTGTATATTTCCTGTTTTCATTAGCTCTATATTAGTGTAAACACTATTATTAATTAGGCCAAATATATCAATTGATATAAAAACTTGTATAAAAGCTCCAGCTGAGTTAATTAAAGATATTATAACAAATAGTCTAATTATTTTTTTAATAAATTTGTTTTTATCTTTAAAAATATAAAATGCGGATACAAAAAAAGATAATGCGGATGCTAAATTGAAGAAACCTATAATAGGTTGTAAAAATGAATCATTTTTCAATATACTAGCTATAGTTAAAATAAAAAGAATGAAAACATAGGCGTGAATTATTTTATATTTATCTTTAATAAAACTTAAGATAAAGTATGGTAAAAATATTGAGGTTAATATGATTATTACATTGGCTAACCATGATCCGACAATGGTTGTGACTGAGTTTCGGAATAATATTAACGTTATAATGCTTGAGATAATATACCAAAAAAAAATATCTTTTTTAATCATAGTACCACTCGATAGATTTACATGCAGAGCGTTTTAATAAAAATTGGCTAGAAAAAAAAACTAGCAAAAATATTGAAATTAAATTAATAGTATCAACATGAACAAATAATAAGATAGAACTGAAACAAGAGATTAATAGTGAGTATATATATGTTTTAAGTATGGCGCTATCACTTTTAGTTGAGTAAAGGATATATTGATAATATATGCTAATATTATTGAATATAAAGGCTAGTAGTAAAATAAAATAACAGTAATAATACTTTTCTATATTTTTGTTTTCTATGAAATATAACGAAATATACATAGCTACAGTCGTTATAATAGAAAAAAGTATAGTCATTAATAACATGTTTATTTTGAATTTCCGTGCTAAATCTTTAGCTTTGCTATAATTTAAATTATTCACTTCTTCTATTATTTTTGGATAGTAGAAGACAGAGACTAGTGGTCCTGAAACTAGAAGTAAAATATTTGTAAAGTTAGAATAGAATGCATATGCACTTAATTGTTCTGAACCGGAGAATTTATCTATTATCAGTTTGTCAAAAAATAGAACACCTCTAGAGATAAGTGATACAAGAATAAAATTCTTAGCAATAAAAAAGGCTTTTTTGATCCAGTTAATAGATATAAAAGTTGAAGGAATTCTAAAGTTAATATTATCCGATTCTTTTATAAAGTATAAGGCAAGCAATAAAGTGATGATATCAAATAGAAGCCAATATAAAATTAGTGATTTTATATCAATAGATTTTGATGTATAGGAGTATATTATAAAAATATATATCCAAGCAGATGTCCTAAAAAAAAACACAATACTTGCTTTTATTGCTTTCTGTATTGAGACGAGTATTCTATCACATTCAGTTAATATATGCTCCATTGCAAGTAGCACGAAAAATAATTGAATGTATTCAGTAGGGATTAAATTAAGGGAGTATATTAAAAATATAGAAATAGAATAGGTTATAATAAAAACTGGTACTGTATTTATAATCTGTTCTACTAAGTTACCTCGTTCAATAAGTTCTCTATTGGTAAATGTATATAACTCTAGTCCAATAAAAAATACTGAAAATGAAATGGTTGCATTAACCAATGTATAGACTGCTAAGTCATTTTCTGAACCATATTTAGATAAATAAATAACAAGTATAAATTTACCTAAGACTGTAATCATTCGCAATATAAGTTGAATTAGCCTGTTCTTCATTATCTACTTGGTTTTTAAATTATATTTCTGGGTTGTTAGCTAGGAAATTTGTAATTTGGAAATCAAGATTAGTATCAATGTCATAGGAAAACCTATTTCCCATTATATATCCATAGCTATTTTCTTTGTAGCTTAATCTCTTTTCACTTATTATTTCATTTGTTTTATAAATATAAATGGCTCCATTTAGTCTATAGTATTGCGATAGATCTTGAGAGCGCTTATGTTCTGATTCAGCATTCAAAAAATTTTTTAATGAAAGAGTTTCAGGTAGCGTATTTGCCCATAAAGGTGAGTGCTCGCATGGGGTAACGGATACTACCGAAAAAGCTTTTTTTTCTTCAAAGAATTCTAATGCTTCATCAATATGGGTATGGTTTCGTAAAGGAGATGTGGGTTGCAGTATAACAACGATATCTTCATTGTCACCAAATTTATCTAGTATATAAAATACAACATCTTGTGTTGTTGCTGTATCTGTTGATAGATTTTCTGGTCTTAATTCGGGGACATCGGCCCCAGCTTTTTGTGCAACTTCTTGTATCTCTATATCATCAGTACTAACAATTACTTTATCTATATATTTACTAGCTAGAGCAGCTTCTATCGTCCAGTTTATTAGCGGTTTACCAACTAATGGTAGGATATTTTTTCTAGGGAGCCTCTTACTACCGCCTCTTGCCGGAATAATAGCTATTATTTTTTTATTATTAATCATTATAATATTCCCAGAGAGTAAATATCTTTTTGTGCTCTATTAAAATCGTCCATACGGCCTATGTCTAGCCAATATTCATGAATGGGGAACATGAGAACATTTTTATCTATAGCAATATGTTGTTCAAGCAAAGTAGGCATATCAATACGATGATTTTGTGGGACTGATTTAATTATATTTTGTGAAATAACATAAATTCCAGTATTTATAAAGAAACGTTGAATAGGTTTCTCGACCATACTAGTTATTTTATTACCCTCACTGTTGATAACGCCATAGGGTATTTGATAATCATATTCTCTAACACACATTGTTGCATCGGCGTTATTGCTAATATGAAAGTCTAATAATTTTTGTAAGTCTATTTTTGTTAAGACATCGCCATTCATTACAATAATAGGGAGATCATCAGGAATATCTTTGGGTAGTAAGCCTAAAGCTCCACCAGTGCCGAGTGGGTTTTCTTCATGCACATAAGTAACATTAATTTTTTTATTTTCACCATTACCGAAATAATTTTTTATTTGCTCTGGCATGTAATGTGTTGAAATATAAAAGTTATTAAAACCAGCCTTAACAAAGTTATCTATTATTATTTCTAATATTGGTTTTGTGCCAACTGTTAACATAGGTTTAGGACAATTATCTGTTAAAGGTCTTAAACGAGTACCAAATCCCCCAGCCATTATAAAAACAGGATTTTGATATTTATTTTTTTTATTTATATGGTGTAATGACTCAAGACCCACTACTTTACCATCTTTTAATAACGGAATAGATAATATTCCATTTGATTCCATTATTTCTTTCAGCTCATTATTATGGGCTTTGATATCTGCAGTTATAGGGGTTGTATTCATGATTGTAGAAACTGAATCAGTCAAGCAGATATTTCTAAGTAAGCCTCTTCGGATATCACCATCAGTAACAACACCAATCAAATTATTATTATCATCTATTACCATAGCTATCTGTAAGCCTGTTTCATTTAATATAGAAAGAGTATTACGTATAGTAGATTGAGGACTTACAATAATTTTTTCCCAATTATTCATTTTATTTCTCTTTAAATACTTTAGGTAAGTTCTGAATTAGTTCAGAGTAAGAATAATAAGTATAATCTGCAGAAGTACCTTTTTTATTTTGATAAATTAAATTGTTGTTTTCTTCTATATTCATTAAGTGAATTGAATGCATACCTATTGATTTTGGATAAATAAAGTCTTTTGCCTGATTATCACCAATATAGACGCTTTTTTCTGGAGGGATATCAAAGTAATTTAAGACAGTGTCGTATGGTAAAGACATCGGTTTAGATACCTTCTTACCTAGCTCAGAACTACAGACAATATAATCAAAATAAGGTTCTATCCCTAGAGCTTTAATTTTTTTTCTTTGTATTTCTTTATTTCCATCTGTAATAATAGACAGAGAATATTTTTCTCTCAATAAATCTATATTTTTTATAAAACCGTGATATGGTTTTAGTGTAGGAATATGACCTCTATATGTCTTTACTAATGAATTAAATATATAGTCTTCAGATAGATTTAAATTAAAACATTCTGATACTTTTTCGAAAAGCCCAGTATATATACGTTTTGAAAATAAACTTTTAATCATGGCGTAACTGTCTACACCATAATCCTGTTTTAATTGTTCAGATGCAGCTTTATAGCAAGCTAAATTATATGTGTATTCTGGATATATTGTGTCATCTAGATCAAATATAAGTAATTCTTTATTCATTTTCATCTATAAATACAGACATATCATATCTTAACATTTTTATATTTTCTTTAATATTTGATACTGAATTTGCATCATCTAAAATATAAGAAATACTATTCAATCCAGCCTCAATAGATAAGATTGAACCACCACCAAAACGTGGGTTTACCTCTATAAAGTATGCCTTATTATCTTCATCTGATACTATAGCTTGTAAAGTAATTGGCCCATAAAATTTACTATTGTTAAGTAATTTTTTAGACTCCTGGATGAGTAGATGGTGTTTTACCGTTTTACTAACAGTTACTTCGCCTCCTCTCACCTTTACTCTTTCTCTAGGAGATATATATATTTCATTATTTTTTGTGACAAAACAGTCTATAGTATATTCTTTACCAGAAATATACTGTTGATATATAGGGTTATATAAACCGTATTCTTGCTGATATGTTTCTAACTCTTCTTTATTTTGAATTAATTTTGCCCCAAATGAGCCACTACCCTTAGCTGGTTTTGCAAATAAAGGAAATATATCAGATGTAACCAAAACTTGTGGAGTATTTATCTTAGCATCCCGAAAAAGCTGTTCAGTTAAATTTTTATCTGATGATGCCCTAATGATGTCTTGGTGAGATAACATCAGGTCTAATTTTTTATTTTTATTAAAGATGTGTCTATTTTCAGAGAAAAACTCCAAGTCTGGATCTATGGTACATATCACAGTATCAACATTGTGAGTCCGTATTATATCATTAAATAATTCAACAAGTTTTTCGTCTCTCTGTTTAGGCAACTGATAAATTTTATCGCAAAAATATAATGCGGGTGCATCGTTATTGAGATCCGTTCCAATAATATTTAATTGGATATCATTATTTTTAGCATATTCTTTAAAACGACTGACTAATTCAACTCTACGTCCAACATTAGGGAAAAGGAGCGTTCTTTGCATTTTCATAGCTCTATTAACTCATCCTCTACATAATCTTTTTTTGCAACTGTATTGATAACACTATCCCAAAGCATTGGGCTAAGCCCTGTAGCAGGTCTTTTCGTTGTTATATTTTCCTCTGTTAAACGTTCACCTTTTGCAATAGGCTTATTTGCAACAATAGAGCGTCGAGCGATCACTATATTTTTTTTCTCACTTTCAGATGGTATTTTTTCTCCATTGCCTGATATCGCTTTTTCAATATTACGTATTGATTGAACCATTAATTTTAGTTCATTTGGTTCGATGCTCGCAATATGGTCAGGTCCTGGTAGGCTTCTATCTAAAGTGAAATGTTTTTCAATACAAGTAGCACCTAAAGCAACGGCAGCAATAGGAACTTCAATTCCTTTTGTATGGTCGGAATACCCAATTTTGACATTTAAGCTTTTCTGGATAGTTTCCATAGCTAATAGATTTACATCTTCCATTGGAGTTGGGTATTCAGTGTTACAGTGTAAAACAGTTAGGTTTTCATTTTTAATTCCACCATCAAGTAACACTTGGGTAGCTATTTTTACTTCCTCTAGATTAGCCATTCCTGTAGATAAGATAATTTTCATATCTTTTTCACAGTGCATTCTTAGGTAAGGTAAATTGTTCACTTCACCAGAGGGGATTTTATATGTATCAACACCAAGTCTTTTTAAGACTTCTAGAGATGGTTTATCAAAAGCGGTAGCTAAAAATGTAATTCCAAGTTCATCACAATATTTTTTTAAGAATTCGTAGTCGTCTAACTTCAAATGCAATTTTTTACACATTTCTAGTTGTGTTTCAGTAGTACCGGTATTCACCTCTTGGTATTCTGCTTTTCCTGCCCATTTTGTCATTACCAATTCAGGTAATGCAATTTGAAATTTCACTGCATCGGCACCACTTTCTTTTGCGACATCAATCATTTCTTTGGCTAGATTAATATCAGCATTATGATTAACACCTGCTTCCGCAATAATATATACGTGATTTATTTTTTTATTAAATGTCATAGAATTTTTTCTTAATAAGATTGGGCGGTGATATTTTTTTTAAAATACTAACTATCTTTTCAGAGGTATTTCCATCACCGTAGGGGTTAACTGTATTTTTTATTTGAGACTGTATATTGGGTTCTAATACATATTTTAATAATGCCGTTATTTCTTGTTCGTTATATGAACAATTGAATACTGAGTTTGCTCTAATTCTTCCTTCTTGTCGGTTTCCAACGTCAATAGTTGGAATCCCATAAGAAGGGACTTCGGTAATGCCACTTGAGGAGTTACCTATAACAGCATTAACATACTGTAAGAGTGAATGATAATACCGCATCCCTAATGATTCTTTTACGCAAACATACTCAGGGAGGTATCTTTGTAGACTTTGTATATGTTTTATTATTTCATCGCTACCCGCATCATGATTTGGATACGTAATAATTATACCTGTATCTTTTAATTTTTTTAATGCGGTGAAAAAAATAGTATTTAATTCAGTCTGTGAACTATAAGTCGTTTCCGGATGCAGGGTTACTAATATATTTTGAGAGTGATTTGATAAGTTAAATCCAAGAAAATTTTCTAATTCTTCTTTAGAAGCTTTATTTATTTTTTTAAAGTTATCAATACATAAATTACCTACATTGAATACTTTACTCGGTTCTTCACCCAATTGTATTACACGTTTTTTATAGGTTTCTGTTGTTGTGAAGTGAATGCTTGATAATTTAGTTATACTATGTCGAATTGAATCATCCAATGCTCCACTAGTAATATCACCACCAGAAATGTGAGCTATTGGCTTTTTGAGTAAAAAGGCTGAAAATGCAGTTGATAGCATTTCGTATCGATCACCAAGTATAATAACTAGATCTGGATCTAGTTTATCAAGTGTCAGTGACATTTTATGTAAGGTATCGCTAGCTGTTATTGAAATACCTAAATCACTTGTATCAGCGATATCTGTTTCTACAGTAATTATATTATTGATACCTGAATGGTAAATTTCGTCTACTGTATAGCCACGCTTATGATCTAAATGACTTCCTGTAGCAATAACCGTCACATCAAACTCAATATCATCCTCTAACTCTTTTATGAGAGGAAATAAGAGTCCAAAATCTGCTCGAGTGCTAGTGATGATTGCAACTTTCATATTATATCCAGCGGTGTGCTTGGTAAATTAATTAGATGCGTTTCAATAAACTCAGATTGGCTAAGGTCTCCACATAGAGGAGCATCTTTGAACATTGGTAGACGGTGCATCAGTTTCCAAATAGGGCGAGTCATTACACCGGCTTCATTTGTCTGTTTCAACAGCTCATCTCGTGATTTTGCATCGGAACAGATGACGGCATTTAGCCAATAATTAGATTTCGCATAAGATGGCTCAACAACAAATTGATAATCGCTACCAGCGAAGAAATTTTGGTATTGATTTGCGAGTCTGCGTTTTTGCTCTAAAAATAAGGGTAAATGTTCCATTTGGGCACAGCCTAACGCGGCATTTAAATTGGGTAAACGGTAATTAAATCCTGGCTCGTCATGAAAAAATTCATATGGATGAGGAATTTTTGCTGTTGTTGTGACATGTTTTGTATGTTTTCCAGCTTCTTCTGTGGCGCAAAGAACCATCCCGCCACCGCCAGTTGTAATGATTTTATTACCATTAAAGCTTAATGCAGAGAATTCACCGATAGTGCCAGTGTGCTTACCTTTATAAAAAGACCCTAAACTTTCCGCTGCATCTTCAACTAAAGCAAGCTGCCATTTTTGACATACGGAAAGTAATTCGTCTAATTCTGCGGGGTGACCAAATGTATGCATTGGGACGACGGCTTTAATTGCTTGCTTTGTTTGTTTATGAAAGCAGCCGTTCTCAGTGAGTTCTGCATGTTCTTCGAGGTATTGTTCTACGGCTTTAGGGCATAAACTTAAACTGATAGGGGAAATATCAACAAAAATAGGCTGAGCTCCCATATGGTGGAGTGCATTACAAGTTGCAACAAAAGTTAAGGCTTGGGTGATAACTAAGTCGTTGGTGCGAACACCTGCCATATAAAGCGCGGTATGTAATGCTGCCGTTCCATTTACTGTAGCAACGGCTCGAGTGCTACCAGTGAAGGCTTCCATTTTTCGCTCAAATTCGTCAACAAATTTCCCAACGCTAGAAACAAAAGTACTGTCGATAGTCTCTACAACATAATTTTTTTCATTGCCTGTAAATGTCGGGGCATGTAGAGGAATGAACTCATTTGTTTTATATGTATCGCGAATGAATTCTATCAGTGTTTGTGGTGTCATTAGTTGGCCTTACATTTTGCTATCGAGATATTTACCGGTTTCTTGGTGGCCGAAATCGGGGATCATTTTAAAAAATAGCGCAACAATTTGTTCTTTATTCCACGCTTTTTGCGCTTTCATTTGTGCGATTTCAGTTTCAAATAACGATAATAGCTCTGGCTGGTAATTCGCTTTATTTTTAATGATGCCGAGATTTTCAAAACGCGCCATGTCGAGTGTTTCTTTATCTGTAAAAAACTCTTCAAAATCTTTTTCGCCTGTAGTGTCACTCGCTGTGAAGAGGCAAGGCCATTTACCTTTAGCTGGCAATACTTTCGCTAACTCACGGGCCTCGTCTTCATCTTTACATAAATGCGGTTCATAACCGCGCTGTTTAAGGTATTTAACAGCAATATCAGCAAAGGTTATAAGGTGAAGAGCTTCACTGAGTTTTGGGAAGAAGATATCTCTATTTTCTCCAAAAATACAAGACATTAAACATAATTCCCCCGATTCTTGAGGTGTCACGAAGTAGCGCTTGATATCATTAGGCGCAACGATAGGCTGACGTTTCTTCAGTCTTTGGTCAAACCCATGGAGGAGAGAGCCGTCAGAAAAGGCGACATTTGCAAAGCGGGCTGTTGATATTTCTATTTCTTCGCTGCGACGCATTAAGAACATTTCCATAATACGCTTTGATGCTCCCATCATATTGACTGGGTTAGCGGCCTTATCAGTAGATACACAAAAATATTTTTTAACACCGGAATTAATTGATTGTTGAATTGTTTTATCAGTATTAAAAATATTGACGTCAATCATGCGCATTAGGGTAAATGGATCTTTCTCACTGCGAACATGTTTTAGTGCTGATAAATTTAAAACATAGTCATACTGCCCATCAGCTTTAATAAACGCATCATATTCGATGGAGCTAATATCTAAAGCAAAAGTTTGGAAATCCCCATTGATATAACCAAATGAGCTGCGGATATCTCTCACTAATTCAACCATGTTGTTTTCACTAATATCAACAACATGAAGTTTTTTAGGGTTACGTTTAAATATCTCTTTCGTTACTGCCTGACCAATTGAACCAGCCCCACCTAGAACTAAAAAACGTGATTGACTAACTATTTTAATAAGTTCGTTTTCATAAGCCTTAATGTCTTGACTAAATAAAGCATTAGAACGACCGATAAGAGGGAGTATTTGATTCATAATTCAGAGACCAATTTAATTAAATTTGAACTATGGATTATTCAATCTATTATTAATAATTAATAAACACCCATAGCTACCGCACTGGGTTGTCGGGTCCCAGAGCACCATTGAATTTGTAAATGCACACTTATTAATTGAAAACATTGCATTTTTTGCTAATCTGTTCAATTGATAAGCATGGCTTATTGTTTTTTGCCGCCCAAAGAGTATGCCTCGTGACGAATCGGGTCAAGCAAAAGCGCTTAATAATACCATTAAAGCTAGTTACTGTCTATCACGGCAATAGTCTTAGAGAATAGTCTTAATAGGAGTGGCAGTAAAATAAGTTATTTTAAATTATCAGGTTATAATCCTATTCTTACGCTTTGTACGTGATTAAATATTTTAGTTAAGTTATCCCTTGTATATCATTATCTTTAGTATGGATTTTATGAAAGTAAGATGCCTATGTATCTATTTTTACCCTGATTTAGCGTAAAGATATATTAATAAAACATTCGATTGATTATATTAATTAATTTGAGTATTGATTGGAATTATATAAATAATATATTTTTAACTAAAATAATAATGCAGAGGGGATAAAAAAATGGATTATGCTAAGGACATAACCCATTTTGATTAAATATACTTAATGTGTGCCAATTACCACTTAAATGGCACGTTTACCGTAACGGCGGCGCCTAAATCATTGCGTGTTTCGTAATCAGTTTTAGATACCCAAACCTTCGCGTCAGTGCTGACGTCATTGTCAAAGTTATGCCACCAACCGAAATCAACACCTTTGATGGTTTCTGATTTAGGGAATAACTTGTTGCCATCAAAGTTGGATTTATTCACTTTCGCGTACATCAAACGAGAGCTGACGCGGTTGTCATCATCGAGAGTGTATTCCACTTTAGTGGTGAGCATGCGCCCGTCGCCGCCCATCGCGTGGCCTAACGGTGCACCTTGTTGGTAATAACCCTCAGTATAGATAAAGTGGCGATACATTACGCCGTCTTTGTCCCACTCAGTATGGGTATTCGCGCCTTCAATATACCAATTGAGTGGTTGGCCCCATAAGGTGTGGTAGCCTTCGATACCGCCCATGAAGGCGTTTTTCGATGGGAAGAGGTTAGCTTCATCTTCACCGACCATTTGGCCGTAGAAACTGACGGGTATGTCAATTAATGGATAAAGTTTTAGTTTAAAGTCTAACCCCGCCAACTGGTTACCTGGGTCTTTATTTTTATCACCGGTGTTATCCCTTCCACCCATCGCATCCCAGAAAGAATCCCAGTTGTTCGGGCGGCCATCGCCTCCCCACATGACCACGCGTGAACCACCGAGTTCGAAGAAATCAGTTGGGTTCATAGTCATGCGTAGACCAATCAGTTTAGTATTTTTGGGGTCATACTGTTTGAATTGTGCAGCCGTTAACTGATATTGCCATGAACCAATCCAAGAAAGCCATGGGGTTTCAAAAGGGCTTTGGTCAGCACGTTGAATGAGAAAACCGGTCATAGGACGGGCGGCGTCGGTACGAATTAAGCTACCATCGTGGCCAGGACCCCACCATTGTGGGATCTCACCAAAAGTCACCCATTGGTTCCAAATTTTTACACCACCATATGAGCCGTTGAGGTTGTAGTCAGAACCATTTTCAACGCGTAAAGCACGTTCGCCATTAGCGGTGAGGTTTAAGTCTACATCGTCAGTGCTGTAGTTACCTGAAACGGTATAGCGAATGTCACTATATTCACTTTGGGCAAAGCCTTGTGGCATGGAGTTATGGCTAGATGCAAAGTGAGTTTCGAGTTGAACGCTGTTTTTCTTGCGGTCGAGGTTCTTTTTGATGCGCTGAATAATGGCTTCTTGTTCGCTACTCGTAATATTTGCATTATTTAAGGAGCGGGTGATCTCTTCTTGGGACAGCGGCCAAGTGGATAAGCTAATTTGGATAACGTTGCGCTCAGAAAGCCAAGCAAGGTCACTGCGTAAGTTGTTATCTGGTAAAACTAATCCCCCTGCAATGCTTTGTGCACTTATCGCACCGAGGACAGCGAGCATGGCTAGCTTAGTGAGCTTGAAATTTTTCATTGATAAATCCATTTGAAGTTGAGTTCGCCTAATATTGAACAGGTAAATAAACCTATAAATAAAAACCTATAAATAGAATTAAAATATGATTATTAGCAGCCTATTATTATAAATATCAAAATAGCTATTAGGTTGGGCTTCTGTGCCTTCTATGAAACTAGAAATCATCACACTTTAACTAGGTAAAACAGAATATCAGATAAATATGTAAGGTATAGGACTTAGTAACATATTAAGATATAAAGTAATATATATTTTTTTGGTGTTATGTATTAATAATTCTTTTTTATCTTATTGGTTGTTTTTATTTTGAACGAAAAAAAAGCCATAAATGGAGTTATATATTGGTGTTTTGTTTAGGGGTTATGGCTTTTAGGGGGAGTATCAGAACATTCTAGGCGTTAGATTTATTTTGTGGATAAATATTAAAGGCCTTCTCTTTTAAAAGAAGGCCTTTGGCTGGCTAGATTTAGGTGTGGTTAACGTCCATGCTCTGGTAACCAGATTTGTAACCTTAAACCACCTAATGGGCTATCATCCGCTTTTACCCAACCTTTATGTTGCGTTATTGCGGTTTCAACAATTGCAAGGCCTAAACCAGTTCCACCGGTTTCTCGGTCTCTAGCTTCATCAGTTCGGTAGAATGGGCGGAAAATGTGCTCGCGGTCAGCAGGGCTAACACCCGGGCCATCATCATCGACAGTGATTAAAATGCCGTTATTTTCTTCTTTGAAATCAACAGCAATATGGGTATGTGAATAACGTAATGCGTTACGCACAATATTTTCAAATGCACTACCGACAGCGGAAGGGTTGCAATATAACGGCCAAGGTCCAGGGTGAGAAGTGACCTCGAGCGTTTTGTTCATTTGTTCGGCTTCAAAGCTAGCGTCATCTAAGATATCGCCCCAAAGTTCATCGGCTTTGATATTTTCACGCAAGATCTCGTTTTTGTGCTGGCTGCGAGATAGCACCAGCAAATCGTTAATCATGCTATCTAGGCGATGGGTCTCGGTTTCGATGCGTTCGAGCTCTTTACTTTCTCCATGGCGACGGCGCAATAAGGCTGTTGCCAGTTGCAAACGTGTCAATGGAGTCCGTAATTCATGAGAAATATCAGAGATTAAGCGTTGCTGAGCGCTAACCATACCATCAAGGGCACTGATCATCTGGTTAAAGCTATTCCCCGCAGATAAGAACTCTTGTGGGCCAGCTTCTAGCTCTGGGTGTGGCCGTAAGTTTCCTTTCGCGACATCGTCTGCCGCCATTTTTAACTTACGAGCAGGGCGGGCAAGGCTCCAAGATAACCATAATAATAATGGAGCGCTGATCAGCATTGTGGCGATCAGTAATAAGAAAGGCCTATCAAACAATAAGTTAATAAAGTCAGATTGTGGGCTGCTTGCTGGGCGAACTAAATATAGCTGGTAGTGGTCTTCCCCATCGCGAATGGAGAATGGCCCGAGGATTTCGGCTCGTCCATATTTTTTCTTTTTCGGGTGATCGGCGTTATCGGATTGCCCAATAAAGTTACGTATCACCTGCATTTCACTTGGCATCGCACCAATCACACGGCCTTCACTGGTGACGATAATCAACCGTTGGCCGGGAGGTGCCCATTTTTTGATGGCGTTAGAAATACGCCGCCACCAAAGAAGGTCATTGAGCGGAGCTTGTGCGAGTTCGGCTTCAATATGTTGTTCAAGCATCTCCCCTTGGCGTTGTTCACTCTCCATAAGGACGGTGATTTGCCGAGAGTCGAGCTTGGGCACCATCAGCACTAGCATTAATACTAGCGCGAGGGTAAACCAGAAGATCGCAAAGATCCTTGCGGTTAAGCTGTTGATCATGTGGCAGAAACCATTAAGTATCCGCGGCCACGTAGGGTTTTAAACCATGGTTGGCCATCAGTGCGCTCTGGCAGTTTGCGGCGTAAGTTTGAAATATGCATATCAATAGCACGGTCAAACGGTGTTAAACGCTTCCCAAGTACTTCTTGGCTAAGGTGTTCACGAGAAACCACTTGGCCTAGGTGCTGTGCGAGCAGATATAACAACGTAAATTCGGTACCTGTTAAGTCCAAAATTTCATCATCAAAGCTGGCTTCTTGGCGACCTGGGTTAAGTTGCAGTTTATCAACTTGTAAAACAGGGGTATTGCTATTGTCGCCTTGAGTTTGCTCGCTCCAGTTAGAACGACGCAATAAAGCACGAATACGGGCTACCAGCTCACGGTCATTGAACGGTTTAGGGAGATAGTCGTCTGCACCTAATTCTAGGCCCAGAACTTTATCTAACTCACTACCGCGAGCCGTTAACATGATAACAGGGGTCTGATGGATTTGGCGCAGTTCTTTTAATGTCTCAATACCATTTTTTTTCGGCATCATGACATCAAGTAGTAACAGGTCAATGGATGAGTCAATTTGCTGTAATGCCTGTTCACCATCATAGGCGATGACAACATTGAAACCTTCCATTTCCAGCAGTTCTTTTAATAGCGACGTGAGTTCACGGTCGTCATCAACTAATAGGATTTTATGCATTTTTTAAGTCCTCCAACTGCCAAAATACGATAACAATCTGTACGATTCCATGACTTTACGTTCTTTTACATGCTCTGACGCTAGTTTGCAGCCACAGGTGTATATTTGTTCACATTGAATCACGAGCACAGTTCGGAGACAAGGTGTCAAATGCTGAGAACAACACATAGCAAAGTACATAATACAGTACATAAAACCGCAATGTTAGTTTTAGCTTCTACGTTTGTGTTCGGGCCAGCGGTTGCTTTTGCAGAAGAACCACAAAGTGCTGCAAATGAAAGTTCAACACCTTTGATGTTACAGATGCAGTCTGAGCCAACTACGCCGTCAGGTAATGCGGTTGTGCCCTTCCAACATCATGAGTTATTTAGCAGCCAGTACCTTTATGTTTAATGGTATCACGTTAAATGAAAAACAGCGCCAGCAATTACGTGATTTAATGGCAACACAGCGCCATTATCGTGTTGATAACACTGCTTTAGTTAAAGAACGTGAAGCGCTGCACAAATTAATTATAGCGGATAGCTTTGATGACAAAGCGGTTCGTGAAGAACTTGAAAATCGAATGCAAAAAGAACTGGAACAACGTGTTGAAATGGCTCGAATTCACCATGAATTGTACCAGTTGTTAACGCCAGAACAGAAAACTGAACTTGAACGCATTCACCAACACAAAATGGCGGAATTTCAAGCGATGCAGTTTCAGTAAATTTAGTTATTAGTACCTGTCGTAATGCAAGTTAGTTAGTTTCATATTTTGAGTTTCATATTTTGAGTTTCATAGTAAGTAGTGAAGTAGCAGTAAGTGAAGTTTTTCCTTGCCATAGACACCATCCCTGTCTTTTATAGCCCCTTTTAGGGGCTTTTTTTTGTTTCTAAACTAGTCCTTTATTCATGGCTGTTAACTATAGTTGACAACTAAACGAAGGTTGCTAAGATAAAAACATAAAGACAAGGAGCAGTCTTATGATCACGGTTCTAACAACGGAATGTTTTGATAGTTGGATCAAAAACCTTAGAGATATTCGAGCTAAAACTAAAATTCTAGTGAGAATTAGGCGGTTAAAAAATGGAAATTATGGTGATGTTCAACCCATTGGTGATGGCTTTTCGGAACTGAGGGTACATGAAGGACAAGGGTATCGTGTTTACCTAAAGCAGAAAAACAATGTTATTGTAATTTTACTTTGTGGTGGGACAAAGGCAACGCAACAGAAGGATATCCATAAAGCTAAACTCCTTTTTGGTGAAGTTGAGGGGGAACTATGAATACTAAATTAAAAGAATTTGATATCACTGAGTATTTAAACAGTGAAGAAGAAATACAGATGTATCTAAACGAAATTTTAGAGGAAGGTGACCCTAGTCTAGTTCTCGCTGCACTTGGTGATATTGCAAAGGCAAGAAATATGAGCCAATTAGCTAAAGAAGTTGGAATGAGTCGTGAAGGTTTATATAAGGCGCTATCAGGACAGGGAAATCCAACATTTATGACGATTATAAAAATCGTTAATTCTCTCGGATTAAAGCTACAGTTTAAGAGTATCTAAAAAAATAGCTTATCTATGATTAGGTTAGTCATTAGCTAAGCTCATTATAAAAACAATGTATCCACCAAAGTAGGGCTCTCTTTATGACTCAGATATTAACGACGCAAGATTATCGCAATATGCCTTGGAAAAATGGCCAAGGGTCGACACTTGAATTGGCACGCAGTCATGGTGAAGGTTTAGATGATTTTGATTGGCGAGTGTCGATTGCCGATGTTAAAACCGCGGGAGCATTTTCGTTTTTCCAAAATCGACAACGTATTATTGGCGTATTGGAAGGCGAGGGACTTATTTTGCATGTAGATAAGAAACCAGCGGTGACCTTAAAGCAAAAAGAATTTTTTGCTTTTAATGGGGAAAGCGACGTTTATGCGGAACTCGTTCAAGGTGCAATTCGGGATTTTAATGTCATCTATAACCCAGAAAAATATCAAGCTCGCCTACAATGGGTGAATACCGCGTTCATTAATTCTTGGGTGAGTGGCGCAAGTGAGATACTAATTTTTAATATTACGCCTAATTTGGGTGTAACAATTAATGCCGATTCCTTTTATTTACAGCCCTTTGAGACTCTAATTATCAAAGAAAATAGTGAAGCTTTACAATTTATTGTGGAACAAAATACAGAAAATGATTTTTGCATTATTGAGTTATTTATTAAGTAGTTAAGTTTCCCTGTTTTTAAGGAATATTTATACGTCATTGGTATTGTGCTTTTTATTGGAATAATATTCTGTCTATTTTGCAATTTTAATAAAAACATTATCAAATTCATATATAGGATAATTATGGCTTTATTCCTATTGTTATTTTCCGCAGAATTCATAGTCTTTAACGTCATTAAAAATAAGACCTATATACTAAAGGAAAATGTTCTATGAAGATGAAAGCGCTTGTGGCAGTTGCTGTTTCTGCTGTCATTTTAACGGGTTGTAAAAATTTAGATCAAGGGATGTTGACTAACTCAGGTATGCAATTATTCCAAGCAGCTACACTCAGTGATGCAGACGTTAAGAAATTCAGTGATGAATCATGTAAAGAAATGGATGCGCAAAACAAAATCGCACCAGCGTCCAGCAAATATGCCAAACGTTTAGATAAAATCGCAAAAGCACTGGGTAACGAAGTTGATGGCACCCCAGTAAACTATAAAGTTTATATGACTAGCGATGTAAACGCATGGGCGATGGCAAATGGTTGTGTACGTGTATACAGCGGTTTGATGGATGTGATGAATGATAATGAAGTTGAAGGTGTATTAGGTCATGAAATGGGCCACGTTGCATTAGGCCATACACGTAAAGCAATGCAAGTTGCTTATGCAACGGTTGCTGCACGTACCGCTGCATCATCGGCGGGTGGCGTTGTCGAGCAACTGAGTGCATCACAAGTTGCTGCTCTGGGTGAAAAACTGATCAACTCACAGTTCTCTCAACACCAAGAAAGCGAAGCAGATAACTTCTCTTATGATTTACTGAAAAAACGCGGTGTTAAAACTGAAGGTTTAGTTACTGGTTTTGAAAAATTAGCGAAAATGGGTAGCAGTGAAACAAGTATGTTTGATTCTCACCCACCATCAAGCGAGCGCGCACAAAACATCCGTGATCGTATTGCCGCTGACAAAAAATAATATTTAATTATTGATGTTAGTTAGATGTCGTTCTGGTGTAGTAATGTGATGATATATTGCTACACCAATTACTTATTTCCTGCTGTTTATCTCAATATTACTTTTCTTATATTACAAATCAGAACTTACCCTGTTGTGCCCCTGTAAGCGACTCTCTATCTTGTTTAATTAAATGACATTCGATTTTTTTTGTAATTTTGCAACTTTTCGATTGATAAAACGTTAGCAATAAAAAAGATAGAAAAAGTGCATAAAATTTCTCTTTTAACGAAGGGAATGGGCATGCTGTTATCGGTAACTTGCTATTTATTAACGGATGTTTGCACGCGCAGGGGTACCAACCGTCAATGAACTCGCGTATTTATTGCGCCAATCCTAGCCATCTTGATGGATTGGTTATTTGGTCTGGGTTACCACCTTTAATGCGCCATTTTGTTCACCCTGTTGCGGCTAAGGATTATTGAATTGAGACACTATTTCGGCGTTACTTTGTTAATCAGTTTTTTTGTTCGTTAATCAAAAGAGCACCAAATGGGGATTTCCTTTTGTTTTATAGGTACAGCATCGAAGGAATTTAAGTGTTATCATCAGTACTTAATTTTTATTCCAAACTAAGATTTAACTAGGGTGATCCGCTTTAGTTGGTACTCTAGGGTTTTTTTTGTATTGAAAGATTTACCTATTGGGGTGATCGGCTAGAATTATGTAAACTGGATCACAATAAAACATAAAAGCTTGATGGAAAGCAGATGCATAATTCACTCTTTGCCGTATTATGCTGTCAGGTGAATCAATTCAGCATTAGTAAATCAGCATAATTAGCGTTTAGAAGATTAGCTGCGTAACGGTTTTATCGATTTGCAATTTTATATTCATTAATCAGAGGTCATCATGGTCAAGCAGATTAAAAGAATTGGGGTTTTAACGAGTGGTGGTGACGCGCCAGGCATGAATGCAGCAATCCGTGGCGTGGTTCGTGCAGCGCTAGGTGAAGGTTTAGAAGTCATGGGTATTTTTGATGGGTACCTTGGCCTATATGAAAACCGCATGAAGCAATTAGACCGGTATAGTGTGTCGGATATGATTAACCGTGGTGGTACCTTCTTAGGCTCAGCTCGTTTTCCGCAATTCCGTGATGAAAAAGTGCGTGCAGTTGCATTCGATAATCTGAAGAAAAATCATATTGATGCATTAGTGGTTATCGGCGGTGATGGTTCTTATTTGGGGGCTAAATCGCTGACGGAAGCTGGGTTCCCATGTATTGGTTTACCGGGAACGATTGATAATGACGTTGCTGGTACGGACTACACTATCGGCTATTTCACCGCGCTCGAAACCGTTGTTGAGGCAATTGACCGCCTCCGTGATACCTCGACTTCTCATAAACGTATTTCTATTGTTGAAGTGATGGGCCGTTATTGCGGCGATTTAACGCTATCTGCTGCGATCGCTGGGGGTTGTGAGTTCTTAGTGTTACCTGAACAAGAAATGGCTTTTGACCGTGAAGAACTGTTATCTGAAATCAAACGTGGTATTGAAAAAGGTAAACGTCATGCGATTGTCGCTATTACCGAGCACGTTTGTGACGTTGGTGAATTAGCGAAATATATTGAGCAGGAAACCCATCACGAAACACGTGCAACAGTTCTGGGTCACATCCAACGCGGTGGTTCTCCGGTTGCTTATGACCGCATTTTGGCATCACGCATGGGGGCTTATTCCATCCAACTTCTACTGGAAGGTTACGGTGGGCGCTGCGTTGGTATTCAAAACGAGAAGTTAGTTCATCATGATATTATTGATGCGGTTATGAATATGAAGCGTGTCTTTAAGAAGGATTGGTTTGATACGGCGAAGAAGCTGTACTAAAATCTTCGTCATATTTCAAGCTGTAGGAGGGTTGGCTACGCACACTAACCCTAGTCACATACTTATGTATGCCCCTAGGGATTAGCTTTGCTTGCCGCCTACCTACAACTTGAGATGGATATTTGTCATATTTCAAGCTGCAGGGGGTCGGCTAAGCTCACTAACCCTAGTGACATACTTATATATGATCCCCGAGCTATCCTCGTTTGCCGCCTAGTCACAACTTAAACCTCCCCCTTTCCTGTTCATATATTCCCCATAAGCATAAGTTTTTCTTTTTAATTATTCCCCATAAGCATAAGTTTTTCTTTTTAATTATTTCCCGTAACTGGTGCTATCTGTCAGCCTCTCCTTATCATAAATTTAATGAGGAAAGTCCGATGGTGCGTTCATGGCAGGTAACAAAATCACAATTCACCACAGCATTATTATTGCTATTAGCGACAGGAACATGGGCGAAAAACATTCAATTACTGAATGTGTCTTATGACCCGACTCGTGAGTTTTATCAGCAATATAATCAGGAATTTAGTGATTATTGGAAAAAGAAAACGGGGGATACAGTCACTGTTCGTCAGTCTCATGGGGGGTCTGGTAAGCAAGCTATATCAGTCGTGAATGGGTTAGAAGCCGATGTTGTGACGTTAGCTTTAGCCTATGATGTTGATGCCATTGCACAAAGTGGCCGTATAGATAACAACTGGATAGAAAAACTTCCTGACAACTCAGCGCCTTATACATCGACTATCGTTTTTCTCGTTCGTAAAGATAACCCGAAAAATATTAAAGACTGGGATGACTTAGTCCGCAAAGACATCTCTGTGGTGACACCGAATCCTAAGACCTCAGGCGGAGCACGTTGGAATTATTTAGCGGCATGGGGATATGCGTTAGATAAAAACCAGCAAGACCCTGAAAAAGCAAAGCAATTTGTTAAACAACTTTATCAAAATGTGGAAGTACTCGATTCAGGGGCTCGTGGTGCGACCAATAGTTTTGTTGAACGCGGCATAGGTGATGTATTAATTGCTTGGGAAAATGAAGCGTTGTTAGCTATCAATGAGTTAGGGGAAAGCGGGCAGTTTGAAATAGTAACGCCAAGTATTTCGATTCTTGCTGAGCCAACTGTCGCTGTTGTTGATAAAACTGTCGATAAACGCGACCGCAGGGCTGTTGCCGAAGCTTACTTAGAGCACCTTTATTCTGTAGAGGGTCAGGAAATTGCAGCGAGAAACTATTATCGTCCACGAAACCAAGAGGTCGCCAATAAATACCAACAACAATTTCCTAAGCTTAAATTGCTGACGGTAGACGATAGTTTCGGTGGTTGGCAATCAGCGCAGGCAACGCATTTTGCGAATGGGGGGGTGTTCGACGAAATCATTCGACGCTAATACTCTTCATATTTCGTACTGTAGCGTTGTTGGCGACGCTCGCTAACCCTAGTCACATACTGGTGTATGCTCCTAGGGATTAGCTGCTCTTGCCGCCTAGCTACAGCACGAACTATTTTGAGTATTACCCCCTTGCCATATTTTGTACTGTAGCGTTGTTGGCGACGCTCGCTAACCCTAGTCACATACTGGTGTATGCTCCTAGGGATTAGCTGCTCTTGCCGCCTAGCTACAGCACGAACTATTTTGAGTATTACCCCCTTGCCATATTTTGTACTGTAGCGTTGTTGGCGACGCTCGCTAACCCTAGTCACATACTGGTGTATGCTCCTAGGGATTAGCTGCTCTTGCCGCCTAGCTACAGCACGAACTATTTTGAGTATTATCCCCTTGCCATATTTTGTACTGTAGCGTTGTTGGCGACGCTCGATAACCCTAGTCACATACTGGTGTATGCTCCTAGGGATTAGCTGCTCTTGCCGCCTAGCTACAGCACGAACTATTTTGAGTATTGTATTTTCAGGTATTTCCCTGTGAACTAAGTTAGTTGCAAACTAAAAATTACCACTGATATTTTACGCCGATTTTACCGAGATATAGGGTTTGCTTATTATCATACCCTGACGTGATCCCATTCTTTTTAGGCGATTTCCATGTTGAAGGCTCATAGGCGAGTTCACTCCATAAAGTGAGAGATGGCGTAGCTTTGTATTCCACGCGGGAGCCAATGCGGAAGCCATTTTTAATTTCCTGAGTTAAATAATTATTTTTGTCATAGGTATTTTCTTGTAAGAAATAGCGTACATACGGTGTAATTTTCCAGTTGGGTTTAATGGTAATGGGTAAGTAAGCGCGAACTTGTGATTGTAAAAAGCGGGTGCTGAAATGTTTATCCCATTGATTATCAATATAAACAGTGAGTTTTGCTTTTAATGCATCTGAATATTTATAAGTCACGCCATATTCAGTTTCTGCTTCATGGCTGCTGTCATTGAAATAATTACTGTAATAAAAATAAGAGAGCCAAAAGTTAAAAGACCAATTATCGTTGAAGCGGTATTCACCGGCTGGGGTTAAACCATATAAACGATTCGAAGAACGTGCTTTGCTGTTAGGCTCCACATCGTTTGACTCTTTTCTGTAACGAAAACCAAGCTCTAAGTCTGATTTTGGGGTGTTGATAATTTGCTTGATAGCATCAATTTGCGTGCGGTTACGAATGTAAGAATCTCGTGAAGTTGAGAAATTGCGGCCATGATTCCTTAAGGATTCACGATGATCTAGGGTAAAGCGCCAGTCAGATTTAGGGTTGTATAGCTTTAATTGCCCAACCGTGCTGATTTTATCGTAGACTCTATTTTTAAATGAATCACGTTGACCTTGGTATTCTTCTATTTCCAAATAAATATTAGTATTCACTCGCCAAGAGTCATCGTTTAATTCAGAAAAACAAATTGTAGGGAATATAATTATGATGCTATAGATTAAACCAACTATATATTTCATATTTATCCTTCAAGGTAAAAGTTATTAATGTTAATTATCTAGCTGAGCGATTAGCGAGATTAAATGTGAATTAACTTTTATAGGTTGTCTACCGTTATTATTTAATAGAGGATGAATGGTATAGATAAGATGAAGTTAAAAATAAGATTAATGCATTGTTATATATGGTGTTTTTATTTTATTTCAAATGGGTGAATATTTTTATTAATAGTTTTTTTCTGTATTCTTAATCATTCGTTTATTAATTTATTTTGAACTTAATTAATTTTTATTTGTTTTTTTAAAAATTAGATTCTAATTATATTGTTTGGTGGTAATTGTTTTCTGTTAATTTTTGATGGGAATAAGGTTATTGATATAAAATTTTCATAAATAATAAAGGTAATAAAAACAAAAAAACCGCCAATATTGGCGGTTAATCTCAAGGTATTAAAGTAACCTTATTTTGCTTTTTTTGCTTCAGCAGCCGCTTTAACAATCACAGCAAAAGCGTCAGCTTTCAGAGAAGCTCCACCCACTAAAGCACCATCGATATCTGGTTGAGTGAATAGCTCAGCTGCATTGCTAGCATTAACAGAGCCACCATATTGGATGATCACTTGTTCAGCAATGGCTGCATCTTTTTTCGCAATATGAGTACGAATAAATTTATGGATTGCTTGTGCTTGTGCAGGTGTTGCTGATTTACCTGTACCGATAGCCCAGATTGGCTCATAGGCGATAACGGCACCTTCGAAAGCTTCTGCACCTAAAGAATTTAATACGGCATCAATTTGGCGAGCACAGACTTCTTCGGTTTTACCAGCTTCATTTTCAGCTTCAGTTTCACCAATACACAGTACTGGGATCAGGCCTTGTTCTTTTAATACTGCAAATTTCTTAGCGACAAATTCATCACTTTCGTTGTGATAGGTACGACGCTCTGAGTGGCCGATAATGATGTATTTGGCGCCAACATCTTTTAACATTTCAGCAGAGGTTTCACCTGTAAATGCACCTGATAGGTTAACGTCAACGTTTTGTGCACCTAATGCAATACGGCTGCCTGCTAACGCATGTTTAGCTTGGGTCAAATAAAGTGCTGGTGGTGCAATAGCCACACCACAGCCATCAACGCTGCTGAGTTCATTACGCAAGCCAGCGATGAGGTCATTGACCATCTGTGTGCTGCCATTTAGTTTCCAGTTACCCATTACCAATGGATGTCGCATGTTGTTTCCTCCAACCAGAGAGTTTGAATGATTAATCAATAAGTTATTCATCACACGTTGATATTATACGCGCAACGTGACAATGTTGTCGCCATTCACCTTCTGCATTATAAGAACAATGGATAATAATAGCTTTGCTTTTTATCATGCTTGTTCTTAGAGCGTGATCACAGTCAGTTTAGGGTGTTTGTTGTTCTAGCTTAATCGGTTCAACAGCAAAAGTAAGCACATTATTGTCACTTTTTACTAAAATATATCTCAACGCACCTAATCGAGTTTCTTCCGCGTGAGTTGTACTATTATTGGCAATAAATTTATTTAAGGCTTCCGTAAGCTCAGGGGCTTTATCCAGCGAAACGTCAGGGGAAAATATACGGACCATTGCCATGGTATAACTTTCCATTAATTGCCGGTTTTTTTGGTTTTCTTGTGGGTTATCAGACGGTAGCAATGTGATCTGTAAACTTTTAATTTTTTCACTACCACGCTCTAGCACTGCTGAGGAGTATATCTGTTGGTTAATACGAGAAGCTGCGCGAATATAGGGCGCGGAGATATCCTGACTTGTAATAACTTTATATTCATGGAGATATAAATCTTTATAGGCATGATTGAATTGATTGCGCAGCTCAGGAATAGTCAGTGCAAAAGAGGGAGCGTCAGGGGCTAAATAAGCGACTTTGAAATCGGTATCTGGCAAAGTGGGGACTTTCTGAGCAAAAGCCAGTTGTGGCGCACTAAGCACAAAAATGGTTATGATGGCGTATACAGAGCGAAATAAAGTTTGGGTCATTTTTGAGCCACTCATTTTTAGTTTTCCACATTGTATCAGGATTATAGGTAATGACATTACAACAATGGGCTTTTTCCTTTAAAGGCCGTATCGGTCGCCGGCCATTTTGGGTAGGTATTGCGGTCATTTTTATTTTAATGACCATAGTCGCCCTGTTACAAAATACACTGCTATTCTCTGAAACACTTACTATCTCGTTATTTATTTTACTACTTTACCCTTTGGCGGCTATCTTTGTGAAGCGTTTGCACGACCGTGGAAAATCGGGGGGATGGTTTGCATTAATTTTATTGGCATTTGCGCTTTTTTCAATTGATGTCAGCCAGTTTGAACCTGTATGGCAATGGGGGATCGGGCGTTTCTTACCATTATTAATTACTATGATAATGGTACTCGATTGCGGGGCTTTTGTGGGAATGGAGGGTGTTAATCACTATGGTGAAGAAACAGAAACGGTAGATTATTTATAGCGTTAATACCATATAGCATAAATGCTACCCTGAAGATGCCTCAGGGTAGTGTATGACATTACCAATATTGTTCACTAGAGATATGGCCGGGCTTGCGGCGTAAATGTTTAACCATCCCATGGCTATTTTTCAGTGTATCACGAGTGTCTCTGACCATTTCAGGGTTGCCACACAACATGACGTGACAGGTGTCAGGCGAAAGCGTTAGGCCAACAGTATTTTCGAGTTCATGACCCTCAATTAAAGCTGGAACCCGGCCATATAATGAACCCGCACATTGTTCCCGACTTACTACGGTGACAATCTTCAGTTTCCCCTGGTATTGTTGTTCCAACTTTTTCATTAAGGGTAAATAACTTAAATCTTTCTCATAACGAACAGCGTGAAGTAAAACAATTTTTTCGAAGCGCTCAAGGTCTTTACCCTCCTGTAAGATGGACAAAAAAGGCCCAATTGCGGTACCTGTAGATAACATCCATAAATTTTTACATTCGGGTATTTCGTCTAGCACGAAGAAACCCGTGGCTTCATCCGTGATCTGCAATGTATCATTCGGTTTTAATTGCGCGAGTTTTGGGCTAAGTTTACCTCCGGGGACGATGACAAAATAAAATTCAAGTCGGTTATCACTGGGGGCGTTGACATAAGAGTATGCTCGCTGAACACGTACTCCCTCGATCTCTAGCCCAAGTTTGGCATATTGCCCTGCGATAAAAGGTTTAATCGGGGCCTTGATGACAAGGCTGAATAATGAATCAGTCCAAAATTTGGTATCAATCACTGTTCCTGTTACCCAATTTGCCATAAATCCCACCTCTTCATATTTGAAAATCGACTATCTTAAAAATAACTCATTTTTGATATAAATGAGCCAAAGTCTAGTGCACTAGGATTTAATACTAAAACAGTTCATTATTTATGCTTATCGATAATGTGTTCCAGTGTTTTATTCTTAATATTGGTCTGTTTTAAAGTTCAATGTACAGTTATGTTGACAATGCTGGCGAATATTACTGCCATTGGTGAAAAATATAAAATGTCGCACTACTACGAAAAGTTGGTGGCTTTTGTTATCTTAGTCACACTCAAGCAAAGCGCATTATTTGCTATTTATTTAAAATGACACAAAGTCTATTTAAAATGGCATAAACGCGTAAAGCGGTATTTTTATATTGATAATTAAGCCTCTAAATAATTTTGCATTATTACAATGAAATAATGCAGCGTTATTTTGTGTCTGAAATAGGTGTATTTGAATTATTGGATGTATTTGAGAGAAAAATGAGAAAGCTGGAACATTTTAATTTGCTGTTAATGTTAATTGCATTGGCTGCGGTCGGCCAAATGACACAAACGATCTATGTCCCTGTCATTGCTGAAATTGCCGCTTATTTTAATGAGCCCTCTGGTGCTGTTCAACAAGTGATGGCGGCTTATTTATTTTCTTATGGTTTTTCGCAGTTAGTTTATGGGCCGCTATCTGACCGAATAGGTCGTCGACCTGTTATTTTAACCGGTTTAACTATTTTCTTATTTTCAACGACTATAGCAATTTTGGCGCCAACGCTAAATGTACTTACTATGGCTAGTGGGTTGCAAGGGCTAGGAACCGGTGTAGCAGGTGTGATGGCAAGAACCATGCCTCGTGACCTATATAAAGGTACCGCGTTGCGTTATGCAAATAGCTTATTAAATATGGGTATATTAGTAAGCCCATTATTGGCTCCAATGTTTGGCGGAATATTGGCCCATTTCTGGGGGTGGCATGCTTGTTATATTTTCCTTTTTGTCTTAGGTGCTTCTGTATTATTAAGTATGTATCGTTGGTTACCAGAAACACGCCCTGTTTCACCTGAAAAACATAAAATGATCGCATCATATCGGGAATTATTATCGAGTGGCTCATTTCTCTCTTACCTTGCTATGTTAGTGGGAGCGTTAGCTGGGATAGCGGTCTTTGAGGCCAGTAGTGGTGTATTGATGGGCGGTGTATTGGGGCTAAATAGCATCACCGTGAGTATTTTATTTATCTTGCCTATTCCTGCCGCTTTTTTTGGTGCTTGGTATGCGGGACGAGAGGGAAAAACGTTTTATAATTTGATGTGGCATTCAGTGCTTGTTTGTTTATTGGCTGGTTTTATGATGTGGGTGCCAGGTTGGTTTGGCGTTATGAATACCTGGACATTATTAGTACCCGCAGCGGTGTTTTTCTTTGGTGCAGGCATGTTATTTCCTTTAGCAACGACAGGGGCAATGGAGCCTTTCCCTTATTTGGCAGGCGCAGCGGGCGCACTCGTTGGTGGCTTGCAAAATGTCGGCTCAGGCGTTGCAACTTGGGTTTCTGCGTTGTTACCACAGAACGGACAGTTTAGCCTTGGGTTGTTGATGTTTTTAATGTCGGTACTCATTTTACTGTGCTGGTTACCACTCGCTAAACGAATGGCGCATTCAGAACGGACTGTCTAATGGGAAGAAGGTCAGGCTGTAAAAAGACAGACTGACCTTTAGATTACGCGCTGAGTAGTATATCCGCTGGTTTCAGTTGCGGAATTGATAGCACCGATGAATACAAGGAAACCGGTTCCTCTTCGGGGATTGATGATATTAACTCTGGCAAAATGACTCCTGAATTAAATATTACCGGTCGGTTGTGATCGAGAAATTCTGTATTCTCTGCTAATTGTCCTACAGGGTTTTGGTTGTTTTGTTGGAGCCAAACTAATGTTGGAGCCGCATTGTCCTGCAAGTGTTGGTCGATATGAATGAGTATTCCATCCAGTTGTAGTTCAGGGGTACTGTCTATTGTGCCTTTTATGGTTAACTGATTTTGCTGTACGGAAAAATACCACTCTTCTGCTGGTGCATTTTCTTGAACGTGTTTTTGTGCATCACTTGTCCTTAGTGTGACCCAAAAAGAGTACTGGCCATCTGGTAAGTTTAAGTGAGTAATATCAACGGTTTGTTCGAAATTTACGTCTGCGATTAAACGCTGATCAGCGGTGTGGCAAAGCAGATTCGGTATCGGTGAGTTTTGTAATGCGTGAGTATCAAGGTGATTGAGCGCAATAAAATTCAAAGAAGTATCAACTTGCTGTTTTTGACCAAATGGGTCAGATAATGAAAAATATTGTTGATGTAGGCGGCCATTTTCAACCCATTTCGCGTAGAGCGCACTGCTTGAGGTGATTTTGTCGGTGTTGACTTTACCTGTCGAAAAATCAATTAAGCCTTCTTCTGTTACAGCCCAGTAAATAGGGGCACCCTGCCAATAATTATCGAGTAACAATTGGTTAGGTACTGTTTGGCCATCATGCTCTGCAAATAGACGATTCGCTAATGAATCTGGGTTGCTGTAGTGAGAGAGCAACGAACCCATCTCTTTTTTGTCGTTTAATTCATGTACAATGAACTGAACCAATTCGCCTTTATCTGCAATATTGAAGCTCACTGCGTGTGGAATTTGTAATACCTCGGTTAATAACCCATTTGGAGTCGCATAAGTGACAGTTAATGCATAGTCACCATAAATATCATATGGGCGGCCACCGCCCGTTTTTAGATTATGGTAGTCAGCGGGGAGGTTTCCTATGGTGCGATCAACGGTGATAGTGCTATAAGGATGAAGGGAATTATCCGCCATTTTAGTAAATTGGTGCTGTATCCAATAAATCGGGACATCGCGCTGATGAGGAAATTGTTCAATTTGCGTTAGTTTATAATACTCAGCGTAATTCTGTTGGGTTAGTGTAACCCATTGTTTGTTGGTTTGATCCCAGCGCTGATAAAAACCGTCACCTGCAAACCCGCCATCTTCGGTATCTTCCCCCTTCGTTTTATTATTTTGCCAGCGTACTCTTCCACTTAAAAATTGGTGAATTTTTTGGTTATAGGCATCCGCGTGAGGCAAAAAGGCATCATAAGCACCACTTCGAAAGGGAACAAAGCTGGAAAGCATGGTTGGCATGGCTTGTTGTAAGTGACTGTGGAGATCGTGATAAGTGACATAATATTGCCTAGATTGGTTATAGGCTGGGTTTTTACCGTGACTATAATAACTGTAAGGGTATGTTGGTTGATTATTGCGATCTTTCATATCGGTATGAGGCAAGCCAAGGCCGTGACCAAAAACTTCATGAAACATCACGTTAGGTTCATGAACTCCGCCACCGTGGTTAGGTGATGCTAGTCCTAATAGCGCAGTGCCAACACTCGAAGGCAAAATTTCAACTGCGGTATATTGATAGTCAGAATTAGCATTGTTAGTCGTTTGGTATTTCTTACTATTATTGTAAGCCCAATAAATTTGTGCGCTGGGGTGGTAACCAATTTCTTCAGGGTTATCATAATGAGGATGAATAAGAGGGATGGCTTTACTATTGGAAGAGCTAAAATATGGCGTTAAGCTAGGGCGACTTACTGTGGCAGGTGCGCTATACAGTGTGAGTTGCCCGATTGGTAAGATTGTTGCCGCTTCTTTGCCCCAGCTGAGCGGGGAGTATGAATAAATACCATGCCCTTGTTGGTATAAACTGTGGCTATCAACATGAACAATTAAGTGGTTATCAAGGGTAACATTTGGGGAGAACAAACCATATTGGTTGGTTTCTTCGGTGACAATGGGTTTGCCATTAACCGTGATTACGATGTTGATATCCGGTTGTATCCACTCACCTTTTATCGGTGCTGTAAAGCGTTGCTGATGCCAATTTTGCGCTGAGACATTCATCTGTTGGGGAAACGCGGTTAATGTTTTTGGCAAATGATTTGGGCCAGTGAGTCTCACTCGACCTATTATTTTTCTTTCTTTGTTACTGACGATGGCTTCAATATTAGGCGATTTCGCCGCCGTTTCGCTGGTGATCTCCACATTCAATAGTGCCCAGCGATTAGCCGTTAAGCTCATATGTTTATCCGCCATATTTTGCAAGTGAGTCTGTGCAAGTTGAATATTATGAACTTTCATATCGCTTGGTGTGGGGTTGTAACGTCGTTGAGGTTCATGGTAAATGGGGTCTGGAACAGAAAAGGTACGCTTTCCTGGAATGCGGAGTTGCGGTGCATTTTCAGTTTGTAACTGAATGGAAAGTGGCTGTGATTGCTGCCCATTAGGTAGCATGCCGATAAAATCAAATTGATCTGAGTGGGTTTCAAATTTTGCGTTATCGGCAATATATTGCCACTCATTGGTGGCGTTATTTAGTGTTAGTCGGCCAAATTTAGGCTGCTCAAGAATTTTGTAACCCTTAATATAAGAATTGTTTGGCAGTTTTCCTGTTATGGCACCCACAACTAACTGATCAGGAAGCTCATCTGGGTTTTCGGCGACTAAAATGGGTAGAACTTGAGGAACGCTTTCTTGCGTATTATATCGAGAAATTGCCTGTTTTGTTTGTTTCAATTGGAATTGGCGAAAAATGATATTTTCACCGACAAGTTTTAAGGTATTCTTTTCATAGTGGATTTTAACTGCAGGAAGCTGATTTACTGCCATCATTTTATTAACATCAGTTTCGATGGAATGGGCAATCTGTTGCCAAGACGACGTTTCTGTAATTGGGATGTTATGTAAAGACAACGTCTTGTTATACTTGGTATTTTCTATAGATATTGAGAAATATTGGCTGTTATTCCGTAATTCATCGGTTAGCTTCAATGAGTTTATTGAATGGGGTGGTAGGGTGATGGCTTGCTGGAAGTTATGATTGTCTAAGGTGTTATTGGTTAGTTCAATGCGTTCTACTGGGCGAAGTTCATCAATGAGTTGTTGAGTAGAAGCTGATGGTTTTTTGTGTTTATCTTTGACTATCAATAAACTCCCGCCTGTGAGTTCTAACCAATGGCGAATGAGCTCGACTTGTTTGTCATTGGCATTTTCGGGTAAGACGACGATACTATAATGGCGATGCCATTGCCCACTTGGTAATAATAAATCAGCGAGCTGAGCCTGTGCTCTGGTTTCTCCATCAATCCATTCGTGGGGTGAATTAAAACTTTCAACAAACAAATTTTGCTTCGTATGGAAACTAAAGCCGGAGAAATCTTTAGTGCCGAGCGCACTTAATATATAGGTTTTTTTATTTTCACCCGCTAAACGGGGCTTATCACTTAACCAACTGAATAACTTAAATGCTTTTTCGCCGTCAGCTGATTGTTCAGGGTTATCCTTTAATGCATTTATCAAGGTGGTATCTTGCCGAATAATTGCCACTCTCCCTTTTTTATACCATCCTAGTTGTAAGTTACCTTGCTGTATTTCATCAGCAAATATTTTAAGGTTATCCATTACCAAAATCCATTTTTTGAGGGTTAATTTCGAATTTCATTGGAATGTTATTCTAAATAAACTCAAAAAAACGGTCTAATTTATTATTATTTTAATAACTGCATTTTCATTGATTAACTAATTAGTTATTAGAAGAAAGTCATACTTGTAGGGATAAAATAAAAAAGGCCATATAATTTATATGGCCTTGGGTGATTAAAAATAAAGGCGGTTAAAAATAGACTAGCCGCGGTCTTCCCACTCTTGGGCGCGTGCTACGGCTTTTTTCCATCCCTCGTATTTGAAATTACGTTCCGTCGTTTCAATACCTGGTTTGAATACACGCTCAATGGTCGCCTTGCTCTGTAACTCATCAAGATTACTCCAGAAACCAACGGCTAAACCTGCAAGGTAAGCGGCGCCCAATGCGGTGCTTTCTCGCACTTCAGGACGCTCAACAGGGGTACCTAAAATATCTGACTGGAATTGCATTAAAAAGTTATTGGCGACAGCGCCCCCATCAACCCGCAGTGCTTTTAAGCGCTCACCAGAGTCTGCTTGCATTGCATCAAGTACATCACGGGTTTGATAAGCGATGGACTCTAAGGTTGCACGAATGATGTGGTTGCGGTTTGCACCACGCGTTAGGCCAAAAATAGCGCCACGCGCATACGGGTCCCAATAGGGTGCGCCTAAGCCTGTAAAGGCGGGAACAACATACACGCCATTACTGTCTTTCACTTTAGTGGCAAAGTACTCTGAGTCTGTCGATTCATCAATCAATTTCAGTTCATCACGCAGCCATTGAATAGATGCTCCGCCCACGAATACAGCACCTTCAAGGGCATAATTGACTTCGCCTCTCGGCCCACAAGCGATGGTCGTTAACAACCCGTGGTTTGAGCGTACAGCGGTTTCCCCTGTATTTAGTAGTAAGAAGCAACCTGTTCCATAGGTATTTTTAGCCATACCCGGTTTTACACACAGTTGGCCGTATAGCGCGGCTTGTTGGTCTCCCGCCATCCCTGAAATTGGGATACGAGTCCCACCTTTCCCCCCAATATTGGTTTGCCCGTAGACTTCGGAAGAGGGGCGTACTTCAGGGAGCATTGCACGTGGAATATTGAGCGCTTTGAGAATTTTGTCATCCCACTCAAGGTTACGGATATTGAATAACATAGTTCGAGAGGCATTGGTGTAGTCGGTGACATGAACACGCCCTTGTGTCATTTTCCAAACGAGCCAAGTATCCACCGTCCCAAACAGTAATTCGCCTTTCTCAGCACGTTCACGTGCGCCTTCAACATTATCTAAAATCCATTTTACTTTGGTACCGGAGAAATAGGGGTCAACAACCAGCCCCGTATTTTGGCGAATATACTCTTCTAAATCGCGGTCATTTTGTTTTAGATGCGTACAAAAATCAGCAGTACGACGACATTGCCATACAATCGCATTATAAACAGGCTTACCTGTGGCTTTTTCCCATACGATGGTGGTTTCACGTTGGTTAGTGATCCCAATGCCAGCGACTTCATCGGTACGAATATCCGCTTTAGCGAGTACTTCGACAAGTGTTGAGCTTTGCGATGCCCAAATTTCCATTGGGTCGTGTTCCACCCAACCTGGTTTAGGATAAACTTGGGTGAATTCACGTTGTGAAATACTGACAATATTTGCATCATGGTCGAGTACAACAGCGCGTGAGCTGGTTGTGCCTTGGTCGAGTGCAACAATATACTTTTTCGCAATAGTGGTTTCAGTTGTCATAATTTAAGCCTGTTCCGAGGATTTGGTGTTTTTAACGGATAATTTTTCTGTTTTGGTCTCTTCTTCACATACCATGCAAGGTAAGTGGCGACCAATCAGTTTGCGATAGGCGAATGCGCCTAGCAGACCACCAACAATAGGTGCTGTCAATGGGACAAGGAAATACGGAATATCGCGGCCACCAGTCAGGGCAATATCCCCCCAACCTGCGAGATAAGCCACAACTTTTGGGCCAAAGTCACGAGCAGGGTTGAGTGCGAACCCTGTGAGCGCGCCAAATGACCCACCGATGACGGCAATCAAAATACCGATTAACAGTGGCGCGAGTGGGCCACGAGGGACACCGTTGCCATCATCAGTTAACGCAAGTATTAAGCAAACAAGAATGGCTGCAATAATGACTTCAATAAAAAATGCATGTGGAACGCTAATTTGTGGGGCGGGGTAGGTTGAGAAAACACCTGCAGTAAATAAGCTTTCTTGCGAGCCCCTAATAATATGGTGGACTTGCTCGTAATCGAAAAATACTGGGGAATACATTGAGTAGACTAATGCGGCTGCAAAGAAGCCACCTAGCATCTGGGCAATGATATAAGGCACGACTTTGCGTCTATCAAAACACGCAAACAGCCATAATGCGAGAGTGACGGCTGGGTTTAGGTGGGCACCCGAGGTGCCAGCGGTGAGGTAAACGGCTAAAGCAACGCCGAAGCCCCAGATAATACTAATTTCCCATAAGCCTAGTTGTGCACCCGCGATTCTAACGGCAGCAACACAACCTAGACCAAAAAAGACCAGTAGCGCAGTCCCTAAAAACTCTGAGATGCACTGACCGGTGAGTGATGTAGTCGTCATTTGGCTCATACGTTTCTATCCTACGAAAATGAAAAATATTGTAATGTTTTTTTAAGTTAAGATTTTCTAATCGAAAATCATTAACTGTAAATTTATCGTTAAAGAACATAAACGAGAAATATCGAAATTGAAAAGTGTGTGTTACATCACCAAAACGAAATAAAACAATCAAAAATAGTGACGGATTCGACCTTTGCGGTGTGATCTGACCAGTGTTTTTTAATGAAGGTTATTACGATTCAGAAGGAAGGAACTGGACACAGAGGATCATGCTACTTACAATCGTGTAAAAGCTGATAAGGGAGACCAGAATTATGTCATTTGAAGTATTTGAGAAACTCGAATCCAAAGTACAACAAGCGATTGATACAATCACACTGTTACAAATGGAAATCGATGAACTAAAAGATAAAAACGGTGCGTTAAGCCAAGAACTTGAAACCGCAAAATCAGGTACGGATTCATTAGTGCGTGAAAATGAACAATTAAAACAAGAGCAGCAAGCTTGGCAAGAGCGTCTGCGGACTTTGCTCGGTAAGATGGAAGAAGTGTAATTTCTCGTCATACTTCGCGTTGTAGGGGTGTTGGCTTCGTCTCTTCGCCCTAGTCACATACTTATGTATGCTCCTAGGGTCTTATCGACTTTGCCGCCTACCTACAACACGAATTATTTAGAGAAATGTTTGTTATGCCTCACATTGTAGGGTGTTGGCTTCGTCTCTTCGCCCTAGTCACATACTTATGTATGCTCCTAGGGTCTTATCGACTTTGCCGCCTACCTACAACACGAATTATTTAGAGAAATGTTTGTTATGCCTCACATTGTAGGGTGTTGGCTTCGTCTCTTCGCCCTAGTCACATACTTATGTATGCTCCCAGGGTCTTATCGACTTTGCCGCCTACCTACAACACGAATTATTTAGAGAAATGTTTGTTATGCCTCACATTGTAGGGTGTTGGCTTCGTCTCTTCGCCCTAGTCACATACTTATGTATGCTCCCAGGGTCTTATCGACTTTGCCGCCTACCTACAACACGAATTATTTAGAGAAATGTTTGTTATGCCTCACATTGTAGGGTGTTGGCTTCGTTTCTTCGCCCTAGTCACATACTTATGTATGCTCCCAGGGTCTTATCGACTTTGCCGCCTACCTACAACACGAATTATTTAGAGAAATGTTTGTTATGCCTCACATTGTAGGGTGTTGGCTTCGTCTCTTCGCCCTAGTCACATACTTATGTATGCCCCTAGGGTCTTATCGACTTTGCCGCCTACCTACAACACGAATTATTTAGAGAAACTTTCATCACACCTCATGTTCTAGAGTATAAAAATAAGGGCTGCAATAATTTGCAGCCCTTATTTTTAGAATTTTTAACGGATTATGCGTCGATATTGTCATCTTCGATAAAATCGTCGTTCTCAGACGGGATTAATGGCTCTTCAGAAAGGATAATGCCAGTGTTATCGGCATAAAGGTAATCGCCTGAGAAGAAAGTGACGCCGCCGAAATTAACGCGGATATCACTTTCACCGATACCTTCATCAGGGCAACCTGCAGGCATCGCAGCGATAGCCTGAATACCGAGATCAAGTTCCATCAGCGCATCTACCTGACGGACTGCACCATAAACCACAATACCTTCCCAGTGGTTATCAACGGCTAGCCTTGCAATTTCAGCGTCAATGAGTGCCTTACGGACAGAGCCGCCGCCATCAACGAGTAGGATACGCCCTGTGCCATCCTCTTCCAGCAAATCATACACTAGGCCGTTATCTTCAAAACACTTAACTGTAATGATTTGACCGCCAAATGAAGTACGTCCACCAAAGTTGGAGAAAAGGGGTTCTACCACGTTAACGCTTTCTTGGTAAATATCGCAGAGTTCGGAAGTATCATATTTCATAGGAGTTAGGTCTTTTTTGCTGCAAGAGGTAACCAGTATATCCCTTTTGAACGGTACTTGGCAAAGTTACCCGCCTAAAAATAGGCGGAAAAAGTCAAAAAAACGACAAATAGTGATTATTATTTGCTCATTACAACGCCAATAGAGAATAAAACGTTGGTCACGAGTGCCGCTTTTACCATATTTTCCAGTAAAGGACGCATACCTTCTGGCGTTGGGTCACTCAGAACACGGCGTAAATGGTTCATCAGCATTGGTACGGCAAGTGAAAATAGCCAACCGCTCCAGCCGTGTAAATAAATTAGATTAAAAAAGGCCAAACATAAAATAGCCGCAACAATAATAATGGCGTGATAAACGCGAGCCCCTTGGGGGCCTAAGCGCACTGCTAGGGTATTTTTACCTGCTTTAATATCGTTTTCGATATCGCGCATATTATTGATATTCAATACCGCGACAGAGAGCAACCCACACGCCGTTGCAGGTAGGACAGTGATGATATTAAAACTATTTGCTTGTAAATAATAAGTCCCAATAACACTTAGCCAGCCAAAGAATATTAAGACAGAGATATCCCCTAACCCTAGGTAGCCATACGGTTTCTTGCCGACGGTATAGGTAATGGCCGCAACGATAGCGATGAGCCCTAATGCGACAAAACCAATGGCATCCTCGGGTTTTTCACAGGCGACAATAATTAACAGTAAGCCGGAAAGACAGGCAGCCGTAATATTGAGCTTCAGCGCTTTTTTCATATCCGCTTGCGTGATAACGCCTTTTTGCATGCCACGTAATGGACCAATACGTTCAGCTGTATCAGAGCCTTTGACCGCATCACCATAGTCATTCGCAAGGTTAGATAAAATCTGTAATAAACCCGCGGTGATAAGTGCTAATAAAGCGACGGGCCATTTAAAATTATTCGTTAAATAAGCGAGTGCAGAGCCTGTCACAATCGCAATCACCCCTAATGGTAGGGTTTTAGGGCGGAGACTTTCAATCCAAGCTTGTTTACGACTTATTGTTGTGGATGTCGACTGCATGCAGTTACCTATAATTCAAACTCTTTAGAGACGTGTTCTTGATAGTTTAATGACCCATCATATAGAGAGATACCTGAATATTTTCAATGTAATGGGCGGAATATTTAATAGAAAAAAGTGCAGCGATAAAAGCTGCACTTTAGTCGATGTATATTAAGGATACATGAAAACCAGATAATTAATAAGATTATAAAATAAATCTACTCAAGTCTTCATCTGCCACCAGCTCATCTAAGTGCTGTTTGACATAGTCTGCATCGATTTGGATGGTTTGTCCGTTACGGTCACTGGCATCAAAAGAAATATCTTCCATTAAGCGTTCAAGCACCGTGTGTAAGCGACGAGCACCAATATTTTCGGTTGACTCATTGACTTGCCATGCTGATTCCGCAATCTTACGAATGCCGTCAGTCGTGAATTCGATATTCACGCCTTCTGTCGCCATCAACGCTTTATACTGTTCAGTTAATGAAGCGTTTGGTTCAGTCAGAATTCGCACAAAATCTTCCGTTGTTAGTGCTTGTAGCTCAACGCGAATTGGTAGACGGCCTTGGAGCTCAGGGATCAAGTCTGATGGGCTCGAAACTTGGAACGCACCTGAAGCAATAAACAGGATGTGGTCAGTTTTGACCATCCCGTGTTTAGTGGAAATCGTGCAGCCTTCGATTAATGGCAGTAAATCGCGTTGAACCCCTTCACGGGACACATCTGGGCCTGAGCTTTGTCCACCACGCTTACAAATTTTGTCGAACTCATCGATGAAAACAATACCATTTTGTTCAACGGCTTCAATCGCTTGTTCTTTCAGTTCTTCAGGGTTGACTAATTTAGCCGCTTCTTCTTCAACGAGCAGTTTGAATGCCTCTTTGATTTTCATCTTACGAGGTTTTTGCTTTTGGCCTGCTAAGTTTTGGAACATGGATTGTAACTGATTAGTCATCTCTTCCATGCCTGGAGGCGCCATGATTTCAACGCCCATAGGGGAGGCAGCGACTTCGATTTCAATTTCTTTATCGTCTAATTGGCCTTCACGTAATTTTTTACGGAATGCTTGACGAGCTGGAGAATGCTCATCTGTTGGCTCAGACTGCCCCCAGTTATTTTTTGCTGGTGGGATAAGCACATCTAAAATACGCTCTTCAGCCATTTCTTCAGCACGGTAGCGGTTTTTCTCGATAGACTGTAAACGCACCATTTTAACGGCTGAATCAGTTAAATCGCGAATGATGGAGTCAACTTCTTTACCAACATAGCCGACTTCAGTAAATTTGGTCGCTTCAACTTTGATAAATGGCGCATTGGCTAATTTTGCAAGGCGGCGAGCAATTTCAGTTTTACCTACCCCTGTTGGGCCAATCATCAAAATATTTTTTGGGGTAACTTCGTGACGTAATATTTCGTTTAACTGCATACGGCGCCAGCGGTTACGCAGAGCAATCGCAACAGAGCGTTTGGCTTTATTTTGGCCAATAATATGATTGTCGAGTTCGCTGACAATTTCGCGTGGAGTCATTTCGGACATACTAGCAATCCTTATGATTTTGAAGAAATTTCTTCAAAGTTGACGTTATGGTTGGTGTAAATACAGATATCACCTGCAATTGCGAGGGCTTTTTCAGCGATTTCTTTAGCGCTTAAGTCTGTATTTTCTAACAAAGCACGTGCGGCTGATTGCGCATATGGGCCACCGGAGCCAATGGCAATCAAGTCGTTTTCCGGTTGAACCACATCGCCATTACCCGTAATGATCAGTGACGTGTGTTCATCAGCGACAGCTAACAAGGCTTCTAATTTACGAAGCATGCGGTCGGTACGCCAATCTTTAGCAAGTTCAACGGCTGCTTTGGTTAAATGACCCTGATGAAGTTCGAGTTTGCGTTCGAACAGTTCAAATAATGTGAATGCGTCTGCGGTGCCACCGGCAAATCCGGCAATGACTTTGTCGTTGTATAAACGGCGAACTTTGCGGACATTGCCTTTCATGACGGTATTACCCATCGTCGCCTGTCCATCACCACCAATTACGACCTGGCCATTACGGCGAACACTTACGATTGTTGTCATGAGTTAGCCCCTGGTTTTATTACAAAAAAAGAATGCGGTTGAATGTGATTTTCAAAAGATTAAATTCAAGTGATAGTTGTTTAATTAACTATCACTTGAACTAGGTTGAAGACACAAAGTACCGCTCATGAGTACATTAAAACAGTACATGGGGGGGGCGCTGGGGTTTTTCAACCCCCAGAAGCTCGAAGAATACAACCAGAAACACCTGCACCTGCTGCGCGGTCACGCATTTTTTCGGCCGTGGGCTTGGAATAAGGGCCTAAAATAATACGGTGCCAACCGCCACCAGCACTTACACGGCTTTCAATACCTGAAAATGCCAAAGTGGCTTGTACAGACCCAGCTTGTTCAGCTGTACGGAATGAACCGCATTGAACAATCATATTTTGCAAATTGTTGGCCGGTTTAGTACTGGGTGCAGTTTGTGGTTGAGCCGCGGGGGCAGGTGATTGAGCCTCAGGCTTCGTAGGTGTATTGACCACCGGTTTACGTTGTACTGGCTCGATAGGTTGAGCGGGCTCATTGATAAGCACTTGGGAGCGCGGCACCGGTTTACCGTTTGCAGGGATTTCTTGCAAGTTAGTGACAGGCTGGCGTCTATCAGAATCGATTTGTTCTAATAGCTGGCGCTGCTCAGGTGTTAAATCGGATGGGCGCACAATATTATTGCCTGTGCTTGGTTGTTGAATATTTGGCGAATCCATACCACGACGTTCGAGCTCTTTAATATAGCGCCAACGCTCTTCAGGTTTTGGTGGAAGCGTGTTTCCCGGTGTTGTTGGTGTGACAACTTGGGGTTGCGGCGTGTCCTTTTTGTTTTGGGTGATGTAAAACAGGCCGCCAACAAATAGCACAACAATCGCGACAGCGACAACCAATGTTGTCATTGGTAGTCCTTGTGCTTTCTTGGATTTACCTTTGCTTTTTTTACGGGCGGATGAACGCCCTCGAGCTACATAATCTTTTTGTGCCACGCTATTAATTCACTAGTTATCAATTGTTCGTCGTCATTTGGCTTAACATGTTACTTAACCTGAGCAACTTTGACTAGCTTTTAGGCGCTTTTGTGCTCTCTCTGATGATTAAATCAGAATCTAGGAGACGTGAACCTGGGTTAACATTGTGTCCATGGATCTGCTCAAGTAGTAACTGCATGGCATGATGACCAATTTCAGCGCGAGGCTGGTTGATGGTTGTTAGGGCTGGCAAGGTGTACTTTGCTTGCTCTAAGTTATCGAAACCAACAAAAGAAAGGTCATCTGGGAGCGTTAAACCCATTTTTTTCGCTTGCCACATCGCGCCAATTGCCATGATATCACTATGGCAAAAGATTGCAGTTGGTGGTTCAGGCAGTGACATTAATGTTTTTACCGCTTCTGCACCACCTTCATGGGTAAAATCACCACGAATAATATAATTTTCACGCAATTTTTCGCCTGTGCGCAACATAGCTTTTTTATAACCTTCTAAACGGTATTGACTTAAAGGCATATGGTCAGGGCCTGCAATACAAGCAATCAGTTTATGGCCTTGTTTTTGCAAATAATGTGTCGCATTAAATGCGGCGGTGAGGTTATCAATATGTACAGTAGGCAGTTTTAGTTCAGGGGCAAATTCATTTGCCATCACAATCGGAGGGAGGTTTTTCTGCTCCTCAGTTGAGATATCGAAGGGAATATTTGAGCCCAATAAGACCATGCCATCAATTTGTTTGGTAATAATGAGATTAATAAAGGCATTTTCTTGTTTTTCTTGGTGTTTGCAGTCCCCAATCAAAACAAAATAACCTTCTTGAGCAGCGATTTCTTCAATTCCGCACACGACATCACTAAAGAAAGGGTCACGGATATTAGGAACGAGTACTAGAATCGTTTTTGATTCATTGCGCTTATAGCTTCTAGCAAGGTTATGAGGATAATAGCCCACATCCATCACCGCTTGTTCGACTTTTTGGCGTGTTTGCAAAGAAACTTTTTCCGGGTTCATGAGTGTTCTAGATACTGTCGCTGTCGAAACCCCCGCGGCACTAGCAACATCTTTCATTGTTGCCGTGTTATTGTGTTTTTTACTTTCCACAACGCCTTCCTTAGATTGATTTAATCGTTTGCTTTTTTTGAATGGCGCAAGTACGTCATTATTAGTGGTTATTCTAATTGGTTTCTCAAGAATATCTGTTACCTAGTTTGCATAAAAAGTGTGACTTGCATCATTTTTTAGAGCTGCTTCGCAAATTTTGAAAATAATGCTAAGGGCAAAAAGATAAACGAAACTCAATGTGTATAAAAAACGCTCAAATTAGCTGTTTAGCATTATAGGGTAAATAATTCAAAGTTATCAACATACTGCGAAGAAAATATTGGCAGGGTTTATAACGTTAAATGGTTAGATAAAATGAATCATTTAGCATGAGTAATGAGTTAACAATCTGTCGGGTCAACATCAATATTCCATTTTACTTTACGACTTTCTGGCTGTTGAAGAATTTCTGGTAGTCGCTTCGTCATAAACTGCTGTAGATAAAGGCGGGAAGGGTGTTGCAATAGCAATTGCCAGCGGAATCGGCCACCGCGTTTGGCTTGAATCGACGGCGAAGGGCCTAGGATCCACATTTTCGCGTCACTTTGGGGATGTTCAGCAATATATTGCCGCACATTTTGCAGAAATTGACGTGAATCTTGGTTATTGTGATCTTCCGAGCGTATCAATATATGGCTGGTGTAAGGCGGTAACATCGCGACCCTACGCTCTTCCATCGCTTCTTGGGTAAATGCGTGATAACCCTCTTCAAGCAGTGTGAGTAACAGAGGGTGCTCGGGATGGTGGGTTTGTAAGAACACTTCGCCTTGCTTACCGGCTCGTCCCGCTCGGCCAGAAACTTGCACGTATAATTGAGCAAACCGTTCGGCTGCACGAAAATCACTCGAAAATAAAGCCCCATCGACATCTAATAAGGCGACTAAGGTAACATCAGGAAAGTGGTGGCCCTTGGCGAGCATCTGCGTACCAATGAGAATGCGAGCCCCTCCTTCGTGCACTTGGTTCAAATGCTGCTCTAGTTCCCCTTTGCGACTGGTGGTATCTCGGTCAATACGGGTAACGGGGGTATCAGGGAACAGTTCACAAATCCCTTCCTCAAGTTGCTCAGTTCCCATACCAACAGGCACTAAATGCGTTGAACCACATTGTGGGCATTGGCGAGGAACAGGGCGCTGGCTATCGCAATGGTGGCAGCGTAATTGATGAAAATTTTGGTGCAGGGTGTAATAGTGGTCACAACGCTGGCACTCTGCAATCCAACCACATTCATGGCAAATCAATGCAGGGGAATAACCACGGCGATTTAAAAATAAAATCACCTGATTGTTTTGTGCAAGGTGCTCTTTAATGTGTTGAATTAATAAGTGTGAAAGGCCAAATTTTAGTGGCTGGCCTTTTAAGTCAATAAGGTGTTGAGTCGCGGGGCGTGCATTACCTGCCCGAATAGTGAGATTTAATTGCCGATATTTATGTTGTTGAACATTGAATAAGGTTTCTAATGATGGCGTCGCAGTACCCATGACAATCGGTATATTGTTCTTTTTAGCACGGAAAACCGCTAAATCACGGGCATGATAACGCCAGCCATCTTGCTGTTTATATGAGCTGTCATGCTCTTCATCAATAATAATAATGCCAAGGTGGGCGAAAGGGGTGAACAGTGCCGAGCGAGTCCCAATAATAATGGCATTTTGCCCTTGCTTAGCGCGTAACCAAACAGCTAAACGCTCGCTATCGTTCAGCCCTGAGTGCAACACATCAACGGGGGCATTGAAGCGCTCACGAAAACGGCTAATGGTTTGTGGGGTCAAGCCAATTTCAGGTACCAAAACTAAAGCTTGTTTACCTTGGGCAAGGACATTTTCCAATACACTTAGGTACACTTCCGTCTTACCGGACCCTGTGATCCCAGCGAGCAGCCATGGTGAAAATTGGTCATCTTCAGCACGTATAGCACCGACAGCTGTCGCTTGCTCACTATTAAGACGCAGCCTTTCACCACAAACTGTGAAGCTTGGTTGCCACTTTTCGCTAGTCGGTGGAACGGGGTGCAAATCAATATAAGCTTTCTTTTTCAGTGCTTGCAAAGCGCTTTCACTGATTTCAAGCTCACTGACTTGATGGCGATAAACGGGTCGACGACGCAGAAGTGCAAGAGCTTGCTGCTGTTTTGGAGAACGTTTTAGCTCATTAAGGTCAACCGCTAAGCCTTCATCCGTTACTTGCCATTGCCAAATAGGGGTAAATTCAGCGGGTTTACCTTGGCGCAACAGCGTGGGTAATGCGTGGAAGAGTACTTCGCCTATTGGGTAATGATAGTACTGAGAAGACCACAGTAAGAGTTGCCAAATATCATCAGGGAAGAGTGTTTGGTGGTCGAGAACCAACTCGATGGCTTTTAATTTATCTTCAGCAAACTCGCTTTTATCGCTGTGCTTTACCACAATACCAAGGGCTTGGCGCTTGCCAAATGGCACCATAACACGGCTGCCGACAACAGGGAGTGGCATGTTATCAGGAAGGCGATAATCAAATGTGCGGTTTAAAGGGACAGGTAAAGCCACCTGAACGACGATCATATCTGGTTTTCCGTCTGTTTTTTATGCGATAATGCGAGCGATTGTTGACTAGAGTACCACAAAATTTACTCGGTTTTCATTGCGTGATAAACAGAATTTCTGTATGATCCGCCGCCTTTGGTATCTATTTTTACCAATATATTAAATTCAATCAACACGACGTGTGGTGTCCGGCGTTAGGGCTGGAATGGCGACACGGCCTTAATAGAGGTTCTCCCATGAAAAAAGGTATTCACCCTAAATACGAAGAAGTTACTGCAACTTGTTCTTGCGGTAATGTAATGAAAATTAATTCAACTGCTGGTCACTCGCTGAACCTGGACGTTTGTGGTAACTGCCACCCGTTCTATACTGGTAAACAGCGTGATGTTGCGACTGGTGGTCGTGTTGATCGCTTCAACCAACGTTTCAGCATCCCAGGTTCTAAAAAATAATCGAACTTGTGAAATGCGAAAAAAAGGGAAACTGAGTTTCCCTTTTTTAATGCCTAAAATAAGCCGTTAGAAACGGTAAAGCACACCAAACATGATGTCATTACTACGTACTTTCACTTTAGACTTGAGCGTTTCGCCATCATCTTTATAGCTTACGTCAGATTTGCCAGCATCTAAGAAACGATAGCTTAAATCTAATGAAAGGTTATCATTAATTGCATATTGTGAACCTAAACCTAAGCTCCAAGCAAAGTTACTGTTGGTTTTCGATTTAGATAATGAATCATAACCATAGTACATACCCTGATGGCTTTTTTCTTCGTATGAATAACTAGATTTATGCTTAATACTTGCTAAACCTAATCCAACGGATACGTAAGGGGTAAAATTGGTTTCATTTTTGAAGTCATAATAAGCATTAACCATGAAGGTATTTAATGTGATATCGTTTTTAATGTCATCTGAAGCGGTAAAGAAACTATTGTTTTCATAGAAAAGATTATGTTTAGATGAAGCTTTACCTCTTAGTGTAATGTCTAATTCAGCGCGCAACGGAAGAGATGTCATATCATATAAGTCATAACCTAATGCAATACCACCACCGAATACTGCCTTGGTTTTGCTGCCGTTGTTATAGCTTTCATAAAAACCTACATCTGATTCTTCCCATTTCTGGTCTGATAATTTAAGAATAGATGTACCTAATTTTCCAGAAACATAAAAACCATTACCAGATGCCATAGCCAGACCACTAAACGTAAGGCTTAAAAGAGAAGCTAAAATTACTTTTTTCATTGCTTATTTACCATTTAATAGTTAGTTAAATATCCTTATCTATTATATGGCATAATTTTCAATTGATTTAAGTTAAATTACTCTGTTATTGATAAACAAAACAAATAGCTACTAAAATATTAAATTAGTTAATCAAATAGAACTAAAACATAAAAAAGCACAAAAAGCTAAAGTGTTATCCTGTTAATTTTAACCGTGTTTAATGTTAATGAATCAGGTTTGGCAAATGAGTAAGAACCTATTTAGTTCTAGTTGAATCTAAACTAATTTATCGGTATTTGGGAAAAGTAGGGGGGGGGGAACTACGCCGCAAGGCTTGCGACGTAGTTAAAATTAGGAAATACAGGCGTAGCAAATGGAAATTAATATTCCCACGTTTCCGGGTCGATACCTAATTCACGCATAATTTCTTTTGCTGCTTCAGGGATCTCGTCATTACGCTCTTTACGCAAATCTTCATCATTTGGCAGTGGTTGGCCTGTGAATGCATGTAAAAAAGCTTCACACAGGAGTTCACTGTTAGTGGCATGGCGTAAGTTGTTAATCTGACGACGAGTCCGCTCATCAGTTAAAATTTTCAGTACTTTTAATGGGATAGATACTGTGATTTTTTTAACTTGCTCACTCTTTTTGCCATGTTCAGCATACGGACTGACATACTCACCATTCCATTCAGCCATGGGATACCTTGGATATTTTCAGTAATAATTAAAAATAATATGCACATTCTTTTTAATAGAAACTTAATCTAAGCTTTCAAGGATGAAGAACTGCATACAAACGTGACGACACTTAACTTAGTTTATCACAATATTTTTTGTGAAATGAGTAAGTTAAGCTGATTTGTGTGATTGACTATCAATTTACACATCATAATTAAGGTTGATTATTCCATTAGTTGATATAAACGTAAAGAGGTTTAGACGTCTAGATATATTGACGTCCAAATATCCGATGGGTATGATTTAGCCTATCACTGTTCAGGAGAAGCGTTTATGACTTACAAGCCGTCAACTATCGCAATTCATAATGGATTAAATGAAGATCAACAATTTGGTTGCGTAGTGCCTCCCATTTATTTATCCAGTACCTATAATTTTACTGACTTTAATGAACCGAGAGCTCATGATTATTCACGTCGTGGAAACCCAGGGCGTGATATTGTGCAAAAAACATTGGCACAACTTGAGGGGGGGAGTGGTTCGGTACTAACTAACAGTGGGATGTCTGCGCTTCATTTGTTATGTACCGTTTTTCTGCAACCGGGGGATTTACTCGTTGCGCCACATGACTGTTACGGTGGAAGCTACCGGTTATTTAATAGCCAAAACCAGCGTGGGGCTTATCAGGTGCAATTTGTCGACCAAAGTGATGAATCTGCATTGCAGGCAGCATTAGCGAAAAAACCCAAATTAGTGTTAATCGAAACACCAAGTAACCCACTATTAAGAATTTTTGATATACAGCATATTGCCCAGTTAGCCCATGATGTAGGGGCATTAGTCGTTGTCGATAATACTTTTTTAAGCCCAATTTTGCAGCAGCCTCTTTCACTCGGCGCAGATTTTGTGGTGCATTCATGCACTAAATACCTGAATGGCCATTCTGATATCGTTGCAGGAGTGGTGATTGCGAAAGAAGAAAAGTGGGTAATAGAGCTTGCTTGGTGGGCGAATAATATTGGTGTTACTGGGGGCGCTTTTGATAGCTATCTACTCTTGAGAGGTATCAGAACGTTATCTCCACGTGTATTACAGCAACAGCAAAATGCACAAGAGATCGTAAAATATCTTAAATCACAGCCTTTAGTGAAAAAATTGTATTATCCTGCGTTAGAAGATCACCCCGGGCACGAAATAGCAGTAAAACAACAAAAAGGCTTTGGAGCGATGCTGAGTTTTGAATTTGCAGGTGATGAGTCACAACTTCGCCATTTTCTTCGCTCTCTCAGCTTGTTTACATTAGCGGAGTCATTAGGTGGTGTGGAAACATTGATTTCCCATACCGCGACAATGACGCATGCAGGTATGTCAGTAGAAGCCCGTGCGCAAGCGGGGATCACAGATAGCTTGCTAAGAATTTCAGTGGGAATTGAAGACTCTCAGGATTTAATCACAGACTTAGACCACGCATTTAAGGTTGCGGCACAACGTTAGCGGAGTTTTTTGATGAGTGTACTAACAGCGGTTGAGGTGGCTCCTTGCCACCGCCAGTTACATAAGTTTGGGGGCAGCAGTTTAGCCGATGCAAAGTGCTATCAACGCGTTGCAACAATTATGGCAAACTATAGCCAACCCGGTGATTTAATGGTGGTTTCTGCCGCGGGTAGTACAACCAATCAGTTGATTAATTGGTTGAAATTAAGCCAAAGTGACCGTATTTCAGCTCATCAAGCTCAACAGTCATTACGCTGTTATCAACTTGATTTAATTGAATCTCTTTTGCCCGAACAGAAAGCCATAGAATTAAGCCAATTATTTATTCACGATTTAGAGCGTTTAAGCGCATTGCTGGATCAACCCACAAATGATGCGACTTATGCAGAATTGGTCGGCCATGGTGAAATTTGGTCTGCGCGTCTCATGGCTGAAGTGCTTGCACAGGCAGGTATGATGAGCGCTTGGTTAGATGCACGCTTATTTTTACGCGCTGAACGCGCGGCCCAACCACAGGTTGATGAAATCCAATCACGCTATTTATTGCAACAGCAGTTAACTCAGTTACCGAACAGACGTATTGTCGTGACAGGCTTTATTTCGCGTAATCAGCAAGGTGAAACAGTACTGCTTGGGCGTAATGGGAGTGACTATTCTGCAACACAAGTTGGCGCGTTGGCTGGTGTTGAAAAAGTCACGATTTGGAGTGATGTTGCTGGGGTATATAGCGCGGACCCTCGCAAGGTGAAAGATGCCTGTTTGTTACCCTTATTGCGCCTAGATGAGGCCAGTGAATTAGCACGTTTGGCGGCACCTGTTTTACACACACGCACTTTACAGCCTGTTTCCGTGAGCAATATTGATTTGCAATTAAGGTGCAGCTATCAGCCTGAACAAGGTTCAACAAAAATTGAGCGGGTACTTGCGTCAGGTGCAGGAGCAAAAATTGTCACTAGCCATGATGATGTGTGCTTAATCGAATTGCACATCGCTACAGGGCGTGACTTTAAACAAATTTGTAAAGATGTGGACTTATTACTTAAACGTGCTCAATTACGTCCTTTGGCTCGCGGTATTCATCATGATCGTTCTTTACTGCAATTATGTTATACCTCCGAAATTGTCGAAAGTGCCTTAAATGCTCTTGAAGAAGCCGGTTTGCCGGGGGCATTATCACTACGAGAAGGTTTTTCTCTGGTGGCATTAGTCGGTGCGGGGGTGTGTAAAAAACCGTTACATAGCCACCGTTTTTATGAGGAACTGAAAGGGCAACCGGTTGAATTTATTTGGCACTCAGAAGACGCTATCAGTTTAGTGGCGGTATTGCGCTCTAACCAAACGGAACACCTCATTAAAGGTATGCATCAGAGCTTATTCCGTGCAGAAAAACGCATTGGTTTAGTGCTATTTGGTAAAGGAAATATTGGCGCGCGTTGGCTAGAGCTTTTTGATGCGGAACAACACAAGATTTCGGCACGTAGTGACTTTGATTTTGTCTTAGCAGGCGTAGTAGACAGCCGCCGTAGCTTACTGAATTACCAAGGGATTGACCCAAGTCGTGCACTGGCTTTCTTTGATGATGAAGCGGTAGAACATGAGGATGATAACCTATTTTTATGGATGCGTTCCCACCCTTATGATGATCTCGTGGTGTTAGATGTCACCGCAAGTGAAACACTGGCCGATAACTATGTTGATTTTGCGAGTTATGGTTTTCATGTGATCAGCGCAAATAAAATCGCAGGTGCAGCGCAAACGGCACAGTATCGTCAAATTCGCGATGCATTTTCAAAAACAGGCCGCCATTGGTTATATAACGCGACAGTAGGGGCTGGGTTACCGATTAACTATACGGTTAGGGACTTAAAAGAAAGCGGTGATTCTATCCTGAGTATCAGTGGTATTTTTTCGGGAACCTTATCATGGCTATTTTTACAGTTTGACGGCTCCATTCCATTTAGTGAGCTAGTAGAGCAAGCTTGGCAGCAAGGGTTAACTGAACCAGACCCACGTATTGACCTATCGGGGCAAGATGTCATGCGGAAATTAATTATTTTAGCCCGTGAAGCGGGTTATGATATTGAGCCGGATGATGTGCGAGTTGAATCTTTAGTACCAAAGCAAGCACAAACGGGCTCCTTGGATGAGTTTTTCGAAAACAGTGCTGTTATTAATGAACAAATGCAGCAGCGCTTAGAAGCTGCGCAAGAACTCGGGCTAGTGTTACGTTATGTGGCGCGGTTTGATGCGGTAAAAGGTAAAGCAAAAGTGGGCGTGGAAGCCGTGAAACCGGAACATCCTCTGGCCTCATTATTACCCGGCGACAATGTGTTTGCTATCGAAAGTCGGTGGTATCGAGACAACCCATTAGTGATCCGTGGCCCTGGCGCTGGGCGTGATGTGACTGCGGGTGCTATTCAGTCTGATCTTAACCGACTCTCCCAACTTTTATAATCATTTTTCAATCGCATTGGTGTTCCCTATGGTATTGGGGGCATCAATGCATCATGAAAATTTTTAATTTATCCTTTCATTTTCTGTTTTTTATTCTGATGATTTAATTCTTAAACATTATTCATGTCTTAAAAGTGCTGAATCGACGATATATTGCGCTGAAACAATACTTAAATAAGAAAAATTAATAAAAATAAGACTGTAATTAAATTTCAGAAAAATCCCCCAAAGTCATTTTTTTCTGATATGAATATACACTGAAGGGTAAATTTAGCGGTTTGCATCACAAAACAACAACTCTAACGCAGCCGACTGAAATTTAGTTACAGGAAACAGGTAGCAGTCTGTTAACCGTGAACCGTGCGGGAATGCATTCTGCCAGAAGCACAAGGTCAGGAGTCTCATGAATCAGCAATATTCCGCAATGCGCAGTAATGTCAGTATGCTGGGTAAGCTACTCGGCGATACCATCAAGGAAGCTTTAGGTGAGGACATACTCGACAAAGTTGAGTCCATTCGTAAGCTTTCAAAATCTTCTCGTGCAGGTAATGAAGTTCAGCGCCAAAAGTTGCTGATGACATTACAAAATCTCTCTAATGATGAATTGCTACCCGTTGCAAGGGCTTTTAACCAATTCTTAAACCTGACAAACGTCGCGGAGCAATATCACAGCATTTCGCCTCATGGTGAAGCGGCAAGTAACCCTGTGGCACTAAAAAATCTGTTTAGCCGACTAAAAGGCAAAAATTTCTCTGATGGCGATATCCAAAAAGCGGTTGAACAGCTTTCAATTGAGCTGGTTTTAACGGCTCACCCAACGGAAATTGCCCGTCGTACATTGATCCATAAGTTGGTTGAGGTAAACAACTGTTTATCACAACTTGACCATGATGATATCGCGGATTACGAACGCAATAATATCATGCGTCGTTTACGCCAATTGGTGGCGCAATCATGGCACACCGATGAAATTCGTAAAATTCGCCCAACACCAATAGATGAGGCGAAATGGGGTTTTGCCGTTGTTGAAAACTCATTATGGGAAGGGGTTCCTGCTTTCTTACGTGAATTTAATGAGCAGTTGGAAGATTCTATTGGCGCAGTATTACCCGTTGAAGCCAATCCGATTCGCTTTACATCATGGATGGGGGGCGACCGTGACGGTAACCCAAACGTGACTGCGGATGTGACTCGCCAAGTTCTATTACTAAGTCGCTGGAAAGCGGCAGACTTATTCTTAAAAGATATTCAGGTGTTAGTTTCTGAGTTGTCGATGACAGAAGCAACGCCAGAACTGCGTGCGCTAGCAGGAGGAGATGATGTTGATGAACCTTATCGCCAAATTGCGAAAAATTTACGGAGCCAACTATTTTCGACGCTAGAGTATTTAGAGCACCGTGTTAAAGGTGAGCAAGTGCTGCCTCCCGCCGATTTATTAACAGATAACGCGCAATTGTGGGACCCGTTATACGCATGTTATCAGTCACTGATTGCCTGCAATATGAAAATTATTGCCAATGGTCAGCTCTTGGATACTTTACGTCGCATCCGTAGCTTTGGTTTACAGCTGGTACGCATTGATGTGCGCCAAGAAAGTACGCGTCATACAGAAGCCATTGCAGAGCTAACCCAGTATTTAGGGTTGGGTGATTACGCTCAGTGGTCAGAAGAAGAAAAACAACAGTTCTTACTGGCTGAGTTGCAATCTCTACGCCCACTGATCCCACAAGATTGGCAACCAAGTGCGGAAACTCAGGAAGTATTTGAAACGTGCCGAGTGATAGCAAAAGCCAAAAATGATTCTGTCGCGGCGTATGTGATTTCAATGGCGAAAGTCCCGTCAGATGTGTTGGCCGTTAAACTATTGCTAAAAGAGAATGGGGCGTCGGTCCGCTTACCAGTCGCGCCACTATTCGAAACACTGGAAGATTTAAATAATGCTGAAAGTGTGATGACAAAGCTGTTAAGCATTGAATGGTATCGCGAGCTTATCGATGATCGTCAAATGGTGATGATTGGTTACTCAGATTCAGCAAAAGATGCAGGGGTAATGGCAGCTTCATGGGCGCAGTATCGCGCACAAGATGCATTGATTAAGTTGTGCGAAAAAGAAGGCGTGACATTGACGCTATTCCACGGACGAGGCGGCACAATTGGCCGCGGTGGTGCGCCTGCGCATTCTGCATTACTTTCTCAACCACCTGGCAGCTTAAAAGGTGGCTTGCGTGTGACTGAGCAAGGGGAAATGATCCGCTTCAAGTTTGGTTTACCACAAGTGACCATCAGCAGCCTTGCGTTATACGCTAGTGCTATATTAGAAGCGAACCTTTTACCGCCACCAGAGCCAAAAGATGAGTGGAAGTCCGTGATGGATTCGCTATCTGATGTTTCTTGCGCGATGTACCGTGATTATGTGCGTGAGCAACCAGATTTTGTGCCTTATTTCCGTGCCGCGACGCCAGAATTAGAGCTTGGCAAGTTACCGCTTGGGTCACGCCCTGCAAAACGGCGTCCAACGGGGGGAGTGGAAACCTTGCGTGCTATTCCATGGATTTTTGCATGGACACAAAACCGCTTAATGTTACCTGCGTGGTTAGGTGCAGGTGCAGCGCTCAAACATGTGATTGAGCAAGAAGGTAAACAAGCGGTTCTTGATGAAATGTGGCAGCAGTGGCCATTCTTCAATACACGGATTGCGATGTTAGAAATGGTTTATGCAAAAGCGGACTTATGGCTAGCGGAATATTACGATCACCGTTTAGTCGAAAAACGGCTATGGCCATTGGGGCAAAAATTACGTGATCAGTTGTCTGAAGATATTAAAAGCGTATTGGCGGTTTCGAAAGACGAAGCGCTCATGGCAGATTTACCTTGGATAGCGGAATCTATTGCATTACGTAATGTTTATACGGATCCATTAAACGTCTTACAAGCAGAGCTTTTACACCGTTCTCGCCAACAAGAGCATTCAGACCCACGTGTTGAGCAAGCACTGATGGTGACGATAGCTGGTGTGGCTGCAGGAATGCGTAATACGGGTTAGTTTTCTTCATTTGAAAGTCATTACATAATTTAAGGGCTGCCATTTGGCAGCCCTTATCATTTTGCAGATCAATGCGAGTTGGATGAGCTATCATCTGGCTTATCATGATGGATCAAGTGATATGCAGAACGTGCTCGAGGGTGAATAAAGAAATGGTTAGTTGGCGCATTATGCGTTTTGATATGCACCATAGAGACATTAGTTTTCTTGCCTTGTTTGTTATGGAAAGCATAAATAACAAAGGGCAGTAAGAAAATAATCACAAAGCTAACCGCAAGTAACGTCACATAGGTGGTATTACTCGCACCATTCGGTAAAGAACTTGGTGGGAAGAATGAAATCACAAAGGCTAAAATAGAAACAATCAGGCCAACTAACGCAATGAGCACTTTAATGCCTTTACCCCCCGGTATATTGAAAACACGCTTTTTCTCGGGTTGTTTGCAAACTAACTGCATATAACCTAAAAATAGCATGAAATAGCTACATAAATAGATAACTACCGTTAAGGCTAGCGCAATAAGGAATGACATATTACCACCGCCCCCAGTATTGGTGAGGACGATAATCGCGACTGTTGTGATCAGCAACTGGGAAATCACCAGTGTGACCGGAACGCCATTTTTATTCACCTTGGCAAAGCTTTGCGGCAAAATGCCTTTCTGTGCCGCGACATACATACCGCGGGATGGCCCCACAATCCAAGAAGCAATCTCAGCCAGCACACCAAGTAATAATAATGCAGCAATAATTCTTACGGCCCATTCAAGGGAGGAATTAAAGTGTGTAACAAGCACATTGAATGTCTGTACCACGCCAGCAGATAAATTAATTTCACTGTTTGGGATCACAGCGGCTACCGATAACCCACCAATTGAACTTAAACAGATTGCCGCTATCATGAGTAAAAACATCGCAGCGGGGTAATCTCGGCCGGGGTTTTTCATCTCATTAACGTGAGTTGCTGAGGCTTCAACGCCCATATAGCTCAAAATAAAGGCGACAAATACCACGAGCGTGCCAATTTTGGTGAAATCAGGAATAAAGGTTTCGGTACTAATTTCAATGGCCAATGGAGAGCCGCTGACTAAATAACTGATTGCCAAAAAGACTAAAATCAGCGCTGGAAGTAAGATACCCGCAAAGAAACCGACTTTCGCAATGGTTGCCGTGTATTTGGTTCCACCAAACTGGGTGAAAGCCAATACCCAGAGAATAACAAGTGCGCCTATCGTTTTAGTGATTGGGTCTGTATTAAGTTCTGGCCAATTTAAAATATAAGAAAGCGCCCCTAAGACGAAATACAGCATAGGAATAAAGCCAATTGCTATTTGTAAATAACCAAATGAAATGGCGGCAAATCCCCAGCGTTCGCCTAATGTATTGGAAACCCACGCAAATACACCACCTTCCTCCCAACCTTCCACGGTCGCCATCTCTGCGGCACATAAGGCGACAGGAATAAACCACAATAATCCTCCCAATAGCAGAAAAAATACTAAACTAAAGCCGGATGTCGCAAATGTTGGATATTCATAAACGGCCATCACCATCGATGCAGTAATGGCGAAAAAGCCAAGTAATGTGAGCTGTTTTGCGGCTGGAGCTGTCGTTGTTGCCATACGAGTTCTCCTCAAATCGATAAACAATCTGCCTTTGCTGGGCGGATCTCAGTAGGAGCCAAAGAACCTAAGGCTCTTTGGCTCGTTAACAACACAATCATGAATAAAAGAATTAACTGTGATTAAAGCCGCCGCCTTCTTCTTCCGTTAGCGGGTTATTGACGGGGTGCTTATCGAAATACTCTAAGGTACGTTTGAAGTCATCAATGAGTAATGCGGCTAAATCTAAACTGACGCCATGACGTACTAGAATACGTTGAATAACAAGATCTTCACGGTTTGCTGGCATTGAATAGGCGGGAACTTGCCAGCCACGGCTACGCAGTTTGTCTGCGATATCATAGAGGGAATATTTGCTGGTGGTTGTGCCTTCTTTAAGTTTCCAGGCTAGTGCAGGGATACCCGTTTGGCTATTACCATCAAAAATCATTTCAAATGGCCCTAATTTTTCAATTTCACGGCTGAGGTATTGTGCAGTTGCATAGCAAGCGTTGTGGATTTTTGCATAGCCTTCGCGGCCTAGTCTCAAGAAATTATAATATTGAGCAATGATTTGACCGCCAGGGCGAGAGAAATTCAGTGCGAATGTTGGCATGTTACCGCCTAAATAATTCACATTAAAAATCAATTCTTCTGGAAGATCTTTTGCTTCACGCCAAACTACCCAGCCAGCGCCTAATGGGGCTAAACCAAATTTATGGCCTGACGCATTAATGGATTTTACCCGTGGTAAACGGAAATCCCATTCTAAGTCAGGAGCACAAAATGGGGCTAAGAACCCGCCACTCGCACCATCCACATGGATTGGAATATCCAGACCAGTCTCTTTTTGCAGTTTATCGAGCGCATCGTGTACGGCTTTGACAGGTTCATATTGGCAGGTAAATGTCACTCCTAACGTTGGCACGACACCAATGGTGTTTTCATCGACACGTTTGAGCACTTCTTCCGGGGTCATAATCAGGCGGTCGCCTTCCAGTGGGATCTCTCTGAGCTCAACATCGAAGTAACGGGCAAATTTGTGCCAACAGATTTGAACAGGGCCACAAATTAAGTTGGGTTTATCAGTCGGTTTCCCTTTAGCAGCTTGTTTTTTGCGCCATTGCCATTTTAACGCGAGCCCACCAAGCATTGCAGCCTCTGAGGAGCCGATGGTTGAACAACCAAGGGTATTTTCTGCATCGGGTGAATTCCATAAATCCGCTAACATGTGTACGCAGCGGTTTTCAATTTCAGCGGTTTGTGGGTATTCGTCTTTATCTATCATATTTTTATCGATAGATAAGTCCATCAAATCGCGAATTTCATCATCAACCCATGTCTGGCAGAATGTTGCTAAGTTTTGGCGTGAATTCCCATCTAACATTAATTCATCGCGTACTGCACTAAATACGTTACGTGGTGCTTGTTCTTTCAATGGAAATTTGGTTTTCGGTAATGATTTGGATAATTCTAATGATGCGTAGACATCATCTATTCCATTATATTTTGAATTTAATGCATTATTACTCATGTTTTAATTCCTCAATGACCATGTGGTAATTAAATACTATTAATCTTGAGCTCAATATTAAATATACGCTGACTTTTTTATAAATTCAAAAGGGATTAAATAAAAAAGATAATTCAATTAAAATTGTCAAAATTAGAAAGTAATAACGGAGTGAATGGTGGTTTGTCATCATTTTGGTTGTAGATAATATTATCGACAGTGGCTTTTGTTTTCAGTTAGATGTCAAAAATAGCAGTATTTAACTAAACTATCACATATATGTGGTTTTTATTTCTGTTAATTTGGTTTTTTAGGAGTTTTAATTTGATGATTGTTGGGTGTAAATTATTGGGTAATAAATAAATACTTATGGGAATATAATATTTCATTAATGTTAAATATTATGCTTAAAATTTAATTTTTATTTCTCTTGTATTCAAAAATAATTTATATCATTAGCTATTAAATGTGTTTACTACATAAGTGTCGATTTTAAAATATAAAAGATAATAACATGAGTTATATTGTGGAAATAAAATTCAGGAGTATCATTAATTTTTATATTACATCGAGATATTTTCCATATAGACAAGGTTTCTTTTGTAAAAAAGAGAATAGTCAATTTCAGTTAATGGATATTTTCTATGTCTGGAAAAATGGCGGATATTTATAAATATAGAAAAAATAGCCGGGAGATGGGACAAAAGTATGCCCCATCCTGTTAAATTAAGGCCTAACGCCTAAAGTATGGCAGATAGCATAGGTGAGCTCAGAACGGTTCAATGTATAAAAGTGGAAATCTTTTACGCCTTCACGGCTAAGAATTTTAACCATGTCCATGGCAATAGAGGCCCCGACAAGGTTGCGGCTTTCAGGGTCGTTATCTAGCCCTTCATACATTTTACTCATCCATGCCGGAATGCGCACATTAGTGAGTTTGGCGAAGCGCTCAAGTTGACGAAAGTTAGAAACTGGTAAGATCCCCGGTACAATTTCCACATCAATACCAGTCGCAACACAGCGGTCACGAAAACGTAAATAGCTTTCAACATCAAAGAAAAATTGAGTAATTGCACGGTTAGCGCCCGCATCAATCTTCTTTTTTAAACTAATTAAATCAGCTTGCGCACTTTTGGCTTCGGGGTGAACTTCAGGGTAGGCTGCGACAGAAATATCAAAATCCGCTTCGCCTTTTAATAGCTCAACTAAATCAACCGCATACATATCCGGTTTACGGCTGTTGTCAGGTAAATCACCCCGCAGTGCCACAATATGGCGAATACCATTATTCCAGTAGTCACGAGCAATCGCCTTTAGTTCATCAGGGCTTGCATCAATACAAGTTAGGTGAGGAGCTGCAATCAAACCGGTTTTATCTTTAATATCTTTGATGATGCTGTGTGTTCTGTCGCGTTCGCCGGAATTCGCACCATAAGTCACAGAGACAAATTTAGGTTTCAGGTTTTTGAGTCGATCGATGGATTTCCACAGTGTCTGCTCCATCTCTTCACTGCGAGGTGGGAAAAATTCAAATGAAACATTAATTTGGCCGTCTAACTCAGCTAAATTTTGATTTAGCGCTTCGCGCTGATTCGCGTGAAAAAAACTCATACCCTGTAACCTCGCAATTTGCAGACTAACTATTTTTGTACGTTATTATATCCATTTGTGCGTCTATACGTTTAGACGTCTAAAATAAAATTACCAGAACGGCATCAATAGTCAATACTTAAATGAAATTATGACGCTGAGATTTTTTCAAAGGGAACAGGAAAATAATTCATGACAAAAAACGCGGCTCTAATTTAGTGCCGCGTTTTTAATAGGAAAAAGATCGAGTTACTCAGTAAAACAGAAGTGCTCAATCATTTGGCTAATTAATTGGCGAGTAGGCTCAATAAAGCGCATATCAATGAATTCATCCGGTTGATGTGCTTGCTCAATAGAACCAGGGCCAAGAACCAACGTTGGGCAGAGCTCTTGGATAAACGGTGCTTCAGTACAGTAATTCACAGTATCCGCTTTTTGCCCTAACAATTGCTCAATGACTGCAACCATCTTGTGGTCTGTTGGGCATTCATAGCCAGGGATCGGCGGATGCATGGATTCAACCGTCAAGCGCCCCGGCCAACGGGCACTAACCGGCTCAAGAGCTTCATTAAGTAGTTCATCTAAGTCTTGCAAAGTTAGCCCCGGCAGCGGGCGAATATCCATATGTAATTCACAACAACCACAAATTCGGTTAGCAGCATCACCACCATGAATATGACCAAAGTTCATCGTCGGGTAGGGAATGACAAATGCAGGGTTGTTAAATCGTTCTTTCAATGTATTTCTCAGTGTCATTAAATGAGAAATTGATTCATGCATTAATTCAATCGCATTGACACCCCGCTCAGGATCACTGGAATGACCTGATTGCCCGGTAATGCGGATAGCATTTGATAAATGCCCTTTGTGTGCGCGGATCGGTTGCAACGATGTTGGTTCGCCAATAATGGCAAAATCTGGTCTTAATGCTGTACTGGCTGCAAAATAACGCGCACCAGCCATCGATGTTTCTTCATCTGCTGTGGCTAATATATGCAGTGGGCGTTTGAGCTGCGTTAAATCCATATCGCGTAACGCATCAACAATAAAAGCAAAAAAGCCTTTCATGTCTGCGGTTCCGAGCCCATATAACTTACCGTCATGCTCTGTCAGTTCAAACGGGTTTTTGCTCCAACGTCCATCATCAAAGGGGACGGTGTCAGTATGACCGCATAGCATCAGCCCACCATTTCCTTCGCCAATGGAAGCAAGCAAATTATATTTATCACGTGTTTCCGGCACAGGTTGAATGTTGACCGAAAAACCTAACGTTTCTAGCCACCCACCGAGAAGTTCAACAAGGGCTTTATTGCTCTGGTCCAAATGAGAATCAGTCGCACTAATCGACGGAATGGCAATTAATTGACGATAAATCTCAATAAATGCAGGTAATTTAATATTCACTGTTGACAGCCTTTATCCATAATAGTATCAATATTCATGCACTTTATTTGAATAAAAATACACATTAAACTGTTTGGGTCACGAGTACAAGGTAGAAAGCATATGTTGAACACACTCATTATCGGGGCCAGTGGCTATACTGGAGCAGAATTGGCCGCTTATTTGCAACGCCATCCTGAAGTTAATCTTCAAGGGCTGATGGTATCGAAGCAAAGTGCCGATGCAAATAAACGTTTTTCTGATTTACATCCTCAGTATAAAGGTATCATTGACCTTCCTGTCCTGCCATTAACAGATGTGGCAGAAGCGGCAAAAGGAATTGATGTTGTCTTTCTCGCCACAGCACATGAAGTGAGCCACGACATCGCGCCTCAGTTTCTCAAGGCAGGGTGTATTGTGTTCGATTTATCGGGTGCGTATCGTGTTCAAGATCCCGCCTTCTATACGCAATACTATGGCTTTGAACATACAAATACTGAATGGCTAATGCAAGCAGTTTACGGTTTAGCGGAATGGCAGGCCGATAAAATTCGTCAAGCGCAGTTGATTGCGGTTCCAGGGTGTTACCCAACGGTTTCCCAATTAGCCCTTAAACCACTGATTGAAGCAGATTTACTGGATGAAGCGATGTGGCCAGTGATTAATGCCACCAGCGGTGTTTCCGGTGCAGGCCGTAAAGCCTCGATGACCAACAGCTTTTGTGAAGTGAGTTTGCAGCCTTATGGCATCTTTACTCATCGCCATCAGCCAGAAATTGCGACTCATTTAGGTCGAGAGGTTATTTTTACTCCCCATTTAGGCAATTTCTCTCGGGGCATTCTTGCCACGATTACATGCAAAGTAAAAACGGGTGTGACGGCAGAAAAAATCACACAAACGTTTAACGATGCCTATCAAAATAAACCGTTAGTGCGGCTATATGAAAAAGGTGTTCCTGCATTGAAATCGGTAGTAGGGACACCGTTTTGTGATATTGGCTATGTATTGAATGGTGAACACCTGATTTTAGTCGGTACAGAAGATAACCTACTCAAAGGTGCGGCAGCACAAGCCGTTCAGTGCATGAATATTCGTTTTGGTTTTAATGAAACTCAGTCATTACTTTAATAAGGACAACCCATGCAACCCTTAGTCATTAAACTGGGCGGTGTGTTACTTGATAGCGTTGAAGCGCTGGAAAAATTGTTTACAGCAATCCAAACCTATCGCCAAGCCCATCAACGTGAGTTGGTGATTGTGCATGGCGGTGGCTGTTTAGTTGATGAATTGATGCAAAAACTGCAATTACCTGTCGTTAAAAAGCAGGGGTTACGAGTCACACCTGCAGACCAAATCGATATCATTACAGGGGCATTAGCAGGTACGGCGAATAAAACATTATTGGCATGGGCAACAAAGTATCAACTTCCGGCTGTAGGGCTTTCTCTCGGTGATGGTCAAAGTGCCACAGTGACACAATTAAATGAAGAATTAGGCCATGTCGGTAATGCTAAACCAGGCGATTCGAAGTTATTGAAATTATTGTTGGGGGCGGGTTATTTACCCATTATCAGCTCTATTGGTATCACCTCTGGCGGTGAGCTGATGAACGTAAATGCGGATCAAGCCGCAACCGCTATCGCCCAAGCATTAAACGCAGATCTCGTTTTACTGTCGGATGTAAGCGGTATTTTGGATGGTAAAGGTCAAAAAATTGACGAAATGACGACACAAAAAGCGCAAATGCTCATTGAGCAGGGAATTATTACTGATGGAATGATTGTGAAGGTCAATGCGGCATTAGACGCGGCGGCGGCTTTGCAACGTTCTGTTGATATTGCAAGCTGGCGTCATGCAGAACAACTTCCCGAGCTGTTCAATGGAACAGCGATTGGAACTCGGATCTTGGCATCATAAATGAGCCATGGAATAACCATATTAATTGAGCGGATAGGTACGTTATGAAAAAGGGCATTAAAAAGATTGTATTAGCATATTCAGGCGGTCTGGATACATCAGCAATTATTCCATGGCTAAAAGAAAACTATGATGATTGCGAAGTCGTAGCCTTCGTTGCGGATGTAGGGCAAGATCGTGAAGACTTAGTGGGCGTAGAGAAAAAAGCTCTGCAATCAGGTGCATCTGAATGCTATGTAGTTGATTTACGTGAAGAGTTCATCAAAGAGTATATCTACCCTGTATTAAAAACGGGGGCATTATATGAAGGTAGCTATTTATTAGGTACGTCAATGGCTCGCCCTATCATCGCGAAAGCACAAGTAGAAATTGCACTGAAAGTGGGCGCGGATGCTGTTGCTCATGGTGCAACGGGTAAAGGGAATGACCAAGTCCGTTTCGAAAGCACTTATACGGCTCTAGCTCCACAGTTACAAGTGGTGGCACCGTGGCGTGAGTGGGATTTACGTTCCCGTGAAGCGCTGCTCGATTATCTGAAAGAGCGTAATATTCCAACAACAGCTAGTCTTGAAAAAATCTATAGCCGTGATGAAAACGCATGGCACATTTCTACTGAAGGTGGCGTTTTAGAAAGCACATGGAATGCGGCGAATCAAGATTGCTGGGTATGGACTGTCGACCCGCAAGATGCACCAGATGAAGCTGAATTAGTGACTGTTGGTGTCAAACATGGCGAAGTTGTTTCGGTAAATGGCCAAGCATTGTCTCCACTCGGTTGTTTAGAAACATTAAACACCTTAGGTGCAAAACACGGAGTAGGCCGTATCGATATCGTTGAAAACCGTTTAGTGGGGATGAAATCTCGTGGTTGCTATGAAACCCCGGGAGGCACCATCATGATGGCGGCACTGCGTGGTATTGAACAACTGGTGCTTGACCGTGACAGCTACAAATGGCGTGAGCAACTCGGCTTAGAAATGTCATATGTGGTTTATGATGGCCGTTGGTTTGCCCCATTACGTCAATCACTGCAAGCTGCTGCTGAATCATTAGCGCAAGATGTGACAGGTGAAGTTGTTCTGAAATTATATAAAGGGCAAGTAACTGCAATCCAGAAAAAAGCAGATAAGAGCCTGTATTCAGAAGAATTTGCGACGTTTGGTGAAGATGAAGTTTATGACCACAGTCATGCTGGTGGGTTTATTCGTCTTTATTCACTTTCTTCACGTATCCGTGCGCTGAAAGAACAAAACAAAGCGAAATAAATCAAATAGTAGTCTCCCGGCAGCCAAGGCCGCTGCCGGGGTTAAAAACTTATTTTATCAATCAGGTAGGGATTAGTTATGGCACTTTGGGGTGGGCGTTTTAGTCAACAAGCGGATCAACGGTTCAAACAATTTAATGATTCATTACGTTTCGATTATCGCTTAGCGCAGCAAGATATTATCGGCTCAGTCGCATGGTCAAAATCACTGGTCACAGTGGGTGTATTGTCTGATAGCGAACAACAAACTTTAGAACAAGCGCTCAATATCTTACTGAAAGAAGTACAAGATAACCCTGAAATGATCCTGCAAAGTGATGCGGAAGATATTCACAGTTGGGTGGAAGGCAAACTGATTGATAAAGTGGGTGATTTAGGCAAAAAACTGCATACTGGCCGCAGCCGTAACGACCAAGTGGCGACAGATTTAAAATTGTGGTGTAAAGACCAAGTCGCATTATTACTTGAAGCGGTGACAGAATTACAAAAAGCGTTGGTCATTACCGCAGAAACTAACCAAGACGCGGTGATGCCAGGTTATACCCATTTGCAGCGCGCACAGCCGGTGACGTTTGCACACTGGTGTTTAGCCTACAGCGAAATGTTAGCGCGGGATGAAAGTCGTTTACAAGATACATTAAAACGGTTGGATGTCAGTCCATTAGGGTGTGGCGCGCTGGCAGGTACAGCTTACGATATTGACCGCGAACAGCTCGCATCTTGGTTAGGTTTCGCTTCGGCAACGCGCAATAGCTTGGATACAGTTTCAGACAGAGACCATGTTCTTGAATTATTATCAAACGCAAGTATCGGTATGGTTCATTTATCTCGTTTTGCGGAAGATTTAATTTTCTTTAATAGTGGCGAAGCGGGTTTTGTCGAATTATCAGACAAAGTAACATCCGGTTCATCATTAATGCCACAAAAGAAAAACCCTGATGCATTGGAATTGATCCGCGGAAAATGTGGGCGTGTCCAAGGTGCACTGACAGGTATGATGATGACGCTAAAAGGACTTCCTCTTGCTTACAACAAAGATATGCAAGAAGACAAAGAAGGGTTATTTGATGCACTCGATACTTGGTTAGATTGCATGCACATGGCTGCGTTGGTTCTTGATGGTATTCAAATTCGTCGTAGTCGTTGTGAAGATGCAGCAAAACAAGGTTATGCGAATGCAACCGAACTCGCTGATTACCTCGTTGCTAAAGGTGTCCCATTCCGTGAAGCGCATCATATTGTGGGTGAAGCCGTTGTCGCCGCAATTGGGCAAGGTAAAGCTTTAGAGGAAATGGCACTCAGTGAATTGCAAAAATTCAGTGATACTATTCAATTGGATGTTTATGAAATTTTATCGCTGCAGTCTTGTTTAGATAAACGATTAGCAAAAGGTGGGGTTTCTCAGAAGCAAGTGGCAAAAGCCATTGTGGAAGCAAAAACTCGATTAGGGCTGTGATTGTCCGTAGAAGATAAAATGGGGGGTAGCATGACTACCCCGATCCCCATAACGCGTTTGTTTTTAAATATATTTAATGGTTAGCATTCCGAGTTGTTTTTCTTCATTCACCCAGTTATATGAATACTCTCCTCTTCCATCATTAATCACTTTCCACCCTTGTGTGTTTTTGACGTCATTTAAATTCATTTTGTTGGCAACCATATCAGACTGGTTATTTAAGCAGTTTAAAGTGACGTGTTTGTCAGTGATATCATTAAAACAAGGCGGGAATACCACCGCACCAGAAAAATTAATAACGCCATTTTGTTGGTCATTGTTCGCATAGGCATTAATCGATGCGCCAGCGGTAACGAATAATAATGCAGTAAGCGAACGAACACCGAATTTTTGAATATTTGATAATGAATTTTTCATAATAGTATCCCGTTGTTGATTTTTGATTAATCAACTTGCTGTATGTTTAAATTAGATATGTGTGGTCTTAAATGAAAATTATAATAGTGAATCTGTATTCCCTGATGTTTTCGATGAAAAGATTATAAATTGAAAAACGCGATTTAGGTGTAAAATTAAAAAAGGAAATGTTTAAAAATATAAATAAAACATAATGACTTCCATTGTGATTTAAATTTATAGGATTGTATTTTGCTAGTGAAATAATCTTAATTTCATCTTTATTGTGGTTTTTTATTCCGCTCATTAAGTTGTTATATGATTTATGACGGTTGCATTCTCTATGTTTTTTCTTGCTGTTATCAAGCTGTAATAATACTTAGAATAGGGGGTGGGAAAAGGAGGCAATCATTTATATTTACTTTTATATGAAAACTTACAAACTTTAATAGAGAATGAAAGAAAATATAACAAAATGTTTCTTCTATTAGATGCGAATATAATGATGAGTATGTGAGGATATATTTAATGGGGTTATTCATCAGCCAAAATAGCTATTATGACTGAATTTCAATAACTCTCTTTGTGAGTAATAATAAAAAGGGCTCCGAAAAGCCCTAATGGAAGTGATGGTGAAACATTTACTGATACTCTACTTTGATGAGCCCAGTATTACTCGAATTACCTACTTATTTGAATTCATAGTTTCCGGGTTGATTAAATAAACCTATGCTTTTTGTCATACACTTAATCTATTAATATCGATATGCGTTGTTTTCATATTTGGGATAGGTAGTAAGACTTTGCTTAGCCATGCCAAGAGGCGATTTTCAGATGTTTATATCTAAAAAACGTGGTTGGCGTCTTTGTTTAGCATGTTATGCGGAGGTATTTATGATAAATAAATTTAATCATTAATTAACTACTATCAATTTTAAATGACAATTCGGGAGATGTGATTTATTTCTAAATGTTACATTTCATTTCGTTTTATTGCGATCGTTGTTCAAAAAATGAAGGTTTTTCGCCATTTTTCAATTTATTAATAGATAAAACAAAACAATATCGATATAGTGATTGGTATTATCTATCTTTGGTTTGACAGAGAATTCACGAAAGGAAAAGAAATATGAATATTCGAGATTTAGAGTACCTCGTCGCGCTCGCCGAACATAAACACTTTAGACGTGCTGCGGATTCCTGTCATGTTAGCCAACCTACTCTTAGTGGTCAAATTCGTAAATTAGAAGAAGAACTTGGTGTCATGCTATTAGAAAGAACCAGTCGCAAAGTTCTTTTTACTCAACAAGGTTTATTATTGGTTGAACAAGCTCGTACTATTTTGCGTGAAATTAAAGTATTACAAGAAATGGCTGCTCTCCAAGGGGAAAGTATGTCGGGCCCATTACATATTGGTTTAATTCCAACCGTTGCACCATACCTATTACCTCATATTATTCCGCAATTGCACCAAGCTCACCCGAAATTAGAAATCTATTTGCATGAAGCGCAAACTCAGCAATTATTAGCCCAGTTAGACAGCGGTAAATTAGATTGCGCTATTTTGGCGGAAGTTAAAGAAACGGAACCTTTTATTGTCGTACCGTTATTTGAAGAACCTATGAAACTGGCTATTTATGAAAGTCACCCATGGCATGATCGCGATACGATTGAAATGAGCGAACTTTCAGGTGAAAAGTTATTAATGTTAGAAGATGGCCACTGTTTACGTGACCAAGCGATGGGTTTCTGCTTCCAAGCCGGCGCTAAAGAAGATACACACTTCAGAGCAACGAGCTTAGAAACGTTAAGAAATATGGTGGCTGCAGGGAGTGGGATTACACTTTTACCTGATTTATCGGTACCAAATGAAGCTTGTCGTGATGGGGTATGTTATTTGAATTGTATTGAGCCTGAGCCGAAACGTACAATTGTATTGGTTTATCGCCCGGGTTCACCGCTACGTGGGCGCTATGAACAATTAGCGGAGACCATCTATAACTCAATGGATAACTATTATAAAAATAAAGTTTAGAGATTAAAGCACCAATATTACTTTTTAGTTGATGATGGTTGCCAGGTTATTGGCAACCATAAATCACAAAAGAATTAAAATAGTCGATTCAAACCATTTAAAGCCGCAACACGGAAAGCTTCCGCCATCGTCGGGTAATTGAACGTCGTATTCACGAAATATTCTATGGTATTACCTTCACCTTTTTGTTCCATGATAGCTTGGCCGATATGGATAATTTCAGCTGCTCTCTCACCGAAACAGTGAATGCCTAATATTTGTAACGTTTCTCTGTGGAATAATATTTTCAAACTACCGACATTCATACCTGCAATTTGTGCACGTGCTAAATGTTTAAACTGCGCGCGGCCGACTTCATAAGGCACTTTCATAGCCGTCAATTCTTGTTCGGTTTTGCCCACTGAGCTAATTTCAGGGATGGTGTAAATCCCTGTTGGTATATCTTCTACTAAATGCGCATCACCTAAACTACCACCAATGGCCCGGGCTGCAATTCGGCCTTGGTCGTAGGCCGCAGAGGCCAAACTTGGATAACCGATAACATCACCAACAGCATAAATATGTTCATTTGTGGTGCGATATGCTTTATTGACTTTAATTAAACCGCGGCCGTCAGACTCTATTCCTACATTAGCGAGACCTAAGCTATCAGTGTTGCCAGTTCTTCCGTTCGCATACAGTAAACAGTCAGCTTTGACTTTTTTACCCGACTTCAGGTGGACGATGACACCGTCTTCGACCCCTTCGATTTTTTCATATTCTTCATTATGACGAATAACAACGCCACTATTCCAAAAATGATACGACAAGGCATCTGACATTTCTTGGTCAAGAAAGGCCAAAAGATGATCGCGGGTATTGATTAAATCAACTTTAACTCCTAATCCACGGAAAATAGAGGCGTATTCACAACCGATCACACCGGCACCGTAAATAATCACATGGCGCGGCTCGTGAGTCAGGTTGAGAATAGTGTCACTGTTGTAGATTCGAGAATGGTTGAAATCAACGTCGGAAGGGCAGTAAGGGCGAGAGCCTGTGGCAATCACGATTTTATCTGCGCTTAAGACATCACAGCTACCATCCGCGTAACGAACACTGATATGTTGCTCATCGATAAAGGTGGCTTCCCCAGAAAACATTTGGCAACCATTACGTTCGTAAAACCCTTGGCGCATGCGTGTTTGTTGACTAATTACCGTTTCAGCATGTCGAAGAATTTCAGAAAAAGAGGAGCTCAAGCTACGGGAGTTATCACTATAAAGAGGGTTTTGGTTGAATTCGATAATACGGCTAACTGCATGACGGAGGGCTTTTGAGGGGATCGTTCCCCAGTGGGTACAGCCTCCGCCGACATTATTATAACGTTCTATAACAGCAACGTTTTTTCCTTGTTTCACCAGCCCCATGGCGGCGCCTTCACCACCAGGACCGGAACCAATGACTATTGCATCAAAATGGGTAAGTTGCATGAGGTAAGACCTGCTCTAAAACAAAATGACAACAAGATGTTATCATTAGTTGGTTATTTCACCTAATTTCCTCGTCGTCTTTCAAATTGATATAGCGTTGGCTACACTTATTCACCTTAGTCACATACTTATGTATGCCTCTAGGGACTCGCTTATTTTGCCGCCTTCTCTCAATTCAAAATGCTGAGAGGAATTATTTTATAAAAGAAAGCCAGAAAATCGAGTGCATTTTTGGTAAATCTATTTTTTGCGGTTCGGGTAGGGTAGAGGGGAAAATTGATTGCTTCTATATATAAGAAAGCGGTGAAGGGAAACACGGCCTAGGTAAGCGAAATTCTGAAAATGCGTAATTTGTCGCTAGAGTCGATTTTTCTCTGAACTAGATGCATAAATTTCAGGTATGCTAGGCGAAGAGTAATGCTTATTACATTTACCTTTTATGATAAGAAATTAGGATCACCGTGAGCAACACAATTGGCGTTAGAGCAAAACAAAAAGAAAAAACTCGGCGTTCACTCGTCGAAGCCGCATTTAGCCAATTAAGCGCTGAACGGAGTTTTACTAGCCTCAGTTTACGGGAAGTTGCGCGTGAAGCTGGGATTGCACCGACTTCATTTTACCGTCATTTCAAGGACGTTGATGAACTCGGGCTGACGATGGTCGACGAAAGTGGCTTGATGTTACGTCAGCTAATGCGCCAAGCAAGGCAGCGTATTGCAAAAGGCGGGAGTGTGATCCGTACATCAGTCTCAACTTTTATGGAGTTTATTGGTAATAACCCTAACGCCTTTAGGTTATTATTGCGGGAGCGTTCGGGAACATCTGCTGAGTTTCGTGCAGCGGTCGCTCGGGAAATTCAACATTTTATTGCGGAATTGGCCGATTACCTTGAACTGGAAAGCCGTATGCCTCGCCATTTTACTGAAATGCAAGCAGAGGCGATGGTTACGATTGTCTTTAGCGCAGGTGCTGAAGCGCTTGATATCGATGAAGAAAAACGCAGAAATCTCGAAGAACGGCTGGTATTACAGTTAAGAATGATAGCGAAAGGTGCCTACTACTGGTACCGCCGGGAACAGGAAAAACAAAATCAAATTGCCCCAGATCTCACTAAATAATAAGGAGAATCAATGACGGATCAAAAAAGTTATGAAAGAAGCACACTATTGCTAGCCTTTGTGATTGGCCTTGCAACCCATGGGACGTTTTCAACGTTGTTTAACTCGTTGGTCGACTTTTCATTTTTCCCAATTTTAACCTTGATATTGGCGGTATATTGTTTACACCAACGCTATTTGCATCAAGCCATGCCGATGGGGCTGCCAAAATTTGTTGCAGGTAGTTTTTTTATTGGGTTATTTGGCTATGCCGCGATTTTGCGTGTTCAAAACCCTGAAATAGGTTCTAACTTTATCCCTGCAACCTTTATTGTCATTATTGCATTGTGGATGTATTCAAGCTGGAAAGCACGTAAGAAAGAAAAAGCGGAATTAGCACTCGAGCAAGAAGTCGAAAACTAAGGTTATATGGTTTTTCTTCTATAAGATGCCGCAATGAATGAAGTGCGGCATCTTTGTTTTCAGTTCAGTAAACGAGTTCTAGCTAATTAATAGCGGCTTAGCAATACGCCACTTTCCATATGATGGGTATAAGGAAATTGGTCGAATAACGCTAACTTCTCTATTTTATGGGTTTTAGTCAGCTCAACTAAGTTGTCACATAGTGTTTCTGGGTTACATGAAATATATAGGATATGATCATACCCCTGAACTAGCTTCACCGTTTCGGTATCTAAGCCACTGCGAGGTGGGTCAACGAAAATGGTATTGCATTGGTAATCGGCTAAAGAAATACCTTCCAAACGCTTAAATTCACGAGCACCTTGCATGGCTTGGGTAAAATCCTCTGCGGACATGCGAATAATTTGTACATTTTCAATATTATTAGCTTCGATATTATATTGAGCTGCTGCTACAGAAGGTTTTGCAATTTCAGTGGCTAATACCCGTTCGAAGTTTTGCGCTAATGCTAAAGAGAAGTTTCCATTGCCGCAGTAAAGCTCTAATAAATCACCCGTCGAGTTCTGCGTTGCCTTAATTGCCCACTCCAACATTTTGATATTGACCTGCGCATTGGGCTGCGTAAAACTATTTTCGACTTGGCGATAAACCATTTTTTTACCCATCACAGGTAATACTTCATCAATATAATCATTATCTAACATGATTTTTGTTTTTGACGCTCGGCCAATCAACTGCACGTCAAAGCCTTGTTCAACCAAAATAGCCTTTAACGCTTTTGCTTCGGCCATCCACTCTTCACCCAGTTTTTTATGGTAAAGCATCGAAACAATCAGTTTATTACTTAGTGTCGATAAATAGTCAATTTGAAATAATTTATGGCGCAGTAATTCATTTTGCTTAATTAACGGCAATAACGTCGCCATCATGTCATTAATAAGCTGACTTGCGACAGGGAACTGATCAATACGAATACGCTCTTTTGTTTCTTTATTGAACATAATATGAAACAGGTCATCACCGTCATGCCAAATGCGAAATTCAGCACGCATCCGATAATGGGATGTGGGAGATGAAAATATTTCAGGTTCTGGGGCGTTAAAAGGAGCCATCATCGCCTTTAAACGATCCGTTTTTTCTACGAGCTGTCGTTCGTAGTCTTCAGTATGCAAGGTGTTTGGCATGTTTGGCTCCATAAAACAGTAATAAATTCGTATCAGGAGCGAAATTGTAGGGAAAGCGGCGAAGATGTCCAGTTTTCATTATCCATCCGTAGACACTCACTACTATTCAACTTACGATAATAAGCTGTGGTTTAGGGAATTTGGTGTAAGTCCAAGACTGACGCGCAACGGTAAAAGTCCGATACCTACCACACATCTCATCGCTTTGTTGAATATTCGCGCGGATCTTATATTCAACCTCGCGGAATGTTAATTAAATTGATTTTCCGAGTGTAACCATAATGAATAATAAAAAGTCGCTGCCGTTATCGGCCGCTGCGTTGGCAGTGCTGTGCGCTACTTCTTTTTTGGCAAGTGCAAATAACCAAGCTGACCAAGTCGTTGTGTCCGCTAACCGCTTCGAACAACCGATTTCTTCTATATTAGCGCCAGTGACGGTGGTCACCCGTGAAGATATCGACCATTGGCAATCCAATACCGTAATAGATGTATTAAGGCGCTTGCCGGGGGTGGATATTTCACAAAGTGGCGGAATGGGTCAACAAAGCTCCTTATTTATACGTGGTACAGAGTCACGTCACGTTTTGGTGTTAATTGATGGTATCCGATTGAATCAAGCGGGTATTTCCGGCTCTTCCGATATGAGTCAAATTCCTATCTCATTGGTACAACGTATTGAATATATTCGCGGGGCACGCTCAGCGGTTTATGGTTCTGATGCCGTTGGTGGTGTAGTGAATATTATTACTCGCCGTGATAACGATGGTACAACCTTAAATGCAGGTATTGGCTCACACAGCTACCAAAACTATAACGGTTCGACTCAGCAAAAAATCGGAGAGAATACAACCGTAACAGCTGCCGGAGCTTATACCCATACAAAAGGGTTTGATGTTGAGGCAAGGGGAAGCACGGGGAATTATCCAAATGGATATCCCCAGCCAGATAAAGATGGTTTTTTGAATAAAACATTATGGTTAGGTGTTGAACATCAATTCTCTCCCGATCTTTCTGCTTATGCACGTGCTTATGGTTATGATAACCGCACGGATTATGATGGTAGCTATGACACTGATTATACAAATATGCAGCATTACCTTGTTGATACGCGTAAGTTATCGAGTCGAACTTATGAAACAGGTTTGAAATACCATCAAGGCAATTATTCGACCTCACTTCTAGGAAGTTATAGTCACTCTAAAGATTATAATTACGATCCAAGATACGGCCAGTACGGGCAGTATTCTAATTTGGATGAGTCGAAACAGTATAATCTGCAATGGGGCAATAATTACCAATTTGGTAAAGGTAACCTCAGTACTGGTGTTGATTATCAACGTCAAAGTGTCGAGCCTGGTGGTTATACAAAGACGAGCAAAACAGAAACTGTTAACAACACGGGTATCTATCTTACGGGGCAATACGCACTAATAGATTCCGTGATTGCAGAAGCTGCTATACGTTCTGACCACCACTCAGAATTTGACTGGCATACAACGTGGCAGTCTGGACTAAGTTGGGAATTTTACGATGGCTATAAACTGGTTGGTTCCTATGCTACTGCCTACAAAGCACCTAATTTAAATCAGTTATATGTAGATAACCCTTCGTGGAAAATGAAAGGAAACCCAAACTTAAAACCTGAAGAAAGCCAGCAATGGGAAATTGGTTTAGAAGGGACAACAGGTCCTTTATTCTGGCAAATCAATGCCTACCATAATGATATTGATAATTTAATCGCCTACAAATCAGGTGCGCAGTTCAATACCTATGAAAACATTGGTAAGGCTGAAATTAAAGGTGTGGAATGGGTTGGGGAGTTTGAAACGTGGGTGTTCCACCATCAATTTACCTATCAATATATCGATCCACGTAATAAAGATACTAATAAAGTATTGGCACGCCGTGCTCAGCAACAAGTTAAGTATCAGTTAGATTGGAATGTAGAAAAACTAGAGATGGGCTTGACCTATCAATATATCGGCTCACGACATGATACTGCTTATTATGAGAATGGTAAGTCAGAAAGTCTAAAACTCGGTGGCATTAGCCTTTGGGATCTCACCGCTGCATATCCAATCACTTCACATCTCACAATTCGTGGTAAAATAGCTAATATGTTCGATAAAGACTATGAGACCGCGTATGGTTATCGCACCGCTGGAAGAGAATATTTCCTCACAGGAAGCTACAACTTCTGATAACACCCTATCTGTTCGCCCGACCATTCTAGTGTTTGACTCTGGAGTGGGCGGGTTATCTGTTTACCGTGAAGTCAAAAAATTGATCCCGAATGCACACTATATCTATGCATTCGATAATGAAGCTTTTCCCTATGGTGAAAAAAGTGAAGAGTTTATTATTGATAGGGTCTATCAAATCGTAAATGCAATAGCTGCAAACCATCCTTTAACCATTGCGATTATTGCGTGTAATACCGCAAGTACGGTCAGCCTCCCTAATTTAAGAGCGCATTTTACGTTCCCAGTTGTTGGGGTTGTTCCAGCCATTAAACCCGCAACCAAGTTAACGCGTAATGGCGTGGTGGGTTTATTGGCGACGAAAGGCACTGTAAACCGTGAATACACCAAAGAGCTGATCGAACGGTTTGCTACAGACTGTAAAGTGATTTCCCTCGGTTCTGCGGAATTAGTTCAACTCGCAGAAAGAAAGTTACATGGGGAAACCTTACCACTCGATGAAGTCGCTCAAACTGTTAGGCCATGGATTCGAATGCCAGAGCCGCCTGATACCGTTATTTTGGGTTGCACACATTTTCCTTTATTAATAGAAGAACTCGAAAAAGTGCTACCAAATGGAACTCGATTTATTGATTCAGGTTCTGCAATTGCCAGAAGAACCGTTTGGCTCATTAATAATCAAGAAGAAATCGCCAATTCAGAGGAAGAAAACTTCGCATATTGCTTATTAATGGATGACAACGCAAAAGGATTACAGCCTGTTCTCAAAGCAGAAGGGTTCAAAACGCTGGAAAAACTAGCTATCTAAGTCAAATTTGATGGAAAGCTGAGCGAACGAAAAAAAATATGAAAAAAGGGGTTGCCAGATTTTTCTGACTCCCTATAATGCGCATCCACTGACCGGGAACAAGACAACGCAAAGCGCGATGAACACTGAAACGGCAGCGAGAGATTCTGAAAAGAAAAAGCAAAAAATTGCTTGACTCTCACGGAGGAAAACGTAATATACGCCTCCTCGCGACAACGACCTCGAAGTCGAAAATCGAAAGATTAAGTCGCAACGCTCTTTAACAATTTATCAGACAATCTGTGTGGGCACTCACAGGACACTATCAAAAAAATATTTGATTTTAAGTCTTGAAGAGTGACTAACACGTTAATTCATATATATGAAATAAGGTAGTAACGCTTATTTTGGAAGGATAACGCGAAGGCAAGCAGAGATAACCCGAGGCAGTACTTAGGTACGGCGAGGGGAAGCGATGCGAAGCCGACAAAGTTAGCCGAACAAAAGAACGTTACGGTCAGTAAGACATTCTTTGAGCATCAAGCTACTTTTAATTGAAGAGTTTGATCATGGCTCAGATTGAACGCTGGCGGCAGGCCTAACACATGCAAGTCGAGCGGTAACAGGGGAAGCTTGCTTCTCGCTGACGAGCGGCGGACGGGTGAGTAATGTATGGGGATCTGCCCGATAGAGGGGGATAACCACTGGAAACGGTGGCTAATACCGCATAATCTCTTAGGAGCAAAGCAGGGGAACTTCGGTCCTTGCGCTATCGGATGAACCCATATGGGATTAGCTAGTAGGTGGGGTAATGGCTCACCTAGGCGACGATCCCTAGCTGGTCTGAGAGGATGATCAGCCACACTGGGACTGAGACACGGCCCAGACTCCTACGGGAGGCAGCAGTGGGGAATATTGCACAATGGGCGCAAGCCTGATGCAGCCATGCCGCGTGTATGAAGAAGGCCCTAGGGTTGTAAAGTACTTTCAGTCGGGAGGAAGGCGTTGTTGCTAATATCAACAACGATTGACGTTACCGACAGAAGAAGCACCGGCTAACTCCGTGCCAGCAGCCGCGGTAATACGGAGGGTGCAAGCGTTAATCGGAATTACTGGGCGTAAAGCGCACGCAGGCGGTTGATTAAGTTAGATGTGAAATCCCCGGGCTTAACCTGGGAATGGCATCTAAGACTGGTCAGCTAGAGTCTTGTAGAGGGGGGTAGAATTCCATGTGTAGCGGTGAAATGCGTAGAGATGTGGAGGAATACCGGTGGCGAAGGCGGCCCCCTGGACAAAGACTGACGCTCAGGTGCGAAAGCGTGGGGAGCAAACAGGATTAGATACCCTGGTAGTCCACGCTGTAAACGATGTCGATTTGAAGGTTGTTCCCTTGAGGAGTGGCTTTCGGAGCTAACGCGTTAAATCGACCGCCTGGGGAGTACGGCCGCAAGGTTAAAACTCAAATGAATTGACGGGGGCCCGCACAAGCGGTGGAGCATGTGGTTTAATTCGATGCAACGCGAAGAACCTTACCTACTCTTGACATCCAGAGAACTTAGCAGAGATGCTTTGGTGCCTTCGGGAACTCTGAGACAGGTGCTGCATGGCTGTCGTCAGCTCGTGTTGTGAAATGTTGGGTTAAGTCCCGCAACGAGCGCAACCCTTATCCTTTGTTGCCAGCGATTCGGTCGGGAACTCAAAGGAGACTGCCGGTGATAAACCGGAGGAAGGTGGGGATGACGTCAAGTCATCATGGCCCTTACGAGTAGGGCTACACACGTGCTACAATGGCGTATACAAAGAGAAGCGACCTCGCGAGAGCAAGCGGAACTCATAAAGTACGTCGTAGTCCGGATTGGAGTCTGCAACTCGACTCCATGAAGTCGGAATCGCTAGTAATCGTAGATCAGAATGCTACGGTGAATACGTTCCCGGGCCTTGTACACACCGCCCGTCACACCATGGGAGTGGGTTGCAAAAGAAGTAGGTAGCTTAACCTTCGGGAGGGCGCTTACCACTTTGTGATTCATGACTGGGGTGAAGTCGTAACAAGGTAACCGTAGGGGAACCTGCGGTTGGATCACCTCCTTACCATTGAAGTGTTTTTGTGAAGTGCTCACACAGATTGTCTGATAGAAAGTAGAGCAATAGGCTATACGTGGGAGACTTATTCGAAAGAATAGGGCTTACATGAGATACCGCGCAGTAAGTGCAATATCTTGTGTCCCCTTCGTCTAGAGGCCTAGGACACCGCCCTTTCACGGCGGTAACAGGGGTTCGAATCCCCTAGGGGACGCCAATTGCGCCGATATCGAGTGAAAGACGATGTCCCCAATAATGATTAAGCCAATTATTTTAATAGTTGGTTTAACAATTATGCTCTTTAACAATCTGGAACAAGCTGAAAATTGAAAACAACGCACATTGTTTATCGCTTAAACAATGTGAGAGTCTCTCAAAAATCTCAACTTGAATAGTGTACTTTGAACTATCGAGTCGACGAGCGAAATGAGTTCAAGGCAGCCCGCGCACAGCAAGCGCAGCGTACTTTAAGTACGTGAGCATTGCGCGCACGGACTAACGCCGAAATCATGAAGCACAGTCACTCGTTGTAAGAAGACGCCTTCGGGTTGTGAGGTTAAGCGACTAAGCGTACACGGTGGATGCCTAGGCAATCAGAGGCGATGAAGGACGTGCTAATCTGCGATAAGCGTCGGTAAGGTGATATGAACCGTTACAACCGACGATTTCCGAATGGGGAAACCCAGTGCAATTCGTTGCACTATCGTTTGATGAATACATAGTCAAACGAAGCGAACCGGGGGAACTGAAACATCTCAGTACCCCGAGGAAAAGAAATCAACCGAGATTCCCCTAGTAGCGGCGAGCGAACGGGGAGCAGCCCAGAGTCTTAATCAGCATTAGCATCAGGAGAACGGTCTGGAAAGTCCGGCAGTAAAGGGTGATAGCCCCGTATCCGAAGGTGTTAGTGTTGTGAACTCGACGAGTAGGGCGGGACACGTGTTATCCTGTCTGAATATGGGGGGACCATCCTCCAAGGCTAAATACTCCTGATTGACCGATAGTGAACCAGTACCGTGAGGGAAAGGCGAAAAGAACCCCGGCGAGGGGAGTGAAATAGAACCTGAAACCGTGTACGTACAAGCAGTGGGAGCCCCACCACCAAAGCATTTTCTGGTGTTGAGGACAACTTTGAAGTGACATTCAACACGCGTTGGCGGAGCGCTTTTTGCGACGCCCAACACACAAAACAAGCAGTGAATGTGCTTTGGGGTGGGGTGACTGCGTACCTTTTGTATAATGGGTCAGCGACTTATATTCTGTAGCAAGGTTAACCGTATAGGGGAGCCGTAGGGAAACCGAGTCTTAACTGGGCGAATGAGTTGCAGGGTATAGACCCGAAACCCGGTGATCTAGCCATGGGCAGGTTGAAGGTTGGGTAACACTAACTGGAGGACCGAACCGACTAATGTTGAAAAATTAGCGGATGACTTGTGGCTGGGGGTGAAAGGCCAATCAAACCGGGAGATAGCTGGTTCTCCCCGAAAGCTATTTAGGTAGCGCCTCGTGAACTCATCTTCGGGGGTAGAGCACTGTTTCGACTAGGGGGTCATCCCGACTTACCAACTCGATGCAAACTACGAATACCGAAGAATGTTATCACGGGAGACACACGGCGGGTGCTAACGTTCGTCGTGAAGAGGGAAACAACCCAGACCGCCAGCTAAGGTCCCAAAGTCATAGTTAAGTGGGAAACGAAGTGGGAAGGCTCAGACAGCCAGGATGTTGGCTTAGAAGCAGCCATCATTTAAAGAAAGCGTAATAGCTCACTGGTCGAGTCGGCCTGCGCGGAAGATGTAACGGGGCTAAACTATGCACCGAAGCTGCGGCAGCGATATGTAAATATTGTTGGGTAGGGGAGCGTTCTGTAAGCCTGTGAAGGTGTACTGTGAGGTATGCTGGAGGTATCAGAAGTGCGAATGCTGACATAAGTAACGATAATGCGGGTGAAAAACCCGCACGCCGGAAGACCAAGGGTTCCTGTCCAACGTTAATCGGGGCAGGGTGAGTCGACCCCTAAGGCGAGGCAGAAATGCGTAGTCGATGGGAAACGGGTTAATATTCCCGTACTGGTGATAATTGCGATGGGGGGACGGAGAAGGCTAGGCTATCCGGGCGACGGTTGTCCCGGTTTAAGAATGTAGGCAGGTGAATTAGGCAAATCCGGTTCACTACATGCTGAGGTTCGATGACGAGTCACTACGGTGATGAAGTAGCTCATGCCCCGCTTCCAGGAAAAGCCTCTAAGCTCTAGATTATCATTAATCGTACCCCAAACCGACACAGGTGGTCAGGTAGAGAATACTCAGGCGCTTGAGAGAACTCGGGTGAAGGAACTAGGCAAAATGGTGCCGTAACTTCGGGAGAAGGCACGCTGGCGCTAGGTGAAGTCCCTCGCGGATGGAGCTGAAGCCAGTCGCAGATACCAGCTGGCTGCAACTGTTTATTAAAAACACAGCACTGTGCAAACACGAAAGTGGACGTATACGGTGTGACGCCTGCCCGGTGCTGGAAGGTTAATTGATGGGGTTATCCGTAAGGAGAAGCTCTTGATCGAAGCCCCAGTAAACGGCGGCCGTAACTATAACGGTCCTAAGGTAGCGAAATTCCTTGTCGGGTAAGTTCCGACCTGCACGAATGGCGTAATGATGGCCAGGCTGTCTCCACCCGAGACTCAGTGAAATTGAACTCGCTGTGAAGATGCAGTGTACCCGCGGCAAGACGGAAAGACCCCGTGAACCTTTACTATAGCTTGACACTGAACATTGAGCCTTGATGTGTAGGATAGGTGGGAGGCTTCGAAGCGTGGACGCCAGTCTGCGTGGAGCCAACCTTGAAATACCACCCTTTAATGTTTGATGTTCTAACGTTGCCCCGTTATCCGGGGTGCGGACAGTGTCTGGTGGGTAGTTTGACTGGGGCGGTCTCCTCCCAAAGAGTAACGGAGGAGCACGAAGGTTGGCTAAGCATGGTCGGACATCATGCGGTTAGTGCAAAGGCATAAGCCAGCTTGACTGCGAGAGTGACGGCTCGAGCAGGTACGAAAGTAGGTCTTAGTGATCCGGTGGTTCTGAATGGAAGGGCCATCGCTCAACGGATAAAAGGTACTCCGGGGATAACAGGCTGATACCGCCCAAGAGTTCATATCGACGGCGGTGTTTGGCACCTCGATGTCGGCTCATCACATCCTGGGGCTGAAGTAGGTCCCAAGGGTACGGCTGTTCGCCGTTTAAAGTGGTACGCGAGCTGGGTTTAGAACGTCGTGAGACAGTTCGGTCCCTATCTGCCGTGGGCGTTGGAAGATTGAAAGGGGCTGCTCCTAGTACGAGAGGACCGGAGTGGACGCACCACTGGTGTTCGGGTTGTCATGCCAATGGCATTGCCCGGTAGCTAAGTGCGGAAGAGATAACCGCTGAAAGCATCTAAGCGGGAAACTTGCCTTGAGATGAGTCTTCCCTGACCCTTTAAGGGTCCTAAAGGAACGTTTAAGACTAAGACGTTGATAGGTTGGGTGTGTAAGCATAGCGATATGTTGAGCTAACCAATACTAATGAACCGTGAGGCTTAACCTGACAACACCGAAGGTGTTTTAGAGAGATAGAGTTGTTTTTGATAATGAGTGAGAAGCCGAAAGGTGAAGGACACACAGCTTGTTTGAGATTGACGTTCTGGTTTAGTGGAAAAGCTAAACGGGAACAAACAGAATTTGTCTGGCGGCAATAGCGCGGTGGTCCCACCTGACCCCATGCCGAACTCAGCAGTGAAACGCCGTAGCGCCGATGGTAGTGTGGGGTCTCCCCATGTGAGAGTAGGGAACTGCCAGACATTAAATTTTAAGGTTGTGTCAGTACTGACTGACCGCACCATATTGCTGATATGGCTCAGTTGGTAGAGCACACCCTTGGTAAGGGTGAGGTCCCCAGTTCGAATCTGGGTATCAGCACCATATAATCGGCATTTAAAAAGAATTTACCTAGCGGCAATAGCGCGGTGGTCCCACCTGACCCCATGCCGAACTCAGTAGTGAAACGCCGTAGCGCCGATGGTAGTGTGGGGTCTCCCCATGTGAGAGTAGGGAACTGCTAGGTTTTAAATATAAAGAAGCCACCTAATTGGGTGGCTTTTTTGCATTTCACGAATAGCGTAATTTTTGCTAATTATCTTATTTTCCTAATCTTGCTATTCACTCGTAATCCAGCCTGATAGACTTATCCTATCCTAGTTTTATTTGTACTGAAGGCTGTAATGAACCTAACGTCTGAACTTAAATCATTTAATAGCTTTGGCATTCAAGCAAAAGCATTATCAGTTGTTTTTGTGGATAGCCAAGAATCTTTACTCCAACAATGGGCCGAGGCTAAAAATCAGCAACTTCCCGTATTATTATTAGGGGGAGGAAGCAACGTTCTATTTGTTGCAGACTTTGAAGGTGTGGTAATTATCAATCAGCTGAAGGGTATAAAAATAACAGAAGATAACAGCTATTGGTATGTTCATGCCCAAGCAGGTGAAAATTGGCATCAATTGCTTGAGACGTTATTGGGTAAAGGTATTTTTGGTGCAGAAAATTTAGCATTGATCCCGGGTTGTGTTGGCTCTGCTCCCATTCAAAATATTGGAGCTTATGGTATAGAGTTGAAAGATATATGTGAGTATGTCGATCTACTCTCTCTAGAAACGGGTAAAGTAGCTCGGCTAACTGCAGCTGAGTGCCAGTTTGGCTATCGTGATAGTATTTTTAAGCATGAATACCAATATGGCCATGTCATTATCAGTGTTGGGTTAAAACTTGCTAAAGAATGGACACCTAAGCTTATGTATGGTGACCTTGCTCAACTTGACCCCAATACAGTAACGCCAGAACAAGTATTCAACTCGGTATGCCAAACACGTAGAAGTAAATTACCTGACCCTACAATAACGGGCAATGCGGGGAGTTTCTTTAAGAACCCCGTGATTTCGGCAGAAAAGGCACAGGCCATAAAAGTAGCTTATCCTAATTGCCCCCAATATGAACAAGCTGATGGCAGTATTAAATTAGCCGCAGGTTGGCTAATTGACCAGTGCGGTTTAAAAGGTCATCAAATTGGTGGCGCTGCAGTTCACACGCAACAGGCGTTGGTGCTAATTAATAAACAGCATGCAACAGGGCAAGATATTGCTAACTTGGCGAAATATGTAAGTCAAACAGTAGCAAAGCGCTTTGATATCATTTTAGAGCCAGAAGTCAGGTTTATAGGTAAAATGGGAGAAGTTAATGCAATGGATTATATTCGATGAAAGAAACTAATATTCCTTTACAGCTAATTGATATCTTAGCTGATGCTCAGGTCCATTCGGGGGAGCAACTCGGTGAACAATTAGGAATGACAAGATCTGCAATTAATAAACATATCAAAACATTGCGTTCCTGGGGATTAAACATAGAAACAATCGCTGGCAAAGGCTATAAGTTTCCCTATCCAATCAATTTATTAAGCAAAGAAGCTATTAAAAAACAAGTTGATGGCGTGAATATTATTGTTGAGCCAGTTATTGATTCAACGAATCAATACATGTTAGAGCGTATTAATAGCCTGAAGTCAGGGGATACTTGCTTAGCCGAATATCAAAGTGCTGGGCGTGGCAGAAGAGGGCGCCAGTGGATCTCACCATTTGGCTGTAATCTCTACCTTTCTATGTATTGGAAATTAGATCAAGGCCCAGCTGCAGCTGTGGGACTAAGTCTTGTTGTGGGTATCGTGATTGCTGAGACTTTAAATAAAATTAGCCAAGAAAAAGTGAAAGTAAAATGGCCGAATGACCTGTATATGAATGATAAAAAACTTGCAGGAATTTTAGTTGAATTAACTGGTAAAACAGGAGATGCAGCCCATATTATTATTGGTATAGGTATTAATATTGGTATGAATAATAACAATATTGAAAGCTCAAAATCAATAACACAAGAATGGTCATCACTAAGAGATGAAGTTGAAAATATAGAGCGTAATGAATTATCTGCAAATATTATTAAGTCATTAAGAGAGTCCTTGGCTATATTTGAACGAGAAGGACTAAAACCATTTTTAGAACGTTGGTTTAAATTAGATAATTTTCTCAATAGGCCAGTTAAGTTATTGATAGGTAATGATATAATAACAGGCATTGAGCGTGGGGTTAATGAGCAAGGTGCATTATTACTACAAAAGAATAATGGGGAAATAGTACCCTATATTGGCGGGGAAATATCCTTAAGGCCAAATGATTGATATATTATTGGCCGGAGACAAACCGGCCAATATAAATAATTATTTTCTTATTCTAACACTCTGAATAGAATGATTTTCACCTTTGGTCATAATTAAACTCGCCCTTTCCTTGGTTGGTAATATATTTTCTTCAAGATTTAATCCGTTAATTTCATCCCAGATAGAGCCTGCAATATTAATTGCTTCTTCTTCCCTTAACTTAGAATAATTATGGAAATAAGAATCAGGATCTGAGAATGCTCCCTGCCTAAATTTAAGAAACCGGCCGATATACCATTGTTTTAATAATTCAGGGGCAGCATCAACATAAATAGAAAAATCAACAAAGTCAGATACAAAGACATGATGAGGATCTTGCGGGTAATCCATATCACTTTGTAAGACATTCAGTCCTTCGAGTATTAAAATATCAGGCTGATCAATGATTTGTTCTTGGTCAGGAACGATATCATACGTCAAATGTGAATAAACAGGAGCTGTAACGTTACGTGCTCCTGATTTTATTTGCGACACGAAGTTAACGAGTTTTCGCATATCATAAGACTGCGGAAACCCTTTTTTCTTCATAATATTCCTATCTTTTAATACTTGATTAGGATGTAAGAAACCATCCGTTGTAATCAAATCAACTTTACGGTGTTCTGGCCAACGAGTAAGTAGCGCTTGTAGCAAACGTGCTGTTGTGCTTTTACCAACGGCCACACTACCCGCGATACCAATAATATAAGGCACTTTAGCGCCGTTAGTACCAAGAAATTGTTCTAGAACTGCCTGACGACGTAAGTTTGAACTAATATAAAAATTCAATAAACGCGATAAAGGTAGATAAATCTCTATAACATCTTCCATAGAGAGTTCTTCGTTAATCCCTTTTAGCTCTAGGAGTTCGCTCGATGTTAATGTAAGTGGAACTGAATCACGTAAAGTTGCCCAGTGTTCTCTATCAAACTCTAAGTATGGCGTAGTAATAAAATTTTCTTTCTTTTTCATAAACCAACATCTGCCTATTTTATGCAGGTTGGACAGGTTGCCTAAACACCCGTATCCATAAAATTTGCTAGCATCATAGCGAGTGAAAGTGGGGAGGCGTAGGTTTTTTTCTATTTTTTATGAGTTTTTTTTGATGTAGGCAGAAAAAATGATACTGAGTGATGAAAAAAACACCTAAAAAATGGAAGGGTAAAACTGTGATATTGAATAAAAAATATTAATTTTGAAAATTTTAGATCTCATTCTCCCTTTACTGACTAAATAGTAATGGACTATAGTTAATAGCTGCTGTTGATGTTTTAATCTTAAAGTAGTTAAAAAATCAACAAAAATGCAAAAAGCGAACAAAATGTGAGCGAACAGACAAAAAAGTTAATTTTTTTGTTGCAACCTGCGCCGACTCTACCTAGAATGCGCAGCACTTGATGCCGGCATAGCTCAGTTGGTAGAGCAACTGACTTGTAATCAGTAGGTCCCGAGTTCGACTCTTGGTGCCGGCACCATTAAAAATTTGGATAGGTGGGATACCCAAGCGGCCAAAGGGAGCAGACTGTAAATCTGCCGTCACAGACTTCGAAGGTTCGAATCCTTCTCCCACCACCATCTCCAAGAAATTTTCTTTAGTGAAAATTTTGAGGAACAGTTTAACAGCTGATAACTCAGGTAGCCGAGTTCATTGCGGGCATCGTATAATGGCTATTACCTCAGCCTTCCAAGCTGATGATGCGGGTTCGATTCCCGCTGCCCGCTCCAAGATGTGCTGATATGGCTCAGTTGGTAGAGCACACCCTTGGTAAGGGTGAGGTCGGCAGTTCGAATCTGCCTATCAGCACCACTTCCTTTATGTTCTCAATTATCTTCCTGATTTGTCTCCTGAAAAAAACAAGCGAAAATAAATTCTTGCTTGGTTGATGTGGTTTAACCACCGATTCCGTGTCTTAGAGGGACAATCTAATGTCTAAAGAAAAATTTGAACGTTCAAAACCGCACGTTAACGTTGGTACTATCGGCCACGTTGACCACGGTAAAACTACTCTGACAGCAGCTATCACTACTGTTCTGGCAAAAACTTACGGCGGTGCTGCTCGTGCGTTCGATCAAATCGATAACGCACCTGAAGAAAAAGCGCGTGGTATCACCATCTCTACTTCACACGTAGAATATGATACTCCAACTCGCCACTACGCACACGTAGACTGCCCAGGACACGCCGACTATGTTAAAAACATGATCACTGGTGCTGCTCAGATGGACGGTGCAATTCTGGTTGTTGCTGCGACTGATGGCCCAATGCCACAAACGCGTGAGCACATCCTGTTAGGTCGCCAAGTAGGCGTTCCTTACATCATCGTTTTCCTGAACAAATGTGACATGGTAGACGACGAAGAGCTGTTAGAATTAGTTGAAATGGAAGTTCGTGAACTTCTGTCTCAGTACGATTTCCCAGGCGATGACACTCCAGTTGTTCGCGGTTCAGCACTGAAAGCGCTGGAAGGCAACCCAGAGTGGGAAGCGAAAATTGTTGAATTAGCAGAGCACCTGGACAGCTACATCCCAGAGCCAGAGCGTGCAATTGACAAGCCATTCCTGCTGCCAATCGAAGACGTATTCTCAATCTCAGGTCGTGGTACAGTAGTAACAGGCCGTGTTGAGCGTGGTATCATCAAAGTTGGTGAAGAAGTTGAAATCGTTGGTATTCAAGACACGGTTAAAACAACTTGTACTGGCGTTGAAATGTTCCGTAAACTGCTGGACGAAGGTCGTGCGGGTGAGAACGTTGGTGTTCTGCTGCGTGGTACTAAACGTGAAGAAATTCAACGTGGTCAAGTACTGGCAAAACCAGGTTCAATCAAGCCACACACTAAATTCGAATCAGAAGTTTATATTCTGAGCAAAGATGAAGGTGGTCGTCACACTCCATTCTTCAAAGGTTACCGTCCACAGTTCTACTTCCGTACAACTGACGTAACAGGTACTATCGAACTGCCAGAAGGCGTAGAGATGGTAATGCCAGGTGATAACATCAACATGATCGTTACCCTGATCCACCCAATCGCGATGGACGACGGTTTACGTTTCGCAATCCGTGAAGGTGGCCGTACTGTAGGTGCGGGTGTTGTTGCAAAAATCATTGCATAATATATAGCTTCATCTAGTTTTAAAAAAGGGCACCTTATTTTAGGTGCCCTTTTGTTGTTATAAGCAAAATTTGACTACATAAAATTACCGTATTACGTTGCTATATATTAGCCGTATTATTCATATTAAAAGTTATTTGCTCTTTTAATTTCAGCTGGTTGTATAATTAATCGATCACTGGCAAATGATCTTTGTAAACCATCAACAATGATAATTGAAATACAAATCATTTTCATTTAAACTATCTGTATGTGATTTATACAGGTAAGTATCATGTACATCTGTCTTTGTGAAGCCATTACTGATAAACAAATCAGAAATGCCGCAAGAAAATATCAAGTGACCTCGTTGAAGGGCCTACGGCAGATTTTGCCTATAGGCTTAGAATGTGGGAAGTGTATTAGGCAGACAAAGGCAATTTTATATGAAGAACAAATGATTTTTGAGGATGCGTGTGCCACTGAGGTTGCATAGCCTTTAATACCATTCAAATTTATTCCCTCGAACTCCCTCGAAACTTCTCATCTTTTGTTTAACGACATTTTTGTTTAAATGAATTGTGTGAAAATTATACTAACATCAATTTCAGTACTACACTTAAAAGACTGGAAGCGATGGAGGTAGAAATGAAAGGTGATAAAAAAATGATAGCCCACCTAAATAAACTACTGGGCAATGAGCTAGTTGCAATCAACCAATATTTTCTGCATGCACGTATGTTTAAAAATTGGGGACTTACTCGTCTCAATGAGATGGAATATCACGAATCAATCGATGAAATGAAACACGCAGATAAATATATAGAGCGAATTCTGTTTCTCGACGGTATTCCTAACTTACAAGACCTTGGCAAGTTAAATATCGGTGAAGATGTTGAAGAAATGTTGAAATCAGATTTGCAGCTTGAAATCGATGGAGCAAAGAATCTAAAAGAAGCTATTAAATATGCGGACTCGGTTCATGATTATGTCAGTCGAGATCTGATGATTGAAATTTTAGCTGATGAAGAAAACCATATTGATTGGATAGAAACTCAATTGGGGTTAATTAGCCGTTTGGGACTTCAAAATTACCTGCAAGCGCAGGTTAAAGAAGAATAACATAGTATCCTATGGGGATTGACTAAGTAAATTTGTATAAAAAGCCCCCAGTTATCTCTTTTTTCAAGATTGAGGGGGCTTTTCAATAATTCTCTTCAAAAAAAACGCACATATTTTCCTCTATTACTTGTGTTTCCCTCTAATTTACGTATAATGCGCGGGCTTACTGATGAGTAAGCCCTATATTTTAGGACTGAAATATCAGTATTGAGTCAACGATTTGTTGCTCATTTAGACAATACTTCCGATTTGGAAGTTACATCAAGAACGATTACACTCTCCCATCAATCGAAATGGGTACGAGGAGTAATCATTTTACGTTTATAAATAGTTGGAGCTCTGGTCTCATGCAGAACCAAAGAATCCGTATCCGCCTGAAAGCTTTTGATCATCGTTTAATCGATCAATCAACTGCGGAAATCGTAGAGACTGCTAAGCGCACTGGTGCGCAAGTTCGCGGTCCTATCCCGCTGCCGACACGTAAAGAGCGTTTTACCGTTCTGATTTCTCCGCACGTTAACAAAGATGCGCGTGATCAGTACGAAATTCGCACTCACAAGCGTCTGGTTGACATCGTTGAGCCAACCGAAAAGACCGTTGATGCTCTGATGCGTCTGGACCTGGCTGCCGGCGTTGACGTGCAGATCAGCCTGGGTTAATCAGGTCGTCGAACGATTGAGAGGTTGAAACAATGAAAGGTTTAGTCGGTAAGAAAGTCGGTATGACTCGTATCTTCACTGAAGATGGCGTTTCTATACCTGTAACTGTTATCGAAATTGAAAATAACCGTGTTACTCAGGTTAAAACTGCAGAAACTGACGGTTATAATGCAATTCAGGTTACTACTGGTAGCAAAAAAGCTAATCGTGTAACTAAGCCTGAAGCAGGTCATTTCGCTAAAGCTGGCGTCGAAGCTGGCCGTATCCTGCGTGAATTCCGCATTGAAGATAGTGCAGAATACACAGTAGGTCAAAGCATTAGCGTTGAAATTTTCGCTGACGTTAAAAAAGTCGACGTTACTGGTACATCTAAAGGTAAAGGTTTTGCCGGCACAGTTAAGCGCTGGAATTTCCGTACACAAGATGCTACTCACGGTAACTCCTTGTCTCACCGTGTTCCGGGTTCTATCGGTCAAAACCAGACTCCGGGCAAAGTGTTTAAAGGCAAGAAAATGGCAGGCCAACTGGGTAATGAGCGTGTAACCGTTCAAAGCTTAGATGTAGTACGTGTTGACGCTGAGCGCAACCTGCTGCTGGTCAAAGGTGCTGTTCCAGGAGCAACTGGTAGCAACCTGATCGTAAAACCGGCTGTCAAGGCTTAACGTCGAGGAGATAGGAATGGAATTGGTAATGAAAGACGCGCAAAGCGCGCTGACTGTTTCCGAAACTACCTTCGGGCGTGATTTCAATGAAGCGCTTGTTCACCAAGTAGTTGTTGCGTATGCAGCTGGTGCTCGTCAAGGTACTCGTGCTCAGAAAACTCGTGCTGAAGTTTCTGGTTCTGGTAAAAAACCATGGCGTCAAAAAGGTACTGGCCGTGCACGTTCTGGTTCAGTAAAGAGCCCAATTTGGCGCTCTGGTGGTGTTAGCTTCGCAGCTAAACCGCAGGACCACAGTCAAAAAGTTAATAAGAAGATGTACCGTGGTGCTTTAAAAAGCATTCTCTCTGAGTTGGTACGTCAAGATCGTCTGATCGTTGTCGAGAAGTTCTCTGTTGAAGCACCTAAAACTAAGTTGCTGGCACAGAAACTGAAAGATATGGCTCTGGAAGATGTTCTGATCATCACTGCTGAATTAGATGAAAATCTGTTTTTAGCAGCACGTAACCTGTATAAGGTTGACGTTCGTGATGCAGCAGGTATTGACCCAGTTAGCCTGATCGCCTTCGACAAAGTGGTTATGACTGCTGATGCTGTGAAGCAAGTTGAGGAGATGCTGGCATGATCCGTGAAGAACGTCTGCTAAAAGTACTGCGCGCGCCGCATGTATCTGAAAAAGCTTCTACAGCGATGGAAAAAAGCAATACCATCGTTCTCAAAGTTGCGAAAGACGCGACTAAAGCAGAAATCAAAGCTGCTGTACAGAAACTGTTTGAAGTTGAAGTTGAAGGTGTTAACACTTTGCTGGTTAAAGGCAAAACTAAACGCCACGGTCAGCGTTTCGGTCGTCGTAGCGACTGGAAAAAAGCTTACGTCACGCTGAAGGAAGGCCAAAATTTGGACTTCATTAGCGGTGCTGAGTAAGTCGGAGGAGTAAAGAACAATGGCAGTTGTTAAATGTAAACCTACGTCTCCGGGCCGTCGCCACGTAGTTAAAGTGGTTAACCCTGAGCTGCATAAGGGTAAACCTTATGCTCCGCTGTTAGAAAAAAACAGCAAATCCGGTGGTCGTAACAACAATGGCCGTATCACTACCCGTCATATCGGTGGTGGCCATAAGCAGCATTATCGTTTAGTTGACTTCAAACGTAACAAAGACGGTGTTCCTGCAGTTGTTGAGCGTTTGGAGTATGATCCAAATCGTTCTGCGAACATTGCACTGGTTCTATATAAAGACGGTGAACGTCGTTATATTCTTGCACCAAAAGGCCTGAAAGCTGGCGATCAGATTCAATCTGGTGTCGATTCAGCAATCAAAGCTGGTAACGCACTGCCGATGCGCAACATCCCTGTTGGTTCTACAGTTCATAACATCGAACTGAAACCAGGTAAAGGTGGACAGTTAGCGCGTTCAGCAGGTACTTACGCTCAAATCGTTGCTCGTGATGGTGCTTATGTCACATTACGTCTGCGTTCTGGTGAAATGCGTAAAGTTTTAGCTGATTGCCGTGCAACTCTTGGTGAAGTTGGTAACGCTGAACATATGTTACGTGTTCTCGGTAAAGCTGGTGCTAGCCGCTGGCGTGGTGTTCGTCCTACCGTTCGCGGTACTGCGATGAACCCAGTAGACCATCCACATGGTGGTGGTGAAGGCCGTAACTTTGGTAAACACCCAGTAACACCATGGGGCGTTCAAACCAAAGGTAAGAAAACTCGTAGCAACAAGCGTACTGATCAATTCATCGTACGTCATCGTTCTAAAAAATAATTAGAGGATAAACCATGCCACGTTCTCTCAAGAAAGGTCCTTTTATTGACCTGCACTTGCTGAAGAAGGTAGAGAAAGCGGTGGAAAGCGGAGACAAGAAGCCTCTTAAGACTTGGTCCCGTCGTTCAACGATCTTTCCTAATATGATCGGATTGACCATCGCTGTCCATAATGGTCGTCAGCATGTTCCTGTTTTCGTAACCGACGAAATGGTTGGTCACAAACTGGGTGAATTCGCACCGACTCGCACTTATCGCGGCCACGCGGCAGATAAGAAAGCTAAGAAACGTTAAGGATAGGAGGAAGAGATGGAAACTTTAGCTATGCATCGCCACGCTCGTTCTTCTGCCCAGAAGGTTCGCTTAGTTGCCGACCTGATTCGCGGTAAGAAAGTGTCGCAAGCTCTGGAAATTCTGACCTACACCAACAAGAAAGCTGCTGGTTTAGTGAAGAAAGTACTTGAGTCTGCTATTGCTAACGCAGAGCAAAACGATGGCGCTGACATTGATGACCTGAAAGTTGCGAAAATTTTCGTAGACGAAGGTCCAACCATGAAACGCATCATGCCGCGTGCGAAAGGCCGTGCAGATCGTATTCTTAAGCGCACCAGCCACATTACTGTGGTTGTGTCCGATCGCTGAGACTCTGGAGACTAGCAATGGGTCAGAAAGTACATCCTAATGGTATTCGCCTGGGTATTGTCAAACCTTGGAACTCTACCTGGTATGCGAACACCAATGAATTCGCTGACAACCTAGACAGCGATTTTAAAGTACGCCAGTACTTGAATAAAGAACTGGCAAAAGCGTCAATCTCTCGCATCGTTATCGAACGTCCTGCGAAAAGCATCCGTGTGACTATTCACACTGCTCGCCCAGGTATCGTTATCGGTAAGAAAGGTGAAGACGTTGAAAAACTGCGTAAAACAGTAGCGGATATCGCTGGTGTTCCTGCGCAAATCAATATCGCCGAAGTTCGTAAACCAGAACTAGACGCTAAATTAGTTGCTGACAGCATTTCTTCACAGCTGGAACGTCGTGTTATGTTCCGTCGTGCTATGAAGCGTGCAGTACAGAACGCAATGCGTCTGGGCGCTAAAGGTATTAAAGTTGAAGTCAGTGGCCGTTTAGGCGGTGCTGAAATCGCTCGTACCGAGTGGTATCGTGAAGGCCGTGTGCCACTGCACACATTACGTGCTGATATCGATTACAACACTTCAGAAGCGCACACCACTTACGGTGTTCTCGGCGTTAAGGTATGGATCTTCAAAGGTGAGATTCTGGGTGGTATGGCTGCTGTTGAACAAGCTGAGAAACCAGCTGCTCAACCTAAAAAGCAGCAGCGTAAAGGCCGCAAGTAAGGAGAGTCGCTGATGTTACAACCAAAGCGTACAAAATTCCGTAAGGTGCACAAAGGCCGCAACCGTGGTCTAGCGCAAGGTACGGATGTTAGCTTCGGCACTTTCGGTCTTAAAGCTGTTGGCCGTGGTCGTCTGACTGCACGTCAGATCGAAGCGGCACGTCGTGCTATGACCCGTGCTATTAAGCGTCAAGGTAAAATCTGGATCCGTGTGTTCCCAGACAAACCAATCACTGAGAAACCACTCGAAGTTCGTATGGGTAAAGGTAAAGGTAACGTAGAATATTGGGTTGCCTTAATTCAGCCTGGTAAAGTTCTGTACGAAATGGACGGTGTGCCTGAAGAGCTGGCTCGTGAGGCATTCTCTCTGGCAGCAGCGAAACTGCCTATCAAAACCACCTTTGTAACTAAGACGGTGATGTAATGAAAGCACAAGAGCTGCGCGAAAAAAGCGTTGAAGAGCTGAATGCTGAACTTTTGAACTTGCTGCGTGAACAATTTAATTTACGTATGCAGGCTGCAAGTGGTCAGCTGCAACAGTCTCATCTGTTGAAACAAGTGCGTCGCGATATCGCACGTGTGAAGACTTTACTGACTGAGAAGGCAGGTGCGTAATGAGCGATAAAATCCGTACTCTGCAAGGTCGTGTAGTTAGCGATAAAATGGAGAAATCTATTGTTGTTGCTATCGAACGTATGGTGAAACACCCTCTGTATGGTAAATTCATCCGTCGTACGACTAAATTGCACGTACACGACGAGAACAATGAATGTGGTATCGGTGACGTGGTAGAAATCCGCCAAACTCGTCCACTGTCTAAGACTAAGTCTTGGGCTCTAGTTCGCGTTGTAGAAAAAGCTGTTCTGTAATAGAATAACTTTTCCTGATGAATAAACGGCTCTTTTTTGACTGAGCCGTTTATTTTTTTCTGTCCAACACGATGATGTGGTGTTATAATGCCGCGCCCTCGTAGTATGGGTATATTTGAACGGCCTCTTCATAATGAGGTGGCTCAGTAGTAGTTGACATTTAGCGGAGCACTAAAATGATCCAAGAACAGACTATGCTGAACGTGGCCGACAACTCCGGTGCACGTCGCGTAATGTGTATCAAGGTTCTAGGTGGCTCGCACCGTCGCTATGCACATGTAGGCGACATCATTAAAATTACTGTTAAAGAAGCAATTCCACGCGGTAAAGTTAAAAAGGGTGATGTCCTGAAAGCGGTAGTGGTGCGCACCAAGAAGGGTGTACGTCGCCCTGACGGTTCTGTCATTCGCTTCGATGGTAATGCTTGTGTGTTATTAAATAACAACAGCGAGCAAGTAATCGGTACGCGTATTTTTGGGCCGGTAACTCGTGAACTTCGTAATGAGAAGTTTATGAAAATTATCTCTCTGGCACCTGAAGTACTCTAAGGAGCGAACTATGGCAGCGAAAATCCGTCGTGATGACGAAGTTATCGTGCTAACTGGGAAAGACAAAGGTAAGCGCGGTAAAGTAAAGCAGGTTATTTCTTCTAGTAAAGTTATCGTTGAAGGTATCAATCTGGTTAAAAAACATCAGAAGCCTGTACCGGCTCTGAACCAACCAGGTGGCATCGTTGAAAAAGAAGCGGCTATTCAAGTTTCTAACGTTGCAATCTTTAACGCGGCAACTGGTAAGGCTGACCGTGTAGGCTTTAGATTCGAAGACGGCAAAAAAGTCCGTTTCTTCAAGTCTAACAGTGAAACTATCAAGTAATTTTTGGAGTATACGATGGCGAAACTGCATGATTACTATAAAGACGAAGTAGTTAATAAACTCATGACCGAGTTTAATTATACTTCTGTCATGCAAGTCCCTCGGGTCGAGAAGATCACCCTGAATATGGGTGTTGGTGAAGCGATTGCTGATAAAAAACTGCTGGATAACGCAGCAGCTGATTTAACAGCGATCTCAGGTCAAAAACCTTTGATCACCAAAGCACGCAAATCTGTTGCAGGCTTCAAAATCCGTCAGGGCTATCCAATCGGCTGTAAAGTAACCCTGCGTGGCGAACGCATGTGGGAGTTCCTTGAGCGTCTGATTTCTATTGCTGTACCACGTATTCGTGACTTCCGTGGCTTGCCCGCTAAGTCTTTCGATGGTCGCGGTAACTACAGCATGGGTGTTCGTGAACAAATCATCTTCCCTGAAATCGATTACGATAAAGTGGATCGCGTACGTGGTTTAGATATTACTATCACCACTACTGCGAAATCAGATGACGAAGGTCGCGCACTGTTAGCAGCGTTCAACTTCCCGTTCCGCAAGTAAGGCAGGGTACTCATGGCTAAGAAATCTATGAAAGCGCGTGATGTAAAACGTGCTAAATTAGCTGAGAAGTTCTTCGCAAAACGCGTAGAACTGAAAGCTATCATCTCTGATGTTAAAGCATCTGATGAAGATCGCTGGGACGCTGTTCTCAAGCTGCAAACACTGCCACGTGATTCAAGTCCTTCTCGTCAGCGTAATCGCTGCCGTCAAACAGGGCGTCCGCACGGTTTCCTGCGGAAGTTTGGTCTGAGCCGTATTAAAGTCCGTGAAGCCGCTATGCGCGGTGAAATCCCGGGCCTTAAAAAGGCAAGTTGGTAATTCCATTTGAATCACGGGAGTAAAGACAGATGAGCATGCAAGATCCCATCGCGGATATGCTGACCCGTATCCGTAACGGTCAGGCCGCGAACAAAGTTGCGGTCACCATGCCTTCCTCCAAGCTGAAAGTGGCAATTGCCAAAGTGCTGAAGGAAGAAGGTTATATTGAAGATTTTAAAATTGAAGGCGACATCAAGCCAGAACTGGAACTAACTTTACGTTATTTCCAAGGTAAGGCTGTTGTAGAAAGCATTCAGCGTGTAAGCCGCCCAAGTCTGCGCATCTATAAGAAAAAAGATGAGCTGCCACAAGTTATGGCTGGTTTAGGTATCGCTGTTGTTTCTACCTCTAAAGGTGTCATGACTGATCGTGCAGCTCGCCAAGCTGGTCTTGGTGGCGAGATTCTCTGCTACGTAGCTTAATTCGGGAGGAAAGAATGTCTCGTGTGGCAAAAGCACCCGTCGTCATTCCTGCCGGCGTAGAGGTAAAACTCAACGGTCAGGTTATTTCGATTAAGGGTAAAAACGGCGAGCTTACTCGTACTATCCATAATGCAGTTGAAGTTAAAAACGAAGACAACCAACTGACTTTCGAACCTCGTGAAGGTTTTGAAGATGCATGGGCACAAGCGGGAACTACTCGTTCATTGTGTAATGCAATGGTTGTTGGTGTTACCGAAGGCTTCACTAAAAAGCTTCAACTGGTCGGTGTTGGTTACCGTGCAGCAATCAAAGGCAACGCTGTAAGCTTGTCTTTAGGTTTCTCGCATCCGGTTGAACACGCACTGCCAGCAGGCATTACTGCTGAATGTCCAACACAAACTGAAATCGTACTGAAAGGTGCGGATAAGCAAGTGATTGGTCAAGTTGCAGCAGAACTGCGTGCTTACCGTCGTCCTGAACCTTATAAAGGTAAAGGTGTTCGTTACGCCGATGAAATCGTGCGTACCAAAGAGGCTAAGAAGAAGTAAGGTAACACTATGGATAAGAAAGCAGCTCGTATCCGTCGTGCGACCCGCGCACGCCGTAAGATCCAAGAGTTGGGTGCGACTCGCCTGGTGGTACATCGTACTCCACGCCATATTTATGCGCAGGTTATCGCACCAAACGGTTCTGAAACATTGGTTGCAGCTTCTACTACAGAAAAAGCTATCAATGAACAAGTGAAATTCACTGGGAACAAAGACGCAGCAGCAATAGTTGGTAAATTAATTGCTGAACGCGCACTGGAAAAAGGCATCACTGTTGTTGCTTTTGACCGTTCTGGTTTCCAATATCATGGTAGAGTCCAGGCACTGGCAGATGCTGCCCGTGAAGCTGGCCTTCAGTTCTAAGGTAGAGGTGTAAGATGGCTCACATCGAAAAACAAGCTGGCGAACTGCAGGAAAAGCTGATCGCGGTAAACCGCGTAGCAAAAACCGTTAAAGGTGGCCGTATTTTCAGCTTTACCGCACTGACAGTAGTTGGTGATGGTAACGGTCGCGTTGGTTTTGGCTACGGCAAAGCGCGCGAAGTTCCGGCAGCAATCCAGAAAGCGATGGAAAAAGCCCGTCGCAGTATGAAAACCGTTGCTCTAAACAACGGCACATTGTTCCACCCTGTGAAAGGTACACACACTGGTTCTCGTGTGTTTATGCAACCTGCTCACGAAGGTACCGGTATCATTGCCGGCGGTGCAATGCGTGCTGTTTTAGAAGTAGCTGGAGTTCGCAACGTACTGGCTAAAACCTACGGTTCCACAAACCCAATCAACGTGGTTCGTGCAACACTGGATGCTTTAGACAGCATGAAGTCTCCAGAAATGGTCGCAGCTAAGCGTGGAAAATCCGTCGAAGAAATTCTGGGGTAATCGGCTATGGCTAAGACTATTAAAATTACACAAGTTCGCAGTTCAATCGGTCGTCTGCCTAAGCATAAGGCAACACTGGTCGGTTTAGGTCTGCGTCGCATTGGTCATACAGTAGAGCGCGAGGATACTCCTGCTGTACGTGGTATGGTCAACTTGGTTTCCTACATGGTTAAAGTTGAGGAGTAAGAGATGCGTTTAAATACTCTGTCTCCGGCTGAAGGTGCCAAGCACGCGCCTAAACGCGTAGGTCGTGGTATCGGTTCTGGTCTGGGTAAAACCGGCGGCCGTGGTCACAAAGGTCAGAAATCTCGTTCTGGCGGTGGCGTACGTCGTGGTTTCGAAGGTGGCCAGATGCCTTTATACCGTCGTCTGCCGAAATTCGGCTTCACTTCACGTAAAGCAATGATCACTGCAGAGATTCGTCTGTCTGATTTTGCTGCTGTTGAAGGCGATGTTATTGATCTGAACGCACTGAAAGCCGCGAACGTTGTTGGCATCCAGATTGAATACGCTAAAGTTATTCTGTCTGGCGAAGTGAACCGTGCAGTTACTGTACGTGGCCTTCGTGTTACTAAAGGTGCTCGCGCTGCAATCGAAGCTGCCGGCGGTAAAATTGAGGAATAAGTGACAGATGGCTAAACAACCAGGATTAGATTTTCAAAGTGCCAAGGGTGGAGCTGGCGAACTTAAACGCAGACTTTTGTTTGTAATTGGTGCGCTAATTGTTTTCCGAATTGGTTCTTTTATTCCAATCCCTGGTATTGATGCCACTGTGCTTGCCAAATTGCTCGAACAGCAACAAGGCACCATCATTGAAATGTTTAACATGTTCTCTGGTGGTGCTCTTAGCCGAGCTTCTATCTTTGCTTTGGGTATCATGCCGTATATTTCAGCATCGATCATTATCCAATTATTATCAGTGGTTAATCCACGATTAGCAGAGATTAAGAAGGAAGGAGAAGCAGGTCGTCGGAAGATAAGCCAATATACTCGCTGGGGTACTCTGGTATTAGCAATATTCCAATCTATTGGTATTGCTATGGGTCTACCGAATATGCCAGGGATGCAAGGGCTAGTTATTGATCCAGGCCTCCCGTTCTACTTTACGGCAGTTGTTAGCTTAGTCACAGGAACAATGTTCCTGATGTGGTTGGGTGAACAGATAACTGAAAGAGGTATCGGTAACGGTATTTCTATCATTATCTTCGCTGGTATTGTTGCGGGATTACCGCCGGCCATTGGCCATACCATCGAGCAAGCTCGGCAGGGCGATCTGCACTTCCTCCTGTTGCTGTTGGTTGCGGTGTTAGTATTCGCGGTTACTTTCTTTGTTGTGTTTATGGAACGTGGTCAACGTCGAATTGTCGTTAACTACGCTAAACGTCAGCAAGGTCGCCGTGTTTATGCAGCACAAAGTACACATTTACCGTTAAAAGTGAATATGGCGGGTGTAATTCCTGCAATTTTTGCTTCCAGTATCATACTATTCCCGGGTACAATAGCATCTTGGTTTGGTGATGGAACTGGCTGGGACTGGCTGACGACTATTTCTATGTATTTGCAGCCTGGTCAACCGTTATATGTGCTACTTTATGCATCTGCGATCATCTTCTTCTGTTTCTTCTATACGGCGTTGGTTTTCAACCCAAGAGAAACGGCAGATAACCTGAAGAAGTCCGGTGCATTTGTACCAGGAATTCGTCCGGGAGAGCAAACGGCCAAGTACATTGATAAGGTAATGACTCGCTTAACATTAGTTGGCGCATTATATATTACCTTCATCTGCCTAATCCCGGAGTTCATGCGTGACGCAATGAAAGTACCTTTCTATTTTGGTGGTACTTCCCTCTTAATCGTGGTTGTCGTTATCATGGACTTTATGGCTCAAGTGCAAACTCTAATGATGTCAAGTCAATATGAGTCTGCATTGAAGAAAGCAAACCTGAAAGGTAAGTAATCACTTAGTGTGATTATGGTTTGCTTAGAAGTTACGGAGAGTAAAAATGAAAGTTCGTGCTTCCGTCAAGAAATTATGCCGTAACTGCAAAATTATTCGTCGCAATGGTAGCGTTCGTGTAATTTGTAGTGTTGAACCAAGACATAAACAACGTCAAGGTTAAGAAAAAGCATTTTTTTCTTGCAAAGTTGGGTTGAGCTGGCTAAATTAGCCAGCCAATCTTTTTTATCTAAGATACATTATTGTTTGAGTATCCTGAAAACGGGCTTTTCAGCACAGTAATGTATATTTTAACTTAGGAGTGCATAGTGGCCCGTATAGCAGGCATTAACATTCCTGATCATAAACATACCGTAATCGCTTTAACATCGATTTTCGGTATCGGCAAAACCCGTTCACAGGCTATCTGTGAAGCAACTGGTATTGCTGAAAATGTTAAGATCAGTGAGCTGTCTGAAGAACAAATCGACAAGCTGCGTGACGAAGTTGCTAAATACGTTGTAGAAGGTGACTTACGTCGTGAAATTACCCTGAGCATCAAGCGTCTGATGGACCTTGGATGTTACCGTGGTTTACGTCATCGTCGTGGTCTTCCTGTGCGCGGACAGCGTACTAAGACTAACGCTCGTACCCGTAAGGGTCCGCGTAAGCCGATCAAGAAATAAGTCGGGGTATTGAATAATGGCAAAAGCACCAATTCGTGCACGTAAGCGTGTAAGAAAACAAGTCTCAGACGGTGTGGCTCATATCCATGCTTCTTTCAACAACACAATCGTTACTATTACTGACCGTCAAGGTAACGCATTAGGTTGGGCAACTGCCGGTGGTTCCGGTTTCCGTGGTTCTCGCAAATCTACTCCGTTCGCAGCTCAGGTTGCAGCAGAGCGTTGCGCAGAAGCTGTGAAAGAATACGGAATCAAAAACCTGGAAGTTATGGTTAAGGGACCGGGTCCGGGTCGCGAATCAACAATTCGTGCTCTGAACGCCGCTGGTTTCCGCATCACTAATATTACTGATGTGACTCCTATCCCTCATAACGGTTGTCGCCCACCGAAAAAACGTCGCGTTTAATACGTTTCGTTTTTTTTAGGACTGTTGGAGAAAGAAAATGGCTAGATATTTGGGTCCTAAGCTCAAGCTGAGCCGTCGCGAAGGAACAGACCTCTTTCTGAAGTCTGGTGTTCGCGCGATTGACACCAAGTGTAAATTAGAACAGGCTCCAGGCCAGCACGGAGCGCGTAAACCGCGTCTGTCTGACTATGGCGTCCAGTTACGTGAAAAACAAAAAGTTCGTCGTATCTACGGTGTTCTGGAACGTCAATTCCGTAACTATTACAAAGAAGCAACACGTCTGAAAGGCAACACAGGTGAAAACCTGCTGACTTTGCTGGAAGGTCGTCTTGATAACGTCGTTTACCGTATGGGCTTTGGCGCAACTCGCGCAGAAGCACGTCAAATGGTTAGCCATAAAGCTATCATGGTAAATGGCCGTGTAGTTAATATCGCTTCTTATCAGGTTTCCCCGAATGACGTTATCAGCGTTCGTGAGAAAGCTAAAAAACAGTCTCGTATTAAGGCTGCTTTAGAGCTGGCTGAACAGCGTGAGAAGCCAACTTGGCTGGAAGTTGATGCTGCTAAAATGGAAGGTGTGTTCAAACGTATTCCTGAACGTACTGACTTGTCTGCGGACATTAACGAACACCTGATCGTCGAGCTTTACTCCAAGTAAAGCTTAGCACCAAAGAGAGGACACAATGCAGGGTTCTGTGACAGAGTTTCTAAAACCGCGCCTGGTAGATATCGAGCAAGTGAGTTCGACGCACGCTAAGGTGACCCTTGAGCCTTTAGAGCGTGGCTTTGGCCATACTCTTGGTAACGCACTGCGCCGTATTCTGCTTTCGTCTATGCCGGGTTGTGCGGTGACAGAGGTTGAGATTGATGGTGTACTGCATGAGTACAGCACCAAAGAAGGTGTACAGGAAGATATCCTGGAGATTCTCCTCAACCTGAAAGGGCTGGCGGTAAAAGTTCAGGGGAAAGATGAAGTTATTTTAACCTTGAATAAATCTGGCATTGGCCCTGTGACTGCAGCCGACATCATCCATGATGGTGATGTCGAAATCGTCAAGCCACAGCACATCATCTGCCACCTGACTGACGAAAGCGCATCTATTAATATGCGAATTAAAGTACAGCGTGGTCGTGGTTATGTGCCGGCTTCTGCCCGAGTTCATTCGGAAGAAGATGAGCGCCCAATCGGTCGTTTGTTAGTCGATGCTTGCTACAGCCCAGTAGAGCGTATTGCCTACAATGTTGAAGCAGCTCGTGTTGAGCAACGTACAGACTTGGATAAGTTAGTTATTGAAATGGAAACTAACGGTACAATCGATCCTGAAGAGGCGATTCGCCGTGCGGCAACCATTCTGGCTGAACAACTTGAAGCTTTTGTTGACTTACGTGATGTTCGTCAGCCTGAAGTTAAAGAAGAAAAACCAGAATTCGATCCTATCTTATTGCGCCCAGTTGACGATCTGGAATTGACTGTCCGCTCTGCTAACTGCCTCAAAGCAGAAGCTATCCACTACATCGGTGATCTGGTACAGCGTACAGAAGTTGAGTTGCTCAAAACTCCGAATCTTGGTAAGAAATCTCTTACTGAAATTAAGGACGTCTTGGCATCTCGTGGTCTTTCTCTGGGCATGCGTCTAGAAAATTGGCCACCAGCAAGTATTGCTGATGATTAAGATCACAGGTTAAGGTTTTACTGAGAAGGATAAGGTCATGCGCCATCGTAAGAGTGGTCGTCAATTGAACCGCAACAGCAGCCACCGCCAAGCTATGTTCCGTAACATGGCAGGTTCTTTAGTTCGTCATGAGATCATCAAGACGACTCTGCCTAAAGCGAAAGAACTGCGTCGCGTCGTTGAGCCGCTGATTACTCTTGCCAAGACCGACAGCGTAGCTAATCGTCGTCTGGCATTCGCACGTACTCGTGATAACGAGATCGTTGCAAAATTATTTAATGAACTGGGACCTCGTTTCGCAGCTCGTGCAGGTGGTTACACTCGTATTCTTAAGTGTGGCTACCGTACAGGTGACAACGCTCCGATGGCTTACATCGAGCTTGTTGACCGTGCTGTTGAGTCTCAAGAAGCAGCAGCAGAGTAATCTGCCGTCGCTTTCAAGAAAACCGGGTATATTTGCCCGGTTTTTTTGTACCTGCTATTCTTATCTTTCCAAATAAATTTTCCCTTGAATTTTTCGTGATTAATCCTTATTTACAGGTGAGTACGATGAGCATGTATAAGATAGGTGAAATTGCCAGGCTCGCAGATGTGACGCCTGATACGATCCGCTTTTATGAGAAACAAGGTTTGATGGGGCATAAAGAGAGAACTGAAGGTGGGTATAGGTTATTTACTGAGCAAGACCTCCAGCGATTACGTTTTATTCGTTATGCAAAGCAGCTAGGCTTTACTTTAGAAGCCATCACTGAATTGCTTTCAATTCGAGTGGATCCAGAACATCATACCTGTCAAGAATCTAAACAGATTGTTGATCTCAGATTACTCGAAGTTGAAAAAAAGATACAAGAGCTTATTATTATGCGTGATTCACTGAAGATGTTAAGTTCAGCATGCTGTGGTGAAGAACATGCGACAACCTATTGCTCTATTATGGAAATATTAGAAAAAGGGGCGTCTAAAGTTTATTAATTCTATAATTTGTTAACTATATGAAGGTATGTTATGAGCAAATATCAACATAAACGTGGTGAGATTAAAGATAATGCGATTGAAGCATTACTCCATGACCCACTATTTCGTCAAAGAGTTGAAAAAAATAAAAAAGGAAAAGGCAGTTATACAAGAAAAGGGAAAAATAAGAAATCAGTTAACTGGGAGGCCAGTGGTAATAAGTTTATTTACTTATTACCACTGGCCTTTTAGTTAATTTTTATTTTGTTCTTTTAAAAGATCACGTATTTCTGATAACAGAACTTCTTCTTTAGATGGTGGAGCTGGCTCTGCTGGTGCTGCTTCTTTTTCACGGCGAACTTTATTCATAACCTTAATTGCCATAAAGATAGCGAACGCGACAATAACGAAGTCAAAAACGGTTTGTATAAACATGCCATAATTTAGTACTACTGCAGGTAAATCCCCTTGTGCTTCTTTTAATACCACGCTGAATGATTTGAAATCAACACCTCCGATCAGTAAACCTAACGGAGGCATGATGATATCAGCAACTAATGAAGATACAATTTTACCAAATGCAGCACCAATAATAATACCAACTGCCATATCCACTACATTGCCCTTCATAGCAAATTCGCGGAAATCTTTTAAAAAGCTCATTAGACGACCCCTTAATAAATAACTCAATTGAAACAAAACATGTATTAGGTTAACAAATTATAGTCGCTAAAATTATTAAGCTACAAATATTTACTATGTTTATTTTTATAAGAAGAATGGACTTGGTTGGAATAATTTTTCTACTTCGGGTACATATTTTTTATCTGTAATAAACATAATGACATGGTCACCTTGTTCAATTATATGGTAATCACTAGCTATAATGACTTCTTCTTCACGAACAATTGCGCCAATAATAGTTCCTGGTGGAAGTTTAATCTCAGATATTTTTTTGCCGACAACTTTTGACGTATTTTCATCACCGTGTGCAATTGCCTCAATAGCTTCTGCAACACCTCTTCTTAAAGATGAAACATTGACTATATCTGCTTTTCTAACATGGCTTAATAGAGCAGAAATAGTGGCCTGTTGAGGCGAAATTGCAATATCAATCACCCCACCTTGAACGAGCTCAACGTATGCGGAGCGTTGTATAAGCACCATAGCTTTTTTAGCGCCCATTTTTTTTGCTAACATAGCAGACATAATATTAGCTTCATCATCATTTGTTAGGGCAATAAATACATCCATTTGCTCGATGTGTTCTTCCGTAAGTAGCTCTTGGTCGGATGCATCGCCATAAAATACAATGGTATCATGCAGTAACTCTGCAAGTTCTGTTGCGCGCTTCTGGTTGCGCTCAATAAGTTTCACGCTGTAATCTTTTTCTAGTCGCCTTGCTAGGCCGGCTCCAACATTACCACCGCCCACTATCATCAAACGTTTGTATGGCTTTTCTAGTCTTTGCAGCTCGCTCATTACGGCTCGGATATGTTGTGTTGAAGCAACAAAAAAAACCTCATCGCCCGCTTCAATGATTGTTGAGCCTTGTGGGCGAATAGGCTTATCTTGTCGGAAAATAGCAACAACACGAGTATCAATATGTGGCATGTGTTCGCGCAAGCTCGATAGTGCATTACCAACGAGTGAGCCGCCGTAATAAGCTTTTACAGCAACTATGCTGACTTTACCTTCTGCAAAGTTTACAACCTGAAGCGCGCCAGGGTATTGAATTAATTTATAGATATAGTCGATAACTAATTGTTCTGGTGATATTAAATAGTCAATCGGAATTTGTTCTGGCAGAAACAGTTTGTCGGCTTCACGGATATATTCAGTCGCCCTGATACGCGCTATCTTATTTGGGGTATTAAATAGGCTATACGCAATTTGGCAAGCAATCATGTTTGTTTCATCTGAATTGGTGACTGCTACCAACATATCCGCATCTTCTGCGCCTGCATCTCGAAGTACTCTAGGGTGAGATCCATGACCATTGACTACTCGTAGGTCGAACTGATCCTGCAATTGACGTAAGCGATCAGGATCGGTATCAACGACGGTAATGTCATTGTTCTCATCAACTAAATTTTCAGCAAGTGTGCCGCCAACTTGCCCAGCACCTAGAATAATGATCTTCATTACATATTCCTATATCAGAGAACTGTCTACAATAAACTACACAGTTTTGATTAAGCGCGCATAAAAGAAACCGTCACCACCATTAGTGCTCGGTAATACTTGTAAACCAGCATCGGTTCCATCATTTAGGCTGGCATCATTATGTTTAGATAGGAAGTTTTGTATTTGCTTTCCATTTTCTTCGGGCATAATTGAGCACGTAGCATAGACTAGCGTGCCGCCCGGCTTTAAATACGGCCAGATAGCTTCGAGAATTTGCGCTTGTAGTTGCGATAATTCATTGATGTCTGAGTCACGACGCAGCCATTTGATGTCAGGATGACGCCTAATAACGCCTGTAGCAGAACAAGGAGCATCAAGTAAAATACGGTCAAATTGCTGATCTTTAGCCCATTTCTCAGGTTGTGTGCCATCTCCTTGTATAACAATAGCGTGTTGCTTAAGGCGAATCAGATTTTCTTTTACTCTTTTAAGGCGATGTTCATCGATATCTACAGCAATAACATTTGCTTTAGGAGCTAGTTCCAAAATATGGGTAGTTTTCCCACCGGGGGCAGCACATAAATCTAAAATATTTTCCCCATTTTGAGGTTCTAGCAATTCAGCACAACCTTGAGCTGAGACATCTTGTACTGTAGACCAGCCATCTACAAAGCCCGGGAGACGCGATACTGCAGTGGGTTCATCTAACCGAATAGCATTTGGATGTGAGGGGTGCAAATGTGCGGTTATCTCAGACTGTTCTAATAAGTTGAGATACTGTGCAGCAGTGTGATGTTGAGAATTTACTCTTAACCACATAGGTGGTCGTTGGTTATTTGCCTCAATAATAGATTGCCAATCATCTGGATAGGCTGTTTGTAGGCGTTTTAATAACCAGCTCGGATGTAAATATTGGCTAGTGTTGTTAGCTATTCTCTCTTCTAGCTGTGCTTGCTGGCGCTGAAATGAACGTAACACACCATTAATAAGCCCTTTTAATTGGGGCTTTTTCAGTGCAACCGCTCCATCGACTGTTTCTGCTAATGCGGCATGAGGAGGAATGCGAGTGTAAAGGAGCTGGTAGATACCAACCATAATTAAGTAATGTAGAGTTCTTTGTTTACCCGTTAATGGTTTTTCCATTAGCTGGCTAATAAACCATTCAAGCTTAGGTAAATAACGTAAAACACCAAAGCAAATTTCTTGTAATAATGCTTTATCTTTATCATTGATATTACGCTGTAAGTCAGGTAGTACAGTACTTAATGATTGCCCATTATCAAGGACTTGGTTAATTGCTGTTGCCGCGATACTACGCAAATTATATGTATTTTTCATATAGAGAAGATGGATTCATTAGTGACTGAAATAAAACAGCCCGAAGGCATCAGGCTGTTTACAAGTTCGTTATGCTAGAATTTGCTCTGGGATAAACCATTCGCGACGAGAGTTTAGGATATCTTGTGCACTCATTGCTTTTTTGCCAGGCGGTTGTAGCTGAGTAATATTTAGTATGCCATTTCCTGTGGCAATGGATATACCTTTTTTATCAGCGCTAATAATTGTTCCTGGTTGCTTATCATGGGTTTCTGTGAGTACTTCAGCTTGCCAAACTTTAATGAGTTGTTCTTCAACCATGAAATAGCTCATTGGCCAAGGATTGAAAGCACGAATGCAACGTTCAATATGTACAGCATCATCTTGCCAATTAATGCGAGCTTCTTCTTTCGATAATTTTTCAGCATAATTTGCCAATGTTCCGTCTTGCTTTTCAGCAATGCATTGGCCTGAAGATAACATCTCAACAGTATGGATTAATGCTTTAGGGCCTGTTATTGCTAATTTATCATATAACGAGGCGCTAGTATCACTAGGGGTAATTGGGCAAATTGCTTTGTAAAGCATGTCACCAGTATCTAAACCTGCGTCCATTTGCATAATAGTCACACCCGTTTCAGTATCACCAGCCCAAATAGAACGTTGAATCGGCGCAGCTCCTCTCCAGCGAGGTAATAAAGAGCCGTGAACATTCAAGCAACCTAAGCGAGGGATATCAAGAACGGCTTGTGGTAAAATCAAACCATAGGCAACAACAATCATTAGGTCAGCATTTTGGTTCTTTATCCACTGCTGGTTTTCGCTATCCTTAAGTGAGACTGGTTGAAAAATAGGTAGTTGATGCTCTTCAGCGAGAACCTTGACAGGACTTGGTGTTAACTTTTTGCCTCTTCCTGCTGGTTTGTCATGGCGAGTGAGGACGCCAACGATTTTGTGTCTGGTATTTAAGAGAGCAGCTAAGTGTTTGGCCGCAAAATCTGGTGTACCCGCAAAAATAATTTTCAATGGCTCTGACACGTTAATTTCCCTATTTATATGTAGCGAATTAGCTATTTTTGGCTTCTTTTGCTCTTAGTCTGTCTAATTTTTCAACTTTCTGGCGGATGCGCTGACGTTTTAAAGGTGATAAGTAGTCGACAAATAGCTTACCAACAAGGTGGTCCATCTCATGTTGAATACAGATAGCTAATAAACCATCAGCCTCCAGTTCAAAAGACTCACCATCATAGTTTAGTGCGCGAACTTTTACTTGCTCCGCGCGAGGGACGAAACCATGTTGTTCTGGAATAGACAAACAACCTTCTTCGATACCCGTTTCCCCAGATTTATCCAGTAATTCAGGGTTAATAAGAACCAAACGCTCATCACGCGTTTCGGACACATCAATGACGATGATTCTTTGATGGATATCGACTTGTGTTGCTGCAAGACCAATACCTTCTTCTTCATACATGGTATCGAACATATCATCAACGATACTCTGTATAGAAGCATCAACTTTGTCTACTGGCTTAGCAATTGTGCGTAAGCGTTCGTCTGGATAATGTAATACGTTTAAGACTGACATAAATTTTTCGAGCGGTTTCCAAAATGTGAAAGGGAATTAATGACTATTCTAGACATTTCTCCTTCATATTAACAGTATTGGTTACGATTTGTTCACTGAAGAACCTATCTGTTAATAAGTCAGGATGACAATAATGAATACCCAAGAGATTTGGTTAAGAATGTCGCAGGTTAAAAGGCTATTACCTTTGCATGCAGTAAGAATAATTAATGAGTTAAAACAGTTAAATAAAATTAGCTATCAGGCCTTACACCATCATGGCTTGAATGAAGTACAACAATTGCAATTTATGAATGTATCTATGTACCGGCTTGAGAAAGTTCAGAGATGGCTTTCAAATGAGTATCATCAAATGATTACTTTCTGCGACCCTCAGTACCCTTTTTTATTAAAGCAGATCTATCGCCCCCCTCTTTTATTTTTTGTTATGGGCAAAAGTGAATTATTACTAACACCACAAATTGCTATAGTTGGAAGCCGGAGAGCAAGTGAATACGGCAGAATATGGACTAACTTATTTGTAAAGAGTTTCGTGCACCATAGTATCACCATCACAAGTGGACTTGCGTTAGGTATTGACGGTATAAGCCATAAAGCAGCTCTCGATAACCGTGGTGAGACAATTGCGGTTTTAGGTAGCGGATTAGCGAATATTTATCCGCGACAACATGCTGAATTAGCTGAAAAGATTAAAAGTTGTGGCGCTTTGATTTCAGAATATTGGCCAGATGCACCACCATTACCTAAGCAATTTCCCAAAAGAAACCGTATTATTAGCGGGTTAAGTAAAGCAGTTATTGTAATTGAAGCAGGTATGAAAAGTGGCTCACTGATAACTGCTAGATACGCACTAGAGCAAAACCGTGATTTGTTTACATTACCTGCTCCATTGGGTAATCCAGCATTTCATGGTAACCATTGGCTATTACAGCAAGGAGCTTATTTATTAGCTGAACCCGAAGATGTTTTGCAGCATATCGGTGATGGGTTAAATTGGATACAAACAGAATTACCTATAGAAGAGACACCCCTTGAGTTTAATGTGGTAGAAAATAAAATTTTAGGTATGGTGGGGTACCAAGCGACACCCGTCGATGTTATTGCAGAGCAAACCCAAATTCCAGTTACTCAAATTATTACCATATTAACTGAGATGGAAATCAATGGGATAGTTAGCTCGGGGGCTGGTGGATATACCAGAGTGACTTAGTTAAAAGCAACAGTAGAGAAAAACATGTCTAAACAACTGCCCTTCGATACAGAAAAAAATGAATATTGTCCAGAATGCGATTCTTTGCTTGTTATTCGCAATAGTTCACATGGGCCGTTTTTAGGCTGTTCAAGTTATCCACAATGCCATTATATGAGGCCGCTAAGACCTACAGTAGAAAGTCATATTGTAAAAGTATTAGAAGGCCAACATTGTCCGAAATGTAGTTATGACTTAGTGTTGAAACAGGGGCGATTTGGCATGTTTATTGGTTGTAGTAATTATCCTGTATGTGAACACATTGAGTTAATTGATAAACCGGATGAAACGAAAATTTCGTGCCCGCAATGCCAAAAAGGGAATTTATTACAGAGAAAATCACGTTTCGGTAAGACTTTTTATGCTTGCGATAATTATCCTAACTGTCAGTTTATATTAAATAATAAGCCTATTACTGGTAAATGTGAGTATTGTGAGTATCCATTACTTATGGAAAAAAGAGGGGGACAGGGAGTAAGATTATTTTGTGCCAGCAAACGCTGCGGTAAGCAACAAGAAGAATAATGAGTAAAAACTATGTCAAATATATCTACACCTGCAATTGAAAGTATCATAAGTTCATTACAGCACGAGGAGGTTATAGCCTACCCAACAGAAGCAGTATTTGGACTAGGCTGTGACCCTGATAGCGAAACGGCAGTACGTAAGTTATTGGAATTGAAGCAACGCCCTTGGGAAAAAGGGTTAATCCTTATCGCTGATAGTTACGAACAATTAAAAAACTATATAGATGATGAGCAGTTAACGGAAGATCAAAAACAAGCGATGTTTGCAACATGGCCGGGGCCAGTAACATGGGTGATCCCCGCAAAAGTAACGACGCCAAAATGGTTGACTGGTCAGTTTGATACCATCGCAGTGCGAGTTACAGACCATGAATTAGTAAAAAATTTGTGTCGTCATTATGGCAAGCCTCTGGTATCTACAAGTGCTAATTTAAGTGGATTAGAGCCATGTAGAACAACGGAAGAAGTTATGGAGCAGTTTGATGGAAGTATTCCTGTCCTTGATGGAATAGTTGGTGGCCGTCAAAATCCATCTGAAATAAGAGATGCCAAAACCGGGCAGTTATATCGTAAAGGATAATATATTATGGAAATGTTTGCGGTTTTTGGTAATCCAATTCAACACAGTAAATCACCTGTTATACATAAAATGTTTGCAGAGCAAACAGGGATTGCCCTTGAATATGAAAAAATTCTAGCGCCTGTAGAGGGATTCGAACAAAGCCTAATAGGTTTTTTTTCGCAAGGTGGAAAGGGCGCAAACATTACATTGCCATTTAAAGAGCGTGCTTTTCAGGTTGTTTCTGAATTAACGACAAGAGCCCAAACTTGCGGTGCAGTTAATACGGTCATGAAGCTTGATGATAATCGATTGCTGGGGGATAACACCGATGGAATGGGGCTTTTGTTAGATTTGCAACGTTTAAAGTTTATTCATCCAAATAGCCGAATATTAATGATTGGTGCTGGTGGTGCAACACGTGGAGCATTATTGCCACTTTTAGAATATGGTTGTGATATCACTTTGACGAATAGAACCTTTTCTAAGGTTGAATTATTAGTTAATGAATTTTCAGTACTAGGTAAAATGAGCGGGAAAGAGATCTCACAGATCGTATCTGCTGATTTTGATCTGATCATCAATGCGACTTCATCTGGTGTAAGTGGAGAGGTTCCTGCAATCAATCCAAATGTGTTTAGCGATCAAGTTGCATGCTATGACATGTTTTATCAATCATCATTAACGCCCTTCCTTGAGTTTGCTACTCAATATAAAGTGACTAAAATAGCCGATGGCCTAGGTATGCTAGTAGGGCAAGCCGCGTTTTCTTTTAAACTATGGCATGGCATTCTTCCCGAAATCACACCTGTTCTATCTACCTTATATAAGGAATTGAAAGGATGAATCAGCAAATTCAATTTCCTGATAGAGAAGCGTGGGATGAGCTATCTAAACAAGTACGTTTTCCTGTATTGATTAGCGGAATGCTTGCTGAATGTGCAATTCCTCAGTCACTGTTATTTCAACGTTATGGCAACGAAGAAACACCTCTGAGATTATTTCAGCAATATCGATGGGATATAGAAGAAGATTTTGAAGCCTTGATTGAACAAGGCCTCGATAGTGAAGATGGGCTTTACATATTATCAGAAGCTAAATAGTTATTTTTCCATTCAACATAGTTATTCGCTGAATAACGTAAATGACCTAACTCAGCATCAGTCAATTTTCGGATGGCTTTTGCTGGGCTCCCTGTATATAAGTAACCAGATTCGAGCCTTTTGCCCTGAGTTACTAAACTGTTAGCTCCAATAATAACGTCATCTTCCACTATAGCCCCATCAATGACAATTGATCCCATTCCAACCAGCACTCTATTTCCTATAGTGCAACCATGTAACATAACTTTATGACCAATGGTGACATCTTCTCCAATAATTAACGGGTTTCCCTCTGGATTACTTGCCGACTTATGTGTGACATGTAGAACTGAGCCATCTTGAATATTAGTGCGCGCGCCAATAGAAATATAGTTAACATCTCCACGCAAAACACTGAGAGGCCAAATACTGACATCATCAGCTACGCGAACATCCCCAATTACAACTGAAGATGGGTCAATGAAAACGCGTGCATTAATCGAAGGGTAAATACCTAAATAAGGACGTAAAAGTGTATTCATAGTGATAACCGTAAAAAGAAATAAAGGATAGCCGTTAAATAACTCGTTAGTTCATTATGAATTTATGAGCCAAGTAGGTTGCTAAAGCTAGAATTATAGGCATGAAGTCGTTCTTTTTATAATCGTTCTGCGGTGAAAAAGCACAAGATGGCTATTTTATCCGCAAACGGAGTTTTTTTTTAAAAAAAAGGTTGTGTAATTCTGAAGGCTCCCTATAATGCGCATCCGTTGTCACGACAAACCGGTTAGAAGAAAACTTCAAAACCCAGTGATAACAGAGGTGAGAAAGAAAAAGTTTGAAAATAAACACTTGACTTTCTAAATAAAAAACGTAATATACGACACCTCGCGACAACGACCTCGAAGTCGAAAATCGAAAGATTTAGTCGCAACGCTCTTTAACAATTTATCAGACAATCTGTGTGGGCACTCACAGGACACTATCAAAAAAATATTTGATTTTAAGTCTTGAAGAGTGACTAACACGTTAATTCATATATATGAACTAATAGGTAATTTGGTTTCTTCGGAAATCAAACGACAGTAAAAATTCTTTGAGCATCAAACACTTTTAATTGAAGAGTTTGATCATGGCTCAGATTGAACGCTGGCGGCAGGCCTAACACATGCAAGTCGAGCGGTAACAGGGGAAGCTTGCTTCTCGCTGACGAGCGGCGGACGGGTGAGTAATGTATGGGGATCTGCCCGATAGAGGGGGATAACCACTGGAAACGGTGGCTAATACCGCATAATCTCTTAGGAGCAAAGCAGGGGAACTTCGGTCCTTGCGCTATCGGATGAACCCATATGGGATTAGCTAGTAGGTGGGGTAATGGCTCACCTAGGCGACGATCCCTAGCTGGTCTGAGAGGATGATCAGCCACACTGGGACTGAGACACGGCCCAGACTCCTACGGGAGGCAGCAGTGGGGAATATTGCACAATGGGCGCAAGCCTGATGCAGCCATGCCGCGTGTATGAAGAAGGCCCTAGGGTTGTAAAGTACTTTCAGTCGGGAGGAAGGCGTTGTTGCTAATATCAACAACGATTGACGTTACCGACAGAAGAAGCACCGGCTAACTCCGTGCCAGCAGCCGCGGTAATACGGAGGGTGCAAGCGTTAATCGGAATTACTGGGCGTAAAGCGCACGCAGGCGGTTGATTAAGTTAGATGTGAAATCCCCGGGCTTAACCTGGGAATGGCATCTAAGACTGGTCAGCTAGAGTCTTGTAGAGGGGGGTAGAATTCCATGTGTAGCGGTGAAATGCGTAGAGATGTGGAGGAATACCGGTGGCGAAGGCGGCCCCCTGGACAAAGACTGACGCTCAGGTGCGAAAGCGTGGGGAGCAAACAGGATTAGATACCCTGGTAGTCCACGCTGTAAACGATGTCGATTTGAAGGTTGTTCCCTTGAGGAGTGGCTTTCGGAGCTAACGCGTTAAATCGACCGCCTGGGGAGTACGGCCGCAAGGTTAAAACTCAAATGAATTGACGGGGGCCCGCACAAGCGGTGGAGCATGTGGTTTAATTCGATGCAACGCGAAGAACCTTACCTACTCTTGACATCCAGAGAACTTAGCAGAGATGCTTTGGTGCCTTCGGGAACTCTGAGACAGGTGCTGCATGGCTGTCGTCAGCTCGTGTTGTGAAATGTTGGGTTAAGTCCCGCAACGAGCGCAACCCTTATCCTTTGTTGCCAGCGATTCGGTCGGGAACTCAAAGGAGACTGCCGGTGATAAACCGGAGGAAGGTGGGGATGACGTCAAGTCATCATGGCCCTTACGAGTAGGGCTACACACGTGCTACAATGGCGTATACAAAGAGAAGCGACCTCGCGAGAGCAAGCGGAACTCATAAAGTACGTCGTAGTCCGGATTGGAGTCTGCAACTCGACTCCATGAAGTCGGAATCGCTAGTAATCGTAGATCAGAATGCTACGGTGAATACGTTCCCGGGCCTTGTACACACCGCCCGTCACACCATGGGAGTGGGTTGCAAAAGAAGTAGGTAGCTTAACCTTCGGGAGGGCGCTTACCACTTTGTGATTCATGACTGGGGTGAAGTCGTAACAAGGTAACCGTAGGGGAACCTGCGGTTGGATCACCTCCTTACCATTGAAGTGTTTTTGTGAAGTGCTCACACAGATTGTCTGATAGAAAGTAGAGCAATAGGCTATACGTGGGAGACTTATTCGAAAGAATAGGGCTTACATGAGATACCGCGCAGTAAGTGCAATATCTTGTGTCCCCTTCGTCTAGAGGCCTAGGACACCGCCCTTTCACGGCGGTAACAGGGGTTCGAATCCCCTAGGGGACGCCAATTGCGCCGATATCGAGTGAAAGACGATGTCCCCAATAATGATTAAGCCAATTATTTTAATAGTTGGTTTAACAATTATGCTCTTTAACAATCTGGAACAAGCTGAAAATTGAAAACAACGCACATTGTTTATCGCTTAAACAATGTGAGAGTCTCTCAAAAATCTCAACTTGAATAGTGTACTTTGAACTATCGAGTCGACGAGCGAAATGAGTTCAAGGCAGCCCGCGCACAGCAAGCGCAGCGTACTTTAAGTACGTGAGCATTGCGCGCACGGACTAACGCCGAAATCATGAAGCACAGTCACTCGTTGTAAGAAGACGCCTTCGGGTTGTGAGGTTAAGCGACTAAGCGTACACGGTGGATGCCTAGGCAATCAGAGGCGATGAAGGACGTGCTAATCTGCGATAAGCGTCGGTAAGGTGATATGAACCGTTACAACCGACGATTTCCGAATGGGGAAACCCAGTGCAATTCGTTGCACTATCGTTTGATGAATACATAGTCAAACGAAGCGAACCGGGGGAACTGAAACATCTCAGTACCCCGAGGAAAAGAAATCAACCGAGATTCCCCTAGTAGCGGCGAGCGAACGGGGAGCAGCCCAGAGTCTTAATCAGCATTAGCATCAGGAGAACGGTCTGGAAAGTCCGGCAGTAAAGGGTGATAGCCCCGTATCCGAAGGTGTTAGTGTTGTGAACTCGACGAGTAGGGCGGGACACGTGTTATCCTGTCTGAATATGGGGGGACCATCCTCCAAGGCTAAATACTCCTGATTGACCGATAGTGAACCAGTACCGTGAGGGAAAGGCGAAAAGAACCCCGGCGAGGGGAGTGAAATAGAACCTGAAACCGTGTACGTACAAGCAGTGGGAGCCTTGATTTATCAGGGTGACTGCGTACCTTTTGTATAATGGGTCAGCGACTTATATTCTGTAGCAAGGTTAACCGTATAGGGGAGCCGTAGGGAAACCGAGTCTTAACTGGGCGAATGAGTTGCAGGGTATAGACCCGAAACCCGGTGATCTAGCCATGGGCAGGTTGAAGGTTGGGTAACACTAACTGGAGGACCGAACCGACTAATGTTGAAAAATTAGCGGATGACTTGTGGCTGGGGGTGAAAGGCCAATCAAACCGGGAGATAGCTGGTTCTCCCCGAAAGCTATTTAGGTAGCGCCTCGTGAACTCATCTTCGGGGGTAGAGCACTGTTTCGACTAGGGGGTCATCCCGACTTACCAACTCGATGCAAACTACGAATACCGAAGAATGTTATCACGGGAGACACACGGCGGGTGCTAACGTTCGTCGTGAAGAGGGAAACAACCCAGACCGCCAGCTAAGGTCCCAAAGTCATAGTTAAGTGGGAAACGAAGTGGGAAGGCTCAGACAGCCAGGATGTTGGCTTAGAAGCAGCCATCATTTAAAGAAAGCGTAATAGCTCACTGGTCGAGTCGGCCTGCGCGGAAGATGTAACGGGGCTAAACTATGCACCGAAGCTGCGGCAGCGATATGTAAATATTGTTGGGTAGGGGAGCGTTCTGTAAGCCTGTGAAGGTGTACTGTGAGGTATGCTGGAGGTATCAGAAGTGCGAATGCTGACATAAGTAACGATAATGCGGGTGAAAAACCCGCACGCCGGAAGACCAAGGGTTCCTGTCCAACGTTAATCGGGGCAGGGTGAGTCGACCCCTAAGGCGAGGCAGAAATGCGTAGTCGATGGGAAACGGGTTAATATTCCCGTACTGGTGATAATTGCGATGGGGGGACGGAGAAGGCTAGGCTATCCGGGCGACGGTTGTCCCGGTTTAAGAATGTAGGCAGGTGAATTAGGCAAATCCGGTTCACTACATGCTGAGGTTCGATGACGAGTCACTACGGTGATGAAGTAGCTCATGCCCCGCTTCCAGGAAAAGCCTCTAAGCTCTAGATTATCATTAATCGTACCCCAAACCGACACAGGTGGTCAGGTAGAGAATACTCAGGCGCTTGAGAGAACTCGGGTGAAGGAACTAGGCAAAATGGTGCCGTAACTTCGGGAGAAGGCACGCTGGCGCTAGGTGAAGTCCCTCGCGGATGGAGCTGAAGCCAGTCGCAGATACCAGCTGGCTGCAACTGTTTATTAAAAACACAGCACTGTGCAAACACGAAAGTGGACGTATACGGTGTGACGCCTGCCCGGTGCTGGAAGGTTAATTGATGGGGTTATCCGTAAGGAGAAGCTCTTGATCGAAGCCCCAGTAAACGGCGGCCGTAACTATAACGGTCCTAAGGTAGCGAAATTCCTTGTCGGGTAAGTTCCGACCTGCACGAATGGCGTAATGATGGCCAGGCTGTCTCCACCCGAGACTCAGTGAAATTGAACTCGCTGTGAAGATGCAGTGTACCCGCGGCAAGACGGAAAGACCCCGTGAACCTTTACTATAGCTTGACACTGAACATTGAGCCTTGATGTGTAGGATAGGTGGGAGGCTTCGAAGCGTGGACGCCAGTCTGCGTGGAGCCAACCTTGAAATACCACCCTTTAATGTTTGATGTTCTAACGTTGCCCCGTTATCCGGGGTGCGGACAGTGTCTGGTGGGTAGTTTGACTGGGGCGGTCTCCTCCCAAAGAGTAACGGAGGAGCACGAAGGTTGGCTAAGCATGGTCGGACATCATGCGGTTAGTGCAAAGGCATAAGCCAGCTTGACTGCGAGAGTGACGGCTCGAGCAGGTACGAAAGTAGGTCTTAGTGATCCGGTGGTTCTGAATGGAAGGGCCATCGCTCAACGGATAAAAGGTACTCCGGGGATAACAGGCTGATACCGCCCAAGAGTTCATATCGACGGCGGTGTTTGGCACCTCGATGTCGGCTCATCACATCCTGGGGCTGAAGTAGGTCCCAAGGGTACGGCTGTTCGCCGTTTAAAGTGGTACGCGAGCTGGGTTTAGAACGTCGTGAGACAGTTCGGTCCCTATCTGCCGTGGGCGTTGGAAGATTGAAAGGGGCTGCTCCTAGTACGAGAGGACCGGAGTGGACGCACCACTGGTGTTCGGGTTGTCATGCCAATGGCATTGCCCGGTAGCTAAGTGCGGAAGAGATAACCGCTGAAAGCATCTAAGCGGGAAACTTGCCTTGAGATGAGTCTTCCCTGACCCTTTAAGGGTCCTAAAGGAACGTTTAAGACTAAGACGTTGATAGGTTGGGTGTGTAAGCATAGCGATATGTTGAGCTAACCAATACTAATGAACCGTGAGGCTTAACCTGACAACACCGAAGGTGTTTTAGAGAGATTGGGTTGTTTTTGATAGCGAGTGAGAAGCCGAGAGGTGAAGGACACACAGCTTGTTTGAGATTGATGTTTTGGTTTAGTGAATAAAAAACTAAACGGAAACAAACAGAATTTGTCTGGCGGCAATAGCGCGGTGGTCCCACCTGACCCCATGCCGAACTCAGTAGTGAAACGCCGTAGCGCCGATGGTAGTGTGGGGTCTCCCCATGTGAGAGTAGGGAACTGCCAGACATTAATTAAAAGTTTATTGCTCAATAGCAGTAAGCTGCCGAAAGGCAAAAGAATAAGTGGAGCGGTAGTTCAGTTGGTTAGAATACCTGCCTGTCACGCAGGGGGTCGCGGGTTCGAGTCCCGTCCGTTCCGCCACTTAATTTAGGGGCGTAGTTCAATTGGTAGAGCACCGGTCTCCAAAACCGGGTGTTGGGAGTTCGAGCCTCTCCGCCCCTGCCAGTTACCAATTAAGTAATAATAAAAGAAGTATCTATTGATAACCCGATTAGCTTAATCGGGTTTTTCTTTATCCACATATTCTAAATATAGCGTTATTTTCTTATCCCTCTCAGTTAATCTTTAATTTACTTTTTTCCTCATACTATATTAGCTTCTACTAATTTCAAAAAATCACTTTGCTAAAAAATTAATATATCATTGTATTATTATAATGAAGATGAGTTATTCGTGATTGATATCCTTATTGGTACATAAAAGAAACTATTAATTAAAATTATTTAATCGTGATATCTAACTTATTTATAAAACAATATTAAGGTGAGTTAGTATTTTAAATGTAAATTGATTAACTTTTGGTTTAAAATCAAAGTGTTAAGTTGGTTTGGTTTCTCATTGCGATATGGATGTTTAGGTTAATAATTGTGAGCTAAGTAAGGAAGGGGATTTATGGAAATTAAAAAACTCAGTGTATACCAAGTGGCTCTATAAATACCGTTTCGCCCTTTTGCTAACATCCAAATAGAAAATAATTTTAAAAAATATTTTTTAATTATCTGTAAGACGTTATAAGACTTTTATAAGTATTAAACCACCCATTATGAGGGTGGCTATGATTATTCACTCAACGGTGCATTTTTTATGGGTGTCTTAATCAATTGATTGATAAGAGCTTGCTGATCATTTTTTTGGAGCCAGACTGCATACAAAGGTTTGTTTATTGAGGTTTCTGAGAGCGTTTTTAAGCCTGGGTATTGATATGCCCAATGCGCAGGCAAAAATGCCGCTGAAAGCGATACAGGAAGTAATTGACGGGTAATATGGGCCGAGGTAGTGATCATTACGGGTGTATCATCTTGAGTTAGTGCTGGTTCATTTTTTGGCTGAAAGTCAGCCCCCCATTCAAGCTTTATAAAATTATATTTTGTGAGTGCAATATTTTTTTGGGAAGCCATAAGTTGTAAGTCAATAGTACCAATAATTGTGCTTTCAAATTCATCCATTTTGGGTGGCTCAGTTGCAATTAATAAATCTAATTCTCTAGAATGTAGTTGCTTAACAAGGGACTGGCGCGTTGAAACTCTTGCTTCGAGTCGTAGTTCATCATGTTGATTATAAAGTTCTTCTGCCCAGTCAGTTAGATAGCCTTCCCAAAGTGAAGCGGTTGCTCCAATAGAAAGTTCTGTATGTTGTGAGGCATGAGATATCTCTTTTTTAGCTTGCAACCAGGTATTCATTAGCGATTCAGCGTAGGGAACAAGCCTTTCACCGGCAGCAGTTAACCGGATATTATTTCTATGCCTCGTAAATAGGCTTGTACCTAATTGTGTTTCTAACTGCCTAATACGAAAGCTAACCGCTGATTGCGTTAAATAGAGTGATTCTGCGGCTCTACCAAAGTGCCTAGTTTTACTAACCTCTAAAAAAGTTCTCAATAACTCGCTGTCCACATGCATCTCCAATTATTTTTGTCGTGATGATTTAAATGTTTTGTTTTACAGATTGTCAATGCTGTCTAATACTCCGCGCCATATAGAGTTTGACTGTAATAAGTTAGGAGTGTGTCAGATGGCAGATAGCTTCATCACGACTAATCGTTTTTTTGATAATAAACATTACCCACGTGGCTTTTCTCGTCATGGTGATTTCACCATTAAAGAAGCTCAGTTGCTAGAACGTCTCGGCCAAGCTTTTAATGAGCTTGATACAGGTAAACGAGCACCTCAGACAGAAGAAGAAAAACTTTTCGTCGCTGTATGCCGTGGTGAACGTGAACCAACCACCCCAGAAGAAAAAGTTTGGGTAAAATATTCTAGCCGTATTAATCGCCCTAAACGCTTCCATACCTTATCTGGCGGTAAACCGCAGATAGATCCATCGGAAGACTACACTGATACAGATGATTAATATCGTCATCGTATGATAAGAGGGACTCCGGTCCCTTTATTTTTACGAGATAATAACTACTTATCTATCCACCCTTCTCAGCTTACTTGTTTTTGCAAATGAAGCAATAACTTATCCATTGCTCGATACCCCAGAGCTTCTAATAAATCGGAACGTTCAATCGTTTCTGCGGCGTTAAGATCAGCTATTGTTCTAGCAACCCTTAAAATCCTGTGCCAGGCTCGGATAGAAAGGCCTAACTTATTTAATGCATGTTCTAAGAATAACGCATCTTTTGTTGTGAGTAGGCAAAATTGTGTGGTTTCTCTTGGCGTCAGTAAACTATTAATTTTTCCAGCTCGCCTTAGTTGTCTATTTCTAGCTTCGATGACTCTTTGCCTAACATGTTCACTTGTTTCACCTTGATTTGCTTGGTTACTCAATGAGCCGAGAGGCAGCAATGGGATTTCTATTGAGAGATCAAATCGATCAATAAAAGGCCCTGATATACGTGAAAGGTAACGTAGGATATGAGAAGGTGCTGAACGACTCATTTCTCCTTGGTAATGCCCTGTTGGACTAAGATTTAGTGCAGCGATTAGCTGAAAGCTTGCAGGATAGCAAACTTTTGCTTTTGCTCGAGAAATGCTAATTTTTCTAGATTCTAATGGTTCTCGTAGAGAATCAAGTACTGAGCGGCTAAATTCTGGTAATTCATCTAAAAATAAAACACCATGATGCGCAAGTGAAATTTCGCCAGGTTTGGGAAGTGATCCTCCGCCAATTAAAGCCGCAATTGATGCACTATGATGAGGCGCTCTAAAAGGCCTTATTGGCCAGTTCATATCTTCCTTTATGTTTTCACTCAAGCTATGCAATGAAGCCACTTCTAATGCTTCCTGAGGGGTTAACGGGGGAAGTAAAGTCATTAGCCTGCTTGCTAACATCGTTTTTCCTGTTCCTGGAGGACCTAACAAGAGTAAATTATGCCCACCTGCAGCACAGATTTCTAATGCCCGTTTCCCATGCTCTTGGCCGATGATGTCGTTAATATCATTCTCTTGTTTGGTTGAGATAGGCGGTTGATGAATTTGTTGATTACAAAGTAATGTATGTTTGTTATGTAAAAAATGGCAAAGTTCTAATAAGGATGTCGCGAAATAAACGCTGTTATCTGGGAGTAAACCTAATTGGTGTTGATTCTCCATGGATAGTATCAAAGAACGTTGTTGTTTTAATGCTGATTGGGCTGCAGGAATAGCGCTATTTACATAGCGAACATCACCAGACAAAGCAAGTTCGCCTAAAAATTCATACTGCCTTAATGGTTCGTGGGGGAGTTGGCCTGATGATGCGAGTATGGCAATCGCGATTGCGAGGTCATACCGACCACTTTCTTTTGGTAAATCCGCTGGCGCTAAATTAACCGTCATTTTTTTAGCAGGATATTCAAATCCACTATTGAGTAGCGCACTTCGAACTCTATCTCTTGCTTCTTTTACCGCGGTTTCTGGTAGCCCAACAAGTGTCAAACCTGGAAGCCCATTACTAATATGTGCTTCAACAGTAACAAGAGGTGCTTCTAACCCAATTGAGGCTCTAGTGTAAACAATCGCTAATGTCATAAGCTCTCCAATATCATTTACAGAGCAATATTCTGCTGGAAGTAAGTTTATTTATCTTGGGTGAATAATATGTTTGCGAAGCTGCTCGACAATTTAATTACTTAGTTACAGGGCCGTTTCAATTTACTGCGAACAGCTTCTAGGCCTTGTTATAACTAGGGTTGTTAATATGCTATAAAGAATTAAAACTATACTGATCTTGAAAATTAATAAGAAAAAATAATTAATTTCTCTATGTTAATTTTAATTGTGTTAGATGATTGGCATGGATGATGTAGCTGATTATGCTGTGTATTCTATTGAATATTACTGAGTAATTGGTATTTAGGTAGTTTATAATTCTAATTTAATTATATATATTTGATTTTGAAGTGATTTAATGTTTTGTGAATAAATAAACTAAATAAAAGTTGTCAAAGCAATTTTAAAATGATAACTCTAAATAATAGATAATTAAGAATATTGAAAAAGTAAAATACATGAACGCATTTATCCAAGCAGTTAGCCTAATTATTATTAGCGTGGTGGTGATTATTATCCCACCGTGCGGGGCTGCACTTGGACGACGAAGGCTAAAATAACAGCCAGATCTTACGAGAACCCCGCACCGAAAGGCGCGGGGTTTTTTTTGATATGAATGTTGATTAATGCAAACACAAAAAATAAAACATAACAAATACAAATAGATAAAGTGACGGACAGGAGATAAAGCATGAACGGAGCACAATGGTTAGTTCAAGCATTGCGAGCACAGGGGGTTGATACCGTATTTGGTTATCCTGGTGGCGCAATAATGCCAGTTTATGATGCATTGTATGATGGTGGCGTTGAGCATTTGTTGTGCCGACATGAGCAAGGTGCTGTAATTGCTGCGATTGGCTATGCACGATCAACAGGAAAAACAGGGGTATGTATCGCAACATCTGGCCCTGGCGCAACAAATGTTATCACGGGATTAGCTGATGCATTATTAGACTCCGTACCTGTTGTTGCGATTACTGGGCAAGTCGCTTCTGAGTTTATTGGCACTGATGCCTTCCAAGAAATCGATGTTTTAGGGTTGTCCTTAGCTTGTACTAAGCACAGTTTTTTGGTTGAAGATATCGAGGATTTACCTCGTATTCTTTCTGAGGCTTTCGCAATCGCAAATAGTGGGCGTCCTGGTCCTGTACTGATTGATATTCCGAAAGATATTCAGCTACAACAAGCTGAGTTGTCTCCGTTTTTAATGCCAGTAGAGCAGGAAGTCACCTCGCCTTTATCGGAAATACAACAGGCAAGAATGTTATTAGAACAATCAGAAAAGCCTATGCTATACGTTGGTGGCGGTGTTGGAATGTCTGGTGCCGTTAAAGAATTACGTGAATTTATTGAGTTTACAGGTATTCCTTCAGTTGCAACATTAAAGGGGCTTGGTGCTGTAAGCCCTTTAGATGAAAACTATTTAGGTATGTTAGGCATGCATGGTACTAAGGCTGCCAATATCTCTGTACAACATTGTGACTTACTCATCGCTGTTGGTGCTCGTTTCGATGATAGGGTAACAGGTAAGTTAAATACGTTTGCACCGAACGCCAAAGTGATTCATATCGATATTGATCACGTAGAACTGGATAAATTGCGTCAAACTCATGTTGCGTTGCATGGTGATGCAAAAGTATTACTGCCTGAATTAATGCTTAAAAAATCAATTGCACCTTGGCAGCAGGAAGTTCAACAGCTTAAAAAAGAATTCGGTTGGCGTTATGACCATCCTGGCGAGCCTATTTATGCACCACTGTTACTTAAACAACTGTCGGATAAAATGAAGCCGAATACGGTTGTTACTACCGATGTAGGGCAACACCAAATGTGGTCGGCACAACATATCACCGTTGACGGCCCTGAAAATTTCTTAACCTCAAGTGGGCTTGGAACCATGGGATTTGGTATCCCTGCTGCAATTGGTGCACAGGTTGCTAGGCCTGAAGATACGGTTGTCTGTGTATCAGGAGATGGTTCATTCATGATGAATGTCCAAGAGCTAGGAACGATCAAACGTAAGCAACTTCCTGTAAAAATTCTTTTAATCGATAACCAGCGCTTAGGCATGGTTCGCCAGTGGCAGGAACTGTTTTTTGAGCAGCGTTATAGTGAAACGATTTTGACGGATAACCCAGATTTTGTGGCATTAGCCAGCGCGTTTGGTATTAAAGGCCAACGGATCACAGATAAGTCGGAAGTTAATGCGGCATTAGATGAATTACTTAATAGCGAAGGTGCCTATTTATTACAGGTATCAATTAATGAACTAGAAAATGTCTGGCCGTTGGTTCCGCCCGGGGCTAGTAATGAAAAAATGATGGAGAAACCATTATGATGCAACATCAAATCTCGATATTGGCCCGTTTCCGTCCTGAGGTTTTAGAGCGTATATTAAGGGTCACTCGCCATCGTGGATTTCGTATTAATGCCATGAATATGGGACAATCGACAGACGGCGACAATGTTAATATTGAACTTACTGTAAGTAGTCAAAGGCCATTAACCCAGCTTTGTGCACAGTTAACTAAGCTTTCAGACATTACAGAAGTTGAAGTACGACAACAAGAATCACGACTATTACGCACACAAAGTGCAATGTAAGGAATATACAAATGACTAAGAAAGCTGACTTTATTTGGTTTAACGGTGAAATGACGCCATGGGCTGATGCAAAGGTTCATGTTATGTCTCATGCTCTGCACTATGGTACATCAGTGTTTGAAGGCGTCCGTTGTTATGACTCACACAAAGGTCCCGTGGTCTTCCGCCACCGTGAGCATATGCAACGTTTGCATGATTCAGCGAAAATTTACCGTATGCCTGTCAGCTACAGCGTGGAAGAGTTAATGGAAGCATGTCGTGCAACTCTGCGTAAAAATAACTTAGTCAGTGCATATATTCGCCCATTGGTATTTATTGGTGATGTTGGTATGGGTGTTAACCCACCAGACGGTTATAACACTGATGTGATTTTAGCTGCGTTCCCATGGGGTGCTTATTTAGGTGAAGAAGCGTTAGACCAAGGCATTGATGCTATGGTGTCTTCTTGGAATCGTGTTGCACCAAATACTATCCCTACGGGGGCAAAAGCGGGTGGTAACTACCTGTCTTCATTGCTGGTTGGTAGTGAAGCACGTCGTCATGGTTACCAAGAAGGTATTGCACTCGATGTTCATGGGTATCTTTCAGAAGGTGCGGGGGAAAATATTTTTGAGGTGAAAGATGGCATCCTGTATACGCCTCCGTTCACATCATCTGCATTACCGGGTATTACACGCGATGCAATTTTAACCTTAGCAAAAGATATGGGTATCGAAGTTCGTGAGCAAACGCTATCACGCGAATCTCTCTATCTTGCTGATGAAGTCTTTATGACAGGTACTGCTGCCGAAATTACCCCAGTACGTAGTGTTGATGGTATCCAAGTCGGCATTGGTCGTTGTGGTCCAGTAACCAAGCAAATTCAGCAGGCGTTCTTTGGCTTATTTGATGGTACGACAGAAGATAAATGGGGCTGGTTAGATCCAGTAAACCCTTAATAATTAAATTGAAATAGATGTTACAGGCGGACGTTCCCCGCCTGTTTTAAACACGGGAGTTAAAGATATGCCTAAGTACCGTTCAGCAACAACAACTCATGGTCGTAATATGGCTGGGGCTCGTGCATTATGGCGTGCAACAGGCATGACCGATGCTGATTTTGGAAAGCCCATTATTGCGGTTGTTAACTCATTCACACAGTTTGTTCCAGGTCACGTACATCTCCGTGATTTAGGCAAATTAGTTGCAGAGCAAATTGAAAATGCAGGTGGTGTTGCGAAAGAGTTCAATACGATTGCTGTTGACGATGGGATTGCCATGGGACATGGCGGAATGTTGTATTCCTTACCTTCCCGTGAATTAATTGCAGACTCCGTAGAATATATGGTGAACGCCCACTGTGCGGATGCCATGGTGTGTATTTCAAACTGCGATAAAATCACGCCGGGTATGTTGATGGCGTCATTACGTTTGAATATTCCGGTGATCTTCGTTTCGGGTGGCCCGATGGAAGCGGGTAAAACCAAGCTTTCAGACCAAATTATCAAGCTCGATTTGGTTGATGCGATGATCCAAGGGGCAAACCCAAATGTGAGCGATGCAGATAGCGAGCAAATTGAGCGCTCCGCTTGTCCTACTTGCGGTTCATGCTCTGGTATGTTTACTGCAAACTCAATGAACTGTTTAACTGAGGCGCTGGGGTTATCCCAACCAGGAAATGGTTCATTATTAGCAACTCATGCAGATCGCGAAACGTTATTTATTAATGCAGGTAAGCGCATTGTTGAATTAACCAAACGCTATTACGAACAAGATGATGAAAGTGCGTTACCACGCAATATTGCTAATAAATCCGCATTTGAAAATGCGATGACGTTGGATATTGCTATGGGGGGTTCAACTAACACCGTTTTGCACTTACTTGCAGCCGCTCAGGAAGCAGAGATCGATTTCACCATGGATGATATCGACCGCTTATCACGTAAAGTCCCGCATCTGTGTAAGGTTGCACCGAGTACTCAAAAATACCATATGGAAGATGTTCACCGTGCTGGTGGTGTTATCGGTATTTTAGGTGAGCTGAGCCGTGCAGGTTTGTTACAAGAAAATGTGACTAATATTTTAGGGCTCAGCTTCCAAGAAACATTAGCGCAATATGATGTGATGTTAACAAAGGACGAGTCTGTCAAATCGATGTTTTCCGCAGGTCCTGCAGGGATCCGCACGACAAAAGCCTTTTCACAGAATTGCCGTTGGCCGTCATTGGATACTGATCGTGAAAATGGGTGTATCCGTAGTATTGAGCATGCGTATAGTTTGGATGGTGGCCTTGCCGTCCTGTCTGGAAATATTGCAGAAGATGGCTGTATTGTTAAAACAGCAGGGGTTGATGAAGGCAGCTTAACATTCCGTGGCCCAGCCAAAGTGTTTGAAAGCCAAGATGATGCCGTCGAGTCGATCCTCGGTGGAAAAGTTGTTGAAGGCGATGTCGTGGTTATTCGTTATGAGGGGCCTAAGGGTGGGCCGGGCATGCAAGAGATGCTATACCCAACCTCATACCTGAAATCAATGGGATTAGGCAAAAGCTGTGCATTGATCACAGATGGTCGCTTCTCTGGTGGTAGTTCAGGTCTTTCGATTGGTCATATTTCCCCAGAAGCAGCGAGTGGTGGCTTATTAGCATTAGTTCAAGATGGCGATATTATTGATATTGATATTCCAAAGAGAACGATAGTGCTGGATGTTAGTGAAAGCGAATTGAATCAACGTCGTGAAACTGAGTTAGCTCGAGGCGATAAAGCTTACACACCGCGTAATCGTCAGCGTGAGGTTTCTTTTGCTCTGCGTGCTTATGCTTCTTTGGCAACGAGTGCAGACAAAGGTGCGGTTCGTGACAAGTCGAAACTAGGGGGCTAATTGTGGCGGCAGCAAAACCATTACCGGTTGCCCCAACCGGAGCAGATTACTTAAAAGCGGCGCTGAGTGCGCCGGTTTATGAGGCTGCACAAGTAACCCCTCTTCAGCAGATGGATAAAATATCTTCACGCTTGGGTAACACCATTTTAGTCAAGCGCGAAGATAGGCAACCTGTTCATAGCTTTAAGCTTCGTGGCGCATATGCGATGATTGCTGGCTTAACGGATGAACAAAAATCGAAGGGGGTTGTAACCGCTTCTGCGGGCAATCATGCTCAAGGTGTCGCGTTGTCAGCGAGCCGTGTAGGTGTGAAGGCAAAAATTGTTATGCCTATTGCAACTGCAGACATCAAAGTGGATGCAGTGCGCAGTTTTGGCGGTGAAGCTATTCTACACGGTGCGAACTTTGATGAAGCGAAAGCTAAAGCAATCGCGATGGCAGCGGAAGAAGGATATACCTTTGTTCCCCCTTTTGACCATCCTGCTGTCATAGCTGGCCAAGCCACTATCGCACTTGAATTATTACAGCAAGATGCTCACTTAGACCGTATTTTCATCCCTGTGGGTGGCGGTGGGTTAATCGCGGGCGTCGCTGTGATTATCAAGCAATTAATGCCTGAAATAAAAATCATTGGCGTTGAATCCGAAGATGCAGCCTGTCTGAAAGCAGCGTTAGAAGCAGGGCATCCAGTGGATCTACCTCGTGTCGGGCTATTTGCCGAAGGTGTCGCGGTAAAACGCATTGGTGATGAAACCTTCAGGTTGTGCCAGCAATATGTTGATGATGTTATCACGGTTGATAGCGATTCTATTTGTGCAGCACTGAAAGATATTTTTGAAGATGTTCGTGCTATAGCAGAGCCTTCAGGTGCGTTGGCATTGGCTGGATTGAAAAAATATGTACAGCAGCACAACCTCAAAGGTGAGCGTTTAGCGCATATTTTGTCCGGTGCGAATATGAATTTTCACGGGCTGCGTTATGTTTCTGAACGTTGTGAAATTGGAGAACAACGAGAAGCGTTACTGGCAGTGACTATCCCTGAGCAAAAAGGGAGCTTTTTACGTTTTTGCCAGTTATTAGGCCATCGAGCGATTACTGAATTTAACTACCGTTATACGGATGCAGACCCTGATCGTGCATGTATTTTTGTTGGGGTGCGTTTAAGTGGTCGTGATGGAGAACGTTCAGAGATTATCCAAGAACTCAGAAGTAACGGCTATGAAGTTGATGATTTATCTGATGATGAAATGGCCAAACTTCATGTGCGTTATATGATTGGTGGTCGTCCATCAAAGCCATTAGATGAAAGACTGTATAGCTTTGAGTTTCCTGAGTCTCCAGGTGCATTACTGCGATTCTTAGAGACTCTTGGAACTCATTGGAATATTACATTATTTCATTATCGCAGCCATGGTACAGACTATGGGCGAGTGCTGGCGGCATTTGAATTAGCTGGGCCGGAAGTGCGTTTTGATAGGCATCTTGATGCGCTAGGTTATGAATATCATGATGAAACAGGAAACCCATCTTTCCGTTTTTTCTTAGCGCCGCAAGATAGCCAAAGAAGCTTAGATTGAGTTGTCTGGGAGCAATTCCCAAAACGCTTTAATTAATGGTTCACTCAGGCGTTTGCTTAATAGGCAAACGCCGAGTTCAAAGGGTTCAACCATTGAGATATTATCGAGTTGTGAAATACGGCTACGCACGGGCTCTGGGCTGTTATCAACGACCACACTGGGGATCAAGGCAATACCACATCCCAAAGCGACCATTGACACAATAGCTTCATGGCCTGATACCGTCGCGTAAATAACAGGGTTATTGATGTTATGGCGACGGAACCAAAGTTCGATACGTTTACGAGATGGGCCGTGTTCAGGCAGGATGAAGGGGACGGTAGACCAATCAGGTTCCGCTTCTGTCACCATGCTTCGTACAGCACAGGGTAGTGATGGAGCAATCAAAACGAGAGGGATTTCGCCGATTTTTGCAAAACGGACGTTATCAGGTAAGCGCTCGGGTTTGCCTGCAATACCAAGGTCAGCCTCATGCGTTTCCACTTTTTCAACAGCATCAGCTGCGTCCCCTGTCGTGAGTTTAATTTCAACTAATGGGTGCAGCGCACGGAATTTATCTAAAACTTCGGGTAAATGACTATAAGCAGCCGTAACTGAGCAAAAAAGGTGCAGTTCTCCGCTGAGGGATGGACTTTGTTGATTGAGAGCATGTTGCAGCTGTTGATATTGCAATAATGTTTGTTGGGCAAATTGCTTAAGGTGCTCTCCTGCTTGGGTCAGCTTGACGGAGCGGTTATCACGCACAAACAGTGGGTGACCAAGCTGTTCTTCGAGGCGTTGTATTTGTCGAGACAATGTGGAAGGGCTGACATGCATCGCTTTAGATGTTCGCCCGAAGTGGCAACTTTGTGCTAAATGTAAAAAAAGCTTGAGATCGCGAATATCCATTTTGCCCTCTAATGAAATCATTAATGATGTTGCAGATATTGCAACATTGTATTGTTAATATATCAATTTAAGCAATGCGAAACATCGCATATAGTAAATCCATAAACGCTCAAAAATGAGCGACAGGCAGACTGCCTGACATAACGAACACAACAGAACAATGGAGTATGACAATGGCGAATTATTTTAACACATTGAATTTGCGTGAGCAGTTAGCTCAGTTAGGCAAGTGCCGTTTTATGCAGCGCGAAGAGTTTGCAGATGAAGCAGGTTTTCTGAAAGGTAAAAAAATCGTCATCGTCGGTTGTGGAGCACAAGGTTTGAACCAAGGCCTGAATATGCGTGACTCAGGTTTAGATATTGCTTATGCATTACGTGATGAAGCAATTGCAGAGAAACGTGCTTCATGGCGCAAAGCGACAGAAAATGGTTTCAAAGTTGGGACTTATGAAGAGCTGATCCCTACCGCTGATTTGGTTATTAATTTAACGCCGGACAAACAGCATTCAGCTGTTGTTCGCGCTGTTCAGCCTATGATGAAACAAGGTGCAGCACTGGGTTATTCACATGGCTTCAACATTGTTGAAGTTGGCGAAGAAATTCGTAAAGATATCACTGTTGTGATGGTAGCGCCAAAATGCCCAGGTACTGAAGTTCGTGAAGAATACAAGCGTGGTTTTGGTGTTCCAACGTTAATTGCAGTACACCCAGAAAATGACCCGAAAGGTGAGGGTATGGCGATTGCTAAAGCATGGGCAGCAGCAACCGGCGGCCATCGTGCAGGTGTTCTGGAATCCTCATTTGTTGCAGAAGTTAAATCTGACCTGATGGGTGAGCAAACGATTCTGTGTGGTATGTTGCAAGCGGGTGCATTACTGAGCTACGACAAAATGGTCGCAGACGGTGTTGAGCCAGGCTACGCAGGTAAATTAATTCAGTTTGGTTGGGAAACTATCACTGAAGCGCTGAAACAAGGCGGTATCACGCTGATGATGGATCGCTTATCTAACCCTGCGAAAGTGCGTGCTTATGCGTTATCCGAGCAACTGAAAACCATCATGGCGCCATTGTTCCACAAACATATGGATGACATCATTTCAGGCGAATTTTCTGCAACCATGATGGCAGACTGGGCAAATGATGATAAAAACTTGCTGACATGGCGTGAAGAGACCGGCAAAACGGCATTCGAAAATTACCCTGAATATAATGGGAAAATTGCGGAACAAGAGTACTTCGACCACGGTGTTCTGTTAGTTGCAATGGTTAAAGCAGGCGTTGAGTTAGCGTTCGATACGATGTTAGAAGCAGGTATCTTAGAAGAATCGGCTTACTATGAGTCACTGCATGAATTACCACTGATTGCGAACACTATTGCTCGTAAACGTTTATATGAAATGAACGTGGTTATCTCTGATACTGCAGAATATGGTAACTATCTGTTCTCATTTGCAGTTGTACCAATGCTGAAAGATTTCATGACGAAATTACAAGCAGGGGATTTAGCGAAGCCAGTTGCAGATAATGGCACTGATAACGCACAGTTACGTGATATCAATGAAGCTATCCGTAATCATCCGATTGAGAAAATCGGTAAGACTTTACGGGGATATATGACGGATATGAAGAAGATTGCAGTCGGCTAACTCATTATCCTTCCCCTTTCACGCTCTAGGGGTGTCAGCTTCTTAAGATTACACAAGTCACATACTTCAGTATGCTCCTTGGGATAATCTTATTTGCTTCCTACCTAGAACGCGAAATGCTTTGGATAATCACCATGTTTTCTCTTGCAATAGTTTAGAAAAATACATTTTGATATAAACCACATTGTTTCTAGGAATGATGTGGTTTTTTGTTTTTTATAAATAGAGAAGATCGTTGCTCTAGAGTTGGTTCGGTTTCTGCTACAATCTGTAGCGAATTCTATTTTGAATAACTGAGTGATGTAGAGAAGCCATGCGATTAAACCCAAGCCAACAGCAGGCAGTTGAATTTGTCGATGGCCCGTGCCTTGTATTGGCGGGGGCGGGGTCAGGCAAAACACGTGTTATTACCAATAAAATTGCGCATTTAATTCGCCAATGTGGCTATCAGCCTCGGCAAATTGCCGCGGTGACTTTTACCAATAAAGCGGCGCGGGAAATGAAAGAGCGCGTGGCGCAGACATTGGGGAAAAAAGAAGCTCGCGGTTTAATTATTTCTACTTTCCATACATTAGGGTTAGAAATTATTAAGCGTGAATATAAAGCGCTGGGTATTAAAGCCAATTTCTCGCTATTTGACGACCAAGACCAGATGGCGTTGCTGAAAGAACTTACCTTTGATTTATTGGAAGAAGATAAAGACTTACTCAAACAATTGATCTCGGCGATCTCAAATTGGAAAAATGATCTCATCTCCCCACAACAAGTCATAGGCCAAGCACGGAGTGAGAAAGAGCATCACTTTGCCGAGTGTTATCGCCGCTATGAACTTCATCTGAAAAGCTGCAATGTGCTGGATTTTGATGACTTAATCAGCAAACCTACCCTGTTGTTATATCAGAATGAAGAAGTGCGCGAACGCTGGCAGCAAAAAATTCGTTACTTGCTGGTGGACGAGTACCAAGATACCAATACGAGTCAATATCAGTTGGTTAAATTGCTTGTGGGGCAGCGGGCAAGGTTTACGGTTGTGGGGGATGACGACCAGTCAATCTATTCATGGCGTGGCGCAAGGCCGCAAAATTTAGTTTTATTGAATCAAGACTTCCCTAAGTTAAATGTCATTAAGCTTGAGCAAAATTACCGTTCATCCGAACGAATTTTAAAAGCTGCGAATATTTTAATTGCCAATAACCCTCATGTATTTGAAAAGAAACTGTTTTCAGAATTGGGATATGGTGCGCCACTGAGGGTCCTTACTGCAAATAATGAAGATCACGAAGCTGAAAGGGTGATTGGGGAGCTTATTGCTCATCACTTTATTAATAAGACGGAATATAAAGATTACGCCATTTTGTATCGTGGTAATCATCAATCGCGTATTTTTGAAAAAATGTTGATGCAAAACCGCATTCCGTATCGCATTTCGGGGGGGACTTCGTTTTTCTCTCGCCCTGAAATCAAAGACTTATTAGCTTATTTGCGAGTATTGACGAACCCTGAAGATGACAGTGCTTTTTTACGTATCGTCAATACTCCACGTCGAGAGATTGGCCCCAAAACTATCCAAAAATTGGGGGAATGGGCAAACCAGCGGGGCAAAAGCTTGTATCAAGCCAGTTTTGATCTAGGGCTTGAACAAAGCTTAAAAGGCAAAGGGCTGGAAGCATTACAGCGTTTCACTCACTGGATGGATAGTATTGTGCGAACGTCGGAACGTGAACCTTTAATTGCGGTGCGTGATTTACTGCGCGAAATGGATTATGAAAGCTGGTTATATGAAACGTCAACCAGTACTAAAGCGGCTGAAATGCGAATGAAAAACGTCAACCAATTGTTCACATGGATGAGTGAAATGGTGGAAGGTGATGATCTCAATGACCCAATGACATTGAGCCAAGTTGTCACACGTTTTACGCTGCGCGATATGATGGAGCGTGGTGAAGATGATGAAGAATCAGACCAAGTTCAGCTTATGACGTTACATGCCTCTAAAGGTCTTGAATTTCCTTATGTTTTCCTGGTTGGCATGGAAGAGGGACTGCTGCCACACCAAAGTAGTATTGATGAAAATAATATTGATGAAGAACGCCGTTTAGCCTATGTAGGAATTACGCGGGCACAAAGAGAGCTATTTTTTTCTCATTGTCGTGAACGTCGTCAATATGGTGAATTAATCCGTCCTGAATTAAGCCGTTTTCTTCTTGAATTGCCACAAGATGATTTGCAATGGGAGCAGCAGCGTAAAGTGGTTAGTGCGCAGGAACGTATGCAGAAAGGGCAATCAGCGTTAGCGGATATTAAAGCACGTTTAGGGTTAAATAAAAAAAGTGAGTAACCACAACTAATTGAATTTCCACACTAGGGTAGATCTAGTGTGGAAAATATTATCAATTTGAACTATTACGTTCTTCCAGTTCTAAAACCCAATTTACATAGCCCTGCCATTGAACTTCTTGCTGTAAATTTTCTGCTCGTAAAGGGTGATCAGATAACCAACGATAAGGCAGCGTGATGGTTAATCTTTGCGCATTCACATTAAGTCTTAATGCAGGCAAAGTATCATCCCGTCTCCGACTCGCAAAAATAATGGCAAGGCGAAGTAAACGGCATAGATCATATGCATGCTGCATGGAGAGCGCATTTTGTTGGCTCAACGGCGTTAAATCGACAGGGCCTTGTTGGTTTATCAATAATGCGGCAAGTAACCGTTTTTGAGCTGGTGTGAAACCAGGTAAATCAAGGTGTGTTATGAGGTAACTCGCGTGCTCGGGACCTTTACGGAAATCCACACTCAAGCCGATTTCATGTAAGGCGCATGCACTCGATAGTAAATCACGACAGCGTGCATCTAAGCCCCAATCTTTCGCGACTTGTAAATAAAAATATTCTGCAAGTTGACGAACTCGGCTAGCTTGTTCGATATCGACTTGGAAGCGTCGTTGAATATTGCGGACGGTACGAGCGCGAATATCCTGCTCAATAGGAAGCTGTAGCATACCATAGACAAGACCTTCACGAAGTGCACCGCCTGCCAGTGTCATGTTATCAATGTCTAATGCTTCAAAGATAGCAATCAGAATAGATAAGCCGCTTGGAAAGACAAGAGCGCGTTCGAAGGTTAAACCGTCAATTTCAAGCTCTTCAAGTTTTTGGCATTGAATGGCTTTGCGCTTAAGCTGTTGTAATTTAGAAAGCGTGATCAGTTCATCCATGCCTTGGGCAATCATGATTTCCTGAATCGCTTGTACAGTACCGGATGCACCAACACATATCTTCCACCCATGTGTTTTGAGAGCATCAGCAATAGGGGCGATGACACGATGGGCAGCGGTTTGAGCCGCAGCGAAGTTTTCTTCTGTTAAACTTCTATCGCCAAAGTAGCGCTCAAGCCAAGTTACACACCCCATTTCAAGGCTGTAGAGTTGCTCTGCTTTTGCGCCTGTACCCGTAACTAGCTCAGTACTTCCCCCACCAATATCAACCACTAAGCGTTGATCTGGCCCGCCAGTTGTATGTGCGACACCTTGATAAATTAAGCGAGCTTCTTCTTCCCCTTGAATGACTTTAACAGGGTTTCCTAAAATTTGGCTGGCTTTCTCGATGAAAATATCGGCATTTTTAGCTATACGCAAAGTCGCTGTTGCGACAACACGAATTTGTGTGTTCGGAATATCTTGTAAATGTTCCGAAAACAGGCGTAAACATTGCCAGCCTCGCGCCATTGCTTGCTCAGAAAGCAGGTTGTTGTTATCTAACCCTGCAGCAAGACGAACTTTGCGTTTAACCCTAGAGATGACCTGAATGCTGCCAGCAGTTTCACGTACAACGAGCATATGAAAACTGTTTGATCCTAAATCGATGGCGGCATAAAGAGAAGAAGATTTCAGCATATCGTTTTTACTCAGCCTGGACGTTTATGGTTGTTACGTGGGCCATTGTGGCGACGCTGCGAATTTGAATTACGGCGCGGGCCTCCAGGACGTGGGCGATGACGGCGTTTTGGTGCAGGTAAATCGCTCAATAATGCATCACTGTTATATTTACTAACAGGGATTGAGTGTTGGATATATTCTTCAATAGCAGGCAAGTTAAGTGAATATTCTTCACAGGCTAAGCTAATTGAGTTTCCACTTTCACCGGCACGACCAGTACGGCCAATACGGTGAACATAATCTTCACAGTCATCAGGTAAATCGTAGTTAAAGACATGAGTGACGGATGGAATATGTAAACCACGTGCTGCAACATCAGTTGCCACTAAAATATCTAAATGGCCTTGTGTGAATTGCTCTAATATACGTAGCCGTTTTTTCTGTGCGACATCGCCAGTTAATAAACCGACACGATGACCATCGGCAGCTAAATGGGCCCAAATATCATCACAACGGTGTTTTGTATTGGCGAAAATAATACAACGCTCTGGCCATTCTTCTTCAAGAAGCGTTTGGAGCAAGCGCATTTTTTCTTCATTAGAAGGGTAAAATAACTCTTCTTTGATACGGTGACCTGTTTTTTGCAAAGGTTCGACCTCAACATATTCAGGGTTATTCATTTGTTCGAAAGCTAATTCCCTTACGCGATAAGATAAAGTTGCAGAAAATAGCAAATTAAGCCTATCTGCCGCACCTGGCATACGACGGAAAATCCAGCGGATATCTTTAATGAAACCAAGGTCATACATACGGTCGGCTTCATCGAGTACCACAACTTGGATTGCACTTAAATCGACATGGCCTTGTTTTGCGTAGTCGATTAAACGGCCAGTTGTACCAATAAGGATATCAACACCATTTTGTAAAACCTTCAGTTGCTCATCATAGCCGTCACCACCGTAGGCTAAACCCATTTTCAGGCCAGTGTACTCAGCGAGCTCTTTAGCATCTGAATAGATTTGTACAGCGAGCTCGCGTGTCGGTGCCATAATGAGTGCACGAGGCTGATTCGCTTTTTTACCCTCAATTGCGGGGTGAGTTAATAAATAATGGAATGTAGACGTTAAAAAAGCTAACGTTTTACCTGTACCGGTTTGCGCTTGACCCGCCACGTCTTTGCCTTCGACAGTAAAAGGCAAGGTGGACGCCTGAATAGGCGTGCAAAAATTGAAGCCTTTTTTATTTAGAGCTTCAATGACTTTAGGGTGCAATGCGAAGTCGGAAAACTTCTTTTCTGTCAAGTGTGCTTTACTCATAGTATGTTAGAATATCAGTTAACGGTTGGTTTACGAAAGTGTATCTTTTGAAATAAAGCATACTGCTGCCAATAATGTTACACTAAGTCTACAAAAGATGACCCCTTGGAGTACAACATGAGCGATAAAATTATAAAGATAACTGATGCAAGTTTTGCAACTGAAGTTTTGAACGCAAGTTCACCTGTTCTCGTCGATTTTTGGGCAGCATGGTGTGGTCCTTGTAAAATGATCGCGCCTATTCTTGATGAAGTCGCTGAAGAATATACAGGCAAACTGACTATCGCAAAACTGAATATTGATGAAAACCCAGCCACCGCTCCAAAATATGGAATTCGTGGCATCCCGACCTTGCTTTTATTCAAAAATGGTGAAGTCGCGGCAACGAAAGTCGGTGCATTATCAAAAACGCAACTGAAAGAATTTTTAGACGAAAATCTGTAAGTTATCGTTATATGTAAGCTAAAACGTTTAGCGGTATATCTATTTTATCTAGAGAGCCGCTAGACGTCTTCACTTAAGCATGATAAGTTATCTTTATTCCTCGTATAGCACCCATATGAATTACCTTGTATTCCATTGCTCTTATCTTATATATCTAGCTTGTTAGTTCAGTATTGTGATATTTTTTGTTCAAAAACTGATGACATAATGATTTTAAATATGAAATTGAAAGTTTAGACGTTGAGTTATAGCAGTATTCAATATCTTCTGTTTCAATGTACTCTTCATATGAATTAAAGATAGTGCATAAACGAACATCATGAAATTCAATGTGTTTATATCTTTTGGATATAAAAATGAAGTGGGAGAAGGTTGGCATTGAGCAATTATGTGTTTTTTAATGCTAATTTGACCTTAAATTTGCGATATTGGGATGTATGTTGTCCTAAATGTACAAAAAACTATTGCTAATATTGTGTGTGTTTCTAATAATATGCCACACATCATCAAGATGAGTTGTAGCCAAATGTTAGAGCAATCTTAGTAATGGCTAGCACAAGATTTTTTTGCATTGCTGTTTGCTTCTAATGAAAATTAGCGATCAGCAGGGCAGTATAAAGTTAAACTGGCACTTATTAATAAGCTGCCGTCAATTTACGTTCATAGTTCGAGAATTACCCCGAGTTAAAGAACCCACCATTATGAATCTTACCGAATTAAAAAATACGCCAGTATCAGAATTGATTACGTTAGGCGAAAACATGGGGCTAGAGAACTTAGCCCGTATGAGAAAGCAGGATATTATTTTCTCTATTTTGAAGCAGCATGCGAAAAGTGGCGAAGATATTTTCGGCGATGGCGTACTGGAAATATTGCAGGATGGATTTGGTTTCCTCCGTTCAGCAGACAGTTCTTACCTCGCAGGCCCTGATGATATCTACGTTTCTCCTAGCCAAATCCGCCGATTTAACCTACGCACAGGTGACACAATTTCAGGAAAAATCCGTCCCCCTAAAGAAGGTGAACGTTATTTTGCCCTCCTGAAAGTCAACGAAGTTAACTTCGATAAACCTGAAAACGCACGTAGTAAAATCCTTTTTGAAAACTTAACTCCTTTACATGCTAACAATCGTCTGCGCATGGAACGTGGTAATGGTTCAACTGAAGATTTAACTGCACGTGTGCTGGATCTTGCGGCTCCAATCGGTCGTGGTCAACGTGGCCTGATTGTTGCTCCACCGAAAGCCGGTAAAACAATGTTACTGCAAAATATTGCAGCAAATATTGCTCACAATTATCCTGATTGCGTTCTGATGGTTCTATTGATCGATGAACGTCCTGAGGAAGTGACAGAAATGCAGCGTTTAGTTAAAGGTGAAGTCATTGCTTCAACTTTCGATGAGCCTGCAGCACGTCACGTTCAAGTCGCTGAAATGGTGATTGAGAAAGCGAAACGTCTAGTTGAACATAAAAAAGACGTTATCATTTTACTCGACTCTATTACGCGTCTAGCCCGTGCATATAACACCGTTGTACCTTCATCCGGTAAAGTATTAACCGGTGGTGTGGATGCGAATGCATTACATCGTCCAAAACGTTTCTTTGGTGCTGCCCGTAATGTTGAAGAGGGTGGAAGCCTGACAATCATTGCAACCGCACTGGTTGATACAGGCTCTAAGATGGATGAAGTTATTTACGAAGAGTTTAAAGGTACAGGTAACATGGAACTGCACCTATCTCGTAAAATTGCAGAAAAACGTGTTTTCCCTGCGATAGACTACAACCGTTCAGGTACGCGTAAAGAAGAGTTACTGACATCGCAAGATGAATTACAAAAAATGTGGATCCTGCGTAAGATTATTCACCCAATGGGCGAAATCGATGCCATGGAGTTCCTCATCAGTAAATTAGCGATGACGAAAACTAACGAAGAGTTCTTTGACTTTATGAAAAGAGCCTAACCGTTACCGTTAAAACTTTTCGTATTTTATAAAATAGGTGTCTGTTATGGCACCTATTTTTTTGTTTTTATACGCGGCGGTCGCACATAAAAATTAAAACATATCATATTAAGTAAAGCTCAATATTTTGCTGGCTGAATTTCAATGGATTAAGATGCTGTTTTATTGCTTTGTTTATAAATAACATTGAATAAATAGGCGATGTTTTTATTAAAACACTAATCATAAATGATAAAAACACCAACGCATATACGGTAACGTATTGAACTAAAAGATGAATGTTATTTTTATGTTTATTTTGTGATTAGTGCTAAATTTATTTGCATCACTTTATTATCTAATCATTAAATGCCTATTTAAGCATCAATCGGCTAACTCAATTTTGGAGTATTGCTTTTATGGCATGCATATTGCACTTATTCAGTATAAAATTACGGATACTCTATTATTAAATCAAAAACACTAATAAAGTGTATGAACTAATAATGACAGGGATTTCTTCATGAATGAAGATTCGTCTTATAGCGGATTTGAGTACTAAGATGATAATGCATTGGCGTATGCTTATTTACCGGCATTCGCTAAAAAATTAGTTTTGAAAGTTAAATATAAAGATTAAGAGAGTCGAACAGTGGACACCATACACTTTGTAACCAATCTCTTCTACGTTTTCTTGTTTTCATTAGTTTTTATTTTTTTGGCTCGAGTTGTTGCAATAAAAATCGGGTTAGTTGATAAACCTAATTTCAGAAAGAAACACGTAGGATTAGTTCCTCTTGTTGGGGGAATTTCTGTTTTTTTTGGGATCTGTTTCGCATTTTATATTACAGGAGAATACATTCCTCATAAGTGGCTATACATCGCTTGTGCGGGATTACTCGTCTTTATCGGCGCATTAGATGATAGGTTTGACATTAGTGTGAAATTAAGGGCAGGTATCCAAGCGATCGTGGCTGTTGTGATGATGACAGCGGCAGGGTTGAAACTCGAATCACTTGGTCATGCCTTTGGTCCATGGGAACTCGTACTGGGTCCATTCGGTTATATCGTGACCTTATTTGCTGTATGGGCAGCAATTAACGCTTTTAATATGGTTGATGGTATTGATGGACTGCTTGGTGGTTTATCGTCTGTTTCCTTTGGCGCTCTTGGCTTTTTGTTATATCAAAACGGTAACTACGCGTTAGCATTTTGGTGTTTTGCCTTTATTGCCGCTATTCTTCCTTATATTCTTCTGAATTTAGGTGTGCTAGGTCGTCGTTTTAAAGTCTTCATGGGGGATGCGGGAAGTACATTGATTGGGTTCACTATTATTTGGATCCTTGTCGCTTCGACCCAAGAGGAAGTACATCCAATTAACCCAGTTACCGCTTTGTGGATTATTGCGATCCCACTAATGGATATGGTTGCCATTATGTATCGTCGTATTCGCAAAGGCATGAGCCCATTCTCACCAGATCGCCAGCACATTCACCATTTAATTATGCGTTCTGGCTTTACTCCAAAAGGAGCATTCGTACTGATTACCTTATCAGCGGCTGCTTTAGCGTGTGTTGGTATTATTGGTGAACACTTAACATTTGTACCTGAATGGGTAATGTTGGCATTATTTTTGCTTGTATTTATGATGTATGGTTACTGCATCAAACGAGCTTGGAAAGTCGCCCGTTTTATTAAACGAGTAAGACGTAGAGCACGCAGAGGAGCAGTACGGTAACGACAAAACGAAAATAGAGGTTCTGTGCAGTGAATAACTCAGAAACACAACCGAGTCAGTATCAATCGCCAATAGAGCCGGAATTGGATATCCGTGGTTTATGTCGCTCACTGTGGCAAGGTAAAATTTGGATCGTTGCATTTGCTGTTATTTTTGCAGCAATTGCTTTGGGAGCGTCCTATTTTATGCAGCCAAAGTGGAGTGCGACAGCAATTACGGATTTACCAACCGTCAATAATCTGGGAAGTTATTATTCTCAGCAACAATTTCTGCGCAACCTCGATTCCCGTATTAATACTACGGGGCAAGAAGGGCAATTACCAACAATCGCAAAAGAAGCTTATCAAGAATTCACAAAGCAGCTCGGCTCTTATGATACGCGTCGTCAGTTTTGGCTAAATACGGATTACTATAAGCAGCGTTTAGAGAATGACCCTAAAGCAGATGCCGCATTATTGGATGAGCTCATCAATGATATTGAGTTTACGCCAGCAGATGAAGTCAAAAATTTAACAGATAGCATTAAGTTAGTAGCGGAAACTTCCGCAGATGCGAACCAGTTACTACGTCAATATATTCAGTTCGCTAACCAACGTGCCACAGCTAATCTCAATGATGAAATTAAAGGTACATGGGCAACGAAAATGCAATCCATGAAGGCATTGGTTAAACGTGAAGATATGGTGGCAAAAGCTGCTTATGAACGACGTTTGAATGCTTTAGAACAAGCACTAAAAGTTGCTGAAAAACAAGGTATTGTACGTAATCAAAGTGCAACGCCTGTGGATGAAATTCCAGATTCTAAAATGTTTATGTTAGGTGCCCCTTTATTACAAGCACAGATTGAAACATTGAAAGCAACTGGGCCCGATCACGACAGTGATTACGATCAAAATATTGCCATGTTATCAACATTGAGCGTCGGGCCTACCCTCCAAGATAATTTTCAAGCATATCGCTATTTACGAACGCCTGAAGAGCCCGTTAAACGCGATAGTCCTCGTCGAGCCTTTATGATGGTTCTATGGGGAGCCATAGGAATGTTAGTAGGTGCCGGTGTGGTACTTGCTCGCCGCCGCCCATCTTGATTTTGGGATAAGCCACTGGTGAATTTACCAGTGGCATATAAAGTTATTAAGATTATACAAAGCAGCTCACTGCGAAAGATAAATATAAGAGAGTCACTGTGAAAGTATTGACTGTATTCGGCACACGACCTGAAGCCATTAAAATGGCACCACTGGTTCATGCATTAGCTGAAGATGCAGATTTTGAAGCTAAAGTTTGTGTTACAGCACAGCATCGTGAAATGCTAGATCAAGTACTGAAACTGTTTGAGATCATTCCAGATTACGATCTCAATATTATGAAGCCAGGGCAAGATTTAACGGATATCACATGTCGTATTCTTGAAGGGTTGAAAAGCGTTTTTGCTGATTTTCAACCGGATGTTGTTCTTGTTCATGGCGACACAGCAACGACGATGGCAACTAGCCTTGCGGCATTTTACCATCGTATACCTGTAGGGCACGTGGAAGCTGGGTTACGTACAGGAGACCTGTATTCCCCATGGCCTGAGGAAGCAAACCGTAAGATTGCTGGGCATTTAGCGATGTATCATTTCGCCCCAACCGAAAATTCACGCCAAAATCTGTTAAAAGAGTCTATTCCTGATAGCCATATTTTTGTCACCGGGAATAGTGTCATTGATGCGCTATTGTGGGTACGTGATAAAGTTATGAGCGACCAGCATATGATGGAAAAACTGGCTGCAAATTATCCGTTTATCGACCCCAATAAAAAAATGATTTTAGTCACAGGTCATCGCCGTGAAAGTTTTGGTGGCGGTTTTGAACGTATTTGTCATGCGCTAGCAGAAATTGCACAAGCACATCCAGATGTGCAAGTTGTTTACCCTGTTCACTTAAATCCAAATGTGAGTGAGCCTGTTAAACGTATACTGCATGATATTGATAATATTATTTTAATTAGTCCCCAAGACTACCTGCCGTTTGTTTATTTAATGAACCATGCTTATTTGATTTTAACAGACTCTGGCGGTATTCAAGAGGAAGCGCCTTCTCTCGGTAAGCCTGTTTTGGTGATGAGAGATACGACAGAACGACCAGAAGCGGTTGATGCAGGAACAGTTCGTCTTGTGGGAACAGATACACAAAAAATTGTGAAAGAAGTTAATCGGTTACTGACAGATGACGCGGAGTATCACGAAATGAGCCGCGCACATAACCCTTATGGGGATGGTCATGCATGTCAGCGTATTCTTGCAGCATTGAAAAGTAATCAGGTGAAATTATGAGTTTTGAAACTATTTCTGTTATTGGCCTTGGTTATATTGGTTTACCAACAGCAGCCGCCTTTGCATCACGTCAAAAACAAGTGGTTGGTGTCGATGTTAACCAACATGCCGTTGAGACTATTAACCAAGGTAAAATCCACATTGTAGAGCCAGAACTGGATATCGTGGTCAAAAAGGCGGTTGAAGAAGGCCATCTGAAAGCCTTTACTAAGCCGCAACCTGCAGATGCTTATCTGATTGCTGTGCCTACCCCATTTAAAGGTGAGCACGAACCTGACCTCGCGTATGTACGTGCTGCAGCTGAGTCTGTTGCTCCGGTGTTGAAGAAAGGGGATTTAGTCATCCTTGAGTCGACGTCGCCAGTAGGCACAACAGAGCAAATGGCAGAGTGGATGGCAGCTGCTCGCCCTGATTTAACTTTCCCCCACCAAGCAGGGGAAGATGCAGATATCGATGTGGCATACTGCCCTGAGCGTGTGTTACCGGACCAAGTGATGGTCGAATTAATTAAAAATGACCGTGTTGTTGGTGGTATGACGCCAAAATCTTCTCTGCGCGCAAGTGAGCTATACAATATTTTCCTTGAAGGTGAGTGTGTAATTACTAACTCAAGAACCGCAGAAATGTGTAAGCTAACGGAAAATAGCTTCCGTGATGTGAATATTGCTTTTGCGAATGAATTATCATTAATTTGTGCGGAACAAGATATCAATGTGTGGGAACTGATCAGCCTTGCGAACCGCCACCCACGCGTTAACATCTTGCAACCCGGTCCGGGTGTTGGTGGGCACTGCATCGCGGTTGACCCATGGTTTATCGTTGCACAAAACCCGAAACAATCACGCCTCATTCATACCGCGCGTTTAGTCAATGATGGCAAACCTATTTGGGTTGTTGACCAAGTAAAAGCGGCGGTCGCTGATTGCTTAGTGGAAACAGGTAAAAAAGCCAGTGAAGTGACAATTGCCTGTTTCGGCCTGTCATTTAAACCGAATATTGATGATTTACGTGAAAGCCCAGCAATGCACATCACCAAAATGGTGGCGAACTGGAACCCAGGTAAAACGTATGCGGTTGAACCACACATCCATGAATTACCGACCTCTTTAAAAGGTATTTCTGAGCTGGTTTCGATTGAACAAGCCGTTAATGAAGCGGATGTGATCTTAATGTTAGTTGACCACAATGTGTTCAAAGGTATCCAAGGTTCTACAATCCCACAAAAATGGGTTGTGGATACAAAAGGAGTATGGCGTTGAAACGCATTTTAATCACTGGAGGCGCTGGTTTTATCGGCTCCGCAGTTGTTCGTCATATTATTGAGAACACGGATGACAGTGCGGTTGTGGTGGATTGCCTGACTTATGCAGGTAATTTAGAGTCCCTCACAATGGTTGCGAGTGACCAGCGCTATGCTTTTGAGCAGGTGAATATTTGTGATAGAGCTGCATTAGATGCTGTTTTTGAACAATATCAACCCGATGTCGTGATGCATTTAGCGGCAGAAAGCCATGTTGACCGTTCAATTGATGGCCCTGCGGCATTTATCGAAACTAATATTGTGGGCACTTACACACTGTTAGAAGCGGCACGTCATTACTGGTCTGCACTGAATGATGAGAAAAAAGCGGCTTTCCGTTTTCACCATATCTCAACAGATGAAGTGTATGGTGACCTAGAGGGGCCAGATGGTTTCTTCACAGAAACCACGCCTTATGCACCAAGTAGCCCTTATTCAGCCTCGAAGGCATCGAGTGACCATTTAGTTCGTGCATGGCAAAGAACCTATGGCCTGCCAACGATGATCACTAATTGTTCAAATAACTATGGGCCGTATCATTTTCCTGAGAAATTGATCCCTTTAATTATTTTGAACGCCTTAGCCGGTAAACCTCTGCCTGTTTATGGGAAAGGTGAGCAAATTCGTGACTGGCTGTTTGTTGAAGACCATGCACGCGCACTGCATTTAGTTGCGACAACCGCGCAACCTGGCACCACCTATAATATTGGTGGCCATAATGAGCGCCGTAATATTGACGTTGTAGAAACGATTTGTGATCTGCTTGAAGAGCTGCACCCGCAGAAGCCACAAGGTGTGGCGCACTACCGTGATTTAATCACATATGTGAAAGACCGGCCGGGGCATGATATGCGTTATGCCATTGATGCCGCGAAGATTGAGCGCGAATTGGGGTGGACGCCACAAGAAACCTTCGAATCAGGTATCCGCAAAACAGTGCTGTGGTATTTGAACAATGAAACGTGGTGGCGCCGCGTACAAGACGGTTCCTATGCGGGCGAACGTTTAGGTCTAGGAAATTAGGTGACAGTATGAAAGGTATTATATTAGCTGGAGGGTCGGGGACGCGTTTGCACCCTATTACTCGTGGTATTTCTAAACAGTTATTACCAATCTACGATAAGCCGATGATTTACTACCCGCTTTCTGTTCTGATGCTAGCGGGAGTTCGTGAGATTTTAATTATCTCTACCCCTGACGATTTGCCGATGTTTAAGCGTTTATTAGGGGATGGCCACGAGTTCGGGATTGAGCTGAGCTACGCAGAGCAGCCATCACCAGATGGCCTTGCGCAGGCGTTTATCATTGGTGAAGAGTTCATCAATGGTGATTCTTGCTGTTTAGTCTTGGGCGACAATATCTTTTTCGGTCATTCATTTAGCCCAAAATTGAAATCTGTTGCTGAACGAGTCAATGGCGCAACCGTTTTTGGTTACCAAGTGATGGATCCTGAGCGTTTTGGGGTCGTGGAATTTGACGATAATTTTAAAGCACTGTCGATTGAAGAAAAACCGGTTAAACCTAAATCGAATTGGGCAGTGACAGGGCTGTATTTCTATGATTCACAAGTGGTTGAATTTGCTAAACAAGTTAAACCTTCTGAACGTGGCGAGTTAGAAATTACGTCGATTAACCAAATGTACTTAGAACGTGGCGAATTAAACGTTGAATTGCTCGGTCGTGGTTTTGCTTGGTTAGATACAGGCACTCACGATAGCCTCATTGAGGCGGGTACCTTTGTGCAAACGGTTGAAAAACGTCAAGGTTTCAAAGTTGCTTGTTTGGAAGAAATTGCGTGGCGTAACGGCTGGCTGACAGATGAACAAGTCGCTTTTTCAGCACAACAGCTGAAAAAAACAGGTTATGGGCAATACTTAGAGGATTTATTACGTGTCCGTCCGCGCCAGTATTGAGAGCTTGCCATGGGAGAGCGAATTTTTTCATCGTTCAACGGCAAAGTTGAATTTTACGGGGGATAATCTCGAAACCCTCCTTGCTTATCAAATAAATGAATACGATATCGTGCAAGCAAAAGTCGCTGCGTCTGAAACGCAGTTGATTGACGATTTAGCCGGTATGGGGTTTTCATTTGTTGAAGGTGAAATCGATTTCGCGCTGACTATTGGCACAGAAAATGCTTATTTAAAAGCGGGTTTAACAGCGGAAGATCACGTTGTTGCTGCACAAGTGGGTGATATCCCTGCGCTGCGACAAGCCGCTGAGTCTGTCTTTAGCAAAAGCCGCTTTAGAGCACCTTGGTACCGTGATGGTGATAGCGGGCAGTTTTATGCGTTGTGGATAGAAAAATCAGTTCTGGGTACGTTTGACCACACTTGTTTACTGGTTAAAGATGTGTCTGGTGCGATATTGGGCTTTGTGAGTTTGCGGCACCTTGATGCAGAAACTGCACGGGTTGGCCTACTCGCGAAAATGCCAGAAGCGAAAGGGCAAGGTGTGGGGCGTAAGTTGATGTCAGCAGCATTTAATTGGTGTGTGGAACACCAAAAAAGACAGTTAAATGTGGCCACGCAAATCAGTAATGTTGCGGCATTAAATCTTTATTCACGTAGCGGTGCAGCAATTGCCAGTACCGCCTATTGGTTATACAGGGGACAACATGATTCCATTTAATAAACCACCCGTTGTAGGTACTGAATTAGAGTATATGAGACAAGCCATGGAAAGTGGCAAACTGTGTGGTGACGGTGGCTTCACGAAACGTTGTGAAGAATGGATGGAAAAACGGTTTAATTGCCCGAAAGTGCAGTTAACGCCATCTTGTACGGCTTCATTAGAAATGGCGGCGATCCTGATTGATACCAAGCCGGGTGATGAGATCATCATGCCAAGTTTTACTTTTGTATCAACCTCTAACGCATTCGTGTTACGTGGCGCAAAAATCGTATTCGTTGATATCCGCCCTGATACCATGAATATTGATGAAACTAAAATTGAAGCCGCAATCACTGAACGTACGCGCGCTATCGTTCCTGTCCACTATGCAGGTGTTGCTTGTGAGATGGACACCATTATGGATATCGCGAAAAAACACAATTTATTTGTGATTGAAGACGCGGCACAAGGTGTGATGTCGACCTATAAAGGCAAAGCACTGGGCACTATCGGCCACATCGGTTGTTATAGCTTCCATGAAACGAAAAACTACTCTTCAGGCGGTGAAGGTGGAGCAACGCTTATCAATGATAAAGACTTGATTAGCCGTGCCGAAGTGATCCGTGAAAAAGGGACGAATCGTAGCCAATTTTTCCGCGGCCAAGTGGATAAATACACATGGCGTGACATCGGCTCAAGCTACTTATTGTCTGATTTACAAGCCGCTTATTTATGGGCGCAGTTAGAAGAAGCCGACAAAATTAATGATCGCCGTTTACTATTATGGAAACGTTATGATGAAGCGTTGCAGCCATTGGTTGATGCGGGACGTTTAGTCTTAGCGACGGTGCCAGATGGCTTAAAACACAATGCCCATATGTTCTATATCAAACTTAAAGATATCGACGAGCGTACCGAGTTCAATGATTATATGAAATCCCATGGTATTTTGACGGTATTCCACTATGTTGCATTGCACACAAGCCCTGCCGGTATCGAGTTTGGTCGCTTCCATGGCGAAGATAAGTATACGACATCAGAAAGTGACCGCTTAGTGCGTTTACCGATGTTCTACAACATGACTGATGACGAGCAGCAGACAGTCATTGAGCGAATCAAAGCGTTCTTTGCCTAATGTCATTAGCTAAAGCATCGGTTTGGACTGCTGGGTCTACCCTGATTAAAATCGGGGTAGGCCTGTTAATCGTTAAGTTATTTGCAGTCTCATTTGGCCCCAGCGGTGTGGGGCTGGCGGGTAATTTCCGCCAATTGATTACGGTACTCGGAGTATTATCGGGCGCAGGGATTTTTAATGGTGTCACCAAATATGTCGCAGAGCACCACCAAGACCCACTGAAATTGCGTGCAGTGTTGGGGACCTCATCGACGATTATCCTTGGGTTTTCGACCTTATTAGCAATTATCTTTTTACTGTGTAGCCCGGTCATTAGTGAGGCGCTATTTGATAGCGTGAAATATAGCTCAGTTATTCAAATGGTTGCTTTGATCCAAATGGGGATCGGTTACGCCAACTATTTCTTAGCTATCTTAAAAGGGTATCGAGACGCTTCAGGTAATGCATTGGCCATTATTTGGGGTAGCATAATTGGCGTGGTTGCTTATTATTTATGCTATCTAGTTGGCGGGTATGAAGGCGCACTCGCAGGATTGGCATTAGTGCCAGCACTCGTGGTACTGCCTGCGGCAGGGATGATAATTAAACGTAAGCAATTTGCGTTGTCATCATTGAAACCCGCATGGGACAAAGCAATTGCGACTAATTTAGGCAAGTTCACCGTCATGGCGATGCTAACCGCAGTTACGTTGCCAGTCGCTTATATCATGATGCGAAACCTGCTCGCCCAAACCTATAGTTGGGATGAAGTGGGGCTATGGACCGGTGTGACCACCATTTCAGATGCCTATTTGCAGTTTATTACCGCGACATTTTCAGTGTATTTGTTGCCGACGTTATCGCGTTTGCAGCATAAAAATGAAATCACAGCAGAGATTGTTAAAGCATTGAAATTCGTTTTACCAGCCGTAGCGGTTGTCAGTTTTACGGTTTGGTTATTACGTGATTTTGCGATTTGGTTGCTGTTCTCAACAGAATTTACAGGGATGAGAGACCTGTTTGCATGGCAACTGGTCGGTGATGTATTGAAAGTGGGGGCTTACGTATTTGGTTACTTGGTTATTGCCAAAGCCGCATTGCGTTTTTATGTCCTCACTGAAGTTAGTCAGTTTATATTATTAACGGGCTTTGCCCATTGGCTAATCCCTGAACATGGCGCAGTAGGTGCAACTCAGGCTTATATGGCCACTTATATTGTCTATTTCACTTTATGTTGTTGCGTATTTTTGATTTACCGTAGGCGAGCATGACAACCTTAATACATGTACTGGGATCGAACCTCCCACACCACAATCAGACGGTACTGACGTTTTTTAATGACGTAATCTACCGAGAGATGGCGCCATCATCAACACCGCATTTTATGGTCGTAAGCGACGATGTGCAGCTTGCTGACGCTTATCCTCAGCTAAAAATAGATGTTTTTGCGAATAAACAGGCTATTGCTAATAGCGTCATACAACGCGCCAAGGCAGATCGGCGTACTCGTTTTTTCTTTCATGGGCAATTTAATGCGCCTATTTGGTTAGCGCTGTTATTTGGCCAAATCAAATCCCATCAGTTTTGGTGGCATATATGGGGAGCTGATCTCTATGAAGAGTCTAGCTCACTGAAATTTAAGTTATTCTATATTTTACGTCGCCTAGCGCAGAAAAAAGTGGGGCACGTGTGTGCGACACGCGGGGATTTGTGCTATTTCCACCAGTCGAACCCTAAAGTGCCTGCCTCCGTGTTGTATTTTCCAACACGAATGGACCCCGCATTGACAATAAGCGAGCCCAAAGCACGTGAAGGCTCTCAACTGACGATTCTGCTGGGTAACTCAGGTGACCGTTCTAATCGTCATGTAGAGGCGCTGAGTGCGATTAAACAGCAATTCGGTGATGAGGTTAAGGTGATTGTCCCAATGGGCTATCCTGCAAATAACCAAGGCTATATTGAACAAGTCGAACAGGCTGCAAATAGTGAATTTACTTCAGGGCAAGTGGAAATTCTGAAAGAGCGCATGGAGTTTAGCGAGTACCTTAATCTGCTCAAATCCTGTGATCTTGGTTATTTTATTTTTAATCGCCAGCAAGGGGTGGGGACGGTTTGTTTGCTGATCCAATTTGGTATTCCGTTTGTCATCAGCCGTCAAAATACGTTCTGGCAGGATTTAACCGCTCAAAATGTCCCTGTGTTTTTCTATGGTGACAACCTGACGATACCGCTGGTGGACGAAGCTCAGCGCCAAATGAGTTTATTAGATAAACACCATATTGAATTTTTTGCTCCTAACTTTACTGAGGGCTGGAAAACCGTTCTCAGAGCCCTGGAGGAGCGAGCATGACGCTGACGGAATTAGGCGGCTTAGCACTGGTCTACCTGATATCAATTATTTTTATTGGTACTTTGCTATACAAAGAATTTTTACGTGCTCGGTTTAACTTCAATATTTTCTTTTCAATGCTGTATTTATTGACGTTTTACTTTGGTTTCCCATTAACCTGTGCGTTAGTGTTTCAATTTGATGTTGCGGTTGTGAAGGCGGATTACTTACTCTATGCGCAGCTAGCGGCAACCAGTTTTTATGCGATTTATTATGTCGCCTATAAAACACGGCTGTCTAGGCAACCGGATGCACCACGACGTGCGTTGTTTAGCATGAACAAAGTGGAAACGAATCTAACCTGTCTGTTATTGATACTGATTGCTGTTGTGACAGTAGGTATCTTTTTCATGCAGAACGGTTTTTTGCTGTTTAAGTTAAAATCCTATAGCCAAATTTTCTCCAGCCAAGTTTCTGGCGTGGCATTAAAACGCTTTTTCTATTTCTTCATTCCTGCAATGTTGATTGTTTATTTCTTGCGGCCAACACAGAAACGCTGGATTTTCTTCCTTGTTAGTACCGTCGCATTTGGTTTCTTAACCTATGTTATCGTCGGGGGAACAAGAGCGAACATCATTATTGCCTTCGCGCTGTTCTTATTTATTGGGATTGTCAGAGGTTGGATTACGCTGTGGATGTTAGCCGCGGCTGGGGTCGCCAGTATTGTAGGGATGTTCTGGTTAGCCTTAAAACGCTATGGGCTAGATGTTAGCGGTGCCGAAGCGTATTACACTTTCTTGTACTTAACGCGGGACACATTCTCCCCGTGGGAAAACTTAGCATTGCTGCTGAGTCATTACGATGAGATGGATTTTCAAGGCCTAGCGCCAATTATTCGTGACTTTTATGTTTTCATTCCTTCTTGGGTTTGGCCTGAACGTCCAGATACGGTATTGAACTCTGCCAATTATTTTACGTGGGAAGTACTCAACAACCATTCAGGACTGGCAATTTCGCCAACACTAATTGGTTCATTGGTAGTGATGGGCGGAGTGATTTTTATACCACTCGGCGCCATCGTTGTGGGGCTTATCATCAAATGGTTTGATTGGATCTATGGCATGAGCCTGAAAGAACCGAATCGCTATAAAGCTGCCATTATGCAGGCATTTTGTTTTGGCGCAATTTTCAACATTATTGTTTTAGCGCGTGAAGGCGTAGATTCTTTCGTCTCACGGGTGGTTTTCTTCTGCTTAATATTCGGACTGTGTCTGGTGTTAGCAAAATTACTGTATTGGTTATTTGAAAGTGCGGGGCTTATTCGCATAAAAACAGCTTCTTTTTTTAGAAGCCAACAGCGTGAAAGCCGCTAAAGGAGTATCATGGAATCGTCATCAACTCAGTCTTCATCCGTTACACAGTCATCTGTTCCACAATATCGTATTCGTGGTCATAATATTTGGGGCTTCAAAAATATGGCCCATTTCTTAGACTACCTTTTTGCGGGTGGGGAAACGAAAACGGGAACACTTGTTGCGATTAATGCAGAAAAAGTGATGATCGCTGAACAAGATACCGCTTTAAATACGTTATTAGGCCAAGCCGAATATTTATACGCTGACGGAATTAGTATTGTCCGTGCTATTCGTCGTAAATACCCACAAGCAGAAGTTTCCCGTGTGGCTGGTGCTGACTTATGGGAAGGGTTAATGGAAAGGGCGGGTAAAGAAGGGACGCCTGTTTTCTTAGTTGGCGGCAAACCAGAGATCCTAGAACAAACAGAAAGCAAGCTACGTTCCCAGTGGAATGTGAACATTGTAGGTTCGCAAAACGGCTATTTTACGGCTGAAGATCGAAGTGCCTTGTTCGAACGTATTCGGGCAAGTGGGGCCAAAATTGTGACAGTTGCAATGGGCTCCCCGAAACAAGAAATTTTTATGCGGGATTGCAGAAGTGTGTACCCAGATGCCTTATATATGGGCGTTGGAGGGACCTATGATGTGTTTACAGGGCATGTTAAGCGCGCACCGAAAGTTTGGCAAAACTTAGGGCTGGAATGGTTATATCGCTTATTATCTCAACCTTCCCGTATTACTCGTCAGTTTAAATTGTTGAAATTTTTAGGTTACTATTACGGTGGTAAGCTATAAATTTTTTAGTGATTTGATTTTTATTGTTATTTTCACTAGGTTTCACTCACGGTAAGTGGGCTTAACAGGCCGACTTACCGTTCTTACGGTTCCGAATTGCTGGTCTCTTCCTTCAAATATTTCTATAATCCCTCAAAAATAAGTATGTTCGCATCAGTTTGTGCTCAATCTTGCGGCTATGGCATTTTTTTAATCGACTAATTGATTCTTTCCGAATAATTGCAGTGATTATTATTAACTGAGCTTCAATTAAAACTGCAGTTTTAATTTCTAATTTTGACAGGGGTATGTATGGGAAATCCACAACAGGGGCTTCAACGTGGGTTAGAAGCACGCCATATCGAGCTTATTGCGCTCGGTGGAACTATTGGCGTTGGGTTATTTATGGGATCAGCCAGTACGCTAAAATGGGCGGGCCCTTCTGTTTTACTGGCTTATATCATCGCAGGAATTTTTGTTTTCTTCATTATGCGCTCAATGGGGGAAATGCTATTTCTTGAACCTGTAACGGGTTCTTTTGCTTCGTTTGGTTATAAATATTTGAGTCCATTTTGGGGATGTCTCACCGCGTGGGGCTACTGGTTTATGTGGGTGGCCGTCGGTATTTCTGAGATTACAGCCATTGGTGTATATGCGGAATATTGGTTCCCTGATGTGCCTCAATGGATTTTTGCCATTATCGCAGTGGTATTAGTGGCATTAGCTAACTTAGCCGCTGTACGGCTGTATGGAGAGCTTGAGTTCTGGTTTGCCATGATCAAAGTGACCACGATTGTGGTGATGATTTTAATTGGCTTAGGGCTGATTTTTTTTGGTCTAGGTAATAACTTTGAGCCGATTGGGCTTGCGAACCTTACCGAACATGGTGGTTTCTTTGCCGGGGGCTGGAAAGGCTTCTTATTTGCTTTGTGTATCGTTGTGGCCTCTTATCAAGGGGTTGAGCTAGTTGGGATCACTGCGGGTGAGGCGAAAAATCCGCAAGTCACGTTAAGAAAGGCGATCAATAATATTTTATGGCGCATATTAATTTTTTATGTGGGCGCTATCTTTATTGTTGTAACGCTGTTTCCGTGGACTGAAGTGGGTTCACAAGGTAGCCCATTTGTTCTCACCTTTGCAAAAGTGGGAATTGTGTCAGCCGCTGCTGTGATTAATTTTGTGGTATTAACTGCAGCGTTATCTGGGTGTAATAGTGGGATGTATAGCGGTGGGCGAATGTTGTATGCCTTAGCGCAAAATAAACAGTTACCTCGCTCATTATTGAAATTAACAAAAAATGGCGTACCGGCACGTTGTGTGGGCTTTACTATCCTTTGCTTAGTGGCTGGGTCAAGCCTGAATTACATCATACCTAATCCAGAGAAAGTCTTTGTGTATGTCTATAGTGCGAGTGTGTTACCCGGAATGGTGCCTTGGTTAGTGCTATTGACCAGCCAAATCCGTTTTCGCCAACAAAACAGAGAAAAACTCATTGGACACCCTTTCAAATCGATTCTTTTTCCATGGGTTAACTATGCAACCTTGCTCTTTTTAGCCTGTGTTTTGGTTGGAATGGCGATTAACCCTGATACTCGCTTATCTTTAATCGTGGGCGCTATCTTTTTAGGGGGCGTTTCCCTGCTTTATTTTATCATTCGTCTGTTCAATAACCGTAAGGCAAAAGTGTAATCGCCGTTTTTTGCCTGATTTTTATTAGCGGTACAGTGAAAAAGAGAGTAAATATGCTCTCTTTCTCGACGAAATGGATAAAAGGCAAGCAATCGATATTTTTATTTCAAAAAGGACTAGACAGCAGGAGGATAAATCCGTACTATCCTCTCCCGCAACGGCGTTAAGCGCCCGTAGCTCAGCTGGATAGAGCGCTGCCCTCCGGAGGCAGAGGTCTCAGGTTCGAATCCTGTCGGGCGCACCAGTTTTAGCGCTTCGCTACGGTTGGCAAAATGACGTTGTATGTAGTAATATAGCAACGCTTTGAAAAAAGTGAAGTTATGGTGGCTATAGCTCAGTTGGTAGAGCCCTGGATTGTGATTCCAGTTGTCGTGGGTTCGAGTCCCATTAGCCACCCCATTTTTTTGTGATATTGCGAGGGTGGCGGAATTGGTAGACGCGCTAGCTTCAGGTGTTAGTGTCCTATGGACGTGGGGGTTCAAGTCCCCCCTTTCGCACCACGAAGAAATGTAATGAGTACTAAAAAATTCGGCGAGTAGCGCAGCTTGGTAGCGCAACTGGTTTGGGACCAGTGGGTCGGAGGTTCGAATCCTCTCTCGCCGACCAATTTAAAGAAACCCGTCTTAATCGACGGGTTTTTTGCTTTTTATATTTATACTTTTATATTCTCTTCATTCTTCAAGCCATGTTTTGTTGGCTGCGTTCAGCTACCCAGGTTACATACTTATGTATGTTCTTCGGGATATCTTCATTTGCCGTTTTAGCCATAATTAGAATTACCCAGAGCATATTCAGGTTTTTTTTCAATTAGTGACTGGGAATGGTTAATTACTTGTTTTTATTTGTAATTTAGTAGGTCATCTCGCTAGTGTCGTAGAATAGATACAATCTATTATATTGATGTCGCCAAAAGGCGACATATTACCTTTTGATTTATAAGTAAATATAAATAACTCATTTATGGTGTCTCTAAACTGCGACAAAATAGTACAGCAAGATATGGGCAACAAGAGCGTACATTCTTTAATGTTAGAGAGGCTGACTTCCAAGAAGAAAAATTATGTGTAAAACCGGAGGGATGAGAGAGAAGTTAAAAGAGTGAGCTTAAAAAATATCATTTAAAAAAAGTTGGCATGCATTGTGCATTATTCTATATGTAGATGCTCATCTCACTTCTTATGACAGCGAAGCTTCATAAACCCAGAGATGACGCAAAGCCGATTATCGGTGCCTATTGTCCAACTTAGATGATCAAGAGCTCATCCTCTTACCATCAACGAACGGGCGAAACGTTGAGTGAGGCACCATCCGTCTGTAGACCTGATTGTATTTTACACCTGCCTTGTGCAGGTGTTTTTTTGTCTATACAAAACACTAGGCCCCCTAGAAAATCACTAAGAGGCTAAGAATAAGAGAGGTATTAGCTTCTACCTTTACTAAACCATTTACTAAACCAACGAGTAATATAGGTATAGCAGAGGATAATGAATGTAATAATGAAAATGTCTTTACTAAGATCTTCGGTATTAAAACCAATAATCATAATAAAAACAAAAGGTGATAATACTAACAGCAGAAGGTCAAAGAATATTTGTAAACGGTTTGGGGTTGCAATAATCCAGCACCAAATAGTTTTAATTACATTCATATCGATATCCCTAATTCATTCAAAGCAAAGATGTATATAAAGCTTTATACACTATGTGTTTATTTTATAACATAGCGGAATGTGTTTTGCTTATCCTTAAATAAAAATTATTGATTAAACATTGCGTTATTGATCTGTGATGTTGCCAATCATAAACCTCATATTCTCCTTTTATGATGATTTAATGCGATTAAAGCAATGCATTTAAATTGTTTTTTGTGTTTTTATTTGGGATGGTAAATGTAATTTCAGTTAAGCTTATGAATAAAAAAACTCCACTAAAATGAGTGGAGTTTTTAGAAAAGGCCAAACAAGCGTATTAGTTTCGTTCTTGTTTTAATGAATGGTTTAATGCATCTTGGCGAATTTTTGCCGCATCGCTAGGTTTATGTTGTTTGTCAAACGCATCGGCTAACCATGATGCATCCTGCACATCAAAACGTTGAGCCAAAGCAGCTTTAAAGTAGGTTTCTGCTTTGTCCCATTGCGCGTGTTGTAGCGACAAAACGCCTAATGTACTGTTGAGTAACGGGGTGGCACCGTTTTGTTTTTGCAGATGTAAAAGGGTTTTTTCGATAACTTCAGGGCGTTCACTGTTAAGTTTTGGCACTAACAGAAGCAAGCGTTCATCATATTGCTGTTTTAAGCCATCAATAATTATTTTTTCTGCACTTGCAATATCACCACATTCAATTAAATGTTCTGCTAAGAAAGCTTGCAATGCGGTTTCATGACGAACTCGGCGAGGCTGTGCTTTCCACCAAGCTTTTAGTCCATCACTACCCCCTTCAGCCATATATTGGTTCATCAGCCCTTTGTAAGCCTTTAATTTCAATGCATCGAGCTCATCTTCATTGTGTAATTGCACTTTGGCCATGACCGGGAGTAATTCAATCAGCGACTGGTAAGCACCTGAACGTAAGTAAGCTTGTTCCGCAAGACGTAAGACTTCAGGGTGCCTTGGAGCTTTGTCGAGAAGTTTATCGATGCCATTACGAGCAGCGTGGACTTCCCCTTCCGCTAATTGAATACGGACACGGCTGATATCAACAGGAAGTTGATCACTTCCCGCAGCTTCTGCGGCTCTATCTAAGTACTGGTGAGTGCGATATTCATCACCACGTTGTTGAGCGGCTTCAGCTGCCATTAGGTAGTTAATCACGGGTTGTTGAGAGAAATCAGCATGTTTGCTCATTAACTTTTCAACCTGTTCGAAATCACCTTCTGCTAATTTCAATAGCGCTTTTTGTGTTTGAGTATGTGCTTTGTGGTATTTACGGCCACTTACCCAACCTCGAGTACGCGATGTTGTACTAATAAAGCGACGATAACACCAACCGAGGAACAACAGCACAAATTGGAGCAAGATAAAGCCTAAAACGAGGCTGGTTACACTGGTCGTAATGTCATAATTGTCAGTACGAATAAAAACATAACCTTGGTGACCTGCTAATAATGGGCCTAAGATCACCCCGGCAATAAGTACTATAAATAGGATCAGGACTTTTATCATAATTACCCCCTATTGCCAGCAGGCTCTGCTGATTCAAAAGGGTGCGAATTGTCAGCTGACTCTGCTTTTTGCGTATCCGTGGCAGGAACATCAGCATCGGGCGCAGCCTCTGTTGACGCTTTAGGCGCATCTGCTGCGGCATCAACAGCACCATCGCTAACTTTTGTGTTGTCTGACGACTGAGAGAGTAAGCTACGAACCCGTGTTTGCATGACTTTTTCTAGCTTCTCTTGGCTTTCTAAGGTGTCAGGCATATCAATGTCAATCGGCTGATTGATTAAGTCATCAATAGTTGATAAGAAAGCTTTAGTTTCAGGCGCTTCAGTATCAAAATAGGCTCTTACCCATGTCGAAGCTTGTTCTAATGACTGCTTGTAAGTGGCTTCTTGATAACGGGGTACCGCTTGTGCTGCGATTAATAATTGAGAACGAATGTTTTCACGTAGGTAAATATCTTGATTTGGGGCTAGGAGCGGGGCTTCTGAACCATCACGAGCTCGAACTGTAACAAAGTCATTGGCGAAACTTTTCCAGCTACGAGTCAAGTTTTGTTTCCAATCAGAGATATCATCGCTAACGTCAGCGTTATCTTCAGTTTTCACGTCGCCACTGTTTAAATCCGCTAACCGTAAATTATCGACTTCATTACTTAGCTGGTTTAAACGTAAGATAATACCGTCATAGTCAACTTGGTTGATTGCGGCTAATTTAGCCATATCACTGTTAATCGATTTACGAATGTCGAGTAGGCTCGGGTCATTCATTTCTGCCAGACTTGAGTCTGCACTTTTTAACAGAACGGCTGCGGTCACTGGGTCACGGTCATTCCACAGCTTTCTTCCTGCCATTTTGACCATAAAGTCAGCTTGGGCTAATAGCCAACTTTTCACATCAGCGCTGGATAATGCTGTGACGTGTGCTTGCAACTCTTGCATGCGGCGGTTGAGGTTCTCTTCATATTCACGAGAATGGCTTTTTATTTCAGCATTGGCCGCAACTAATGCGTCTAACCGTTGCCTGTCGGAGTTTTGTTGTTCGACTAAATCACTCAGCCTTTGCTTTAATTCATTGTTTTCATTTACTAAAGTGGCAGTGCTTTGTTGGGTGAAATAGTATAATCCGCCACCAATCGCGATGATAATAGCGATAGCAATTACACCGCCTACCAGACCAGAACGTTTTTGTTCCGAAGAAGGTTTAGTTTTTGGGCGCTGTTGCTCTGCGCCAGCTTCTGGGGTAACCGTCTCGGTTGTTTTATCGTGTTCCGTCATAAATTAGCATCCCATATCGATTGAAATTAATGCTTCTAATAAAGCATTATTATCTGCGCTATTAGCTATACAGACCTTTTGCCATCCGCCTCTGCGGGCTTGGTCTGCAATCCGTTCACTGACGACAAGTAGGCGGCGGGAAAACCACCAAGTTTGGTATTCTTCAGTGATTAATTCGTCTAACAAGGCTAACATTTGACCACTCGTGATCACAACATCTGTAATACCCGTTTGAAACCATTGCTGATTGAACAGGGCTCTATCATAGTAAACGGGATGCCTTGTATAACATTCACAATAGCTGACTTTTGCGCCCCTGGCCCTTAATGTTGATGCGAGAAGCTCTCGTCCGCCATTTCCTCGTAATAATAGAGCATTTTTCCCTTCGAGAAATTGAAGTTCAGGGTGTGTTAGTAGTACTTCACTGGTTTCACCTTGTTCAGCCCAACTTATGCTTTTTCCTGTTACTTGTTGAAAATACTGCCCTGTAGAGCGGCCAATTCCATAGTAAGATAACTTATCTGACCAGCTACGCGCCATTTGTTCAAGTGTTAAATTTGCATATTCGACTGCATTTTTAGATAAAAGAAAGACTAAATCATTTTCAGTAAGGCTATCAAGTTGAGGTATAAGGGTATTTAATTCAGCACCGGGTCCAATGCGAATTAAAGGGGAGGAGAAGGCTTCCCCCCCTTTGGCGGTGATTGCCGTGATCAGCTCTGAACCTGCAGGTTCAGGGCGAGTGACAAGCACTTTCATGCAGGCGGGTTTCCTTGATAGACATCCGCCAAAATTTCCCTTGCACCACGCTCAAGTAATTCTTCAGCCAAGGATACCCCTGCTTGGTTAGCTTCGCTTGGAGAAACGAGCCGTTCCCCACGAATAATAACACTGCCGTCTGGGGCTCCCACCAAGGCACGCAGCCATATTTTGTCATCTTGCCAAATAGCATAACTGCCAATAGGGACTTGGCAACCGCCTTCAAGGCGCATATTCATCGCACGTTCCGCAAGGACACAAGTTGAGGTTGCGTCATTATTTAGCTTCGCAAGTAACTCGCGGGTTTTACTGTCATTTAAACGGCATTCGATGCCGACAGCGCCTTGGCCAACCGCAGGTAAGCATTGTTCAGGAGCAAGAGCGGTTTTAATTCGCGTTTCTAATCCCAAACGTTTTAACCCTGCAACGGCCAAAATAATAGCGTCATATTCACCGTTATCTAATTTTGATAGGCGTGTTCCCACATTGCCGCGCAAGTCGCGAATGACTAAGTCAGGGCGAAGTTCCCTTAATTGGCATTGACGGCGTAAACTCGATGTCCCAACGATACTGCCTTCTGGTAATGCATCAAGACTATCGTAGTGGTTTGAGACAAAGGCATCTCGAGGGTCTTCGCGTTCACAAATCGTGACTAACCCTAAGCCTTCAGGAAATTCAACAGGGACATCTTTCATAGAGTGAACGGCAATGTCAGCGCGCCCTTCCAATAAAGCAAGTTCTAGCTCTTTGACGAACAGCCCTTTTCCGCCAACTTTCGCGAGAGGTGTATCAAGGATGATGTCACCTTTTGTCACCATAGGCACGAGTTCAACCAGCACACCTGGGTGAAGTTGCTCTAATTTGTCTTTGACAAAGTGTGCTTGCCATAGGGCTAGAGGGCTTTTGCGCGTAGCAATACGCACGATATTTGTTGATGTCATTTTACTGTTTTCTCTGGCGAAGAATGCCGCAGATTAACCATACAATTGGCATTAGTTTTAACATGTTAAGGATATTTTTTCCAGTTAGGTGAAAAAACCCTCTTCGGATCGTTTATCGCCGATTTACTTTTTCTACCATGATGCAAGAAAGTGATTAAAAATGAGATGACCTAGAATCGTTATTAAGTCCTTTCTTTAGCTTATCGTGCTATTTTTTGCGTGGAACATTCTGTGTTTTCTGTTAATTCGTGTTGAAGCGTGTAAGCACAGACGCTGTGCGTATTGTACTTAATATCATTCTATTTTGTTGTTTTACTAGACTGCTGGGTAAAAAGAAATTATTCCATTGAAAAACAAGGGATATTTTACAGATTAAAAAATAAAAAGTCTTTTTATACAATATGTTGAAAAGCATTTTGTATCAAAAATAAGCGCGTAAAATTATGTGATCTACTTTACCCTTTTGATGCAAGGTGTTAAATTGATCACGTTTCCGACAATCCATTTGAAAATTATTTTAAATCTATCTCTATCTGTTGGGTGCTGGGAAATTCTCCGGTTTGTATTACTTTCATTCAATCAGGCGTAACCTTTGTATCTCTATATTGAAACCTTAAAACAAAGACTGGATGCGATAAACCAATTACGGTTGGAACGTGCAACAGCTTCTATGAGTGAAGCCTTCTCGAAGGTTTATAGCTTGCTGCCTGTCTTGTTTCATTATCATCACCCAATGATACCTGGTTTTATTGAAGGTAATGTGCCTCATGGTGTCTGTTTTTTCTCACCTGATGCAGAGCAAATGAAGTGGTTGGAACAATTTGAACGCTTTTTACCTATTGAAACTGCCACGAATGGCGAATTACCCATCACAGGTATTTATTCGATGGGGAGTACCTCTTCTGTTGGACAAAGCCAATGCTCAGATATTGATGTGTGGGTTTGTCACCCCTCTTGGTTGGATCACGAAGAAAAACGGTTCTTACAAAAAAAATGTACACTGATTGAACAGTGGGCAGCGTCTTTAGGCATTGATGTCACTGTTTTTTTAATCGATGAAAATCGTTTTCGCCATCATGCCAGTGGGCATATCGGTGGAGAGAACTGTGGTTCAACGCAACACATCCTACTATTAGATGAATTTTATCGAACGGCTGTGCGTATGGCGGGCAAGCGTTTATTGTGGACGATGGTACCCGTTGAGGAAGAACAGCATTACGATGAATATGTTATGGGGTTATACGCGCAAGGGGTATTAACGCCTAATGAATGGCTTGATTTAGGCGGGTTAAGCGAACTTTCTGCCGCGGAGTATTTCGGTGCAAGCCTATGGCAGTTGTACAAGAGTGTCGATTCCCCCTATAAGGCCGTATTGAAGAGTATTTTGTTGGAATCCTATTCATGGGATTACCCTAACGGCAAATTATTAGCGATGGAGTTTAAGCGTCATTTACATGCTGGCGAAATTGTGTGTTATGGCTTGGACTCATACTGCTTAATGTTAGAGCGTGTGACACGTTACCTGACTGAAATTAATGATTTAACTCGTCTTGACCTTATCCGTCGTTGTTTCTACCTAAAAGTGTGTGAAAAACTGTCTGAAGAAGACGCTAACACGTGTTCAGGCTGGCGCCGTGATGTGTTGTCTCAGTTGGTTGAATCATGGGGTTGGGGGGAAGCACGTTTGTCGATACTCGATACACGTAATCAATGGAAAATTGAGCGTGTCCGTGAGGCGCATAACGAGTTACTTGATACGATGATGCAAAGTTATCGTAACCTTATTCGCTTTGCGCGGAGAAATAATTTAAGTGTTAGTGCAAGCCCACAAGATATTGGGGTATTAACCCGTAAATTATATGCGGCTTTCGAGGCTCTTCCTGGTAAGGTGACATTAGTTAACCCCCAAATTTCACCTGATTTAAGCGAAGCGCATCTCACCTTTATTTATGTGCCTGAGGGGCGCGCTAACCGGAGTGGTTGGTATCTGTATAACCAAGCGCCAAATATTGATGCCATTATTGGCCATCAACCTCTTGAATATAACCGCTATTTAAATAAATTAGTGGCGTGGGCGTATTTTAATGGTCTACTGACTGAGACAACCCAAGTTTATATGCATAATGGGAAGTCCCAGTGTGATGAACGAAAACTGCTTGAATTAATGCACGATGTTTCAAGCCATTTCCCTATTAGGTTACCCGCTCCAACGCCAAAAGCGCTTTATAGCCCGTGTGAAATTCGCCATCTGGCAATCATTGTTAACTTAGAAAAAGACCCAACACAGGTCTATTCTGAGCAAGTTGTTCATGTTGATTTTAGAAAACTGGATATTTTCAGTTTTGGCGAATCACAACAATGTCTGATCGGTAGCATTGATTTGTTATATCGTAATTCGTGGAATGAGGTAAGAACGCTACATTTCAGCGGAGAACAGTGCATGTTAGAAGCACTTAAAACCATTTTAGGGAAAATGCATCAAGATGCGTCACCTCCTGAAGCGGTCGAAGTGTTTTGTTATAGTGAGCACTTACGTGGGTTGATTCGTACCCGTGTACAACAGCTAATTTCTGAGTGTGTTGAATTGCGTTTATCGAGCAACCGAAATGACCCTGGGCGTTTTAAGGCATTACGTATCGCGGGGCAGACATGGGGTTTATTCTTTGAGCGCCTGAATGTTTCCGTACAAAAACTTGAGAATGCGGTTGAGTTCTATGGGGCTATCTCCCATAACAAGTTGCATGGCTGGCCCGTTAAACTTCAGGCGAAGAGTGACAACCATTTGCCTGCGGTTGTCGATGGCTATGCAAGTGAAGGGATTGTACAGTTTTTCTTTGAAAATACGGCAGATAATACCAGTTTTAATATTTATGTTTTAGATGAAGCGAATCGGGTTGAAATCTATTCCCACTGTGAAGGATCGAAAGAAGATCTTGTCCGTGATGTGAGTAAATTCTATTCTTCTTCCCATGATCGGTTTACCTACGGTGCAAACTTTATCAACTTCAATTTACCTCAATTTTACCAAATCATTAATCAAGATGGTAAAAACCAAGTTGTTGCCTTTTCTGGCGGGACATGGCCATTTACGGCAGAAGATGATGACATTGGGTATGAAATGCATTCTAGCCAACCGCAGCACCCACAAGCGCACTATTATTGATGGTAGGCAGTAGTATAACGCTGCCCACCGTTTAAATTCATAAGGCTTAGAATGAAAAGGGCTCTTGGCTTTGGAAAGCAATTGCCTCGGCTAGTTTAGCCTTAAACTCATGTCCTGAACGGTCACAAACCCAATGACCTTGTTGATAATCATAATGGTATCCACCTTGCTTCGTTGCTAACCACATTTGGTGGAATGCCTCTTGTTTGTTGATAATAATTTTACTGCCATCTTCAAAGCTAAGGGTCATCACGCCACCATTGATTTCACAATCAATATCGGCATCACCTTCATAATTATCTAAATGCTCTTCGATGCTGTTCAGTAGCGCTTCGGCTAACTGATGAAATTCGCTGTCATTCACGATTAATTTCCTGTTTGCTCACAATGATTTAATGAAAACTATTATTATTGATTGAAATTATAGGAGGGGATCGGCATTGGGGTCAATCTAAGCATACCTACTAAAAATTTCAGACTAAATTTAGCCTAAAGTATATAATATCAGCATGCTGAATAAACAGGCGTGATTTGCAAGGCCACTCCTGTTATTGTGTAAAATATCAGATGTCAAAAGTAAGCATTACGGGCGAAAAAGAATGAAAAAAAGTTTAATTGGGCTTAGTGCTCTAGTTGTTTTATTTACCCTTTCTGGCTGCGGCTTAAAAGGCCCGTTGTATTTTCCGCCGGAAGAAACTGCAGCACCGGCTAAGGCATCTGATGTGCAACCCACTGCACAAGACAGTACTGCCAAAGAGCCTGCTCAAACCACAAATAATCAGTAAGTCGCCTCTATGGAGCGTGAAATGCAATTTTCTAAAATGCATGGCTTAGGCAATGACTTCATGGTTGTCGATGGTGTTACACAAAATGTGTATTTTTCGCCTGAATTGATTTGTCGATTAGCAGACAGGCATACAGGCGTTGGGTTCGATCAACTATTATTAGTTGAAGCACCTTATGACCCTGACCTTGATTTTCATTATCGTATTTTTAATGCGGATGGCAGTGAAGTTGCACAATGTGGCAATGGAGCCCGTTGTTTTGCACGTTTTGTTAGGCTAAAAGGCTTAACGAATAAGCAGAAAATTAAGGTCAGTACTCAGTCCGGCCGTATGACATTAACCATAAATGAAAATGATGATGTCAGCGTTAATATGGGCGAACCTGATTTTGAACCACAGAGAGTGCCATTTCGCGCTATCAAAGAAGAAAAGACCTATATTATTCGAGCACAAGAACGTACAGTGTTGTGTGGGGTTGTCTCAATGGGGAACCCGCATTGTGTCATTCAAGTTGAAAGTATTCATACGGCAGAAGTCGAAGTTTTAGGTCCCGCATTAGAAAGTCATGAGCGCTTCCCTGAACGTGCCAATATTGGCTTTATGGAAATTATCAGTGCTGACCATATTCGCTTGCGTGTCTATGAACGCGGGGCTGGGGAAACTCAAGCTTGTGGTAGCGGAGCATGTGCGGCTGTTGCAGTTGGAATTACTCAAGGGCTACTGGCGAAACGGGTTAAAGTCGATTTGCCGGGGGGCTCATTAGATATTTCGTGGGACGGCCCTGGGTCGCCACTTTATATGACAGGCCCTACAACGCATGTTTATGACGGAGTCATTCAACTCTAATTTTGAATAGCCGAAGAGGGAAAAATGGATAAAACCAAAAAAGCACAGGAATTGGTTCATCAAATTGATGAGCTCGATGTCGTGCGCTACTTAACGGAAAACCCCTATTTTTTTCTTCGTAATGCTCAACTGTTGGAACAGCTAAAAATCCCCCATGTTGTGCGGGAGGCTATTTCATTACCTGAATTAGTGATGAGCCGTCAACGGTTGAAAATCAAAGAGCTCGAACAAGATATTCGTTTTATGGTTGAGCAAGCCCATGAAAATGCGGAGCTTTTTGAAGAGTTATTAGTGTTGGTGATTGAAATGTCGTCAGCAGAAAGTTTACAACAAATGCTGTTAGCGTTAAATCGTTGGGCAAAAAAATTAGGTTTATCAGGTGCCCAAGTACGCTTGTTTAGCGATAGCTGGCATTTGTCTGCACCGATGGATGCGCATCAACTTGTTATTTCGCGTCGCGTCTTTGAACCTGTGAGAATTCAACGGTTTGGCGATAATCTTAACTACCTCGGTCGGCTAAATGGCCCTGAAATTCAATTACTTTTACCCGAAGCATTAAATGTGGGCTCAGTCGCTATTTCACTGTTTGGTCATCACGGTGAATCAGGTATGGTCATTTTTACTAGCCGAGATCGTGAACATTACCAACATGATATGGGAACGGTCATGCTGGAAAAAGTTGCTCAAATTCTACCGAGGTTATTATGCCAATGGATAGAACGCCTGTAAAAAATCAGCCAGAAGGGCTGATGAGCCAAATTGAAGCTTTTCTGCATTATTTGCGAGTTGAACGCCGGCTAAGCCCCGTCACTATCACTAATTATCGCCGTCAACTCAGTGTTATCGTGGAAATGTTAGCTTCATTAAATATCCATGAATGGCAAAAAGTAGATGCGACTATTGTGCGTAATATTGCCGCGAAAAGTCGTAAATCTGGCTTGCAAGCAGCAAGTATGGCGTTGCGGTTATCATCGTTGCGTAGTTTTTTTGATTGGATGGTACATCAAGGGGAACTACCAGCAAACCCGGCAAAAGCAATCCATGCTCCAAAATCCAAAAAGCGTCTCCCTAAAAATATGGATGTGGATGAAGTTTCCCAACTGTTGAATATGGATAGTGGCGACCCCCTTGTTGTACGTGACCGAACAATGCTTGAAGTAATGTACGGTGCGGGGTTACGTTTATCTGAGCTCGTTGGGCTGGACGTTCGCCATCTTGATTTAAATACGGGTGAAGTGTGGGTGATGGGAAAAGGGAGCAAAGAGCGCAGAGTGCCAATGGGGAAAACCGCAGTGAGCTGGCTGCAGCGTTGGCTTGAGATGCGAGAACTCTATGAGCCAGAAGATGACGCTGTTTTTATCTCAACCCAAAGTGGTAAACGTATTTCGAATCGGAACGTGCAGAAGCGTTTTGAGCAATGGGGAATAAAACAAGGGGTTAATAGCCACATTAATCCCCATAAATTACGCCACTCTTTTGCGACACATATCCTTGAATCCAGTGGGAATTTACGTGGAGTGCAAGAACTTCTTGGGCATGCAAATTTATCGACGACACAAATCTATACGCACCTTGATTTTCAGCACTTAGCAAACGTTTATGATGTGGCTCATCCGAGAGCAAAGAGGGAGAAACCTTAATGCATTTTTACCGTCCGTTATCACCCATTTTGGCGATCACGTTTGATTTGGATGACACGCTTTACGATAACCATCCCGTTATTGATAAAACGGAAGAAGAAGTTTTACGTTTTGTTCGTGAATATGATCCGCGCTTTAATCATTTTAATAATGAAGATCTTTATGCTTTTCGGCGCCTTGTTGAAGAACAAGAGCCTGATATTTATCATGATATATCACGCTGGCGTTGGCTTTCTTCCAAAATGATGCTTTGCCATTATGGTTACTCGAAAGAAGCCGCGCAAAAAGGGGCGGATGACATCATGGCGCACTTCACCTATTGGCGAAATAGAATTGATATTCCGCAATCCACCCATGAAACACTGCGTCAGCTTGCAGAGAAAGTTCCGCTGGTGGCGATCACAAATGGAAATGCAGAGCCTGAAGCATGTGGGTTAGGTCAATATTTTCAATTTGTATTGAAAGCAGGGCCCGACGGACGCTCAAAACCATTTTGTGATATGTATCGCTTAGCGGCGAAGCGGCTTGAGATGGAACCACAGTTTATTCTTCATGTTGGCGACAACCTGTTAACGGATGTTGAAGGTGCAATTAATAGCGGTATGCAAGCCTGCTGGATCAACACAAATCAAAAAACACTGATGGAAGAGAAAGAGGGGCGTTTATTACCGCATGTGGAAATTTCGCGGTTGGATTCTCTCTTATCATTGGTATAATCATTTACTGTATAAAAAGACAGTGGGGTTTGCCATTGTCAATAACCTCACAGTGGTGTTAGCCACTGTTTTGCTTTGATGGTAACTATGGACGTCTCTTATCTGCTTGAAGGTCTTAATGACAAACAGCGCGAAGCGGTTGCCGCACCGCGTACCAATTTACTTGTCCTTGCGGGGGCGGGGAGTGGTAAAACTCGGGTGTTAGTGCATCGAATCGCATGGCTGATGTCTGTAGAAAATGCTTCTCCATTTTCAATTATGGCAGTGACGTTCACGAATAAAGCAGCTGCAGAAATGCGCCATAGAATCAATCAATTGATTGGAACCAGTGAAGGCGGAATGTGGATAGGGACATTCCATGGATTGGCGCATCGCCTATTACGCCAACACTATATGGATGCCAATTTACCCCAAGATTTCCAAATTCTCGATAGCGATGACCAGTACCGTTTAATTCGTCGTTTACTCAAGGCGATGAATTTAGATGAAAAACAATGGCCGCCACGTCAGGGTATGTGGTACATCAACGGTAAAAAGGATGAAGGCCTTCGGCCTCAACACATTGAAGCCTACGGTAATCCCGTTGAAGCAACATGGCTAAAAGTATACCAAGCTTACCAAGAAGCCTGTGACAGGGCCGGACTGGTGGATTTTGCTGAGCTATTATTACGTGCCCATGAATTGTGGCTAAATAAACCTCATGTATTGCAGCATTACCGTGAGCGTTTTACGAATATTCTTGTCGATGAATTCCAAGATACCAATAATATCCAATATGCATGGATCCGTGTACTCGCGGGGGATACGGGCAAAGTCATGATTGTTGGTGATGATGACCAGTCAATCTATGGTTGGCGTGGCGCTCAAGTCGAAAATATCCAGCGCTTTCTCAATGATTTTCCTGGTGCAGAAACTATCCGTCTCGAGCAAAACTATCGCTCAACGAATAATATATTAAAAGCAGCGAATACATTGATCGCGAATAATAGTGACCGCTTAGGAAAAAATTTATGGACGGAAGGGGGAGATGGCGAGCCAATTTCCCTTTATTGTGCTTTCAATGAGCTAGATGAAGCGCGCTATGTGGTTGGGCGCATTAAGCAATGGCATGAAAATGGGGGCGCTTTACAAGATTGCGCTATGCTCTACCGTAGTAATGCCCAGTCTCGTGTATTGGAAGAAGCGCTTATCCAAAGTGCTATGCCATATCGTATCTATGGTGGGCAACGCTTCTTTGAACGCCAAGAAATCAAAGATGCGCTCTCTTATTTAAGGCTGATAGCAAATCGCAACGACGATGCTTCTTTTGAACGTGTGGTCAATACACCAACCCGTGGGATTGGAGAGAGAACATTAGATACTGTTCGCCAAACTGCACGGGATCAACAACTGACATTATGGGAAAGTTGTGAGTACTTACTTCGTGAGCAGGTACTCGGTGGGCGGGCAGCCGCTGCAATTGAGCGTTTCTTAGAATTAGTCGATGCATTAGCTAAAGAAACCCAAGATATGCCATTGCATGTTCAGGCTGATCGAGTGATAAATGACTCAGGCCTTCGAGCGATGTATGAACAAGAAAAAGGTGAAAAAGCACAGGCACGAATTGAAAACTTGGAAGAGCTAGTCAACGCGACTCGTGACTTTAGTTATCAAGATGAAGACCAAGACTTAATGCCACTGCAGGCTTTTCTTTCTCATGCAGCATTGGAAGCAGGAGATGGGCAAGCGGATGTCAGTCAAGATGCGGTTCAATTAATGACATTACATTCAGCTAAAGGGCTAGAGTTTCCCGTTGTATTCATTGTGGGGATGGAAGAAGGTATGTTCCCAAGCCAAATGTCGATGGATGAAAGCGGTCGTCTTGAAGAAGAACGTCGCCTTGCCTATGTCGGTATTACCCGAGCAATGGAGAAACTCACGATCACCTACGCTGAAAGCCGTCGTTTATATGGCAAAGAAGTTTATCACAGGCCTTCTCGTTTTATCGGTGAGTTACCAACTGAGTGTGTTGAGGAAGTTCGCTTGCGAGCGCAGGTTTCAAGACCAGTTAGTCATCAACGCCTTGGTACCCCGATTAGCCAAAATGACTCGGGTTATTCATTAGGGCAACGAGTGATGCATCCAAAATTTGGCGAAGGCACGATTATTAATTTAGAAGGTAGTGGTGAGCACTGCCGTCTACAAATTGCTTTTCAAGGCCAAGGGATTAAGTGGCTGGTGGCGTCATATGCGAAGCTTGAGAAACTGTAATAGGCAAGTATAAATAAAGTAGAAATCTGAATAATATTTCTACTTTATTTATTTAAATGAAATATAGGTTTAAAATAATTATAATTTGTTTTTATTATACAAATAATAAATTAGTCATTCCTTTGTCTTTAATATAAGATAAAAACGCAATATAGATATCAAATTATATTTTTAATTATATGAAAATAAAAGGAATTAATATGAAAATTGATTTTAATTTAAATAATTATGATTTTAAAAAAATAGACTCGTTAATTTTTTCTGCTGAAAACCGTTTAAATAAAATTAAGAAACTGAAGTCTTCATTAGTAATGAAAATTAAAGATGAATATGGTTATGAATATTTATCTGAAAAAACAAATATAAATAGTGAAGTGACTGCTAAAATAGATGAGGTAAATAAAGTTATTGAATTTTTTGAAGGTGATTTACTAGCAATGAAAAAACTTGCTAGTAAATATAACAAGGAAAGCATCGGTAATGAAATTGTATATTTTGAGACTAATGAATTACCTAAGTGTAAAATAGAGTTGGAAATAAATAAACAAAATAAAAATATTGGTAGTGACCATAAGATACTAGAAAGTATTTTTGTAATCAAAAAAATCCCTCATGAGACAAAGGAGGTTATGTTAAATAATGAAAAATCTACTTTAGTAAAGATAAACAATGAAATAACTCATCTAAATACATCGTTTAATAAAATTAAAACAGGTATTGTATCTATCTCAATAAATTATCATAACGCTAAACTAAAATCATTGAAAAATAGAGCATCTCAGTTATTAGAAGATGAACGAAAAATTGATTTACAGTTAGATAACATAGAAATTGAGACAATAAAAAATAAAAAAGAGATAGATGATGAAATTGAAAAATTTGTTTCGTCTATAAATGATTTGAAATCTCGTTCGGTACAGCTATTAAATAAAGGAAGAGCTTGGGGTTCCAGTTCGGTTATTACTGATAAATATAGCCAAAAACAGATAGATGAGTCGATGAGAATGCTGGAAGAAAAAGTTTATAAAAATGTAAAAGTATTTGATGAACAATTAAATATGTTTAAAGGCTTAAGTGAGTTGAACGAACATAAAACTAATTCAGAAATAGAAGAAATAAGGTCATTACGTAGCAATATTACATTGTATAGACTAGAAAGCCCTAGCATAGCAAAAGATAAGCATGTATTAAATGAGTTAAGTAGGATAAGTAAACTACAGGAGTCCAATTTACTAAAAGTATCAGACGAATTAAATCAATATATTGATAAGCTAAATATTGAAATAGAAAAACAAGGCGAATTAGAAGTGAAATCAGAGCCTTTTAAAAACTTTCTATCTTTAAATATTAAAAGATATAATGAAGAAATGCATGATATTAAAGAAACTATCAAGGATGTTGAACTTCACTGGTCAATTCGTTCTCAAAAAATGATTGAAAATCAAGATGGTAATGCATTAGTTCTACCTGTAACTCAAAGCGAATTAATTTCAGAACGAATTACGGCTTTCCAATCGGTGGAAGAGGGGAATAGTGAAGTAAATAAAAACCTAGGACAGGTAAGCCTTCTTAACCCAGTGGCACGTTGTTCTTGTGGTGGTATTGGAAGAACTGCATTCTGCTAAGTCAATCAATCATTTAATTTGATTTTATAGTAAGCACTCAATATGGATGGAGTGCTTTTTTACTATGGAATGAGTATGTTATTTATGTGATTTTGAATCTCTTTTCTAGTTTACTCGATGATAACTATCACTATCTTTTTAGTGATTGACTTTGATATGCCGTATTAATCCTCAGGATTTAAGTTTTTAATTTTAAAGTTTTATCTCAATGAAGTATAAAATATTACCTAATTAACTTTTCTAAGACTCATCATGTCAATGAATAAACTTATTGATTCACTTTCCTCACAAGGTTGGTATGTGTGGAACGATTTTCTGACCTTGTCAGATATAAAAACGATAAAACAATGCATACCAAACACATTGCAAGATGCACGCATTGGGCATGGAGACTCATTACAAGGTAATAAAGCTGTTCGTGCTGACCAAACTATTTGGCTAGAGCCTGAAATGGGGGCGCCTATCACCCATTATCTAGATAAAATGGAACAGATAAGGCAAGAGTTAAACTGCCAGCTTTATCTAGGGCTACGTGATTTTGAAACGCATTTCTGCCGTTATCCTAATGGTGGGTTTTATAAAAAGCATCTTGATAACCCAAGAGGACAAGGGCGTCGTAAGGTGACTACTGTTTTATATATGAATGAAATATGGCAAACAGGAGATGGCGGTGAACTTGTTGTCTACGACAAAGAAAACAATCAACTGTTTGAATTAGAACCTCGGGCTGGCCGAATGATTTTTTTCATGTCTGAAGAATTTCCACATGAAGTGCTACCGACTCAACAAAAACGAGAAAGCATTGCTGGTTGGTTTTTAACAGAAAAAATACTTTAACTCGTTCAGACTATTACCACCTCTTAATGAGGTGGCTGATAGAAGTATTCTCATTATTTATATATCCAACAAATTTTATAACAGCGGTTTCAATATATTAATTTGATTTTTTGTTTTTCTTGATATTAAAGTTATTCGAGTCTTAGTGTTTTAATATTCAATTATTGACTATGTTTTCTATTGTGTTAATCAATTATATAAAAGGAGTTTATAAATGAGTGATACTGATAAATTTGGTTATGGTTCTAAACAGTCCCAACAAGGTGTTAGCGTTATAGAGTATGAACGCCAATTAGAAAAAGCATTGAAGGAGTTAAGTAAGAAAAATATAGGCGATACTGTGATAATTAATTCTAATGATGATATGTCATCATTAATTCAAAATGTAAATCATTTCCCAGCGCAAAAAGACTATTTATCAGTGGCTGAAATAGGGGGTTATTCATCTAAATTGAATAGTTCGATTTTTTATTGTTTTAAATAGGTTTGTTTTGTAATCCTAATAATTAAATATTCTCTAATATTGTATTAAATTATGTGCCACCCTAATAAGAAGTGGCACTAATTTTACATCAATCGCTTAAATTCATTTCCTAAAAAAGTAATTACTGCATTTCCTCTTTCAATTTGATAATGGGAATGATGACGTTGTTTATCCAGTTTATTAAGTTGCTGCGATTGGCTCTCATTCAACTTCCATTGTATTAATTGCTTCGCGAGTTTTTTGTTAGCGTGTTGGCTGCGTTCAGATTGCACTTTGACAGTGATACCTGTGGCGACATGCTTCGCTCTAACCGCAGAGGAGGTTTTATTAACATGTTGACCTCCCGCCCCTTGTGCTTTGGTAAACTCAAATTCAATTTCACTTTCCTCGATAGGTTGAACAGGTGAAAATTGAGTCACACTTAAGAACCAGTTTTTTCGTTTATGCCGTGGCCGAATAGGGCTTTGGCATTGCCACTGGATCGTACCACACCAATTGTTTGCTAAAGTTTCAGCCTCTACACCCTCTAAACAAACTAAGGCAGATTTCAGCCCTTTTTTAGACGGAAAAGACTCTAAGACATCATAAGTGACATGATATTCTTTAGCCTCTTGTAGAAAGTGGGCAAGGGCTTTTTCGACAGCAATACAGCACTCTTCCGGTCCTTGAGCTGAGGAGAATTGTAATAAGATCATTAACACTCTCCACTGGTTTTGTACGTGATGACAGGTTTAAGACGTGCAACCACTTGAATAACGCCAATATTCACCATGCTTTCAATTACAGTATCAATAGATTTATAAGATTGTGGGGCTTCTTCGTAAATCAATTGTTTGTTTGCACAGATAACACGGCTACCTAGCGCCGTTCTTGATAATTGAATCGGTGTATATTTATGAGACAAACGCCCTTTACACTCAGTTCGCATCCATTTCCGACCAGCGCCGTGAGCAAGAGAATTCAGACAAACTTCACTTGGTTGTGGGGAAACCAGATAACTGTAATCACCTCGAGAGCCAGGGATAACGACAAGCCCGCGATCTGATGGGGTGGCACCTTTTCGGTGTATCCATCCATCAATACCATTAATTTTGCAGGCTTCAACTAGGTTATGATTGATATCAAGAACAAGTTCACCCTTTGACTTAACCTGTTGAAGCATACGTAAGCCGATCATCTGGCGATTTAACTGAGCAAAATGCAAAGCACGCTGATGTGCTTCCAGATAATTTTTTGCATCTTGAGTATTGTCTATAAGCCCATCATGACTATGATTTTCTACATGCTGACGAAGGATGGACTGGCCTAAACCTCGAGAGCCACTGTGAACTAATAACAGTAATTGCTGTTTATCTAAACCACTCATACTGAATAATTCTGTATTTAATATTTCGTCAACGGCTTGAAATTCAGCAAAATGATTTCCACCACCAATAGAACTTAATGATGGCATAAAATCATGTGATAGCATGTTGTCTGGGACATGCTCTTCAAGCCATGACAAAGGCGCATGATCTGGCATTTCAGAAAGTTGTTTTTCGAGCTTATCGAGGTTAACTTTCGATTTTTTAAGATCAGTTTGGAATAGTGCCATTCCACAACCAATATCATTACCAACCAGTGCAGGATAAAAGCGCTTGGTAGAGAAAAATGCCGCGCCAATTGGGTATCCACGACCTGGGTGCAGATCCGGCATGCCGACAACAGATACCATACCAGGTAAGCTTGCAGTTGTTTGTAATTGTTGGATTGCTTTACTTTCAATCCATGTAGATCCTGTGGCGATATAGCTAACTTGCTGATCCACAGTATGTAAGGTATTGCCCATAAGCTATTAACTCATTTTTAATTGAAAAATAAGGTGAATTAGCAGGCAAAATTAAGAAAATAGATTAACTAACGAGAGTGGCTATTTCTGAGAGTGCCCGCAAAGAGTTTGATTAATTGTTGTCATGGTAAACCTCCTTGCAGTTAGTAGATGAATATAAAACGCTGCGGATACTAACGATAACTTTTTTCTTTTGCAAGGATTATTTTTGAGACTACCGATTTTTAGCCTTTTCCCGAAGTTCAATATATAAAAATAAAATATAAAATTAAATGATTTAAATTTATTTATAATATTTAATCTAATAAATAATTAGGTAATTAAATTTGTATTTTCATTTATTTCTATGAAATTAAACGTGAGTGAAATATAAAAGTTTGTTATTATTTTTGCGGGTGCTTGAGCCTTTCTGGTTCAAGCTTATTATGTTGGATAAAATGTTTGGATTAGAAATGGAAAAGCCCCGTTAGTTATTATTAACCAACGAGGCCCAAACCTAACCCGACAGTTGGGATTGTGCCTCTTAACCATTAAGAGGTCAAGGGAAATGAGCAAGTTCGCAGTGATTGCGTTTGTTTCAGCGTGTATTACCGTGTTTAGTATTTCAGTACTAATGCGAGACAGACTTTGTCTAATTATCATTAGTCATGGAAATACAGTTGTTCAAACAACGTTTTCTTACGAAGAGTAATGTTGCTTTGCGAGGGAAACTATTCCCTCGTAATTTCCCGATTTAATTGTGCGTATTCAGGTTTGGAATTAAGTGCCCAATTAAAAACACCCCAAGATGTTATTTAATCTTTGGGGTGTTTATTTAATTATATAGATAATTAAATTATTAAACGATATGTACCGTTTTTCCGCCAATAATTGTGCGTAATACTTTTACATTCTCAATATCATCGGCTGGGATCTCAAATACATTGCGATCTAATACAATCATATCGGCAAATTTTCCAGCTTCTAATGAGCCAAGTACATCTTCACGGTGTTGTGCATAAGCTGAGTCTATCGTAGCGGATCGCAAAACTTCAATTACCGTTAAGTCTCGGTCATTATCCAGCCTCGGTGCTTTTTGGCCATTAATATCACGGCCACGGCGTGTTGCTGCCACTTTTAAATCGTACCACTCGTCGAAATCATCGATTGGCCAGTCACTACCAAATGCAACAACCGCGCCAGCGTCGACAAATTTAGCGATGGGTTCAAGTTGCTCAAAACGCTCATCACCGAGCATTTTTTTCTCAAAAGCGGCGAGCTCTGGAGTTGGAGCGGCCCACTGGAAAGATAAGCAAGCGATGGTTTTCAAACGCGCAAAACGTGCATAGTCATCGGCATGGACTAATTCATTGTGAGCGAGTCCTGGGCGAATATCTTTTTCGGGGTGTGCAGCACGCATTTTTTCTATCGCATCTAAAACGATGGAAACGGCACCTTCACCGACAGTATGCAAGTGAGGGTCATAGCCCGCTGCGGCAATTTTTTCCATTAATTCATCAAGAATCTCAGCCGTGAAATACAAATCACCGTAGTTATCCGTTTCAACCCAATTCGGAGCGTCATCCGTGCCCTGATTGATACGGTATGGCTGCAATAATGACGCTGTCATGGTTGGAAACTGCATAACACCATCAACAAACATTTTAATATTATTTAAGCCAATACCCGGGGTTGGCGTCCAATCGGCTTGGTGCCATTTTTTGGCAAATGCAACAGCTTTATCCACTGCTGCCGCTACTGAGGCAACATTTGGTGTTTCATCAGGGGTAATTTCACGTGCTGCTTGGAAACGGATTGTCAGGTCGCCACGTTGTTGTAATTGAGAAAAGGCTTCAAGTTGTTGTTCTGAAACGCGCGCATCCATCACCATGGTCACACCTTGCTGATTAAGGACTTTCTGTACTAATTCAGCAACTTCAATTGCTTGGTCTTCACGAATTGAAGGAATGCTATCGGCAGCACGCATAGCAGGCGCATCTTCAAGGATACCGTTTAACTCGCCATTCTCGTATTTACCAATTTTACCATCGGGTGGCTCAGGCGTATCTTTGGTGATACCAAATAATTCGAGGGCACGGCTATTTGCTAGCAGTGTATGGCAGTCATTTGAAAACAAGACGACAGGGCGTTTTGTATTGAGCTTGTCCATATCTTCACGGTACATATCAACACCTGCAGGGATCATACCTTGGCGCAGCCATGCAGTGACTTTGAGCCAATCATTTTCCCCGGTACGAGGGTCTTTATCGAGGTGATCTTGTACGCGCGCTAAAATTTGGTCGATAGTTAACGATTCATAATTTAAATGGCAACCAAAGAGTTGAATACCGCCCCAAAAAGGATGCATATGACCATCAATGATGCCAGGCATCATCATTTTTCCTTCGAGATCGATACTCTCTGTCTCAGGGCCAACATATTGATGAAGTTCATCAGAGGTACCTGTGGCAAGAATATAACCATCACGAACAGCAACCGCATCGACAACGCGATTTTTATCATCTGCGGTATATATATAACCGTTAAAGTAAATAACGTCAGCTAATTGATTATTCATTGTAAACCGTCTGTATCAGTGGTGCTTTGGTGGCACCAGAGCTAAAAAAACAACGGGGAAGGCAAGTGCTCCCCCGTAATCATTTATAAGACTTGAAATGCTTAGTTTATAATCATTTCAGTTTCATCGTCAGAGATTGCAGGTGGACGACGAGTAAAACCATGGGTCAATAGTGCTAGGTAAATAGCCCCAGCAGCTAACCACCATAAACCTACTTTAAAGGCTTCGCTATCAAGGCTTGTCCATAACCATAATGTTAGGATAACACCAACAGAAGGCATAATCAGGCAAGTGATAATTTTTGTATTATCCAACGGTGCTTTACGGTCAATATAAAAATGCTTAATGACCGATAAATTCACAAAAGTAAACGCGATTAAGGCACCGAAGCTGATCATTGAGGCGACCATGCTGAGCGAAAGTACCAATGAAAGTAATGACGCTAGTGCAACAAAAATAATCGAGTAAATCGGTGTGTTGAGTCTTGGATGCAGATAGGCAAACAGCGAACGTGGCAACACACCTTCTCGGCCCATCGCATAGAAAATACGCACAATACTGGCTTGTGAAGTCATTGCGGAGGCAAATACACCAATAACATAAGCGGTGATAAAGCTAGATGCCATCATCGCGCCACCCACTTGTTTCATTACCGCAAGGCTCGCAATATCGGTATTAGGAATAAAATCCTGCCACATCGGGTAAACCAGATGCGCGCCATAGGAGATGACGACAAACAGGGTACCCGCGATAAATACGGTGTATAAAATCGCTTTGGGTAACGCACTCCGTGCATCTTTGGTTTCTTCTGCCATGGTGGAGATCGCATCAAATCCAAGGAAGGCTAAGCAGAGTACCGCAGCACCTGCAAATAACCCTGATACTTGTTCTGACATGACCGTAATCGGTGCTAATAAAGCATCAGTATCCAATATAAATGAAGTTTTAAAACTCAAATATAGGAATACGGCGATAAAAACAAATTGCATTAAAATGATTAGCATATTCATTGAGGAAACTAATTTAATTCCCAAAATATTCATAATGCTAACAATTGTAATTGTGCTGCAAATAATCACATACATCGGGATATTGGGGAATGCTTCGTGAACAAAGATCCCAATCGCAATGTAATTAATAATAGGTAAAAAGAGGTAATCGAGCAGTTGTGCCCAACCCACTAAAAAACCGAGTGTGCCGCCAAAGGTTTTTTGCACGTATGAATAAGCAGATCCTGAAAGCGGAAGTGCGCTTGTCATGCGGCAATAGCTCATGGCAGTGAAAAAGACGGCAGCTAATGTAATTAAATAAGCGATAGGCAGATGGCCTTCACTTAATACAGTCACTTGTCCATAGGTGGTGAAAATTCCGAGTGGCACCATATAAGCCAGCCCGAAAAAAACTAACGCAGGCACGGTCAGTACGCGTTTCATTTGAACGGTATTCTGTTGCATTTTTAAGCCCTTCCCAAAAGCCCTTAACAACGTCAACTCTGTCTGAATGTTCAGGCCGAGTGAACCTAAAATGCAGCCGTACTCGTCATACTTCGAATCACAACGTTGTTGGCTTCGCTCGCTCGCACTAGTCACATACTTTTGTATGCTCCTAGCGACTCTCTTGCTTGCCGCCTAGTTGTGTTTTCGAATTATTTAGAGTCGTACTCGTCATACTTCGAATCACAACGTTGTTGGCTTCGCTCGCCACCTAGTTATGTTTTCGAACTATTTAGAGTCTTAACGCTACATGATTGTATAAAATTAAATTTTAGAACCGTCTGCATTCAATTTCAGAAAACCTCGCACCAGGACATTTTAAAAATGAAATGTCATCGTGCGCACTTTAATGAAACGTCAGTGATGAATCGGACCATCACCATCCGCTGGGGTGAATACAAGCGGCGTACAATATAATTACCAAGTTCCTATTAAGCAATCATTAATTTAAAAAAATAAACAACTACTTTTATTTCAAAGAGTTGTTTGATGGATGTGTTTATTAATTGAAGTGGATTTAAGATAAGTTAAATCATAGCGATTATACTTAGAAAATCAAGATGAATTTTTTGTGGATAACATGCTGATTTTGTAGGGTAAAGTTTATTTTGTTACAATTTTGGCATATTATAGATAAGAACAAAAAGATTTAAATTAATTTTGATTTAGGATGAGTTAGATAAAGAATTTGCGACTTAATTAAATAGCCTATTTGCATTAATTAAATTAACTATTCGAGTTCCATATAATGAAACGCCGAGCTCGTTTAGAATATTAAACGAGAGTCGGCATTTAATATTAACACTATTTTCCGGCTATCTGAGTTTTTGAAAACTGTTATCCGTTATTTTCTTCTTAGTTTTTGCTGGGTATATAAAGCATCTAATGTAAATAAAATTAATGCAACCCAGATAAACCCAAAAGTGACTAACAATTCAGGAGTCATAACTTCACCGTACACAAAGACAGCGAGCAAGAACATAATACTTGGCCCCATATATTGGAAAAAGCCTAGCGTTGAAAGCCTTAAATGGTTAGCCGCTTCTGTAAATAGTAACAGTGGCACTGTAGTAATTATCCCAGCAGCAATCAAAAGCACATTCAAATGCCAATCATTCATTGTCATATCACTCGTTGGACTATCTGCAAAAAATAATAAGAAGATTATACCGACAGGAAGAAGCCAAAGTGTTTCGAATGTCATTCCTGTTTGTGCATCGACCCCTAATTTTTTGCGTAATAAGCCGTAGGTGGCAAATGTTACAGCCAAGCTTAGCCCTATCACAGGGACTGAGCCAAATTGCCATAGCTGGATCAAGACACCCGTTAATGCAAGACCAACAGCAACCCACTGCATGCGGCGAAAACGTTCTTGTAAAAATAACATTCCAAACAGTACGTTAACTAATGGGTTGATAAAGTAGCCTAGGCTGGCTTGTAGCATATAACCATTATTAACTGACCAAATATAAATTAACCAGTTACAAGCAATTGTCGTTGCAGTCACACCAAGAACTAATATTTTCTTTGGTTGCTTTAGTACTTGGCGGACATAGCTCCAATGCCGTGAAACGGTTAATAATAAAATCATAAAGAAAAATGACCAAATAATACGATGAGTCAGAATTTCTTCTGCGGGCACTTCTTGGATACTTTTAAAATAAATAGGTGCGACACCCCAAATAAAATAGGCGCCTAAGGCACATAACACGCCTTTGGTAGTATTTTGCTGGCTCATTGTTGGCTCTGAAATTGAATTAAAGACTAAAAAGATACTTATACAGAGAGACCGAGCCGATTTAAGCGGCTCGATTTTTGATACCACTAATGTGACATTGCTCAGGTTTTTTTACAAGTTATTAGTTTAGTAGGTGACTAATTATTTATATTTTATTTTTACCCAACCAGATAAGTAGCCGTTGCTGTTGCAATGTGTTGATTATTTTCATTATGAAGCTCACAGCGGGTAACGGCTATTTTATTACCGTCTCTTAATAAGCTGGCACTGGCGGTAAATAGTTGGCCTCGACCAGGACGCAAATAATCAACTCGTAGGTCAATTGTCCCCATACGAGACATTTTGTCGACGATCTCAGTATGAGTTAAGGGGGTAATTCGCTGCAAAATACGGTTAATACACACCATGCCTCCTGCAACATCTAAAATCGAAGCGATCACACCGCCATGTAGGATGTTTTGAGTGAAATTACCAATTAATTGCTGACGATTCTCAATGCTAAGCTGAACAAAATCATCATTTAGACTCATTAATTTAATACCCAGTAGTTGGTTAAATGGCATTTTATAAATAAAAGCATGGCTCATTAACTCACTGGCTTCTTCTAAAGTATAAGTACGGTCATTCATCGCTTTCATCCTTTAAAAATATGTAAATCATAAGTTAACATTATGTTTAAATGATGTCTCTAACAAACGAATGAATAATCTTTCAACAGTTATTCAGTTTTGTGTGTAAAATAGGACAAACTTTTTTTGGACGATGTTGAAAATAGGAATGACTAATGCGCGCTTTACCGATTTTGTTAAGTGCAGTGCTCAGCTTTTGGTCTGCTTCACTGTTTGCGACCGAAGATACAGATATTCAGCCTGTTGACGATGTAAAAAATACCCTACCAATTCGTGGTAGCATCATTTCAGGGTTACTACAACACCACGATAATCCATTTGTGTTGTACCCGTATGAATCGAATTACATCATTTATACCTATACATCCTCGATAAATAAAGAAGCCATTTCTAGCTACAATTGGGGTGATGATGCGTTAAAGGATGAAGTTAAATTTCAACTAAGTTTAGCTTTTCCTTTATGGGCAGGTATTGCGGGTGATGACTCAATTTTAGCTGTTTCTTATACTCAGCGTTCTTGGTGGCAGCTAAGTAATAAAAAAGAGTCTTCACCATTTAGAGAAACCAACTATGAGCCTCAAGTGTTTGTTGGCTGGTTAACCGACTACCAATTTGCCGGTTGGACGTTACGTGAGTTTGAAACGGGCTTTAACCATGAGTCAAATGGGCGTTCAGAACCAACTTCTCGCAGCTGGAACCGAGTATATGCGAGAGCGATGGCGCAAAATGGTAACTGGCAAGTTGACCTTAAACCGTGGTACCGCATTCATGAAAGTGAAGGGCGTGATGATAATTCCGATATTACCAAATATATGGGTTACTATCGTTTAAAAGTAGGGTATGCATTGGGAGACAGCGTATTTACTACAACTGGGCGTTATAACTGGAATACGGGTTATGGTGGTGCAGAACTGGGGTGGAGCTATCCAATTAGTAAACATGTGCGTTTTTATACCCAGTTGTTTAGCGGATATGGTGAGTCGATGATAGACTACAATTATCGCCAAACACGTTTTGGTATCGGTGTTATGCTAAACGATATGTTGTAATGGAAGAAAAACTCAGTTCTCTATTTTGTTCTGAGTTGCATACCAAGTCATAAATCAACAAATTCGCTGCTCAATTGGGCAGCGACTTGTTTTATCGATTGAGGAAGTTTGTGTCCACTGCTTGCGTCATTAACCCACTTTCATTGGCTGAAAATGTGCTCAATAGTACATTTGGTTATCAGTCATTTCGCCCAGGGCAAGATGCCGTTATTGGGGCTATTCTTGATAACCGTGATTGCTTAGTGTTAATGCCAACTGGGGGCGGGAAATCCCTTTGTTATCAAGTTCCTGCTTTAGTGAAAGAGGGCGTTACACTGGTGGTTTCTCCCTTAATTTCATTAATGAAAGACCAAGTTGACCAATTGCGGTTACATGGGGTTAATGCTGCGTGTTTAAATTCATCGCAAACGTCACAAGAACAACGTCAAATTATTGAGCGGTGCAGTCAGGGGGAAATAAAACTACTGTATGTTGCCCCTGAAAGGTTGTTAACTGACTATTTTCTAAGCCAACTAGCAGGATGGAATATCACCTTGCTAGCGGTGGATGAAGCCCACTGTATTTCCCAATGGGGGCATGATTTTCGCCCTGAATACCGCGCACTAGGTCAATTACGGCAATCATTACCCAATGTACCCGTGATGGCGCTAACCGCGACTGCGGATGAAACCACACGTGCAGACATTATTCGTTTATTAGAACTCCATGAGCCACTCGTCCATGTGAGTAGCTTTGATAGGCCAAATATTCGTTATACCTTAGTCGAAAAATATAAGCCTTTAGATCAACTTTGGTTTTTTATTAAAGGCCAAAAAGGCAAAGCGGGTATTGTTTATTGTAATAGTCGCAGTAAGGTTGAAGAAACGACAGAGCGATTGCAAAAACGCGGCTTAAGTGTTGCGGCATACCATGCAGGGTTAGATGCTGCACAACGTGAATGGGTACAAGATGCATTTCTAAAAGATAACCTACAAGTTGTTGTGGCAACAGTGGCTTTTGGGATGGGAATAAACAAATCAAATGTTCGGTTTGTCGCTCATTTCGATATTCCGCGTAATATCGAAGCGTATTATCAAGAAACAGGGCGAGCAGGGCGTGATGGTGTTGAAGCCGAAGCCATTTTATTCTATGACCCAGCAGATATGGCATGGTTACGTCGTTGTCTTGAAGAAAAGCCAGCGGGTATGCAGCAAGATATTGAACGACATAAGCTGAATGCTATCGCCGCTTTTGCCGAAGCGCAAACCTGCCGTCGTTTGGTGCTACTCAATTATTTTGGTGAAAATCGCCAGCAACCTTGTGGTAACTGTGATATTTGCTTAGATCCACCAAAACAGTACGATGGATTAGTTGATGCGCAAAAAGCACTATCTTGTATTTATCGTGTTGGTCAGCGCTTTGGTATCGGCTATATTGTAGAAGTATTACGTGGTGCGAATAATCAGCGTATCCGCGACTTAGGTCATGACAAACTGCCTGTTTACGGTATCGGTAAAGAACAAAGTAATGAACATTGGGTCAGTGTGATCCGTCAGCTGATCCATTTAGGTATGATCACACAGAATATTACGCATTTTTCAGCGCTTCAATTAACTGAGGCTGCAAGGCCAATATTACGGGGTGAAGCGACACTGAAACTCGCAGTTCCGCGTGTTTTAGTGGTAAAAAGCCGTAATCAACAAAACAAAATTTATCATGGCAATTATGATAAAAAGCTCTTTGCGAAACTGCGTAAACTGCGTAAATCCATTGCAGATGAAGAAAATATTCCGCCATTTGTGGTGTTTAATGATGCAACATTGATTGAAATGGCTGAGCACACTCCGACTTCACCAGCCGAATTATTATTAATTAATGGTGTTGGCGAGCGCAAACTCGAACGTTTTGGAGTGGCATTTATGGCACTTATCCAAGACCATCTTGAAGGTTATGAATGAATAAATAAGGAAGCTGTTGGATGACGCCTGAACACCTAAAAGAGAGTTGGCTGAATCGAGAAACTCAATTTTCTGCTTTTACAAATGGCCCACTTTTAGATTTCTGGCAACGCCGTGAAGAATCTCAATTTATGGGAGTTGATGATATTCCCATTCACTATGTCCGTTTTATTCACCCTAAGCATCACAAAGCGATTGTTATTTCACCAGGACGCAGTGAAAGCTATGTAAAGTACCCGGAAGTGGCTTATGATTTTTATCATTTAGGCTATGATGTTTTTATTATTGATCATCGAGGCCAAGGCCGATCAGGGCGCATGTTAGCGGATCCTCAAAAAGGTCATGTTGAAAAATTCACTGACTACATTGATGATTTTGAAAAGTTCATTGAGCTTGAAGTTAAATATCGGCATTATCCAAAATGTTACGCGTTAGCTCACTCAATGGGGAGTGCTATCTTAGCCGGGTATTTATTGCGAGATAGCGTCACATTTGATGCTGCAACCTTATGTGCACCGATGATTGGAATTAATCTACCGATGCCTCGTTGGATGGCGAGCTTTATTGTTGATAGGGCCGAATCTCGCGAAAGTGTTCGTAATGACTACGCGGCTTCTACTGGGAAATGGCAGCCGTTACCTTATTTAATCAACGTATTAACACACAGCCCGGAGCGTTATCGGCGTTACTTACGCTATTACGCCGATTATCCCGAATTGCGCTTAGGTGGGCCAACTTATCATTGGTTACGTGAGAGTTTTGTGATTGGCGATGAGCTAATTGCGAGAGCGGGAGAGATTGATGTACCACTGATGGTGTTAGAAGCCAGTGAAGAAAAAGTGGTCAGCAATAAAGAGCTACAAGCTTTTTGTCAAAGCAGGCAAAAAGCGCAAATAGGACGAGAAGAAAAATTACCTCTCATTATAGAAGGGGCACACCATGAAATCCTATTTGAAGTGGATGCATTAAGAGCGATGGCGCTCAATGCTATCTGTGATTTTTTTGAGCAGTATTAGTTAGGGTTTGAATATGAAATATCCTGTAGTTGCTTCCGATTTAGATGGGACACTGTTATCTCCCAATCATGACTTAACGTCTTATACCAAAGACACCTTGAAACAGCTAGTGACTTCGCAAGATGTGCATTTTGTGTTTGCAACAGGCCGTCATCATGTGGATGTTGCTCAAATCCGCGATGGTTTAGGCATCGATGCGTATATGATCACGTCTAACGGCGCACGGATCCATAATACTCGCGGTGACTTGATTTTTGAGCACAATGTTGCGCCTGAAATTGCTCACGAGTTGTGTTTGATGGAATTTGATAACCCTGAACTTATCACTAACTACTACCATGGTGATGATTGGTTTATCAACCGTGAAAGCCCTGAACAAAAAGAATTTTTTAAAGAATCGGTATTTAACTATCAGTTATTTGATCGCCATGACTTTGTCACTTCTGAGGTCTGTAAAGTTTACTATACCAGTGAAGATCATGATTTGCTGGTGGATTTACAGCAGCGTATTCAAGCACGTTGGCAAGATAAAGTGAATGTCACGTTTTCACTGCGTAGCTGTTTAGAAGTTATGGCTGGTAGTGTTTCTAAAGGTGAGGCACTGAAGCAAGTGGCCGCACTACATGGTTATACACCGAGTGATAGTATTGCTTTTGGTGATGGTATGAATGACAAAGAAATGCTGACGATGGCTGGAAAAGGCTGCATCATGGAAAATGCGCACCAGTTGCTGAAAGATGCGTTACCGCAGATGGAAGTTATTGGCTCGAATAGTGATGATGCAGTCGCTCGCTACCTGAGAAATAAATACCTTAACAACGCATAATTTATTTTGTTATTTGAAATAGAGAAACCAGATAGGCATTATGTTTATCTGGTTTTTTATTATTGTAATTAGATGAAAAACACAAGTTCCCATAGAGAAAATACAGCGAAACGTGCTTTTTGTGAAATTTAGGCCACTTTTCCTATTTTTTCTGACAGAAAGTAAATTTAAACTAGGGGGATGAGTGTTTAGGTCGATATTAATGGATAGCACTGTTTTCACAGTTTGCATATTGCACTGTTGAGGGTTCCTTAGGATGAAAAGAATAGCGTTAGTATTGTTGTTGGGCTCGATTTGTTATAGTTCCGTTTTAACCGCTAAACCTACCCCTGTGCCAGCATCGGCAACAGCAGCACAAGAACCCTCGATTGAACAAATTACGCAGTTAGCCCAAAAAGGTGATCCTAAAGCCCAATTCCAGCTAGGTGAACGTTATTTTAAAGGGTTAGGTGTTTCTCAAGATTCTAAAGCAGCGGCTGAGTGGTTTATCAAGGCTGGGAACCAAGGGAATTCAGATGCGCAATTCCGTCTTGGCACGATGTTTGTTAATGGTTTTGGTGTGCGTCGTGATTATGACAAAGCGATGCTATGGTATGAGCAAGCAGCAGAACAAGGTGATACGCGAGCTGAAACCAATATGGCGATGATGTATGCGCAAGGCTTAGGTGTCACTCAAAATTTAGAAAAAGCGGCATTTTGGTTTAGAAAAGCAGCGCAAGGCGGAAACATACTTGCTCAATTCCAAATAGGTCAAATGTACTCGATTGGTAGCGGCGTTGATTTAGATGATGAAAAGGCGGTGTTTTGGTTTAGAAAAGCCGCAAAGCAAAAAGATGCTAAGTCTCAAGACCGCTTAGGCGTTATGTACTCTGAAGGACGTGGCGTGAAGAAAAACTTGCAACAAGCCTACGCATGGCTTGCAACTGCAGTGTTCAGTGGCAACGCAGAAAGCCATCGCCTGCAGAAAAAGATAGCGGATCAGTTAGATCCTGAAGAATTACAGCAGGCACAAAAATTAGCAGAAAACTACATTAAATCGTACGGTTTCAAAGCCAGCTAATGACTAAGCCGATGTGTGGGAGACTATTTTGTATCCCACCATTATGGCTATAGAGAATACAAGATAACACCACGAAAGCCGATAGAAACGGTTATTCCCCCAGCCTCGACGAATAGCTAGCTGTAGCTGTTGTGATGATAGCTTGCCACAAAGTACACGAAACCCAACGATATAAACCGCACAATACACTTGCCAAAGGTACAGTGTATTAAATGCAAAAGCTTTCCCAACAATTAATAAGATAATTAATGGAATTAAAAAGAATAAAATCGACCCAACACGCTCAAGTTGGGCGATCTTCAACGTCACCAACTCATCTTTATCATCTGGTTTTAATCGCATAATACGGCTTACAGTTCCCCTGGTTTACGGCTTGGATTACGTGCCGAAAGATTGTTTGTCGCACTTTGTAGCGAATTATCACGGACATCCACCCTTGCTTGGAATGGTGGGAATGGTAAGGTAATCCCTTGTTCAGCAAAGGAAACTAAGATGTTTTGATGGATTTCATGACGTGCAGGTAACCGGTGGCCCATCTCAGCAGCATAGACACGTAATTCGAAAATTTGAATACCTTGTTGTAAATCAACCAGATAAACCTCTGGCGCAGGGTTATCTAAGATCATGGTAGAACGTTTGGCTGCACGTAAAATGGTATCTGTCACCAGTTCACTATTGGCGTCAGAAGGTGCTGGAATGGTCATCACAATACGTGTGATCGTGTCAGACAGCGACCAGTTAATAAATTGTTCAGTAATAAATGCCTTATTTGGCACAATAATTTCTTTTCTGTCCCAGTCCGTCAGTGTAGTGGCACGAGTGTTGATCTTGGTAATACTGCCGGTCAAGTTACGAATAGTGACGGTATCTCCAATCCGGATTGGTTTTTCAAATAAGATCATCAACCCCGAGATAATATTAGCAAAAATTTCTTGTAAACCGAAACCAAGCCCGACCCCCATTGCAGCAACAAGCCATTGCAGTTTTGACCACTCAATCCCTAACATAGAGAAGCCAACAATGGTTCCGATAATAGTAATCGTATATTTTGTTAATGTACTGATGGCGTAGCCGGTACCGGGTGTTAAATCCAAATGTTGGAGTACGGCCAGCTCAAGTAAAGCGGGCAAGTTACGCACTAATTGGGCAGTAACGATAATAGTCAAAATAGCAATAAAAATTGAGCCCATGGTAATAGGTTGAACAGTATCAACGCCATTAACGGTTGATGTCACATCCCATAAGCGTATATTTTCAAGGAAAGAGAATGCGGTATGTAGTTCAGACCACAGCCAAATCAATGAAACCAAGGCAATCATAGTTAAAATCGAACGAACTAACCCAACGGATTGGGTGCTGATGGCATCTAAGTCGATAACCTGTTCTTCGATATCAATATTCCCTTCACTGCTGGCATTTGCTTGCTGGCTATCGTCCTCACCTTTAGCACGTTGCGCTAATATTTCAGCGCGGCGCTGTTTTGCTCGCTCAAAGGCTAATTTACGGCGCTGCATTGACATCCAGCGGCGAATAGTGTGGTAAATGATGAGGATGACAAACCAAATAGCAACGGAGGTTTCTAAGCGCGCTAGTAAGGCTTGTGAGGTTGAAAAATAACCTAAAATGGAGAAAAACCCAGCAACAATGGGGGCGAGTAATATCATCCACCACAATGCTTGATTAACAATATTCTCACCGGACCCATGTCTATCTAAATAGAGAGGGATCTGTGAGCGGCGTAAGTTGTTGGTAATTAAGCTAAGTGCGACACATAAAAAGATAAAGCATAAGCGGCCAATACTAGCTGCAAATTCCCTATCGCTATAATGTTCAAAGGTAATAATTGCCATGACTAATGGAACGATGACAAAAATAGCCATTCGGTAATAGCGCATTGCACGCTTAACCGAGTCTTTATCCCAACCGAAGTGAGAAATAAATAACCCTGTAGGGCGAGAGAATGTTTCGCTGATCATAAATAGCCACAACAACGGTGTCGTGGCACTAACGCCATAGCCGATGGCAGCAGCCATTGGGAACTGCCATGCACTTTGTAAGCCATAACCGATGGCGGACCACATCATAGGGAGAGGTAGTGCAACAATAATTGACCAGAAAATAGTGCGAATGGTTAAGTAGAAACGGTCTTGTGTCACTTTACCAATGCGTAAACTGGAGCGGTCAAGAAATGCTTGATAGTGTTTACGTGTGCTAATACTGAAAATGACTAAGGCTATCGAACCTAAAAGATACAAAAAGGTATCTTGTGTCGTTAGCATAACACGCAGAGCACCAGCCAGTTGAGACAAGGTATCCAAAGAAAGTAATTGAGTAATATCAGTCACTAACATAACGGGGTAGCTGATGCTAATCGGTGGAACATCAGCGACCCAGAAAAGATAACGGTTTGAGGCATCTTTGACCTCTTTCAATGCATCAGTCAACTGCCCTGTAGCGACATTGAGCTTGGTTAGCTCCAACATTTCAGCATCGAGACCTGAAATTAAAGAGGTTAGTAGCTCACGACGCGTTTTAATCAATGACTGATAAACTTGCACTTGAGCTGCATTGAGCCCATGTTCGGTTTCCTGCTCGGTTGTATCTATTTTACTTAGTCTATCGAGGCTATCTTCATAATTTAATCGTTGAACACGTAAAGCCGCCATTTCACGATCAAGTTGCTGGCTTTTGGGAATATCAGGCAAGCGAGAGAGCTGTGTTCGGAGTGCTTCCCCTAATGTACTTGAGCTGCTGATCCATTGAGCTTGTTCACGAATAGTTGTGAGTGCTTGGCGTGCATCACGGATACTCGTTGAAATTTCGGCTTGGCTATTAGTAATCGCGCTCATACGTTGTGCTTGAGCGGTTAATTCCTGAGACATTTTTCGATTAATATCAAGCTGCTCAGTTAAAAATGGCGTAAGCTCACCTTGCGCAGCCAACATCTCTGTGTGTTCTAGCGCTAAGATTGCTTTTTGTTGGCGTTGGGTATTTTGGAAATCCCGCAGGTTTTGTAATTCAAGTTCCATACGTTGGTAGCGTTTTTTATATAATTCCAACGTAAGCCGTGAAATTTCTTGACGATTATTGGCAGAAAGCTGGGCCATTTCCAGCTCATTAACTACGGATTTGCGAGCGCTTACTTCGGCTTGAGCCAAAGTGTACTGGGCATCGGCTAATGGTGTTGATGGTGTACTCAGAGACTGAAAACGCGAAGAGGCTTCGTTGAGCAAACGCCTCGCCTCAGAAAGTTGTTGTGGGAGAATACTGAGTGATTCACTGATTTCGCGGCCTTTATCTTGTTCTTGCTGAGTTAAGCGGCTTAGATCAAGTAATTGGCTGCTAAGTTGAATAATGCGTTGCTCAAGCTCACCTAGACTGATACCAACGGGTATAGGGGTAGGCTCATCACTTTCATTGAGGATTTTTTGTCTTATGTCTTTGATGATTTTAGGGAAATTATCAATAGCTTCTTGGTAAGACTTGGCTTTAGCGTCGGACTCACGTGTCTCACTCATCCAATTTAGCGCGCCCTGTAATGCTTGCGCTATCTCTGCATCTTTAGGATTGGTGCTTGACTCGAGTTGTTTGAGCTCCTGCTTAATCTGTGCTTCGTCCTGCGCTGCAGTCGGCGCTGCAACGGAAGAAAAAACGATTAACAGGCTAAGAAAAAAACTGATAATCACACGCACAGTGAGGAGCTCCTTCAAGGAATAATAATTTAATTAAGCGTCAACGGACTCTTCTGCCACTGTATTTGTAACAGTTTCAGCGAGTAATTCACCCATGCGAGTTGCATAACCGGGGATCAGTGATGAATTAAAGGTTACTTTATTTGGCTCAAATAAATTAATCACCGTTGAGCCCAGTTTAAATAGCCCCATTTCCTCACCTTTTTTCAAGAAAACAGCACCTTCAGAATCCAGCTCAGGGTAAACCCAACGTTTGATGACACCTTCACGAGTGGCGTTAACGCAACCGCTCCAAACCGTCTCGATACTACCAACGATGGTTGCACCTACAAGGATTTGTACCATTAGGCCGACAGGGGTGTCAAAGACACAAATCAAACGTTCATTTCGTGCAAACAGGTTGGGAACATTTTGTGCCGTTAATGGATTTACAGAGAATAAATCGCCTGGTACATAAATCATCTCTTTGAGTAAGCCATCACATGGCATGTGTACACGGTGATAGTCACTTGGGGAGAGGTAAGTGGTAATAAAGTCACCGCCACGAAAACGTTCTGCTAATTGGTATTGGCCAGCAAGTAACGCTTCAACGGTGTAATGATGACCTTTAGCTTGGAAGATAAGGCCATCATTTATTGGACCTAATTGGCTCACGGCACCGTCAGCAGGTTGAGCAAGTTGGTGCTCTTTTTCGACAATAGGGCGAGCGCCTTCTTTTAACAGACGGACAAAGAAATCATTAAAAGTGGCATAAGCCGTAAGCTCGCTTTTTTGTGCTTCATTCATGTTCACTTTATAGACTTTTGCGAACAGTTTAATTGCCCATTGCGTCATGAAACCCGCATTGCGACTTGCGAACCAGCCAGCAAATTCAGTAAGACATTGTTTTGGAAGCATATATTGCAAGCGAATTTTAATTTTATCTAGCACGTTAACCTCTGATTTTTAAAGGTATGTTAGCAAAAGGGCGGTTATTGTACACAGTTTACTCGTCATATTTCAAACGGTCGCGTAACTGACTAACCGTGATTAAATTATTTAGAGCGAGTTTAGTGTTAGTTAGGTATTTTGTAAGTACTCACTAATATTATTTCTCTTTTGCCATAAAATTGCCACGAGGCTTGATTTGCTCCATGCTTTCTAAAATGCGATGGTAGTTTTCAAAACGTGATTCCGCAATTTTATTTGTTTCTACGGCTTCACGTAACAGGCAACCAGGATCATCCAAATGTTTACAGTCACGGAATTTACAGCCACCAAGGTAATCTTTAAATTCGACAAATCCTTTGGTCACTTGTTCCGTGGTTAAATGCCACAAACCAAACTCACGCACACCAGGGGAGTCAATCACATCACCTCCCAATGGGAAATGATATAAGCGGGCTGTCGTTGTTGTGTGTTGCCCCAGCCCTGAGTTGTCTGAAACGTCATTGACTAAAATGGCTTCTTCATTGTGTGGAAGCAATGCGTTTAATAAACTGGATTTACCCACACCAGACTGCCCAACAAACACGGACACTTTACCTGCTAGTGCGTTAGTAAGCGCTTCCATGCCTTCATTGGTATGGCTTGAAACTTCGAGAACTTGATAGCCAATATCACTATAAATCGTCATTAAATCGCTTACCCACTCGCGGTTTTCGTCGTCGAGTAAGTCGACTTTATTAAGAACGATAACAGGCTTAATCCCCGTGGTTTCACAGGCAACCAAATAACGGTCAATAATATTCAGCGAAAGCTCAGGTAAAATAGCGGAAACCACGACAATTTGGTCAATATTAGCGGCAATCGGTTTCAAGCCATCATAATAATCAGGACGAGTCAGAACAGAGTGGCGTTCATGAACAGCTTCAACAATGCCATTTACTTTGATATCGCTTTGTGTGTTCAGGGCAGGCCGCCACACCACGTTATCCCCTGTAACGAGGGAAGAAATGGTTCTGCGTAAGTTACAGCGCTGGATAGTCCCGTCACTTGCTTGAATATCAGCATGTTGCCCAAAACGGCTGATGACTAAGCCTTCTTGTGCTTCACCTAATTGGCTATCATCAATCTCAACGGTTTTTTGCTTTTTGAGTCTTTTTTGATGATTTTCTTGAACTCGGCGCTGTTGGCCTTTCGAAAGTTTCTGTTTAGCCACCTGTCCTCTCTTTACTGTGGGCGGTATTTTAGGGTTACTCACGCCTGTCACTGAAGGCATGAAGAGTGCTATCATACCTTAACTTCATAGAATGCGGTTAGGGTATATCATGCAAAAGAATGAGAATAATTTAATTTGGATCGATTTAGAAATGACAGGGCTCGATCCTGTTCGTGATCGTATTATTGAAATAGCGACCATTGTAACAGATAGTCATCTTAATATTTTAGCAGAAGGCCCTGTCATTGCAGTACACCAAACGGATGAACAACTCGCTTTAATGGATGAGTGGAATGTAAACACCCATACCAACAGCGGTTTAGTTGAACGTGTACGCAAAAGTACCGTAAGTGAGCGTGAAGCTGAGTTAGCCACGATTGAATTTTTAGAGCAATGGGTTCCACAGGGGGCATCACCCATTTGTGGAAACAGTGTTGGGCAAGATAGGCGTTTTCTATTCAACTATATGCCTGAATTAGAAAGCTATTTCCATTATCGCTATCTTGATGTCAGCACACTAAAAGAGCTCGCTCGTCGCTGGAAACCTGAAATTTTAGCGGGTTTTTCGAAGAAAAATACCCACCAAGCTCTTGATGATATTCGTGAATCAGTGGCTGAATTAGCTTATTACCGGGAAACATTTATTAAAGAATAAATGATTCGTTATGAAAGTCGCCATTGGCGACTTTCATTCGCGGTTTTTTCTCAATAAGTTAACAATGTTAACGTATTGAAATCAGTTTATTACAACGGGTGTCGATAAAATCATCATTGTGATTGTTTTGTCGGCAAACGGATAAAAAAATAAAAATTTTGAGCGCAAGGGCTTGCTAGTATCTGAATTTTTCGTATAATGCGCTCCCCGTACCGATGAAGTTTTTGTGATTGAGTCGGCACGTGAAACATCCAGAAATGTGATGCGGGAATAGCTCAGTTGGTAGAGCACGACCTTGCCAAGGTCGGGGTCGCGAGTTCGAGTCTCGTTTCCCGCTCCAAATTTTCTTGATGTTTTAGCTAAAGCACTATTTTCGTGATGCGGGAATAGCTCAGTTGGTAGAGCACGACCTTGCCAAGGTCGGGGTCGCGAGTTCGAGTCTCGTTTCCCGCTCCAAACTTTCTTAGTGTTTTAGTGAAAGAACAGTACCCACCAAATGCGGGAATAGCTCAGTTGGTAGAGCACGACCTTGCCAAGGTCGGGGTCGCGAGTTCGAGTCTCGTTTCCCGCTCCAATATTTTCTTTATCTCTTAACTTTTTTCTTAATTAAATCTCACATAATATCCATTTATCTCACTTTTATTAAGTGAAATCACGTAGTGCATACGAACTGCGCTTGTTCACTATTTTATTCCTTGAACACTAGGATCTAAAAGGTTTTTGCGATCTTTTTTGGATCATATCCAGATTTGTGCTTGCATTCACTTTCGGGGCACAATAGAATAGCCACCCCTTAGCAATAGGGTGTTTTACTTCCATCTCTAAGATGAAAACACGAAGTTTAAACAATAAACAAAAATATGCTTTTTTATTTACTTCGAGTATTTTTTCATTTTAACCTTGCTTTTTGGTCACTTTTGTATTGCTAGTTAACGTAAAATCAGTGTTTTTCTTTTCAACGAGACATTAGAAAGTTATCCACAGCTAACTCAATCAACCTGCGCTTTTATCGCGATTTGAAATAACTTATTACACAGAGTTATCCACAGGCTAATTAATAAATTTCTGTTGTGCTAATTAATTCTAGCGTTTAAGTTGCATTATTGTAACTTATTGATTTTATTGTTTTGTGGGTTATTTTGTCAAAATGAGGCTAGCGTAGCTTGCAAATTCTTTACCTATTGTCAGCTAAGCATTTTTTATTTTATTCACATTGATTTGACAATTCTTGATTTCAGATATATGGCAGGCTTTTTTCTAGGCGTCTCTCGGTAAACCTTTGTTAATAGCTCGTACAAGACGTTTTTGTTGCGAAGTTTGGATTGTAACTTGGTTTGCATTGCGTCGGTTAAGCTGTTGTTGTATAGACCATTGGAAGTGTTCATCCAACATAGCGTTAATTCCAAGCCGGTTTTGTAATGCGATAACAATGCTATCTTGATAAGGTGCGTTGCCTAGCGCGACACTGATATTTCTTAACCACTTAATATAGCCAATGCGGCGGATCGCCGAGCCTTCGGTCACTTTCAAAAAGGTTTTTTCGTCCCATGAGAACAAGTCAAGCAGTTCTGGTGTATGCAACGCCTTTCTTGGGCTAAAATCGTCTTCATCCGTAAGTTGAGAAAAACGGTTCCATGGGCAAATGAGCTGGCAGTCATCACAACCGTAAATCCGATTTCCCATTAGCGGGCGAAATTCTTCAGGGATAGCACTATCTAGCTCGATGGTGAGATAAGAAATACAGCGCCTTGCATCGACGGTGTAAGGTTCAACAATCGCACCGGTTGGGCAGGTTGTCATACAAGCAACACAGCGGCCACAATCTTCTTCGATAGGTTTATCGACAGGAACGGGTAAATTAATCAATAATTCACCAAGGAAGAACCAAGATCCTGCTTCACGATTTAAAACTAATGAATGTTTTCCTGTCCATCCTAAGCCCGCTTTTACCGCAAGAGGACGCTCTAAGATTGGAGCAGAATCGACAAAAGGTCGAAAATTAAGATCATCGATGGTGGTACCATCGGCCAGTATCATTCCATTAAATTCACGACAATAGTCTACAACACGACCTGAAAGTTGTTTTAGGCGTTTTTTTAACAGCTTGTGATAGTCTCGCCCTAGTGCATAGCGGCTGATATAACCTAATTCAGGGTTATTTAGTGTACTGGCAAATGCGGCTTTAGCTGGCAAGTAATTCATGCGCACGCTAATGACACGTAACGTGCCTGGATGCAGTTCGTGGGGTCTGGCTCGCATCATCCCATGGCGGCTCATCCATTCCATCTCGCCATGAAATTGTTTATCTAGCCACGCTTGTAATTTGGGCTCTTCCGCAGACAGGTCAGTATCGCAGATCCCGACTTGTTGGAAACCTGCTTCAATGCCCCATTGTTTAATATTCTGAGCGAGAAGATCGAGATCGAGGTATCTTGCCATCGGATCCTATATTGATAAAGAGTAAAACGGCAGGCACTCTATCATGACCTGCGTTGTTCATCAAAAGGGATGAAAAAATGCCCTCAGTATTGAGAGCAATTATAGGATATTTCTGAACTCATCATTTAGATAATGTTAATTAAGAAAAAAGCCCCATCTTAGGTTAAGATAAGCGGTAATATTGATGTTTGTTGATATCTCTTTATGCATTTTGAACAGCAATATAAACTATGCATTTAAAGGATAAACAGGCGACACAGCCTATTAATGACATAAAAAAGAACAATATGAAAGAACGTACAATACAACTTGCCAATGAAGCGCAAACTGTTGCGTTAGGTAATGCTATCGCTAAGGCTTGCCATCAAGGTACAGTTATTCATTTATATGGTGATCTCGGCGCAGGGAAAACGACCTTTAGCCGAGGCTTCTTGCAAGCACTGGGCCATCAAGGTCACGTAAAAAGCCCAACTTACACCTTGGTTGAACCCTATGAATTAGCAGATCGCCAAGTTTTTCACTTTGATCTCTATCGGTTAGCTGATCCTGAAGAACTTGAATTTATGGGAATTCGTGACTATTTTTCTGGAAATTCGATCTGTTTGGTCGAATGGCCGCAACAAGGTAAAGGTTTTTTACCTGAAGCGGATCTTGAGCTCCATCTGACCTATCAAGGCGAAGGGCGTCAGGCTCACTTTGTTGCTTTTTCTGCCAATGGGGAGTCGTTGTTAGAAGCATTACCCCTACTCTAAGGAAGCTATTGCTCATGTTGAATGCATCAATGCACAGAATAACAAAAAAGGGTTTTTTTACTGTTTTCGTCTTGTTTATGGTATCAGTCATGTGGCTGTTTGCTGCAAAAGCGCACGCGGCAACATTATCAAATATTCAAGTTAATAACAGCCCATCACAAGCAGAAGTGGTGCTAAGCTTTATTGATGGTAAGCCCGATTACTCCTATTTTCCATTGCATTCACCTGAGCGCCTTGTTGTTGATATCAAACAGCGAGGTGAGATCATTGGTTTACCCCTTAAAGTTCCTGCGGGAGACCTCGTAAAATTAGTACGAGCGAGCCAACCTTCTGATAACCAACACAAACGCTTAGTTTTGGAGTTATCCCGAGCAGCAAAAGCGAAAGCGGTACTTAAACAAGTTTCAGGTGAATATCAGTTGGTATTAACGATATCGACTGGGAGTTCATCCGGTTCTACCTCTTTTAATCGAACCAATAATACGGTTAAACCAGCAGTAAATAGCACTCAAGATAAACCGTTGAAGATGAGTGAGTCTGCACCTGTTGCGACACCTACACCGACTAAATATAAGAGTATGCCAAAAGGCAGTAAGCAGGTTGTCATTGCCATCGATGCAGGTCACGGTGGTAAAGACCCGGGTGCGATAGGTAAGAATGGTTATAAAGAAAAGGATGTGACTTTTAGCGTTGCACGTAAATTATACCAACGCCTTGAAGCCGACCCAATGTTTAAGCCCGCGATGACACGTGACGGTGATTATTTTATTTCTGTTAGTGGTCGTTCTGATGTGGCACGTAAGAAAGGGGCGAATATGTTGGTGTCTATTCACGCAGACTCGGCCCCGAATAGCAGCGCACGCGGAGCATCAGTATGGGTTTTGTCTAATCGACGTGCAAATAGTGAACTGGGTAGTTGGCTAGAACAACGTGAAAAACAATCGGAATTATTAGGTGGGGCGGGTGATGCACTGAGTGGCGCGGACCCTTACTTAAGCCAAGCTGTTTTAGATTTACAATTCGGTCATTCTCAGCGTGTGGGGTACGATGTTGCAGTTAAAGTGATCGAACAGCTGCGAAAAGTCGGTAATATTCACAAAAGAACCCCTGAACATGCAAGTCTAGGTGTATTGCGTTCTCCTGATATCCCATCGATTTTAGTGGAAACAGGGTTTATTAGTAATACCGCGGAAGAGCAGTTGCTAAAATCTAATGAATTCCAAGACAAAGTTGCAGAAGCGATTCATTTAGGATTGCGTCAATATTTCTTGGCAAATCCAATACAAGCGGCGCCACAATAAGGGGGAGACATGGCAATACATATTCTCTCCCCACAACTTGCCAACCAAATTGCAGCGGGCGAGGTGGTTGAAAGGCCTGCGTCAGTGGTTAAAGAGCTCGTAGAAAACAGTCTTGATGCAGGGGCAACGCGTATTGATATCGATATTGAACGTGGCGGAGAAAAACTGATCCGTATTCGTGATAATGGCTGTGGAATCAGTAAAGATGAACTGATTCTGGCTTTAGCTCGCCATGCGACCAGTAAAATTGCCACATTGGATGACCTTGAAGCCATTATGAGTATGGGGTTTCGCGGTGAAGCACTCGCGAGTATCAGTTCTGTTTCACGTTTAACGTTGACATCAAAGCCCGCAGACCAGACAGAAGCATGGCAATCCTATGCCGAAGGTCGGGATATGGATGTGATGGTTAAACCTGCTGCCCACCCCAACGGCACAACAGTTGAGGTATTAGATTTATTCTATAATACGCCAGCTCGCCGTAAATTTATGCGCACAGAAAAAACCGAGTTTGGGCACATTGATGAAATTGTTCGCCGAATTGCGCTTTCTCGCCCTGATGTGGCTATCAACCTGACTCACAATGGCAAATTGGTAAAACAATATCGTGCCGCCCATGATGAGGCGCAGCAAGAAAGGCGGCTTGGCACGATTTGTGGAACAGGCTTCATACAAGGCGCTTTAGCGTTGTCTTGGGAACATAGCGATCTTGCAATCAAAGGGTGGGTCGTTTCTCCATCAATGACGTCGGGTAGTGAAACACAATATTGCTATGTTAATGGCCGTATGATGCGTGACCGCCTGATTAATCATGCTATTCGCCAAGCTTATGAAGGGCATTTAGACGAAAACCAGCAGCCTGCTTATGTTTTGTATCTGACCATTGACCCAAAACAAGTTGATGTTAACGTACACCCAGCAAAACATGAGGTTCGTTTTCACCAAGCTCGTCTGGTACATGATTTTATTTATCAAGCGGTACGAACAGTATTATTAGAAGCCGCATCTATTGATGAGCTTCCGGGTATTGAACCAGTAAATGCAGAGCTGGAAAATCGGCCTTCTGCGGGGGAAAACTATTTTTCTTCTCCTAGCGTGGCTCCTAAGCAATTTAAGACAGAAAACCATACGCGAATCGAAAATACCGCTCAAGAGTCTAAGACATCGAATAAACAAGCTAGTCACTTAATGGACAATGCGGTAAATCACGCCTTCTCTTCGCCGAAATCAACGTCAGGTTTTTCAGAAAATGTACCAGCAAAAGCGTTTGGTTCAACTTATGACAAAAAAGCCGGTGAACTGTATCAGAGCTTAATGTCTATTCCTGTTGCTCCTGAAGATAAAAAACCGCTTTTTCCTGAACGTAACCCAATCAGTTCACCGCAAATATCCTCACAACCTGTAGCAAAAAATGCGGATAACTACCTTTTTGGCAAAGTATTGACAATTTACGCAAAAAACTTTGCATTAATTGAGTCTTCGTTAGGGCTAATCCTGTTATCCTTAACGGAAGCTAATTATTTATTGAAATTGTCACAGTTATCACCGAGTGGTGGAGCCTTAAAGCCCCAACCATTATTAATACCTCTAAAAGTGTCACTTAAAAATGATGAAATAGAGGTTTTACAGCGGTACAAGGAACAATTGACAATATTTGGTATCGAAGCCACGATATTACATGGAAAAGTCACAATTCATACGGTATCGTTACCATTAAGAACACAAAATTTATCACAGCTTTTTTCTGAATTACTCGGTTTTTTATCGGGAAAAGAAAGTGTAACTGACGAAGAGATAGCACAATGGCTTGCTAAAGCTGTTTCACAGGTTAAAACAGAAGAAAGTTGGAGTTTAGCACAGGCTATTCAGTTGCTGGCAGATGTTGAGCGGGTGTGTCCGCAGTGGGTGAAAAATCCCCCACCAACATTATTACAATTAATTAATTTACAATCCGTGGTAGCTACACTAACAAATGAGTGATTTAGCAACTCAAAAAAAACCTGATGCAATATTCCTAATGGGTCCAACGGCCTCAGGTAAAACCGCTTTGGCGATAGAACTTCGCAAGCATTTGCCTGTGGAAATTATTAGTGTCGATTCGGCATTAATTTACCGAGGGATGAATATCGGCACAGCAAAACCAACAGCAGAAGAACTCAGCCAAGCTCCCCATCGTCTGATTGATATTCTCGATCCGTCTCTACCATACAGTGCTGCTGATTTCCGCCATGACGCATTAAATGCCATGGCCGAAATTACTTCGCAAGGTAAAATTCCATTATTAGTTGGCGGCACAATGTTGTATTTTAAAGCTTTGTTAGAAGGACTTTCGCCACTTCCTTCAGCGGATCCAACTGTGCGTGCTGAAATTGAACACATTGCGAAAGAGCAAGGGTGGGGGGAAATTCATCGCCGTCTTACTGAGGTTGACCCAGTTGCAGCTGCAAGGATCCACCCTAACGATCCACAAAGATTATCCCGTGCTTTAGAGGTATATCTCATTTCGGGACAAACTTTGACTGAAATGATACAAACAGCCGGGGAAGAATTGCCTTATAATGTGTTTCAGTTTGCTATTGCGCCACAAGATCGTAAAATTTTACATGAGCGCATAGAACAACGTTTTCATCTGATGATAGCGGCGGGCTTTGAAGAAGAAGTTCGCAAATTGCATCAACGAAATGATTTACATGTTGATCTCCCTTCAATTCGTTGTGTGGGGTATCGGCAAATGTGGTCATATTTGGATGGTGAAATTAGCCATGATGATATGATTTATCGGGGAATTTGTGCAACTCGCCAATTGGCAAAACGTCAAATTACCTGGTTAAGAGGCTGGGAGAATGTTCATTGGCTAGATAGTGAACAACCACAGCAAGCGCTTAGCACCGTTATGCAGGTTATGCGTGCATAGGACTGATGTTTGTGTACAATTAGAACGTTAAGCGCAATTTTTGAGTAGTTACTTTTTGGAATCTAAAAGATTCTCTTTTAAAAACAACAAAATAAGGAAAACATAGAATGGCTAAGGGGCAATCTTTGCAAGATCCGTTCCTGAACGCATTACGTCGTGAAAGGGTTCCGGTCTCTATTTATCTCGTTAATGGCATCAAATTGCAGGGGCAAATTGAGTCTTTTGACCAATTTGTTATTTTATTAAAAAACACAGTTAGCCAGATGGTTTATAAGCACGCTATCTCGACTGTTGTCCCTGCTCGCCCTGTTTCTCATCATAGCGGCACTACTGGTAGCACAGGTAATGGTAATTACCAGTCAGGTAACCCAGCAGCGCAAGATGGCGAAGTAACTGAGTAAGTTTGTACGCTAAAAGACAAGGAAAGCATGGGTAGGGAGACTGTACCTGTGTTTTTCCTTTGCAATAATTGTTTAGCCTAAGAGGTTACACCTTGTTTGATAGGTATGAAGGCGGTGAACTAGCTGTATTGGTCCATGTCTTTTTTTCTCAAGAGAAAGACGTTGATAATCTAGCGGAATTTGAGTCACTTGTGACATCTGCTGGCGTGAAACCAGTACAAATAGTCACGGGCAGTCGTAAAGCTCCTCATCCAAAGTTTTTTGTTGGGGAAGGTAAAGCAGAAGAAATTGCCCAAGCTGTTGAGGAAAGTGGTGCAGATGTGGTGCTGTTTAATCATACTCTAAGCCCTGCTCAAGAACGTAATCTCGAAAGGATTTGCCAATGTAAGGTGGTTGACCGTACAGGGGTAATTTTAGATATTTTTGCTCAACGCGCACGTACACACGAAGGTAAGCTTCAAGTTGAATTAGCTCAGTTAAGGCATTTATCGACTCGCTTAGTGAGGGGATGGACGCACCTAGAGCGACAAAAAGGCGGGATTGGCTTACGAGGTCCCGGTGAAACTCAACTTGAAACCGACCGCCGGCTATTAAGGGATAAAATTAAACAAATTTTATCTCGTCTTAGTCGGGTGGAAAAACAGCGTGAACAAGGACGTCAAGCGAGAAGTAAGGCCGATATCCCGACCATTTCGCTTGTCGGTTATACCAATGCTGGTAAGTCAAGCTTGTTTAACCGCATGACGGCCGCTGATGTTTATGCTGCTGATCAGTTATTTGCAACACTTGACCCAACGCTTCGTCGTATTGATGTAGAAGATGTGGGTGTTGTAGTGCTTGCAGATACTGTGGGTTTTATTCGTCATTTACCTCATGATTTGGTTGCTGCTTTTAAAGCAACCCTGCAAGAAACACGTGAAGCAACGTTATTGCTACATGTTATTGATGCAGCTGATAATCGCTTGGATGAGAATATTCATGCAGTTGAAAGCGTATTAGAAGAGATCGAAGCGGATGAAATACCAACACTTTTAGTGATGAACAAAGTCGATATGCTGGAGGGGTTTGTCCCGCGTATTGACAGAGATGAGGATAACAAGCCGGTTCGTGTCTGGGTTTCAGCACAAACGGGCGATGGTATCCCATTGTTGCTGCAGGCATTGACGGAACGTCTTTCAGGTGAAATCGCACATGTTGAATTGCGTTTACCGCCGAATGAAGGTCGTTTACGTAGCCGTTTCTATCAACTTCAGTCAATCGAACGTGAATGGCTGGAAGAGGACGGCTCAATTGGCCTTGAGGTGCGTATGCCAATGGTGGATTGGCGACGTCTGTGCAAACAAGAGCAGCAATTACCTGACTACGTTATTTAGTTGCTTTGGTTTTTATAATGCTTTGGCCATTAATAATATAGTTAGGCAATGGAATTGATATTAAGAGCCCTATCGCTCTTAGCCCTGAAAATCAATCATAAAGAATGGAGCTAAAACATGGCGTGGAATCAGCCCGGTAATGACGGACAAGACCGCGATCCGTGGGGAAGCGGCAATAAAGGCGGCAACTCTGGCGGGAACAAAGGTGGTCGAAAACGTGGGGCTTATGATCTCGACGATCTCTTTCGTAAACTAGGCAGCAAGCTTGGTGGAAACAAAGGCGGCGGTGGTGATGATGATAATAAACAACCATCACAAATCAGCGGCCGTTTAGGTATGTTAGCTCTTGCTGCTATCGTTGTTGTATGGGCAGGTTCTGGCTTCTACACCATCAAAGAAAGTGACCGTGGCGTAGTATTGCGTTTTGGTGAATACAGTGGTGTTGTTGGGCCTGGTTTGAACTGGAAACCAACCTTCATTGATAGGGTCATCCCTGTCAACGTGGAAACTGTGCGTGAGCAAGCGACAAATGGCATGATGCTAACGTCAGATGAAAACGTGATCCGCGTTGAAATGAACGTTCAGTATCGTGTTACAGATCCTGCACAATATTTATTTAGCGTCACAAACCCAGACAATAGCCTGCGTCAGGCGCTAGATAGTGCTGTGCGTGGTGTAATTGGTCAATCTGCAATGGAGCAAGTATTGACTACGAATCGTGCTTTTATCCGTGATGTTACACAAAAAGAGCTCGAAGCAACAATTGCGCCATACAAGATGGGGATCACCCTGCTTGACGTCAACTTCCAAGCGGCTCGTCCACCTGAAGATGTTAAAGCAGCGTTTGATGATGTAATTGCAGCAAGGGAAGAAGAACAAAAAACCATTCGTGAAGCACATGCTTATCGAAATGAAGTTCTTCCTCTGGCAAAAGGTAATGCACAACGCTTAATTGAAGAAGCTGAAGCTTATAAAGCTAGTGTGGTCTTCAAAGCAGAGGGTGAGGTGGCAAGCTTTGCAAAAATGTTGCCTGAATATCGTGCTGCACCTGAGATTACCCGTGAGCGTCTGTATATCGAAACGATGGAACGCGTATTAGGTAATACACGTAAAGTAATTGCAAATGATAAGAGCAACAGCATGTTAGTGCTGCCGCTTGATCAAATCATGCGTGGCGCTAATACGAACGCGACGTCAGCACCGAAAGTCAGTCCATCAGCCAGAATGGCGACGCCAAATAATAACGCGTCATCTAATGGCGCAACATCCGCTCAGCCAAACAGTGCTGTTCGTGGTGATGCAGTTAGAGTAGGGAGACAATAATCATGCGTAAATCGCTAATTGTTATCGTTCTGGCCATTTTGGCAGTTGCATACGCATCTATCTTTATTGTTCCTCAAACTGATCGTGGCATTGTCTTACGTTTTGGTAAGGTTCTGCGTGATTCTGAAAACAAGCCGATCATTTATGAGCCGGGTCTGCATTTCAAAGTTCCATTTATTGAAACTGTGAAAATGTTGGATGCACGTATTCAGACTCTTGAAATTCAAGCCGACCGCTATCTGACAAGTGAGAACAAAGACTTAATGGTGGACTCCTACCTGAAATGGCGTGTGACTGATTTCAGTCGCTACTATGTAGCGACGGGGGGCGGTAACCCATTCCAAGCGGAAACCCTATTAAAACGTAAATTTAGTGACCGTTTACGTTCTGAGTTTGGTCGCTTAAGCGTGAAAGATATCATTACTGACTCACGTGGTCGTTTGACTATCGATGTCCGTGATGCCTTGAACAAAGGTACTGCAACCGACGACGCGACTAAAGAAGCAGATGCAGCGATTGCAGATGCCGCAAAACGTGTTGAAGAAGAAACGAACCTGAAGCCACTGGTTGTGAATGCAAACAGTATGGCGGCGTTAGGTATTGAAGTTGTTGACGTGCGTATTAAACGTATCGAACTGCCAAACGAAGTTTCTGAGGCTATCTATGCGCGTATGCGTGCAGAGCGTGAAGCAGTTGCACGTCAGCACCGTTCACAAGGTCAAGAAGAAGCAACGAAAATCCGCGCTGTTGCAGATAAAACAGTAACAGAAACGTTGGCTGAAGCTGAACGTACCGCGCTGACTTACCGAGGTGAAGGTGATGCAATGGCAACAAAACTGTTTGCTGATGCATTTAACCAAGACCCAGAGTTCTATGCGTTTATTCGTAGCTTACGTGCTTATGAACAGAGCTTTAAGAGTGGTGACGACGTGATGGTCATGAGTCCAGACACTGACTTCTTCCGCTTTATGAAGGCGCCAACTAAGCTTCGCGCGACAGATTAATAACAAGTTAAGTTGCGTGCAACCTAGCAAAATAACTGTTAATCTATTAAAGAAAAGCCCGCTTCGGTGGGCTTTTTTTCGCCTGTCGTTTTAAGTGTAGGATTTTTCAGGGAAAATTTGAGCTGCTCAACTGATGGCATTCATTTTGAGTTTACGGCAGAAATAAAAAATACCATTTTACTTGCTTTCCAGAAAAAAATTTTTGTATTGCCAAAATATCACTGGAACAGTTCATTTTTGATGGTAGAATTCATTTTTAAGCAACCGAGTGTATTTCAAAATGGGTAAGAACGTTGTCGTACTGGGCACCCAATGGGGTGACGAAGGGAAGGGCAAGATCGTTGACTTGCTGACAGAGCGTGCTAAATACGTAGTTCGCTATCAGGGCGGCCATAATGCTGGCCATACTCTTGTTGTAAACGGTGAAAAAACCGTTCTCCACTTAATTCCATCCGGTATTCTTCGTGAAAATGTCATCAGTATTATTGCTAATGGCGTCGTTTTAGCGCCAGACGCATTAATGAAAGAGATGAAAGAATTGGAAGACCGCGGTGTTCCTGTTCGGGAACGTTTACGTCTTTCTGAAGCATGCCCACTGATCCTGCCTTATCATATCGCACTAGATAATGCGCGTGAAAAAGCACGTGGTTCCAAAGCGATTGGAACAACAGGTCGTGGTATTGGTCCTGCTTATGAAGATAAAGTTGCTCGTCGTGGTTTACGCGTTGGTGATTTATTCGATAAAGCAACGTTCGCAGAAAAATTAAAAGAAATCGTTGAATACCATAACTTCCAACTTGTTCATTACTATAAAGAACCTGCTGTAGATTACCAAAAAACGTTAGATGATATCATGGCTGTGGCTGATATCCTGACTGGCATGGTCATTGATGTTTCTGATCTGCTCTATAAAGCAAGTCAGAAGAATGAATTCGTGATGTTTGAAGGCGCACAAGGGACATTATTAGATATCGACCACGGTACGTATCCTTATGTAACCTCTTCAAATACGACTGCTGGCGGTGTGGCGACAGGTTCTGGCTTAGGTCCTCGTTATGTCAACTACGTATTGGGTATCATCAAAGCTTACTCAACACGTGTTGGTGCAGGTCCATTCCCAACTGAACTGTTTGACGAAGTGGGTGAATTCCTGCGTGAAAAAGGCCAAGAATTTGGTGCAACTACAGGCCGTAAACGTCGTACTGGTTGGTTAGATATCGTTGCGATCAATCGAGCAGTGCAAATTAACTCACTGTCAGGTTTCTGCATGACTAAACTGGATGTTTTAGACGGTTTAGAAGAAGTTAAAATTTGCGTAGGTTACCGTCGTCCAGATGGCAAAGTGCTTGAAACAACTCCTTTAGCTGCAGATGAGTGGGATGGTTTAGAGCCAGTTTATGAATCAATGCCAGGTTGGAAAGAAACGACTTTTGGTGTGAAACAAAGAGAATTATTGCCACAGGCCGCTCTGGATTACATCAAACGCGTTGAAGAACTAACGGGTATTCCAGTTGATATTATTTCAACGGGCCCAGATCGTTCAGAAACCATGGTTCTACGTGACCCGTTTGACGTATAGCCTAATGGCTGATTAGGTACTGCTAGTAGCCTGCTCATAGTATGTATTAGCAAGTATTTTAATTAGATGAAAAAACACCGATTTGTTCGGTGTTTTTTGTTATCGGCTAATGGTATTTTAAATTAGCGAGATCACTTCCTGCTGGGTGTTGATAAATTCGTAGCTTAAAGTAGTTGGCAGATGCATTAACATACTCAAAAATTTCGGATTGAACCTCTTCATAATCAACCCAAGTGGTTGAGCGTGTAAAACAATAAATTTCAACAGGTAATCCATTTGGTGTCGGTGGCATTGTTCGTATCACCAAATACATATCCGTTCTGACATCGCCACGCAGCTTTATCCAATTCAGAATGTATTTTCTAAACAGCTGTAGGTTAGTGACACCATTATTTATCATCCATTCATTTATATCCCCAATTTCACTTCGTTCTTCTAACATGCTTTCTATGCTTTGACGTAAGGGAGGGGTATTTTTTAATTCATTAAAGAGATCTTCTGTCGCAAAGGAAATTGACGATTGATCAATATAAAAGCTACGTTTGATGCGGCGGCCTCCTGAGGAAAACATGGGCTGCCAGTTGGTATATTTTTCAGTCAAAAAATCTTTAGTTGGAATGCGTGAAATGGTGTTATCCCAATTTCTAACTGTAATAGTATGTAGCGCGATATCGATGACTTCACCACTGATATTACTGCTTGGGAGCTCAATCCAATCATACAGTTTTAACACTTTTCCATTTGATACTAATATATTGGCTACAAACGATAATAGCGTGTGCTGAAATACAAACATTAATACCGCAGCGATAGCACCGAAGCTGGAAATAATAATGATCGGGGACTGTTCGGTCATCAGCGCAATAATTAAGATAAAGGAAATTATCCAAACAATAATTTTCGCTATTTCGATATAGCCTTTTATCGAATTATTACGATGTAATATTTTTTTTGACTGACGGATAATAAACACATCTAAGCCATCGTTTACTAATGCGGCAACATTAATAATAATCAGTGCCCAACAGATAGTTTTAAACGTAATGTTTACTTCATCAGAAAGGGAAGGCAGCATCTGGTTGATATAAAGTACAAGCGTTACCGCGACGATCGATGCAATTTTTCGAGCAATACCATCAATTAACTCATCGTCACTTAAATTCGTGAATAATGGTAATAACCTTCTCGCAACCCGTAAAAAAATGACTTTTCCTACAAACCACGTTAATAGCAATATGATGACTAGAAAAGAGGCCATTAAGAAAGTGTTTTCTGATATATCATTATATATTTCAATGATTTGTTCCATGTTACCCTAAGTCACCTCTTTATGATACTGGCTCTTTATTGTATAGCGAATCAAATAAAAAGATTTGATGTTAAAAGTGATAAGTCAGTGGCTATTTCTTTATAAACCTTTTTAAACAGTATAGATAAAGAGGAGTAAGCTCAAGAAACACGAGTCGCCAAAAAATATGTGCTATTATGTGTTCGATTGTTCTTTGATATTATTTGTTGTAAATGTATAGCAGAAAGGTTGAGCAATAAATACCCTATAACGGTAACAGGTCATCTGGTTACTCCATGATAGAACTGCTTTTTCTTTGTAGAGTAGATAAGCTAAACGCTAATAAAATGCTATCTTGTGATGTCAAATTGAGGCGAAATTAGTCTCAGTAAATTTCACTATCTTGTTCCTAAATATTGGCCTAAGACAAAAAGATAGAAAGTAATTTGTCTATAATTTGAGATTATTAAGACAGATATGATGAGATAGCGATTGGCTTAGCCAAAAAATTTTGAGGTGATTGTGCAGCTAACAAGTTTTACAGACTATGGATTACGTGCGTTGATCTATTTGGCATCTCTCCCAGAAGGGAAAATGACCAGTATCACAGAAGTCACTGAAGTTTATGGTGTCTCTCGTAATCATATGGTTAAGATTATTAATCAGCTCAGTCATCTTGGTTATATTAAAGCCACTCGAGGCAAAAATGGCGGGATCACACTAGGCCAACCAGCAGAATCTATCCGTATAGGGGATGTCGTTAGATCACTAGAGCCCCTAACCCTTGTTAATTGTAGTGGCGAGTTTTGCCACATTACACCTGCGTGTCGTTTAAAAGGTGTGCTACACCAAGCAATACAGCAGTTTTTACAAGAACTTGATCAATACACGCTGGCGGACATGGTGAAAGACAACAGCCCGCTCTATCAACTACTGCTCGATTAGCATTTGCGGTAGTTATGAATTCTGATGACAACGGAGGTAACGATGTCACAAGATCCTTTTCAGGAAAGAGAAGCAGAAAAATACGAGTCCCCAATTCCAAGTCGAGAATATATTCTTGATCTTATCTCTAAACGTACAGCGCCTGCCAATCGCGAAGAAATCGCACAGTTATTAAATTTATCGACAGAAGATGAATTAGAAGCCTTACGCCGTCGACTAAGAGCGATGGAACGTGATGGGCAATTAGTTTTTACTCGCCGTCAGTGTTATGCATTACCGGAGCGTTTAGACTTATTAAAAGGGAAAGTCATTGGCCACCGTGATGGCTACGGCTTCCTGCGCGTCGATGGTAAAAAAGAAGATTACTATTTATCTCAAGATGAAATGAAACGCGCCCTGCATGGCGATGTTATTCTTGCGCAACCTTATGGGCAAGATCGTAAAGGACGTACAGAAGTTCGGGTTGTTCGTGTATTAGAACCACGGAATAACCAAATTGTTGGTCGCTATTTTATCGAATCGGGTATGGGGTTTGTCGTACCGGATGATAGCCGTTTAAGCTTTGATATTTTGATCCCAAAAGACCGCATTTGTGGTGCTCGCATGGGGAATGTTGTAGTTGTAGAGTTAGTGACTCGTCCACAGCGTCGTTCTCAAGCGGTGGGGAATATCATTGAAGTATTAGGCGAAACCATGGGAACGGGTATGGCGGTTGAAATCGCTTTACGTACTCATGAAATCCCACATTCATGGCCACCACAGGTTGAAAAGCAAGTCGCTGACCTGAGTGAGCATGTCCCTGAGTCTGCGAAAAAAGGGCGTATGGATTTACGCGATCTACCATTGGTAACTATCGATGGTGAAGATGCGCGCGACTTTGATGATGCCGTTCACTGCGCACCGAAAAAAGGTGGGGGATGGCGCTTATGGGTTGCGATTGCAGATGTAAGCTATTATGTTCGCCAGCAAACGGCACTGGATACAGAAGCCCGTAGCCGTGGTAACTCGGTATATTTCCCATCTCAAGTTGTTCCTATGCTACCGGAAGTCCTATCGAACGGCCTGTGTTCACTTAACCCAGGTGTTGACCGCCTATGTATGGTATGTGAAATGACGGTGTCGGCTTCCGGGAAGCTTTCTTCATATAAGTTTTATGAAGCGGTTATGAATTCGCATGCAAGGTTAACCTATACAAAAGTATGGAAAATCTTGGAAGGAGACGAAGAACTGCGTGAGCACTATAAAACATTAGTGCCACATATTGAGCATTTGCATCAATTATATAAAGCACTTGATGCTGCACGTATTGAACGTGGTGCGATTTCTTTTGAATCCGAAGAAGCGAAATTCATTTTTAACGCAGAACGCCGTATTGAAAGTATCGAACCTGTAGAGCGAAATGATGCACATAAATTGATTGAAGAATGCATGATTTTAGCTAACATTGCAGCGGCTCGGTTTGTTGAGAAAAACGAAGAGCCTGCGTTGTACCGTGTGCATGACCGCCCTAAAGAAGAAAGCGTGATGAATTTACGCTCAGTATTCAGTGAATTAGGTCTGACTCTGCCGGGCGGAATGAAGCCAGAACCAAAAGATTATGCGCAAGTCATGAATGAAGTGGCTGAACGCCCCGATCATGAATTACTGCAAACCATGATTTTACGTTCGATGAAGCAAGCGATTTATGATCCTGAAAACCGCGGTCACTTTGGTTTAGGCTTGAAATCGTATGCTCACTTTACATCGCCAATTCGTCGTTACCCTGACCTGACGTTACACCGTGGAATAAAATATTTGCTGGCTAAAGAGCATGGCCATGGAGATAAGCGCTGGACAGAAACCGGTGGTTGGCATTCAGACATGGACAGCATGTTACAGCTGGGTGAGCACTGTTCAATGACTGAACGCCGTGCTGATGAAGCGACGCGTGATGTGGCTGACTGGCTGAAATGTGATTTTATGCAAGACCAAGTTGGCCAAACCTTTACAGGTTTAATTACCAGTGTGACCGGTTTTGGCTTCTTTGTGCGCCTTAATGATTTATTTATTGATGGTTTAGTGCATATTTCAACGTTGGATAATGACTACTACCGTTATGATGCAGTTGGTCAGCGTTTAATTGGTGAATCATCAGGTACGACTTACCGTCTTGGGGATGAAGTTGAAATTCGCGTTGAAGCGGTGCATATGGATGAGCGCACCATTGATTTCGCATTAATTTCAACCACCCGTAAAGCGAAAAACCCAGGCAAAACTGCTCGGGACAAAATGAAGCAAGAAGTAAAAAATGCGACACGTTCTGCTCGTCGAAAATCCGATGTGAGCAAAGATAAAAACTTCGAGCCTGATTCTGCATTTCGTCGTTCCGAGAAAAAAGGAAAAAAAGCCGAGGCCAAATCAGAGACGAAAGGAAAAGGCAAAAAGCCCTCTGATAAAACGCGTAAAATTACAGCAAAATTAAAAGCTAAACGTGTTGCAAAAAAATCCCAAAAACAAGAGGGATAATGTTTTTGCTGTAGTTATTAACCACAGTGATTAACCAAAGTGGCGTTAATACGCCACTTTACTATTTATATTAATAAATAAGAAATTTATGAGCGAAATGATTTATGGCATTCACGCAGTGAAAGCCTTACTTGAGCGTTCACCGCAACGCATTAAAGAAGTCTATATTCTAAAAGGCCGTGAAGATCGCCGCTTAATGCCGCTGGTGCACGAAATTGAAGCGCTAGGGATTGTCGTTCAAGTGGCAAATCGTCAATGGATGGATAGCCAAACCGAAGGCGCAGTTCACCAAGGTATTATTGCGAAAGTATTACCGGGAAAACAATATCAAGAAGGTGACTTGCCTGATTTGCTGGAAAGCACACCCTCGCCATTTTTATTGGTATTGGACGGCGTGACAGATCCACATAACTTAGGTGCGTGCTTACGTAGTGCTGACGCAGCAGGTGTTCATGCTGTGATTGTCCCGAAAGATAAATCTGCCCAGCTCAATGCGACCGCGAAAAAAGTGGCTTGTGGTGCGGCAGAAAATGTTCCTCTTATTCGCGTGACGAATCTGGCAAGGACATTGCGTTTACTACAAGAATATAATGTATGGATTGTGGGAACGGCAGGTGAAGCTGACCATAACGTATATCAAAGCAAACTAACGGGCCCGATAGCGCTAGTGATGGGGGCTGAAGGCGAAGGTATGCGTCGTTTAACGCGTGAACATTGTGATGAGTTAATCAGTATTCCTATGGCAGGCTCGGTGTCATCATTGAATGTGTCAGTGGCGACAGGGGTTTGTTTATTTGAAGCCGTGCGTCAACGCTTATCGGTTTCCGCAGAAAAATAATATTTTAGTGTAAAACGGTATCCATCTCTTGAGTTTTATCTCAGGGATGGGTATAGTTACGCGTCAATTTTTTAGCCGCACTCAACAAGTTCCTTGCCTCCGCGGGCCGCGGTTAACCCAGACAGGAGGCTAATAATCCGTAAGGAGCAACTACTAATGCGTCATTACGAAATCGTTTTTATGGTCCATCCTGACCAAAGCGAACAGGTTCCGGGCATGATCGAGCGTTACAGTGCTGTTATCACTAACGCACAAGGTCAGATCCACCGTCTGGAAGACTGGGGCCGTCGTCAACTGGCTTACCCAATCAACAAACTGCACAAAGCACACTATGTTCTTCTGAACGTAGAAGCTCCACAGGAAGCGATTGATGAGCTGGAAACTAACTTCCGCTTCAACGATGCCGTTATCCGCAGCATGGTTATGCGCTTAAAACACGCAGTAACTGAAGCTTCTCCAATGGTCAAAGCCAAAGACGAACGTCGTGGCCGTGACATGTCTGATGAATATCAGGAAGAAGAAGCTGAAGAAGCTGGGGATTCTGAAGAGTAATTGCGCAGGTGACCACTAATCGTTTGGTGCTGACAGGCACAGTCTGTAAAGCATTGATTCGAAAAGTGAGTCCGTCAGGCATTCCTCACTGCCAGTTTGTTTTAGAACATCGTTCACAACAACAGGAAGCGGGGTTGTCTAGGCAAGCATGGTGCAGAATGCCCATTATTGCCAGCGGACAAACCTTACAAGCCCATACTCACAGTATAACGGTCGGCAGTTGGATTACAGTAAGCGGTTTCATTAGTACCCATCAAGGGCGTAATGGGGTCAGCAAGATAGTCCTCCATGCCGAGCAGATTGATTTGATAGATTCTGGAGACTAGCCATATGGCACGTTATTTCCGTCGTCGCAAGTTCTGCCGTTTCACAGCGGAAGGCGTTCAAGAGATCGACTATAAAGATATCGCAACGCTGAAAAACTACATCACTGAAAGTGGTAAAATTGTACCAAGCCGTATCACTGGTACTCGTGCAAAATATCAGCGTCAGCTCGCTCGTGCTATCAAGCGCGCTCGCTACCTGTCTCTGTTACCATATACTGATCGTCATCAGTAATTGGTACAGTCCATTAACGACTAATAGAGGATAAGGTAATGCAAGTTATTCTGCTTGATAAAGTAGCTAACCTAGGTAGCCTGGGTGATCAGGTTAACGTTAAATCGGGCTATGCTCGTAACTTCTTAGTTCCACAGGGCAAAGCTGTTCCTGCGACTAAGAAAAACATCGAATTCTTCGAAGCACGCCGCGCTGAACTGGAAGCTAAATTAGCTGAAGTTCTAGCAGCAGCACAGGCTCGTGCAGCAGCTGTTACTGCTCTGGGTTCTGTGACTTTAGCTTCTAAAGCTGGTGACGAAGGTAAACTGTTCGGTTCAATCGGTACTCGTGACATCGCTGACGCAATTACTGCGGCTGGCGTTCAAGTTGCGAAAAGCGAAGTTCGCCTGCCAAACGGCGTTCTGCGTACTACTGGTGACCATGAAGTTCACTTCCAGTTACACAGCGATGTTTTCGCAGAGCTGAACGTTATCATCGTTGCTGAGTAATCAATAATGATGATATGCATCATTGGGTTATCCATGGTGCAAATAAAAACACCGGCTAAGTCCGGTGTTTTTTGTTTTCTGGTATTTAGTTTATTGATTTGCCAAGCATTCGTAGTCGAGTAATTCCCCCGCTGAACCTAAATTCAAATCCCATATGCTAAAACGGTTTGCGAGCAGCACCTTTGAACCGTCTTTCAGCTGCACCATCGCTAGGCCATAATTGCCCATTTCATCATGATGTTTTACAACGTATTCATTGAGCTGATTAAATGCATTATCGAATTTGGCAGGGGATTTTTGGAGTTTCTTGGCTAAATAGTGATGGCCGATCAGTTCAGTTGATAACTTAGCCCAGCCGGTTGTTATCTCCGATGAAACTTGATTAAGTTGTTGACTAATTTCAGGTTTCAAACACGCAATATGGATATGCAGTTGGTCTTGGGAGCGGCCATATTGGGAATTCACTGCAACAGCGAGCAAATCATCAGAAATTGAGATGTTCGCTTGTGACGACACGCTTTTCCGTTCTTGCCAAGCAATATCAAAATAGTCTGGTATATTTCGCTCAAGTAATCGTGCGGATTCTATCCCTGTGATTTTTTCCATTGGGATAATTAAGTTGTGTAATGGCCCTTTTTTATCTTTAAACAGCACATACTGTTGATCTCTATCGACTTTTAGACAAGATAGCGCAGCTTGCTGCGGTGGTATACATTGTTCATTTATCATGTTCCAAAGTGCATTTGAATTGAGTTTAACCCATGAAATATAGCCAATAATAGCGGTAAGTAATAATAAAACAGTACCTAAAAAAGCGTTAATCCATTTTTTTATTAACATAATAATTTTCAGTTACCTAGCATTGTAGTGAAAGACAATATTAGTTATTCGTTGCTAGGTAAAAATCAATACATATAGCGATGATTCAGACAAAGTTTTAGGGCAGCTCTGACGCAAGCCACCCTAAAATGACTACGGAGTCCGGTAGTAACTGCCATCACTTAACCGCGCGAAACTATATGTTTTCCCATCAGATGCCGTTGTTTCTAGCAATTGAATTTCACCTTTTTTGTTCGCCTTTAAACGAATTTTTTGCCCTTGGCGCAAATTACTCAGTGGTTTTTCGGCACCTTCAACGCGAGCCATAATAAAAGCGTCATTGGCTTGTAAGTTATTATCGCGGAACAGTTGCGCAAGCGTTTTCCCTTTTTGTACTTGGTAGCTTTGCCATTCATTAGCGGAAGGACGGGGAGCTTTGGGCTCTGGCGTGTTCTCTGGTGAAGTCACCGCCGGAGGCTGATTGGGCTCAGGCTCAATAGGCTCTGGGATAATTTCAGGCTCAGTAGGTAAAAGTGGGGGATTACCTTCAGGTGCCGGTACTGGTTCAGGTATTGGTGGTGTAACCGTAGGTTCAGGCATGACCTCAGGAGCTGTGGGTGGAGGAATGACAATAGGCTGGTTTTGGACAATATCGCTAGGGGACTTATCGCTAGCAGGCCAAAAGAAAGCGACCACAACAATTAGGGCGAGTAGTGCAATGCCATAGCGATGAAATTTTGAAAGTTTAAGCATCACTCCTCCTTGATGAGGCAATGAGTAAATTAGGCTGTATTTATACGCATACTAGCACCCTTTTTAGACATTTTTAGCGTTTGGCTGAATTTTTCAGAGAACACTGAATAAATTTGTAGGGAATCAATCAGTTTTATTCTTTAGATTCATTGTTTGGGTTTACCCATAAGGATGGGGCTGCTATTCTTGGTTTTTCTCAAAATCATATGGGTGTTTTCATGGCAAACCAAAATTTCGATTCGGTAGAAGCTCAAGCGAGTTATGGCATAGGTCTACAGGTTGGGCAGCAATTATTAGAGTCAGGGCTAGAAGGTTTAGTGCCAAATGCAATTTTAGCCGGCCTCGTTGACGCTTTAGAAGGCAATATGCCATCAGTGCCTGTTGAAACATTGCATAAAGCACTGCGTGAAATTCATGAGCGTGCAGATGCCGTTCGTGTTGAGCGTCAGGCAGCATTAGCGGAAGAAGGCCAAAAATTCCTAGATGAAAACCAAAAGCGTGATGGTGTTTCAACGACTGAGTCTGGCTTACAATTTTCAGTCGTTAACCAAGGTGATGGTGCTATTCCTTCACGTACAGATCGCGTTCGTGTTCACTATACAGGCCGTTTAATTGATGGCTCTGTGTTTGATAGCTCAGTACAGCGTGGGCAGCCAGCAGAGTTTCCTGTAAGCGGTGTTATCCCGGGTTGGATTGAAGCATTGACCCTGATGCCTGTTGGTTCTAAATGGGAATTATATATTCCTCATCAATTAGCTTATGGTGAGCGTGGCGCAGGCGCATCAATCCCGCCATTCAGCACATTAGTATTTGAAGTTGAATTACTTGAAATTTTATAATTTCTGTTAGTTTAATTCACAGCTAAAAAGCTTCATTGTCTTTGGACTTTGGGGCTTTTTTTATGGCGTTAATTTCACACAATTGCTACTCTTGCTGTAAAGGGTTATCAGAGAGGTGAATAATATGCTACAGCAAATTTGCGAATTAGCTCAAGAAGCGGGTTATGCGGTTATGGAAACGTATAATGCGCAAGAACCTTTACAGGTTGAACACAAAAGTGATAATTCGCCTGTTACCGAGGCTGATATTGCCGCCCACAATGTGATCACTGCGGGTCTTGCTCGTATTGCTCCTGATATCCCGCAATTGTCCGAGGAAGACCCGCCAGAATGGCCAATTAGGCAGAATTGGCAACGTTATTGGTTGATTGACCCATTGGATGGAACGAAAGAATTTATTAATCGTAATGGGGATTTTACGGTTAACATCGCACTTATCGAGAATGGTGTGCCAATAATGGGGGTGGTATATGCCCCGGCCAAAGGGTTGCTGTATTACGCTGAAGGCAATCAAGCATGGAAGGAAGAAGGTGGTCATAAGCAACTTATTCATGTAAATGATGCTAAACCACCGGTTATTGTTATTAGCCGTTCCCATCAAGATAATGAATTAATGGATTATTTAAAACAAATGGGTGAACACACAACAGTCGAAATTGGGTCTTCACTCAAGTTCTGTTTAGTCGCAGAAGGAAAAGCGCAGCTTTATCCACGTTTTGGGCCGACGAATATTTGGGACACCGCGGCTGGACATGCGATTGCGATTGCTGCAGGTGCTAAAGTGGTTGATTGGAATGGGAAAACGCTTGATTACACACCGAAGGAGTCTTTTTTGAACCCAGGCTTTCGGGTGATTCTATTCTAAACCTTAATAAAGGTTGGGAAGTTATTTCCCAACCTAATTAGTTACTAATTATCTAGTTTTAGAACTTTAGCAGTCGCAGTACGAATATCTAAACAGGCTTTTGCATCCGTTTTTAAATCAATTCCATAGGTTGGAATGATCTCTTTTAAGCGTGCTTCCCAGCCATCGGCCTTGAGTTGCTCATCAAAACAGGTTTTTAATACATTTAATGCAATAAATGCCGCTGTCGATGCCCCTGGAGATGCACCCATTAATACAGTAAATGATTTATCCGCACTGGTAATCAATTCTGTACCAAACTCTAAGACCCCTTTTTTATCATGGTCAGGTTTAATAATTTGTACTCGTTGCCCTGCAACCACCTCTTTCCAATCCTCATGCTGAGCTTCTGGGTAGAATTGTTGCAGCATGGCAAATTGGTGAGCAGATGTTTGCAGGACTTGGCCTACTAAGTATTCTGCAAGTGACCAGTTATCTTTCGCTACTGCAAGCATTGGTTCAAGGTTATTCAATTTCACCGATTCAAACAGGTCTAAATACGAGCCGTGCTTAAGGAATTTACTCGAAAAACCGGCATAAGGCCCGAATAAGAGAGAGCGTTTCCCCCCAATAATGCGTGTGTCTAAGTGTGGAACAGACATTGGTGGTGAGCCTTTGTCTGCTTTACCGTAAACTTTAGCGTGGTGGCGAGAGGCAATTTCTTCGTTATCGCATCGCAGCCAGATCCCACTGACGGGGAACCCTCCATACCCTTTTCCTTCTGGGATCCCCGATTTTTGTAGTAACTCGATCGCCCGACCACCTGCACCCACGAACACAAACTTTGCGGAAGTGATCGTTTTCTCATGGGTCAGAAGGTTTTTAACTTCAATATTCCATCTGCCATCGGCGGTTTTTTTAACATCAATGACTTCATGTTTATAGTGAATAGAAAAACCGGATTGTTCGCTTAATTGTGCGATTAATAAATGCGTTAGCGCACCGTAATCGACATCAGCGCCTGTATTAACACGGGTGACTGCAATTGCTTCTTTAGGGTCGCGGCCTTCCATGATCAGTGGCGCCCATTCGTTGATCTGTTTTGGATCATCACTGTATTCCATGTTGTGGTAACAGTGGTGAGCAGACATCTGCTGGTAGCGCTGTTTTAAGAATTTTACATTGTCTTCACCCCAAACAAAGCTCATGTGTGGGCATGGGTGAATAAAGTCACGTGGATCTTTAATTTTTCCTTTGGTGACTAGGTAAGACCAGAGCTGGCGAGAGAGGTCGAATTCTGTATTAACTTCAAGCGCTTTACTAATATCCACCGTGCCATCTGGGTTTGGTGGCGTGTAGTTCATTTCACAGTTTGCAGCATGCCCTGTTCCCGCATTGTTCCACGGGTGGGAACTTTCTTGAGCACAGTCGTTTAGCCTTTCAAAAACGGCGATCGTCAGTGATGGCTCAAGTTCTTTGAGAAATGTACCCAGTGTTGCACTCATGATCCCTGCGCCAATGAGGGCTATATCGACATTTTCAGCAATCGGTTTATTCATGATGGCCTCTATTTTTGTGTTGGAGTGAAGCTAAGGTCGGTGCCTTCTTGGTAGACAACATAAGCACGACGCCAAGGTTCATCACCAATAAGCCGCCATTTATGGCCGGTTCCGGTATTATCTTGTGCCAGTAAAATATCACCTGGATTGATGATAAATTTAGAGCCATCTTTAGTTTCGAATTCTAAAGTGCCTGAAAGGGTAATGACATAACGAGGGACTGGGTCTTGATGCCAATCAAAAGAGCCACCGGAAACTGTTTCACGGAAGGTCAGCTCACTAGCTGCAATGGGGGAGGTCTGGCTATCTCCACCTGTGACATTATTGAGCTCAAGAGTGCCTTCTTCAAATAGAGAATTTCCATCTTCTCCTGTCCACATACGAACGCAGCGTATCATTTTATTTAGCTCCTTAATCACTGACTGTAATATATAACAATTATTTGATATTTATTGGATGCAAAAATAAGACTCTTAAAGTGATGATAAATAAAATTAATATTATTCAAATTTAAGGTTTTTTAATGAAGAGGTCAAAGCGAAATATGTTTTATCTTAGTTTTATGGTTTTAATTTTTAATTAAAAAACAAAATCATAAAAATTGATTATCTTTTTATGATTTATTTTTATTTTCATTATTCGTTTAATGATGGGTAAAAAGTAGAAAAGCTCACCATGATGTTATTTTATCATTATGAGCTATGAAAAAAGGATTAGCTTTTTAGAATAGAGTTTAGAGCGAGGTATTGGATCAGCATGATGGTTTTACCATCAACAATTTCTCCCGTTTTTATCGCATCAATGGCTTTAGGGAAAGGCCACTCTAACACTTCAATATCTTCCCCTTCTTCTTCCAGCCCGCCACCTGCATTTTGACGGTTATTATCACTGTACTCAGCGATGTAAAAGTGGAGTTTCTCGGTGACTGAGCCAGGGCTCATAAAGGCTTCAAAAACTTTCTGAATTTTATCGACTTTAAAACCTGTTTCTTCTTCTGTTTCAGCAATAATACGAGCTTCTGGTGAGGCGTTTTCGAGTAAGCCAGCGGCGGCTTCGATTAGGAAATCAGAATATCCATTCACATAAACTGGCATGCGAAATTGCCGAATTAAGATAATGCTATTCTTTATTTTGTTATATAACAAAATAACAGCGCCATTTCCTCTGTCATAGACTTCGCGCTCTTGCTGTTGCCAACTACCATCTTGTCGTTGTAACTCATAAGTATATTTTTTTAAAATATACCAATTATCTGAAAGTAGTTTCTCTTGAATATTTCGTATGTTAGGACGTTTTACAGTCATTAAGCAGCCTTAAAAAACAAAAATGATTTTGTTAATGTAGCACTGTTAATTTCTGTATAAAATAGGATTTAGATGGGGCCTGCTTTAAAGCAGGCCCCATTGTAAACGTGGTGAATTATTTAATAATTTGGATTTGTTTAACTTCGACTTCTCTTGAGTTCCAGTCTTTATCAATTTTACCGCGAATTTCAACTTTATCTTTTGGCGTCACATTTACACCATTCCAACGCTTTTCGCTGATTTCTAAATTAATAGTGCCAGTACCATCGGTGAATTCATAATGTTTATGGTCGAGTTGTTTGACGATATTCCCACGTAAAATAACCCAGCTGTCATCTGACATATCAAGCGCTTTTGCAACCGTCATTTCCCCACTATTTGGGCCGATAAAACCACCCGTTTTAGAGGTTTGAGTTGTTGTATTTGTGACCGCGCCTGGGCCGTCAAATCCACCATTTGCAGCGAAAACAGGTGCACTTGCGAGTGCAGCGACTAAAGCGATTATAGGTAATTTTTTCATCATCAGTATCTCCAAATGGACATGAATTTGTTTGTATGGAGGGTATTAAACCAAGTAAATCTTAACAGGATCTTAAGAAACTTAACTAACGAATTATATTTTTAATTTTATTAATAATAGCTAGTCATCTTAAGGCTGATGGGATAAATATAATAATATTCTGTTGTGGGGGAGATTATGCGAATTCTTTTAATTGAAGATGACCGGTTAATTGGTGACGGTTTAAAAGTGGGTTTAACGCAGCTAGGGTTTACGGTTGATTGGTTTATGGATGGTAAACAAGGACAACTGGCTGTATTTGATGCACCTTATGATGCTGTTGTACTCGACCTTTCGTTACCCAATATTGATGGCATGGATATTTTAAAACATTGGCGCAAAGAAGGGCGTGATGAGCCTGTCTTGATTTTGACGGCACGAGATGCATTGGATCAACGTGTTCAAGGGCTTCAGCAAGGGGCTGATGATTATCTGTGTAAACCATTCGCTTTAATGGAAGTCATGGCGCGTTTGCAAGCGTTGATCCGCCGCAGAAGTGGGCAGCTGTCTTCTAAACTTACGCATGGCGATGTCGAAATGGACCCAATTGCAATGACGGTGACACAGCAAGGTGAGCCTGTACAGCTAAAAGGCAAAGAGTTCGCTTTACTGTCTTTATTTATGCATAACCCAAATAAAGTTTTTTCTCGCCCTTTAATTGAAGAAAAATTATATAACTGGGATGAGGAAGTCTCTAGTAACTCGGTTGAGGTACACATCCACCATTTACGACGTAAATTAGGTAATAAATTTATTCGAACTATTCACGGTGTAGGCTATCGGTTAGGTGATGATACATGATGAAGACATTTAGTCTTAGGCTGAAACTCACGTTAATGCTACTCCTATTAGCTTTGCTGACATGGGGGATCGCCAGTTCGCTAGCCTGGTATCAAAGCTATAAAACGATCAATGAACTGTTTGATACCCAGCAAATGGCGTTTGCTAAACGGTTATCTGTTTTGCCATCAGACTTCGAATTGAGCCGGCCTTCACTGACTAAAACCAAAAAATTATTACGCAAGAACCGCGGGCATCAGGATGACGATGCACTGGCATTTGCTATCTTTACACCTGTTGGTGAAATGGTTTTAAACGACGGTGATAATGGTAGAGATATTGTCTATCAATTTAAACGAGAAGGTTTTACGGATGGAATGATCGAAGGAAGTGACGATCCTTGGCGCTTTGTATGGCTAAAATCTCAAGATGGTCAATATGTTATCGCGGTAGGGCAGGAGTGGGAATACCGGCAAGAAATGGCAACCGATATTATGGTGGCACAATTTATGCCTTGGTTAATTGCTTTGCCAATTATGTTATTGCTATTTTTATGGCTGCTTACACGAGCTTTACGTCCATTGAAGGATGTAGCAAAGCAGTTGTATCACCGAAAACCCGATGAATTAACCCCAGTACAAGTAACGCGTATTCCTAGTGAAGTCAGACCTATTATTGACTCTATGAATGTGTTGTTTGGCCGTATTAATGACATGTTTGCTCGCGAGCGACAATTTACCTCGGATGCTGCTCATGAATTACGTAGCCCACTCGCAGCGTTAAGGGTGCAGGCGGAAGTGGTACAAATTGCGGGGAATAATAACGCGGTTCGTAACCATGCAGTGGCGAATTTATCGGAAGGTATTGATAGGGCGACTAGGCTTGTTGACCAACTACTCATGTTGTCTCGGCTAGAATCATCCACGCAACTCGATGATATTACAGTTGTATCTTGGCCCGCATTAATTGAATCGGCGATAAAAGATGTGGAGCCCGAAGCTCAAGAGCAGCAAACAACGATAATAAACACGTTAGTTAGTTGCCCCCCTGATTTTCAAGGCCAACCATTACTACTCAACGCGTTACTGAGAAATTTACTCAATAATGCAATACGTTATGGAAAAATAGCGGGGCGAGTTGAGATTATTTTGTATACAGATCATCTTGAAATTCAAGATGATGGTGATGGCGTGACACCTGAGGTTTTACAGCGCCTAGGTGAACGTTTTTATCGTCCGCCGGGGCAAGAAAAGACAGGGAGTGGCTTAGGGCTCTCTATTGTTAAACGAGTTGCACAATTGCATCATTTGCAGGTTATTTTTACTCACGGTACTAATGGTGGATTTTGTGCCAAAGTCTATTGGAATGAAATAAAAACGTGATAATGAGCACATTAGCCATGCTTGTTTATGAAAAAATTAATCATAATTATGCATATTTAGTGTAAGGGTATTTTAGCATAACTCACTATTTCTAGCTCAAGCGAGATAGGGTTAATTACAGACGTCGTGTGCGAAGTGACCCACACGACGACATAGTAAAAGTTTGCCCTTATTGGTTTAGCGATGAGACTAATAAGCTAATGACTTTTTGAATTTCTTGGGTATTTAATTCACCATCTTTGAAAAACAACACTTTTCCTTGATTATCCAATACGATGATCGCCGAGCTTTCTGGTTTCAAGCCCCATGCGTTCTTTACTGTCCCCTCACTATCAACAATAAATTGTGAGTAAGGAAACTCTTTTTTGCTATCTTCAACGCTATTTTTAACAAAGACACCAGTACCAAAAATTGCATCATCGGTATTAATGATTGTCGTTGTCTGATAGGTATCATGAGGGAATTTGGCTTGCTTGATAGCTTCAACTAAGGGGGCATTGAGCTCTTTTGCTGAAGAGCGGCCTGCAATGTGCTGTATAGTACGCACCTTCCCAACGAGTTGTTGGCTTTTCCACGGTTGATACTCCAACTTCCCTTCATTATTCATCACAAGCTCACCTTTATCGGTGACGGAAATAGCAGAAACAGATTGGTTTAATTGAATATTTGCTGCAGAAGCTACTGCTGATACCCCAAGCAAACATATTAAAAGTAAATAATTTCTTATCATAAAAGCCCCTTGATTGATGATGTTGCCATGTGAGCCTAGTGGTTTGTCTGATGAAGACTATTTATAGCATAGCTCATCGGATGAGTTTCAAGAGGTAATTTAACATTTTTTTAAAATTTAGAATAAAAGCAAAGTTTATGGGGTTTTAACAGTTAATTTACAGTGTCATGTTATGTCAGCAAATTGAATAAAACTGCAATTTTAGAACCAAAGTAAAAATTTCTGGTCTATGATTATTGTACGGTATGAGTTATTGAATATCGTAAGAACAAAGGGGAGGCAAAGTTCTAATGAAAATTTTTAACCGTTATAACCCATCGAAGATTGCTCTTTACGTCAAAACGCTATTCCGTGGCAGGCTCTATATTAAGGATTTTGGGGCATTTGAGTTTAATTATGGGAAAATTCTACCACCTAAAATCAGTGATAAGCGCCATTACAATGTGATGAGTGAGGTCAATAAACAGGTTTCATTATTGCAGGCGGAACTGGGTTAGGTTAATCAAGAAGGTTTTGGTTAACAACGCGCCACATGGGTGGCGCATTGAAAGAAACGGCTTCGCTATCAAGCACTAATGTTCAGTATCTTTTGTTTGTTGTTTTGCGTCAGCCGTTTCAATAGTATTTTTTCCGGGCTGTACAACCACAGGTGATGGCACCGTAGTAAGGCGAGTTACGAGTAGTTGGTCAATTTTGTAATTATCGATATCGACGACTTCAAATTTATAACCCGCATATTTCACATAATCTGTCCGCTTCGGCATTCTTCTTAACCGGTACATCATAAACCCTGCGATGGTTTCATAGTTGCTAAAGTCAGGGAAATCATCAATATCCAAAATGCGCATCACATCTTCGATTGGTGTTCCACCTTCAACTAACCAAGAATTCTCATCACGGACCACGATTTGCTCTTCTTGCCCTGGACCAATTAAATCACCCATTAAAGTGATCATTACATCATTGATGGTAATGATACCCATGACCAATGCATATTCGTTGAGAATAACAGCAAAATCGACCGCATTTGCTTTAAAGGCTTCTAAGGTATCTGATAGTGATAAGGTGTCAGGGATCATTAGCGTATTTCTAATGTGAGCACCTTCTTTTAAGCTTAAACTTTGCCCATTGAGTACACGATTAAGTAATTCTTTTGAATCAACATAGCCGATAACATGGTCAATATCCCCCGCACAGACCAAGAACTTAGAATGTGGCTGGGTTGATATTTTATGTTTGATACTTTCTTCTGACTCGTTTTTGTCAAAATAGATGATACTTTCACGCGGGGTCATAGCCGATGGTACAGTACGTGATTCTAGTTCAAAGACATTCTCAATTAATTCATGTTCTTGCTTACGTAACACACCCGCGACAGCACCCGCTTCAACAACCGCAAAAATATCATCAGAAGTGATGTCTTCATTACGTGATGTAGGTAATTTGAATAATTTAAAAATTAGGTTAGCGAGACCATTAAAAAACCAAACGAATGGGCCCAGTATCACTAAGCAGAAGCGCATCGGATTCACGATACGAATAGCAATGGCTTCAGGTTTTACCATACCGATACGTTTTGGCGTTAAATCAGCCACTAAAATAAACAAGCTCGTGACAATGGTGAACGATAGGATGGATGAAACTTGTTGGGCCCAGCTTGGGGATAAAAACTGAATAAAGATATCGTACAAAGCAGGAGAAAACGCAGATTCCCCGACAATACCTGCAAGGATAGCAACGGCATTTAAACCAATTTGAACGACGGTAAAGAACATTCCCGGCATTTCTTGTAATTTAAGCACGCGAGCCGCGTTAATGTTGCCCTCATCGGCCATGAGCTTAAGTTTAATACGGCGGGAAGCTGCCAGAGAAATTTCTGACAAAGAAAAGAATGCGCTGATTGCACATAATAATAGAACGATTAATAAACTGTTGAGCATAAGTTATCCAGCCAATCAAAGGGAGAATCCATTAAATTCAAAGATCTCTGAAGGCATAGTCTCGTGTATTTTAATATATTGAGTATGCAAATATATGTTGCGCAATATGCGCAAATTGTTGATATGTTGCATGAGTATAGCACTGAGGTGATTTATCTGCCTAGATATTCATCATCATTCAAACTGCCTTAAGTAATATAGATAGACAGCCTGAACGATTTGTAAAGTGAATTTACAGCACTAACCTATTGATTTAGCTTTTTAATGAAGGTGGTAAACAAACACCAATTCCTCCTAATCCACAATATCCATTTGGATTTTTGTATAAATACTGCTGGTGGTAATCTTCTGCGAAATAGAAAGTGTCTAATGGGGCTATTTCGGTTGTGATTGCACGAGGGTCATGTTGTGCTTTCATTGCCTCTTGGTAAGCTTGCAGTGTCTCCATCGCTTGTTGGTCTTGTTCATCAGACACAGTATAAATGGCAGAACGATATTGACTCCCCATATCATTCCCTTGGCGCATACCTTGTGCGGGGTCATGGTTTTCCCAAAATAAAGCTAATAATTGGGTGTAACTGATAATTTGCGGGTCAAAAACAACACGAACCGCTTCTGCGTGGCCAGTTCGCTCTGAGCAAACTTCTTCGTAGGTAGGGTTAGGGGTCACACCACCACAATACCCTACAGATGTTGAATAAACACCAGCTTGCTGCCAAAATAGTCGTTCGACTCCCCAAAAACAGCCCATGGCAAAATAAGCAACTTTCATATTCTTAGGAATAATCTCAATCGAATGATGGTTAAGTGCATGATATGGTGAGTAGGTCATAGCAGTTGCTCTGCCGGGCAGAGGTTGTGCAATACTTGCAGAGTGAAATTTATTAAAAGGCATAATGATTCCTATATATATTGACCGTACAAATAATCTAAAAATGGGGATGAAAACTTGTGTCTATGGCGAATTTTACTCAAAATAAATTGATATGAAGTATTTAGTCAATCGAACAATCACCTTAGGAGTAGGCGTGTCGAAATACCCTCTAATTTGTTTTCTCTGCCTAACTGCGGCAGTGCCAGTGGCACACGCAGCTAATCTTCGTCTTAATATTGAAGGCCTTGAAGGACAACTTAATCAAAACGTTCGTGTACAGCTATCTAATATATCGCAAGATGAAGTTGTGCCAAACGGCCGTTTTCGAGCCCGTGTTGAGAAAGCAATTAAAGAAGGTTTAAAGCCTTTAGGCTATTACCAACCCACGGTTGAGTTTAGCTATGAAGAAAAAACCCCGCCTGCTCGGTCCGTTTTAACCGCCAAGGTCACTCCTGGGGAACCTATTTTATTAAAAGGGGTGAATGTTGAGTTACAAGGTGGAGCAAAAACGGATCCAGCCTATGAAAAGATGCTCAAACAATATACGCCAAAGCTTGATACTGTTCAAAATGATGGCGAATACGAAGAATTCAAAGGGCGCTTTAACAGCTTAGCGGTTCGTAAAGGTTATTTTGATGCGATGATGGAGAAAAGCCAATTGGGTATTTCTCTTGATCACCATGCGGCATATTGGGATTTTGATTTTAACAGTGGTGAACGCTATCGGTTTGGTGCCATTTCTTATTCAGGCTCACAAATTCGTGAAGATTACCTGAACAACCTTGCGCCTTTCAAAAAAGGGGAATACTACACATCAGAGCAACTCGCTGAATTTAATCGTCGGTTAGCAGAAACAGGTTGGTTCACTTCTGCGATTGTGACGCCTCGCATCGTGAGTGCTCGAAAAGAAAACTCCTATGAATTGCCGATGGAAGCGGTGATGACGCCTAGAGCCAAAAATTTTATTGAGCTTGGTGGGGGGTATGCAACAGATGTAGGTCCTCGCGTTAAAGCGACATGGAATAAGCCGTGGATCAACTCCCGTGGGCAGAGTTTAACGTCAAATATTAGTTTATCCCAACCAGAACAATTAATTGATGCGAGCTATAAAATTCCATTAAAAGCGAACCCGCTTGAGCAATATTATGCGGTTCAAGGGGGCTTTAAACGGACAGATTTAAATGATACCCAAGCGAATACAACAACCTTGAATGTGTCTCGTAATTGGGATTATTCATCCGGTTGGCAGTATGGTGTAAACATGCGTTGGATGCTGAGTAACTTTACCCAAGCCAACGTGACGAATACGACCATGTTGCTATATCCCGGGGCCTATGTGAGCCGCATTCGCCAACGCGGCGGTGTGATGCCAACATGGGGTGATAGCCAACGTTATTCTATTGATTATTCGAATAAAATATGGGGTTCAGATATCGACTTCGCTGTACTACAAGCCAAAAATGTATGGATCAGAACGCCATGGGAAGGTCATCGCTTTGTTGTTCGTGGAAATATCGGTTGGATTGAAACCAATGACTTCGACAAAGTTCCACCGGACTTGCGTTTCTTTGCGGGTGGTGACGGCAGCGTGCGTGGATATGGCTATCAAAAGATCTCGCCAGAAGATAGTAAAGGTAAACTAACAGGGGCATCAAAATTGGCGGTAGGCTCTGTGGAATACCAATATAACTTTACAGGGAATTGGTGGGGAGCAACCTTTATTGATAGTGGTGAAGCCGTTGATAATTTTAAAGATAATGATTTTAAAACGGGTGCGGGAATTGGTATCCGCTGGGTCTCACCGGTTGGGCCGATAAAATTAGACTTAGCAAAACCTATCGGTGATCCAGATAACAACAAAATACAGTTTTATATCGGCTTGGGGACTGAGTTATGAGGTGGTTGAAGTGGCTAAAATGGACCAGTCTTTCCATTTTATTAATTCTTGTTCTGGTTGTTGCCGCACTCAGTTGGGTGATTGGAACCCAGTCTGGTCTTCACTTTGCATTAAATACAGCGACACGCTTTGTTCCTGAATTAACCATTGATAAAATTGACGGGGATATTAGTAACTTAACGCTAAGCGGCGTTAAATACCAAATGCCAGGGGTTGATGTTAACGCAGGGAAATTAAATTTAGCGGTACGTTTAGGTTGTTTAACCAGTCGTGAACTCTGTGTCGACAACTTAGGCACGGAAAATGTCACTGTTACTGTCGATACTACCCAATTTCCCCCTGCTGAAGAAACGCCACCATCTGAACCTTTGACCGAACTCAAGGCACCTTTGACTATTCGTTTGAATCAATTGGCTTTGGTTTCAACGCACGTCAATGTGGATGGCATGGACATCGATTTAGCCAAATTTACCACAGGGATCACGTGGGAAGGAAAAGCGATCACTATCATTCCAACCGATATCATGGATTTGGCAATTAATTTACCTGAAACCAAATCAGATGCCGTCGTTGAAGAGAAACAGCCAGAGCCAACGCCGGTTAATGAACAAAAATCATTAGCGGACGAATTAAAAGCGCTATTTTCTAAACCGTTACTCGCTGAATTACCAGAAGTTATTTTACCTGTTGATTTAAATGTTGATGGCATTAATGCTTCGAATTTTCAATTAACGGGAGCGACTGAACTTAAAATTAACCAATTACACTTGAGCCTTTCGAATGAAGGGCAACAAGTTTTAGTTAAACAGTTAAAAGTCGATGCACCGCAGGGGAATATTGCGTTATCTGGCACAGCAACATTGCAAGATAAATGGCCAGTCTCATTGTCGGTCGTGGGGGAAAGCCGTTTAGAGGATTTAGATGGGCAAAAAATAGACCTCTCCTTAAAAGGCGGTTTGGTTGATGAGCTAAAATTGGCATTGAACTTACACGGGCCAATTAATGCGAAATTAGATGCAGAAACGGATTTGTCACAAGCAGACCTACCTATTTTGCTTACATTAGAAAGTGATAAGTTAACGTGGCCGTTAGTGGGGGAGGCGCAATATCAACTCGATGGGACTCGTCTGCGCCTAAATGGCCGGCCATCGGCTTATGATATGTCTGTACGTTCAGCGATCACTGGGCAGGATCTCCCTCCCTCTACCTTGCTATTAGATGCGAAAGGTAATGAAGAGCAAATTAATTTAACTCGCTTACGTTTAGCCGCTTTACAGGGTAATGCAGATATTACAGGTGTAGCGGACTGGAGTAAGGCGATTAGTTGGAATGCGGTATTGACCTTGTCGGGTATTAATACGGCTAAACAGTACCCTGAATGGCCTGCTAAAGTGGATGGCAAGATTGCCACTCGTGGAAGTTTATACGGTGGTAGCTGGCAGTTAGATATCCCTGAAATTATTTTGGATGGTAATGTCAAAAATAATCTCTTGAAAGCGCGCGGCAAAGCCAAAGGTAACGCAGCAGGCCAATGGGATATTCCAAACTTTAATTTGGCACTGGGTAAAAATAATGTCGATATAAAAGGCTCCCTTGCTGATAAATGGAACCTTGATGCCAAAATTAATGCCCCTGAACTGAATGGTTTGCTGCCTGGCTTAGGTGGCGTGATTGCCGGTGATATGAAATTACGGGGTAATTTAGAGACGCCAGAAGCGCTTGTTGACCTCACTGCACGCGGCGTGAAGTGGCAGGATGACCTCGCTATCGAAAATGTTGTTATCAAAGGAAATGTGGCAACAGGCGAACAAATTAAAGGGAACCTATCTGTTGTTTTGCGTCAGTTAAAACAAGGTGACCTTGTCGTCAGTAACCTGACTTTAGATGCGAAAGGCAGTGAAAAACAGCATACGTTAAAATTGAATATGAAGGGTGAGCCAGTTTCGGGTCAATTAGCATTAGCAGGCAGTTTTGACCGGCAGACTGAAGTGTGGAAAGGGAATTTAACCAACACCTTATTTGATACGGTGGTGGGTGAATGGCGCTTAAACCAAGCGATGTCACTCGATTATGCCAACCAAACACAAGAAGTGACCATTGGCAGACATTGTTGGGTTAACCCGAATGCCCGTTTGTGTGTACCAAAACCGATTAAAGCCGGTAAAAGTGGTAGCGCGGATATCGTGCTAGAACGTTTTGATCTCGCCATGATCAAACCATTTATGCCACAAGATACTCGAGTCAGTGGCGTATTTACGGGTAAAGCTAATGCCATTTGGAAAGCAGATGGTAGCATGCCACAAGTGAAGCTGGACTTGCGAGGAAATGATGTCAAAGCGGTTCAGTTTGTGGATGGTACTCGTTTACCTATTGCTTTTGATACCTTAACGTTAAGTGCGGGCTTAAAAAATGGCAAGGCAGACCTTAACTGGCTGTTTGGGCTAACGAATAATGGGCAAATGCGCGGCAATATCCAAGTGTCTGATATTGAGAAACGTCGTTTGTTGTCGGGTAATGTTGAAATTAATTCGGTTACATTAGATTTAATCAAGCCGTTGCTAAGCCAGAAAGAGGTGGCGAATGGTAGCTTAAATGCGAATTTACGTTTAAGTGGGTCAGCAAATAACCCATTATTAAATGGTAATTTAGCGCTATCGAGTTTAGAAGTGAGATCGGCAATGATCCCGTTTGATATCAAAAGTGGTCATTTAGGCATTAATTTCAACGGCACAAGCTCAGTAATGAATGGTCAGATAAACACGCCAGAGGGCTATCTGAACATTGATGGTGATGCGGACTGGCGAAATATTGATGCATGGCGCGCAAAAGTCATGGCGAGAGGTAATAACCTCCGCGTTTCTTTACCGCCGATGATCCAAATTGATGTTCAACCGGATATTGTATTTGATGCATCACCTTCGGTACTCACGTTAAAGGGTACCGTCAATATTCCATGGGCTCGAATTACTGTTCAAGAACTCCCTGAGTCGGCGGTAAGCGCGTCTTCAGATGTGGTGATGTTAGATAGCAATTTACAGCCAATTGAGGAAAAAGCGCCATCCATTCCTATTCAGACCAATTTGGATATTAAAATTGGCAACGATGTGCAATTAGACGCATTTGGCTTAAAAGCACGCCTAACCGGTTTATTGAAAGTGGTTCAGAATATCCATGGCTTGCACATTAATGGTCAAGTAGATATTCCGGCTGGCCGTTTCCGTGCTTATGGGCAAGATTTGATTGTCCGTAAAGGCCAAATTCAGTTCTCGGGCCCTGCAGACCAACCATTCTTAAACTTAGAAGCGATTCGTAACCCAGACAATACCGCAGATAACGTGATTGCCGGGGTGAAGGTCACAGGCCTTGCGGATAAACCAAAAGTAGAGATATTCTCTGAACCGGCGAAAACACAGCAAGAAGCGCTGTCTTACTTATTAAGAGGAGAGGGCTTAGACAGTGGGGACGCAAATGGTTCACAAATGACATCTATGTTAATAGGCTTAGGTGTAGCACAAAGTGGGCAACTCGTGGGTAAAATTGGTGAGACATTTGGAGTCTCTGATTTAGCCGTCGATACCCAAGGTGTGGGGGATGGTTCTCAAGTCGTTGTAAGCGGTAAGATCACTAATGATTTACAAGTGAAGTATGGAGTTGGTATCTTTGACTCATTGGCGACGTTAACTTTACGTTATCGGTTGATGCCAAAACTGTATTTAGAAGCTGTGTCTGGTGTTAATCAGGCATTGGATCTCCTTTACCAATTTGAGTTTTAGATTATGCGTGTAATTGTTTATGGCAGCTTAAGACAAAAGCAAGGAAATCATCACTGGATGACTTATGCTCAGCTACTCGGTGAACATAAGCTAGAAGGCTATGAACTGTATGATCTTGGATATTATCCAGCAGTTGTCAAAGGGGATGGGGCGATAGAGTGCGAAGTGTATCGAATCAACCCGTCCATTTTGACAGAGTTAGATGAGTTAAAGAAAAATTCTCAAGACTATGTGAGGGAGCTCATCCCAACGCCGTATGGCAACGCTTGGATTTATCTATATAAACATTCCGTTGATGGTCTACGCCAAATAAAGAGTGGCGACTGGTTGAAACGTGATGAAGAAGTATAACGGTTTAAGACTCGCTATCGAGTTGTAAAATATAAAACGCCAGCAATAATAGCTGGCGTTTTTACTTTATGGCCTAATCAACCTATTAGAGCCCATAAAAAAGCACTGATATTAACCAGTGCTTTCATTATGCCCTTAAAGGGTGATTATTTTTTTGCAGCGCGTTCGAAAGATTCGATGATCTCTGCTTTTGCAGATGCTGCATCTTCCCAACCGTCAACTTTAACCCATTTACCTTTTTCTAAATCTTTGTAATGTTCAAAGAAATGAGTAATTTGAGCACGCAGTAATTCTGGCAGGTCGTTCACATCTTTGATGTGATCGTATTCTTTGCTTAATTTAGTGTGCGGAACAGCCACTAATTTTGCATCTTCACCAGACTCGTCAGTCATTTTTAGGACGCCAACAGGGCGGCAACGGATGACTGAGCCTGGTTGTAATGGGTATGGAGTTGGAACTAATACATCAACTGGGTCGCCATCTAAAGACAGGGTGTTGTTGATGTAACCATAGTTGCATGGATAGAACATCGCGGTTGACATGAAACGGTCTACAAACAGCGCACCAGAGTCTTTATCAACTTCATATTTGATAGGATCTGCGTTCGCTGGGATCTCGATGATAACATAGATATCTTCTGGCAGATCTTTACCTGCCGGTACATTGTTCAGGCCCATTTAAATGTATCCTTTGTGTGAATAATGAATTTACTCATTTTAATGTGTTACCGTTTTTAGGCAAATTAAATAATAGAGTAGATAGCGTGAGGGACATTATAGCCGTAAAAGGGGGCAAAACTCACTAGTTGGTGAAAAAAAGGAACAAAAAAGGCGGGAAGCCCCGCCTTATAATTAATGAATTAGATTATTCCGTGTCAGGGAATTCACGCATAAATGATTCTGCTTTTTCTACCATCGACTCTGTTCCGACAAAGAACGGCGCACGTTGGTGTAATTCGCTAGGTATGATATCTAAAATGCGGTTTGCTCCATCACTGGCTTTACCACCGGCTTGCTCTGCTAAAAATGCAATTGGGTTACATTCGTACAGAAGGCGCAGTTTTCCATTGGGATGGCTTGCCGTACTTGGGTAAATATAAATTCCCCCTTTGAGCAAGTTACGATGGAAGTCTGCAACCAAAGAACCGATATAACGTGTGGTATACGGGCGATTTGTTGCTTTATCTTCTTCTTGGCAATATTTAATGTACTTTTTAACACCCATCGGGAACTTGATATAGTTGCCTTCATTGATGGAGTACATTTTTCCTTCTGATGGGAACATCACTTTTTCATGAGACAAGCAGAACACGCCCAATGATGGGTCGTAAGTAAACGCGTGTACACCAACACCCGTGGTGTAAACTAACATCGTTGATGAACCGTAAACCACGTAGCCCGCAGCCACTTGGCGGTTACCAGGTTGCAGGAAATCCGCTTCTGTAACCGGTTGGCCAATCGGTGTAATACGATGGTAAATGGAGAAAATTGTTCCAACGGAAACGTTTACATCGATGTTCGAAGAACCATCAAGTGGGTCCATTAAAACAACATATTTTGCGTTTTCTGCGCGGTCTCCTTCGAAAATGACAATTTCGTCTTCTTCTTCAGAGGCGATACCGGCGACTTCTCCGCGTGCTTTTAAAGCCGCTTTTAGTTTTTCGTTTGCATACAGGTCAAGCTTCATCTGAACTTCACCTTGAATATTCGAAACACCGTTAGTGCCAAGAATATCGACAAGTCCAGCTTTATTAATATCACGATGGATAATTTTAGCGCCCAGTTTGATAGCTGATAATAAAGAAGTCAGCTCACCTGTTGCATGAGGAAAATCTTGTTGCTTTTCGACGATGAATTCGCCTAATGTTTTCATGACGAAGGTCCTGAATAAAATTGACAGAGGTTTTGCGGGGCATTTACCCTCGCGCGGGAAGAGTTTAACTAAATAAAAAAAAGATTAATAGGTTAATGCATTTATAAACCTGTTTTTGATGGGTAGAATAGTGACCAACCTCATGCTAATTGGATGAAAAAGAATGCACATACATATTTTAGGTATATGCGGCACCTTTATGGGAAGCTTAGCAATATTGGCTCGTTCTTTAGGACATAAAGTGACGGGTTCGGATGCCAATGTGTATCCACCGATGAGCACATTACTTGAAAATCAAGGGATTGAACTCATTCAGGGGTATGATCCGGCTCAACTTGACCCAATACCGGATATGGTCGTGATTGGTAATGCAATGACGCGTGGTAACCCTTGTGTCGAAGCTGTTCTAGAAAGAGGCTTACCGTATACATCTGGCCCACAGTGGCTTCATGACCACGTGTTACCTGAACGTTGGGTACTAGCTGTGGCGGGGACCCATGGTAAAACGACTACTGCAGGAATGCTTGCATGGATCTTAGAAGACTGTGGTTACAAGCCTGGCTTTCTAATTGGCGGTGTTCCAGGGAATTTTGATGTCTCCGCTAAGATTGGTGAAAGCCCGTTTTTTGTTATTGAAGCGGATGAGTATGACTGTGCATTCTTTGATAAGCGTTCTAAATTTGTGCATTACAGCCCGAAAACCTTGGTATTGAACAACCTTGAATTCGACCATGCGGATATTTTTGAAAACCTCGAAGCGATTCAAAAACAGTTCCATCATCTTGTACGTATTGTGCCAGCCAGCGGCAAAATTTTCACACCTGACAACGACAATCATTTAAAACAAGTGATTGGAATGGGTTGCTGGAGTGAGCAAGAGCTGGTGGGTGGGGAGCACGGCGGATGGCAAGCAGAGAAACTCAGCCACGACGGCAGCCACTTTGCTGTGTACTACCAGCAGGAAAAAGTTGGAGAAGTCACTTGGTCACAAGTGGGTAACCACAACATCCAAAATGCATTGATGGCGATTGCAGCGGCTCACCATGTGGGCGTTCCAGTAAAAGAAGCTTGCCTCGCTTTGAATAGTTTTATCAATGCACGCCGTCGCCTTGAACTACGAGGTGTTGAAAATGCTGTCAGTGTTTACGATGACTTCGCGCATCACCCAACTGCTATTTTGGCAACGTTAGAAGCACTTCGCAGCAAAGTTGGCGGAACTTCACGTATTCTTGCGGTACTCGAACCTCGCTCGAATACGATGAAAATGGGTATCAATAAAAATGATATTGCACCTGCGCTTGGCCGTGCAGATGAAGTGTTTCTTTTCCAACCCGCCAATATTCCTTGGATGGTGACAGACATCGCTGAAAAATGTGTTCAACCAGCTCGTTGGAGCGCAGATATTGAGGCATTCACCAATATGATTATTGAAACCGCACAACCGGGCGATCATATTTTGGTGATGAGCAATGGTGGCTTTAGCGGCATTCATGGCAAATTGCTCGCAGCTTTGAAAGCAAAGGCAGAAACAGAACAAGATGATTAAGCTTTATTAGCGATATACTCGATTACCCAGTGATCCTTATGATTGCTGGGTTTTTTTATGTTTGGCGTACTTAATGAGTGTGGTTCTGTGATGAAACTTAATGTTATTGGGCTATTCATCTCTTTTTTTAAACTTCCCATATAACAATCTAGTGAATCAGTGAAAAGGTGGAACAAGCAGCCAACCGCAATCGCTTTGAGTTTCCATGATGGCATGAATAATAATACGACATAGACAACCGCAGCCCAAAAGGAATGGAGTGGGTGGAAACCAATGCCACAGCGCTCTGGGTCGAAAATTGGGTCAGCTAGCAGATGATCTAAATCGATAGCCATCGTAGCAATCATTATCAGGGCCGCTAGTTTCCAATTTTTTCGCCAAAATAGGTAACCAAAGGCAATTGGCATTAGGAAGTGAAAACCGTAGTGTATGATGTTACGGAAAATATCAAATAGCAAAATGATGTCTCAAAATAGAATAGAAACAGACAAAAACAATAAGAGGGAAATCAATTTCCCTCTTAAGCTAATGTATATCAATAGATTAAAGCTCTTGTTCAAATAACGCTAAAATCGCTTCATATAATTCTTTTGTGGTGAAATTGTTGGCGGGTGTTGAGAAGATAGTATCATCACCAGCAATACTACCTAAAATTCCTTCTGCTTTACCTAATGAATCTAACAAACGTGCAATAAGCTGTGCAGCACCAGGACTCGTTCTGATCACGACAACAGAAGGGTTATAGTCTATATCCAAAACCAAGTTTTTGAGTGGACTGGTAGCGGTAGGGACACCAGGCTCTGTAGGTAGGCAATATACCATTTCCATTTTTGCATTACGGGTGCGAACAGCACCAAATTTGGTAAGCATTCTGGAAATTTTTGATTGGTTAATATTTTCGAAGCCTTCTTCTTGCAAAGCTGTGACGATCTCAGCTTGCGAGCTAAATTTTTCTTCTTTAAGTAGGGCTTTAAAAGCCTTAACCAAGTCTTCTTGTTTAGACGGAGTGCGCATAATTAACCCATTCTTTTGCATTGAATTAAGTTGTATTATCCGTAAAAGTGCATTTTTATGCAACAAAATTGCGTTATGATGATTTTGTAACCAGCGAATAACTTAAGGTTAAGTCGTCTCATTTTGGATTGGTAGTTAAAAGTATTAAGTTATCGTAAATTGCGAAAATGAAAAATTAGCATAATAGAACAATGAATTTTCCAGATGTCTACTGTAAATTTATTGTTAATAAAAATATTTTTGATTGAATAATATACACTAAAAACAACTTATTGTGCGAAATGCAACACCCAGAAAAACTATTTGTTAAAAAAGTGCCCGTTATCTCATTAACAGATAAGGAATTTGTTTAGAATACTGGCAATTAATAAACAAGTTCTCTTGCGTTAAACTCTCTCTCTATCTGTTAACAAATTGTTTTTTATACGTAATGTGTTAAGTGTATAACAAATAAAGTGATATCTTTTTAAAGTACAAATTAAGGAGTTTCAGAATGAAAGTTGCAGTCCTAGGTGCAGCAGGTGGTATCGGTCAGGCTCTCGCCCTTCTTCTCAAAAACCAGCTCCCAGCAGGTTCAGAACTCTCCCTCTACGACATCGCACCAGTCACTCCAGGTGTTGCTGCTGACTTAAGCCATATCCCAACTGATGTTAAAGTGACAGGCTTTGCCGGCGAAGATGCAAAACCTGCATTGAAAGGTGCTGACATTGTTCTTATTTCTGCGGGTGTCGCACGTAAACCAGGCATGGATCGTTCTGACTTATTTAACATCAATGCGGGTATCGTCCGTAATCTGATCCAACAAATTGCTGAAACCTGTCCTAAAGCATTGATCGGTATTATCACTAACCCAGTGAATACCACCGTTGCTATCGCTGCGGAAGTCCTGAAAAAAGCAGGCGTATACGATAAAAACCGTTTATTCGGTGTGACGACATTAGATATCATTCGTTCTAATACATTTGTTGCTGAGCTAAAAGGCAAAAATGTTAATGATATCGAAGTGCCTGTAATTGGTGGCCACTCTGGTGTGACTATCCTGCCACTGTTATCTCAAATTGAAGGTGTTAGCTTCACTGATGAAGAAGTTGCAGCGTTAACTAAACGCATTCAAAATGCAGGTACAGAAGTCGTTGAAGCGAAAGCGGGTGGTGGGTCTGCAACTTTATCGATGGGCCAAGCTGCTGCACGTTTAGGCTTATCGTTAATTCGTGGTCTCCAAGGTGAAAGCAATGTGGTTGAATGTGTTTACACTGAAGGTGATGGTGAATATGCTCGCTTCTTTGCACAACCAGTCGTTTTAGGCAGAAACGGTATCGAAAAACATTTACCAATTGGTAAATTAAGTGCATTTGAAGAAAAAGCGCTGAAAGACATGCTAGATGTATTAAAAGCAGATATCGAATTAGGTGAAAAATTCATTAATGGCTAATGCCAATTAACGCTTTTTCTAAATTGTGAAGGGTTGAGTTTCGTTCGGAACTCAACCTTTTTTATTTGGTTGTTATCAAAAGATAAAGCCGTGAATACATTGATTGATTTTTCACGGCCTTATCGCTATATCCCATGCAGTTTCTAATCTTCCACTGGTGCTTTAACTCTGACTTTTCTTTCTAATAAATCCCCCGTAATTGGGTCGTAATAACGACTTGGCCAAATTTCAGCAGGGTGAATGGCTAAGAAATTTGCAATGATCCATTCCCCTTTAGGCCAAGGGCGTGATAGTGCATTAGCTAACGTTGAAGAGCTTAGTCCAGCCTCACGTGAAATTGCAGCAAGTGTTGTTCCACGTTTACGTAAAGCAGCAATGATATCTGCAGGGTGCCAGTCCGATTTCCGTAAAATCATTTTTTAGTCCTTTTTTCACTTAGAATCATGTAGAGTTAATGGTACGAGTAACAGAAAATTATGGTACATTCAGTACATCCGTTTCGTTATTGGAAATAAAATAACAGAAATTTCCCAAAATAATTTCTGATTTTTTCTTAAAAATTCATTTTATGAAACTGTCGTGGTTTTTATGAAATTAAATGGAAAGTCAGAATGAATAACTGTGAGTTAGGATAAATCTTTGTTATTAAAACTAACTCTTTCTAGTTAGGGATAGGAATAACATATTTAATGCTACTTTTTACTTGAACTCATAATATATCTAGATTAATTAATAAAATTAGTTAAATTATTAGAGAGTAAATTATTTAATTGTCTGTTATTAAAAGAAATTAGAATTCTAATAACAAATATAATTTGTATATTATTATTTATATGTATAAACAAAACGAATAGGTTAATGGGGTTTTGAGAAAATAGAGATAGTTTTCAACAACTGAAAATCAAATTGTCATCATGACTAGGAGGGTCAGCATGTACAAGGAATGGCTAACGGCAAAAGAGTTGGTTGGGTTACAAGGGCTTCCCATGACAACCCAAGGTATTAATGCTATGGCAAGGCGTGAAAACTGGGTCAACCGTAAAAGAAGAGGTATTCAAGGTAAAGCGCTGGAATACCATATAAGTTCTTTACCTATCGATATTTTTGAAAGTCAGTTTGCTAACGAAACCTCACCACCTTATCAAGCAAAACGAAATGATAATGCCTTTATTTGGCAAGAGGCTTATAACCAGCTTTCCAGCCAAGAACGAGACATTATCCTGACATTTATTATGCGCGAAGGGGCATTAGCGCTAATAAATTTAATTAATAATAAATAATTTACAATTACTTAAGGTGTAAATAATTAATATATAAAAATAATATTATATTGAATTTAAAAAACGGTTTAACAGATGACATTTTAGTAGGCTGAAAAGCAGGTTTCATAATATAAGTGTGAATTGAAAAATGAAAAAATTGTGGTTCACTGCCAAAGAATTAGCTGGGTTAGAAGGACTCCCGACATCTCCTCAGGGAATTAACCTAATGGCAAGACGAGAAGGTTGGAAAAACCGCCGTAAAAGAGGGGTACAGGGTAAAGCCGTTGAGTATTATTTTGAAAGCTTACCGGGAGAAATCCAAGGGCAGCTTAGCTTACATGAGCCTTCGGTAATTTACCAAAGCCAAAGAACAGATGCATTGCAAATTTGGTCGGAAGCGTATTATCAACTGACAGAGTCCGAGCGCAATAAAATAGTCAAATATATCCTGCGTTATGGCTTATCGTCACTACTTGCTCAAATCGATGAAGAAGACAAAGGGGAAAAATAACGTTTCCCCTTTTCTTGATCTACTTTGTCTTTTCTAGTGACTAAGAATGGCGTTGGATTGCAATATAAGCTAAGCCGATCAATGCATCTTTATAAATTGAATCTTCAATTACATTCAAGGCATCAATCGCTTTTTGTGCTTCTTCTTGGGCTCTTGCATAGGTATATTCAAGGGAACCACAGCGTTTCATGGTTGCCAGAACCGTATCTAACAGGTGGCGCCCATTGCCTTGCTCAATCGCTTGGCGGATCAACGCGGACTCTTCTTCATTACCATTTTGCATAGCGTGAAGTAGGGGAAGTGTAGGCTTACCCTCATCTAAATCATCACCCGTATTTTTCCCCAATTGAGTATTGTCGGCATCATAATCGAGAAGATCGTCAATTAACTGAAAAGCGGTACCAATATAGCGACCATAATCTTGTAGCGCTTTTTCTTGTGCCGGTGTTGCATTCGCTAAAATCGCAGATGCGTGGGCGGCTGCTTCAAAAAGACGTGCAGTTTTACTGTAGATCACTTGCATGTAGCTTTCTTCAGTAATATTGGGATCGTTGCAGTTCATCAACTGTAAAACTTCCCCTTCAGCGATCACATTCGTCGCTTCAGACATCAGTTTTAGCACCCGCATTGAATCGAGATCCGTCATCATCTGGAATGATCGAGTGTAAATAAAATCACCCACGAGGACACTCGCTGCATTACCAAAAACCGCATTTGCAGTTTGTTTTCCACGACGCATATCGGACTCATCAACGACGTCATCATGTAGCAGCGTTGCGGTATGAATGAACTCGATCAATGCAGCAACTTGAGTATGTTTATGACCCGAGTAGCCTAAAGATCGACCTGCAAGCACTGCGATCATCGGCCGGATCCTTTTACCGCCACCACTGACGATGTAATAACCAAGCTGATTAATGAGTGCAACATCCGAATTCAATTGACTGAGGATGGCTTCGTTTACCGCTGACATATCCTCAGTTGTCAGTTCAATGATAGATTCTAAATTCATTGTAATTTATTCATATTATTAGTTTTTGGTTCATTCCCGAAATAAAAAAATGGGAGACCGATAGAACAGTTATCTTTCTAGCATAACATTATTAATTATAAGATTATCAGGTGTGATGCAAAAAATGTTTAAATAAGTAACAATTGAGTGAATAGGCACTAAATCAATGCTCAAAAACGGTTATTGAGAAAAAAGTCGTATTTTTTGTCATCTAACCGCATTATTGGCTTGTGTTCTGATGCTTTTTTGCGTAGAATTCGCGCCCTATTGTGAATATTTTATAGCGTGCTCTGGAATTGAAATATTTAACGGGTACGCGGAAAGCGGAGTTAATATGTACGCGGTTTTCCAAAGTGGTGGTAAACAACACCGAGTTAGCGAAGGTCAAACTGTCCGCCTAGAAAAGCTGGACATCGCAACAGGTGAAACTGTTGAATTTGATCAAGTTCTAATGGTTGCTAATGGCGATGAGATCCAAATCGGTGCTCCTGTCGTTGAAGGCGTTAAAGTGAAAGCGGAAGTGGTTGCACACGGTCGTGGCGAAAAAGTTAAAATCGTCAAGTTCCGTCGTCGTAAACATAGCCGTAAACAACAGGGTCATCGTCAGTGGTTCACTGATGTTAAGATCACTGTCATCGCTTAAGATTTAGGAGAGCAGATTAATGGCACACAAAAAGGCTGGTGGTTCGACTCGTAACGGTCGTGACTCAGAAGCAAAACGTTTAGGTGTTAAACGTTTTGGTGGTGAAGCTGTATTAGCAGGTAGCATCATCGTTCGTCAACGTGGTACTAAGTTCCACGCAGGTAACAACGTAGGTTGTGGCCGTGACCACACTCTGTTCGCATTAGCGGACGGTAAAGTTAAATTTGAAGTTAAAGGTCCAAACAATCGTAAATTTATCAGCATCGAAGCTGAATAAGTTTTCTGACCTTTAATTCAGAATTAAAGCCCTGCAAAAACCTTTTGCGGGGCTTTTTATATTCAGATATTTGATCTTTAATGAACTACACACGTATTAAAGATGCACCATCTCTGAGTAGAACAGCCATCCAGCGTTATGCGGCTCAGAAGCGGAGAGAGAATTATGAAATTTGTAGATGAAGCCAAAATATTGGTCGTGGCAGGAGATGGTGGCAATGGTTGTGTCAGCTTCCGCCGTGAGAAATACATCCCGAAAGGGGGGCCGGACGGTGGTGACGGTGGCGATGGTGGGGACGTTTACTTACAAGCGGACGAAAACCTCAACACGTTAATCGATTACCGTTTTGAAAAATCATTTCGTGCGGAACGTGGTCAAAATGGCCAGAGCCGTGAATGCACGGGCAAGCGTGGTCAAGATATCACAGTGAAAGTGCCTGTAGGAACGCGTGTACGCGACTTAGGGACTAACGAAATACTCTGTGACATGACGCGTCACGAACAACGTCACATGGTCGCTAAGGGCGGTTTCCATGGTCTTGGAAATACCCGTTTTAAATCTTCAGTAAACCGGGCTCCACGTCAACGTACAATGGGGACAAAAGGGGAAACCCGCGAAATACTGTTAGAGTTAATGCTGTTAGCGGATGTGGGCATGCTTGGTATGCCAAATGCGGGTAAATCAACATTTATTCGTTCAGTATCAGCCGCTAAGCCAAAAGTTGCCGATTATCCCTTTACCACTTTAGTCCCAAGCTTGGGCGTTGTGCGTATGGATAACGAACAAAGCTTTGTGGTTGCCGATATTCCAGGGTTGATCGAAGGTGCAGCTGAAGGTGCAGGTCTTGGGATCCAATTCCTGAAACACTTAGAGCGCTGCCGTGTTTTGCTTCACTTAGTTGATATTTGTCCTATCGATGAGTCTGATCCTGTCGAAAATGCGAAGATCATCATTAGTGAGTTAGAGAAATACAGTGAAAAGCTGGCAGCAAAACCACGTTGGTTAGTCTTCAATAAGATTGATATTTTAGGTGAAGAGGCGTCAGCGGAGCGCGCAGCAGAAATTGCCAAAGCGATGGGCTGGGAAGATAAATTTTACATGATTTCAGCGGTTAACCACGAGGGTGTGAAAGCACTGTGTTGGGATATCATGGAGTTTATGAATACTCAACCGCGTGATATGGCAACCACTGAAGATGCACAGCAGCCTGAAAAAGTTGAATTTATGTGGGATGACTACCACAAAGAGCAACTTTCTGGTGCTGATGATATTGATGATGACTGGGATGACGATTGGGATGAAGATGACGACGAAGGTGTCGAAATCATTTACCAAAAATAGTTTATCTTAGAAATGTAAAAAGGCGCGAAAGCGCCTTTTTAATGTCTAAAAGCGATGTGATCAGTTTTTCTGATACAGATCTTTATACAAGCGACTTTCGAACCGTACTAATGGAACTCGACGAGTACGCTGCTGGTTTTGTGGTACCGCATACGCAGAAATAAACTGCACGAAGGCAACTCGCTGCCCACTCGCCGTGGTAATAAAGCCTGCGAGGTTATAGACCCCTTGTAATGCCCCGGTTTTGGCGGAAACTTTACCATTGACTCCTGCCTCATCAAAGCCACCGCGATAACGCAATGTGCCATCATGGCCTGCAAGCGGAAGCATGGAGATAAAATCAAGCTGTTGATCGTTTTTTGCGATAAATTGCAAAACTTCCATCATCGTTGCTGGCGTGATCAAATTATGACGGGACAAACCAGACCCATCAACCATCACGGTATTGCCAAGGTCGATCCCCGCTTTTTGCTTCAGTACTTGCCTTACCGCGTCAGATCCTGACCGCCAAGTTCCTGGAACACCATAATATTCTCGACCAATAGTACGAAAAACGGTATCCGCTATCATATTATCGGATTTTTTTAGCATCACTTTTAGCAAGTCATGAAGTGGCTTAGATTCAGTTTTGACTAATACCTGTGATTGAGGTGCTTGGAATGTACGTTTTTTTACATGGCCTGTTAGCTCAATGCCAGCGGTGGTTAACTCATTTTTGACAATCGCTCCAGAGTAACTCGCTCCGTTTTGTACAGCAAAAGCAAGTGGTAGAGGGTCACTGCGTTGAGTTAAACAACCTGTTAGGGTGTAGCGGTTCAGTTCACCAGGGACGACATCAAGCTCGCAATAGCGTGCTTCTGGGGAGCCTTTAGCTAATGTTTTGACTTCGCTGAACATATTGACAGGATAAAAACTAGCCGCCTTAATGAATGCATAATCTCCTGCTTTTTCAGCGGGGTAAAGAGAAACGGAAAAACAGTTTCGGTCAATAATAGCCGCTGCAGGTGGCGCACTAAAGCATTGGGTCATATCATTCCAAACCCAACCGGGTGCTTTGTCATGGCTAGTAAAAGCAGAAATATCAACGACGAGATCGCCGTCAACTTTATGGATCCCAAGCTGCTTTAATGCATTAGCCATATTGCGAATTTGTTGGCGGGTTAATGTCGGGTCACCACTGAAGCGGATCACTAAATCACCCGTTAGCGTGTTGTTGCTAAGTTTTGCATCAGTTTCAAAATTGGTGACAAAACGGTAGTCTGGCCCCAGTTGTAACAGGGCAGCAAGAGCGGTCACAACCTTTTGCGTACTTGCAGGTAATGCCATTTGCTGCGCATTATAATCAATTAATGGAGTACTACTTCCCACTTTTTGCGCGACCAGAGCAAGGTTAGTGCCATCAGGTAAATATTGTTTGTACTCATCAATAGGAATAGCTAGAGCTTGCGCACTGGCTAAGGTTATTCCTAAAGAGATTATCCATTTTCTGGTTAAAGTTAATAATGACATATATTTCACGCATTAGGGTGGACATATAATACATACTAAAGTGTAATGCCTAAGAAAGTAAACGGTGACCCGTTATTAAGTCTCAGTTAAAATAGCGTACATTATGATAAGATAAATGAGTACATGAGTCTGATTGCGTTTTTTTACTAGAACACCCCCGTTTTACGCAGGTGTTCGGTGTACTGTTGTTACAAAATCAGGAAGATACTTGTTTTTAGATAGGATTGAACCGAGGTATTTATTAATGAAACAGATCCCGATGACGGTACTTGGTGCGGATAAGCTAAGAGAAGAGCTTGAATTCCTTAAATCTGTCCGTCGCCCAGAAATTATTGCATCTATTGCGGAAGCGCGTGAGCACGGTGACTTAAAAGAAAATGCAGAATATCATGCAGCACGTGAGCAACAAGGTTTCTGTGAGGGCCGTATTCAAGAAATTGAAGGTAAACTTTCTCACGCTCAAGTGATCGATGTCACTAAAATGGTCAATAACGGTCGCGTTATCTTTGGCTCAACGGTAACAGTATTGAATGTTGATACTGACGAAGAGCTAACGTATCGTATTGTTGGTGATGATGAAGCCGATATTAAGATCAATCTGATTTCAGTGAACTCACCGATAGCACGCGGCTTAGTAGGCAAAGAAGTTGATGATGCGGTCTCGATTAAAACCCCAGGTGGCGATGTCGAGTTCGAAATTCTTAAAGTTGAGTATATCTGATTCCTATTTGCCTGAATTGGTTATATTATTTCCCTGATTTAAAGAAAAAGGCCGCAGGCGGCCTTTTTCACCATATAAAACATGCTTTCAATGGCATTTTTATATAAATGATGGGGGATTATTTAGGTAAAATGATTTTGCGGTCTGCCGAAGGACGGTAGATAACAAGAATTTTACCGATGATTTGTACATTTACTGCACCAGTTTCGCGAACAATCGCATCAGCGATCAAATTTTTAGTATCGCGGTCTTCGCCTGCGATCTTGACTTTGATAAGCTCATGATGCGCTAATGAGAGTTCAATCTCAGCTAAAACACCTTCGGTTAAACCATTGTTGCCGATCATAACAACAGGGTTTAAGTGGTGAGCGAGACTTTTTAGGTGCTGAATTTGTTTTTTATTAAGATTCATTGATTTTTTGCTTGGTTAGTATTGAAAATGGCTTATTCTACCGCCATCTGATATCTATCACCATCAATTATATCTTTTTGGTGGTAAAGAAGCAGCAAGTTAGGTGAAGTTCTTTTAGTATAGTTGGAAAGCACAATGGCCAATAAAAAACGTTCGGCAAGCTCAAGTCGCTGGTTGCAAGAGCATTTTAGTGATAAATATGTTCAGCAAGCACAAAAAAAAGGGCTACGCTCACGTGCATGGTTTAAGCTGGAGGAAATCCAGCAAGGTGATAAAATTTTTAAACCAGGTATGACCGTTGTTGATTTAGGAGCAGCCCCTGGTGGTTGGTCGCAATACGTTGTTAGCCAAATAGGTCATAATGGGCGGGTTATTGCTTGTGACTTATTGCCGATGGACCCAATCGTTGGTGTTGATTTCCTGCAAGGGGATTTTCGCGATGAAGCCGTTCTCGCCGCTTTGTTAGAACGCGTTGGCGACAAAAAAGTACAGGTGGTCATGTCTGACATGGCGCCAAATATGAGTGGGACACCAGCGGTTGATATTCCTCGCTCTATGTATCTAGTTGAATTAGCATTGGATATGTGCCGTTCTGTATTGGCTCCTGGGGGAAGTTTCATTGTTAAAGTGTTTCAGGGAGAAGGCTTTGACGATTACCTTAGGGATATCCGCTCCCTGTTTACGAAAGTAAAAGTTCGTAAACCTGAATCTTCGCGGGCACGATCGCGTGAAGTATACATTGTAGCGACAGGGCTAAAACTATAGTACCCTGAGCGTTATTTGTTAACACAGTTGTAATATGAGGTTAATCCCTTGAGTGACATGGCGAAAAACCTGATTCTCTGGTTAGTCATCGCAGTTGTTCTGATGTCCTTGTTCCAGAGTTTTGGCCCAAGCGATTCGAATAGTCGCAGAGTTGATTATTCAACGTTTATCAATGAGTTAGCCCAGGATCAGGTACGTGAAGTTCGTATCACCGGTCGTGAACTTAACGTCAGAAAGGCTGATAATAGCCGCTATACAACTTATCTTCCTATGCAGGATGAGAAGCTGTTAGATACTTTGCTGAATAAGCATGTGACGGTTGTTGGTGAACCACCAGAAGAACCTAGCTTACTGACATCTATTTTTATTTCCTGGTTCCCAATGCTTCTGTTGATTGGTGTCTGGATTTTCTTCATGCGCCAGATGCAAGGCGGTGGCGGCAAGGGGGCAATGTCATTTGGCAAAAGTAAAGCCCGCATGCTGACAGAAGATCAGATCAAAACTACATTTGCGGACGTTGCTGGGTGTGATGAAGCCAAAGAAGAAGTGGGCGAAATCGTAGAGTTTCTGCGTGAACCTGCTCGTTTCCAAAAACTTGGTGGTAAAATTCCCAAAGGCGTCCTGATGGTAGGGCCTCCTGGTACAGGTAAAACCTTACTGGCGAAGGCTATCGCAGGTGAAGCTAAAGTCCCATTCTTTACTATTTCCGGTTCAGACTTCGTGGAAATGTTTGTGGGGGTTGGTGCTTCTCGTGTTCGTGATATGTTCGAACAAGCGAAAAAAGCAGCGCCTTGTATCATCTTTATTGATGAGATTGATGCAGTAGGTCGTCAACGTGGTGCAGGTCTTGGTGGTGGTCACGATGAGCGTGAGCAAACACTGAACCAAATGCTGGTTGAGATGGACGGTTTCGAAGGTAATGAGGGGATCATTGTAATCGCAGCAACTAACCGTGCTGACGTACTTGACCCTGCTTTATTACGTCCAGGTCGTTTTGACCGTCAGGTAGTCGTTGGCTTACCAGACGTTCGCGGTCGTGAACAAATTCTGAAAGTGCATATGCGTCGTGTTCCTATCGACCCAAATGTGGATACTTTCATTCTTGCACGCGCAACACCGGGCTTCTCAGGTGCTGAATTGGCGAACTTGGTTAACGAAGCTGCATTATTTGCTGCACGTGCAAATATGCGTGTTGTTTCCATGGTGGAATTCGAAAAAGCGCGTGACAAAATTTGGATGGGTGCAGAGCGTCGCTCTCTGATGATGACCGAAGAACAAAAAGAATCAACGGCTTACCATGAAGGTGGCCATATGATTGTCGGTCATTTAATGCCTGAACATGACCCTGTTCACAAAGTTACCATTGTTCCTCGTGGCCAAGCACTGGGTGTAGCATTCTTTTTACCTGAAGGTGATGAAGTTAGTCGTAGTCGCTTGAAACTTGAAGGTATGATTGCAACAGCCTATGCAGGTCGTATTGCCGAAGAACTGATTTATGGGCGTGATAAAGTCACTACGGGGGCTTCTTCCGATATTCAGTTCGCAACCAATACTGCACGTAACATGGTAACGCAATGGGGCTTCTCAGACCGTTTAGGTCCAATGCAATACTCGAAAGAAGAGGGCCCTGCGTTCTTAGGTCGTTCTTCAGGTAATGGTTCTGGAATTTCTGATGAAACAGCACGTATTGTTGATGAAGAAATTAAGAAGATTTTAGACTACTGTTACCAACTGGCTTACAAAACGTTGGAAGACAATATCGATATTCTACATGCAACGAAAGATGCATTGTTAAAATATGAAACTATCGATATGCCAATGATTGATGATTTAATGAATCGTCGGCCAGTTCGTGAGCCTGCAGGTTGGGATGAAGACAAAAAAGTCAGTAATGTGACCGGTACATTTGGTAAAGGTGCAGCAAACGCAGCTGAAAAACCTCAATCTGAAGAGCCGAAAAACAGTACTGAAGAAGCAAATAAGACAGATAATAGTAATAATGCTGATGAATCAAACCCATCAGACAATAACGACAGCAAGCCACAATAAGCGGTCGTAAATAAAATACGAAGACCCCAGTTCGCTGGGGTTTTTTTCGTTAAGGAAAAATAACAATGCAGATCAAAGCGAGAGGCAGTGTCCTTGACTTATCAACGCCTAAGGTGATGGGGATTTTGAATGTTACTCCTGATTCATTTTCAGATGGTGGCACTCATAATCGTTATCAGGATGCGCTTGAATATGTGGCCAAAATGGTCCAACACGGTGCGGCTATCATTGATATTGGTGGCGAATCAACCCGCCCTGGCGCTGCCGAAGTTTCTGTGAATGAGGAACTTGATAGGGTTATCCCCGTGGTTGAAGCGATAGCGCAACGTTTTGATGTGTGGATTTCAGTCGATACATCTAAAGCACTAGTCATGGCGGAAGCCGCAAATGCAGGCATGCATATCATCAATGATATTCGCTCGCTTCATGAGCCGGATGCACTAGACGTCGCTGCGAAAACAGGTTTACCCGTATGTATTATGCATATGCAAGGTCAGCCAAGGACAATGCAAGAAGCACCGAATTATGAAAATGTGGTGCGTGAAGTAAAAGACTATCTTAACACTGAAATCACCCGATGCGTGACTGCAGGCATAGATAGACAGCAAATTATCCTTGATCCAGGCTTTGGCTTTGGCAAAAACTTGTCGCATAATTACCAGTTATTGGCAAACTTAGAACAATTTCATAATTTCGGACTACCGCTATTGGCAGGGATGTCACGTAAATCTATGATTGGACAATTATTAAATGTTCCACCGCAAGAGCGCCTCGCCGGCAGCCTAACTTGTGCAGTGATTGCTGCGATGCAAGGTGCGCACATCATTCGAGTTCATGATGTCAAAGAAACCGTGCAAGCGATGCAAGTGGTACAGATGACTCTGTCAGAAAAGGAAAAATAAGCGTATGAGCGACCGTAAATATTTTGGTACTGATGGTATTCGTGGCAAAGTGGGTGATAGCCCAATTACCCCTGATTTTGTTTTAAAATTAGGTTGGGCGGCAGGAAAAGTCCTTGCACGTCATGGCTCACGTAAAATTATCATTGGTAAAGATACGCGTATTTCTGGCTATATGTTGGAATCTTCATTAGAAGCGGGCTTAGCAGCAGCAGGTCTATCTGCCTCTTTCACAGGCCCAATGCCAACCCCTGCAGTCGCTTATTTAACACGCACTTTCCGTGCAGAAGCAGGGATTGTGATTTCTGCATCTCATAACCCATATTATGATAATGGGATTAAATTCTTCTCAATTGATGGAACTAAGCTGCCAGATGAAGTGGAAGAAGCCATTGAAGCTGAAATGGAAAAACCGATTACCTGCGTTGAGTCGGCTGAGTTAGGTCGTGCAAACCGTATTGTAGATGCTGCCGGACGTTACATTGAATTCTGCAAAGGCACATTCCCGAACGAACAAAGTTTGGCGAGTTTAAAGATTGTGATTGACTGTGCAAACGGAGCGACGTACCACATCGCACCAAATGTGTTCCGTGAATTAGGGGCTGAAGTCATCACTATTGGTTGCGATCCGAACGGGATCAACATTAATGAAGAATGTGGTGCAACGGATGTTCGTCAACTACAACAAAAAGTATTAGAAGAAAAAGCCCACGTCGGTTTAGCATTTGATGGTGACGGTGACCGCATTATTATGGTCGACCACCTCGGTGAAAAAGTCGATGGTGATCAAATTCTCTTTATTATTGCTCGTGAAGCGCTACGTCAAGGCCAGCTTAAAGGCGGCGTAGTGGGAACATTAATGAGTAATATGGGGTTAGAAATCGCTCTAAAACAGCTAGGAATTCCTTTCGAGCGTGCAAAAGTGGGCGACCGCTATGTGCTCGAAAAATTACAGGAAAAAGGCTGGCGCATGGGGGCTGAAAACTCAGGTCACGTGATTTTATTAGATAAAACGACTACCGGCGACGGTATTGTTGCGGGCTTGCAGGTATTAAGTGCGATGGTACGCAACCATATGAGTTTGCATGACTTATGTAGTGGCATGAAATTATTGCCTCAAGTGTTAGTCAATGTTCGTTTCAAAGGTCAACACGACCCATTACAGAGTGATGGGGTCGTTGCTGCAAACGAAGAGGTTGAAAAACAATTGGCAGGAAAAGGCCGTGTGTTACTAAGAAAATCAGGAACAGAACCGTTAATCCGAGTCATGGTTGAAGGTGAAAACGAAGCTGATGTGACTGCAATGGCAAACCGCATTGCTGATGCTGTAAAAGCAGCTGGCTAAGTTGTTATTGGGGAAGCTGAGCAATATTTTGATGATTTGTTGTTTTTTTCTGCAAATAATCAAATGGAGTTAAAATAGACTTGCTTGTCTGCTCAGCTTTGGTTAGTATTCGCACCTGCTCAATCCCGTAAGAGTGTTTCTTCACGGTCGAAATGAGTAGGTGTGCAGTGATAAAGGTCATAGCATTACGCTATGCACCGCAACTGAATAGGTAACTCAAATGTATGTAGCTCTTTTAATTATATTCTTGCTAGCGGCTATCGGGCTTATTGCTCTGATCATGTTACAGCAAGGTAAAGGTGCTGACATGGGAGCATCATTCGGTGCGGGCGCTTCTGCAACACTGTTTGGTTCATCGGGTTCAGGTAACTTCATGACCCGTATGACTGGGATCTTGGCTGCTGTGTTTTTCATCATCAGTTTAATACTTGGCAACATGACTGCCAACAAGTACGGAACTGGTAGTGGTAGTAAGTGGGAAAACATTAGTGAACCTACTAAAGTCGAGCAACCAACAGACGTTCCGGCGGCACCAGCTACACCAACGAGCGACATTCCTCGTTAAGTGTGAAAGATCCCGAATGAAGGCGACTAATGCCATCATTAAGTAGTAAACTCAGCGATGAGTAAGAAGTTAAAATTTGAGGTTATTGATTAAGTATTGATAACCTCGCCTCAGTGCCGAGGTGGTGAAATTGGTATACACGCTACCTTGAGGTGGTAGTGCCTACAAAACGGGCGTACGGGTTCAAGTCCCGTCCTCGGCACCATTATTTAAGATGGCTTGTGATTTACAGGTTATCTGTGTAGAATATGACACGTTTTCGAACGCGGGATGGAGCAGCTTGGTAGCTCGTCGGGCTCATAACCCGAAGGTCGTCGGTTCAAATCCGGCTCCCGCAACCATTTCTTATTCAACATACCTTGTCAGTATCGTGGTCTATAGTAGTTATCCGGTGTAGTAATCAAGTGTAGTTATCTAATAGCTCTCAAAATTTCTCATCGATTTCTCTAGATTTTACAGGTATAATAAGAATATGGTGAACCCGTGCACTACAGGGTCCAGTTGCATAAAGCCCCGAATTTCGGGGTTTTTTGTTATTTGACAATCGAATTAACTGGGCTTTTATAGCCCTTTTTTTATGTCTGGGGGTGGCCTTGTCCACATTAGAACAGAAATTAACAGAGATGATTTCAGCACCGGTGGAGGCGCTAGGCTTTGAATTTGTTGGCTTAGAGTTTATCCGTGGTCGCACATCGACACTGCGTGTCTTCATCGATAGTGAAGAAGGCATCACTGTTGATGATTGTGCTGATGTCAGCCATCAGGTCAGTGCAGTATTGGACGTTGAAGATCCAATTTCTGTCATTTATAACCTGGAAATCTCGTCACCAGGGCTTGAGCGCCCATTATTCACAATTGCGCATTACGAGCGTTTTATGGGTGAAGAGGTAGCATTGACTTTGCGTATAGCAATGCAGAACCGCCGTAGGTGGCAAGGTATTATTAAGGCCATAGACGGTGAAATGATTACGGTTACTGTAGATGGTAAGGATGAGGTGTTCGCCCTCGGCAACATCCAGAAAGCTAACTTGGTACCCCACTTTTAATAAAGTTCAATGAGGCAACTAGGATGAATAAAGAAATTCTGGCTGTTGTAGAAGCGGTTTCTAACGAAAAATCCCTCCCTCGTGAAAAAATCTTCGAGGCTCTGGAAACTGCATTAGCGACGGCGACTAAAAAGAAATACGAGCAAGAAATTGATGTCCGTGTGGAAATTGACCGTAAATCAGGTGATTTCGACACGTTTCGTCGTTGGTTAATTGTGGAAGAAGTCACAATGCCAACACGTGAAATTACGTTGGAAGCGGCTCAATACGAAGATCCTGCGCTGCAGCTTGGAGAGTATGTCGAAGACCAAATCGAGTCTGTTGTATTTGACCGTATTACCACTCAAACAGCTAAGCAAGTTATCGTGCAAAAAGTGCGCGAAGCAGAACGTGCTATGGTTGTTGACCAATTCCGTGAGCAACAAGGTGAAATTATCACTGCTCAGGTAAAAAAAGTGAACCGTGAAAATATCACGTTAGATTTAGGCAATAATGCGGAAGCGGTTATTCTGCGTGAAGATATGTTGCCACGTGAAAACTTCCGTCCAGGTGACCGTATCCGCGGAGTCCTGTATGATGTTCGTCCTGAAGCACGCGGCGCACAACTTTTTGTTACGCGTTCTCGCCCTGAAATGTTGATTGAATTATTCCGCATTGAAGTGCCAGAAATTGGCGAAGAAATTATTGAAATCAAAGCCGCTGCCCGTGATCCAGGTTCTCGTGCAAAAATCGCAGTAAAAACTAATGACAAGCGTATTGACCCAGTTGGTGCTTGTGTTGGTATGCGTGGCGCACGTGTTCAAGCCGTTTCTAGTGAACTAGGCGGCGAAAGAATTGATATTGTGTTATGGGATGATAACCCAGCTCAGTTCGTTATTAATGCTATGGCTCCGGCTGATGTTGCATCTATTGTCGTCGATGAAGACAAATGTACGATGGATGTTGCCGTAGAAAGTAGTAACTTGGCACAAGCCATTGGGCGTAACGGTCAAAACGTGCGTCTGGCAGCTCAGTTACTGAAAAAACACCGTGGTGATGACAAATGGGAATTAAATGTCATGACCGCAGAAGAGCTCAATGCAAAACATCAGGCAGAAGCACATGCTTCTATTGATACATTCACCAAGCATCTTGATATTGATGAAGAGTTTGCCACTGCACTTGTTGAAGAAGGCTTCTCGACGTTAGAAGAACTGGCTTACGTGCCTATTAATGAACTTCTGGAAATTGATGGTCTTGATGAAGAGACTGTTGAAGTTCTACGTGAAAGAGCGAAAGCGGCCCTCACCACAATAGAATTGGCTCAAAAAGAGAGCCTCGGTGATAATCAGCCAGCAGAAGATTTGTTGAATCTTGAAGGTATGGATCATACTCTTGCCTATAATTTGGCTACACGTGGAATCTGTACACTGGAAGATCTTGCTGAGCAGGGCATCGACGACCTGATTGATATTGAAGGTCTGGATGATGAGAAAGCAGGTACGCTCATCATGGCCGCACGTAATATTTGCTGGTTCGGTAACGATGCGTAAACACTGTAGCAGGAAGGAACGGCATGACAGAAACTGTAAAAACATTGGCAACGGAAATTCAAACCACAGTTGATCGCCTGGTACAGCAATTTGCTGAAGCAGGGATCAAAAAAGGTGAGAATGACTCTGTTAGCCAGTCAGAAAAAGAAGCTTTACTGAGCCATTTAAACCGTGAACAAGGCGGTGCAACGGGTCAGCCAAGCAAATTGACACTACAGCGCAAAACTCGTAGTACGCTGAGTGTCCCCGTCACCGGTGGCAAAAGCAAATCGGTAAATGTCGAAGTCCGCAAAAAACGCACTTATGTGAACCGTGATGCTGAAGAAGCAAAAGCGGAAGAGCAGGCGCAGCGTGAGGCGGAAGAGCAGGCACAGCGCGAAGCTGAAGAACTGGCACAACGTCAAGCAGAAGCTAAACGATTAGCAGAAGAAACAGCTAAACGTGAAGCGGAAGAAAAGGCAAAACGTGAAGCCCAAGAGAAAGCAAAACGTGAAGCAGCAGATAAAGCTACGCGCGAAGCAGCGGAAAGAGAAAAAGTGAAACCAAGCGAAAATCAACAAAAACCAGGCAAAGCTGTAGAAAGTAATGCCGACAAACAACGCCGTGAAGCTGAAGCTGCGGAGCTAAAACGTAAAGCTGAAGAAGAAACTCAGCGCAAAGTTGAAGCAGAAGCGCGTCGCGTAGCTGAAGAAGCACGCAAAATGGCAGAAGAAAACGGTGAAAAGTGGACTGCTGAAACGAAAACTGACGAAGACAGCGATTATCACACCACAACGTCGACGCACGCTCGCGCGGCTGAAGATGAAAGTGATGAGAAAGAAGAAGGCCGTCGTTCACGTAATCGTACTGCAAAAGCACCTCGCCAAAAGAAAGGTAATAAACTTTCTGAAAAGGCAGATCGCGAAGAAGAACGCGCCGCGGGCCGTTCAGGTCGCAGTAAAGGTAAACAACGTAAAGGCAGTTCTTTGCAACAAAGCTTTACTAAGCCAGCTGCAGCGGTTAACCGTGATGTTGTGATTGGTGAAACAATCACGGTTGGTGAACTTGCTAATAAAATGGCAGTAAAAGGTTCTCAAGTCATCAAAACGATGATGAAGATGGGCGCAATGGCGACTATCAACCAAGTGATTGACCAAGAAACTGCACAGCTAGTCGCAGAAGAAATGGGCCATAAAGTGATTCTGCGTCGTGAGAACGAGTTAGAAGAATCAGTAATGAATGACCGTGATACTGGTTCTGCAGCGCAAGAGCCTCGCGCACCAGTTGTCACCATCATGGGTCACGTTGACCACGGTAAAACTTCTTTACTTGACTACATTCGTTCAACGAAAGTGGCGTCAGGTGAAGCGGGCGGTATTACTCAGCACATTGGTGCGTATCACGTCCAAACTGACAAAGGTATGATTACCTTCTTAGATACCCCAGGTCACGCCGCGTTTACTTCCATGCGTGCTCGTGGTGCCCAGGCAACGGATATCGTTGTACTGGTTGTTGCAGCGGACGATGGTGTAATGCCACAAACTATCGAAGCTATCCAGCACGCAAAAGCAGCGGGTGTTCCAATCGTAGTTGCAGTGAATAAAATTGATAAGCCAGAAGCTGACCCAGACCGCGTTAGAAATGAACTGTCTCAGTACGGTGTTATTTCTGAAGAATGGGGCGGTGATACTCAATTTATTGGTGTATCTGCGAAAGTGGGTACAGGTATTGACGATTTACTTGATGCGCTGTTGCTGCAAGCTGAAGTATTAGAACTTAAAGCGGTTTATACCGGTATGGCGAGTGGCGTGGTCGTTGAGTCTTATCTGGATAAAGGTCGTGGCCCAGTTGCGACAATCTTAGTTCAAGAAGGTACACTGAACAAAGGCGATATCGTCCTGTGTGGTTTCGAATACGGTCGTATTCGTGCTATGCGTAATGAATTAGGTAAAGACGTTCAGTCTGCAGGACCTTCAATGCCTGTTGAGATTTTAGGCTTATCTAACGTGCCTTCGGCAGGTGATGAAGCGACCGTTGTACGCGACGAGAAAAAAGCCCGTGAAGTTGCCCTGTATCGTCAAGGCAAATTCCGTGATGTTAAACTCGCTCGTCAGCAGAAATCTAAACTGGAAAACATGTTTGCTAACATGGAAGAAGGTAAAGTTTCTGAGCTGAACATCGTTCTGAAAACCGACGTTCAAGGTACTTGTGAAGCGATTACTGACTCTCTAATGAAGCTGTCGACTGATGAAGTTAAAATTAAAATCATCGGTTCTGGTGTTGGTGGTATCACTGAAACTGACGCAACATTAGCAGCGGCATCGAATGCTATCATTTTAGGATTTAACGTCCGTGCTGATGCTTCTGCACGTCGTGTCATTGAAAGTGAAAGCGTTGACTTACGCTACTACTCTGTTATCTATAGCTTGATTGATGAAATCAAACAAGCGATGAGCGGTATGTTAGCGCCTGAATACAAACAGCAAATCATTGGTCTTGCAGAAGTCCGTGATGTGTTTAAATCACCAAAATTCGGTGCAGTTGCTGGTTGTATGGTTACTGAAGGCACCATCAAACGTAATAACCCAATCCGCGTATTACGTGATAACGTTGTTATCTACGAAGGTGAGTTAGAATCACTGCGTCGCTTCAAAGATGACGTCAGTGAAGTTCGTAACGGTATGGAATGTGGTATCGGCGTTAAGAACTACAACGACGTTCGCGTTGGCGATATGATCGAAGTCTTCGAAGTCATTGAAGTTAAGCGTTCTATCGACGGTTAATTTTGTGAGAACCCACGAAGCATCGTGACTACAAAATAGTGTTAATAAGGGGGCGATTGCCCCCTTTATTGTCAGGAGACATGACGATGGCAAAAGAATTCAGCCGAGCTCAGCGCGTTGCGCAAGAGATGCAAAAAGAAATTGCGATCATTTTACAGCGTGAGATTAAAGATCCGCGCATTGGTATGGCGACTGTTTCAGGTGTCGAGTTATCTCGCGATCTTGCATACGGTAAAGTCTTTGTGACTTTCTTTAATATCGCGAACGATAAAAGCGAAGAAGAGATGGTTGCTGATGGTATCAAAGCATTAAATGAAGCAGCGGGTTTCATTCGTTCATTAATTGGTAAAGCGATGCGCTTACGTATCATTCCTGAGTTAACGTTCGAATATGATAACTCATTAGTCGATGGTATGCGTATGTCTAACTTGGTATCGAATGTCATTCGCCATGACGAAGAGCGTCGTGCTGATACAGATAGTAAAGAGGAAAAATAATGGGGCGTCGTCGTAGCGGCCGTAATATTGACGGTGTAGTGCTGCTGGATAAACCCACGGATATTTCTTCAAATGATGCGCTGCAGAAAGTGCGGCGCTTTTTTAATGCCAACAAAGCTGGGCACACAGGGGCACTTGACCCTCTCGCAACCGGTATGTTGCCTGTTTGTCTCGGCGAAGCGACGAAATTTTCCCAGTTTTTACTCGATTCAGATAAACGTTATCGCGTCATTGCTCGTCTTGGGCAGCGTACTGATACGTCAGATTCACATGGCGAAATTATCAGTGAGCGTAACGTAGAGTTTACACAGCAGCAACTGGATGATGCTTTAGAATTTTTCCGTGGTGATACATTACAAGTTCCTTCAATGTATTCAGCGTTGAAACACCAAGGTCGTCCATTGTATGAATATGCGCGTAAAGGTATTACCGTTGAACGTGAAGCTCGTCCAATTACAGTGTATGAATTACAGTTTATTCGTTTAGAAAATAATGAATTAGAACTGGAAATACACTGCTCTAAAGGCACCTATATTCGTACAATTATCGATGATTTAGGTGAGATGTTAGGCTGTGGTGCGCATGTCATTTACCTGCGTCGAGTGCAAGTGGCTAACTATCCTTATGAGCGAATGGTAACATTGGAGCAACTAGCCGCTTTACGGGCAAAAGTCGATGAGGGTGAAGGTTCTTTTGAGTCCTTGCTTGACGCTTTATTATTGCCAATGGATACCGCAGTTGTTCATTTTCCAGCAGTAAATATTACAGAAGAAACAGCGGCTTATTTCAAACAGGGTCAACCTGTGAGAGCCGCAGTCCAAGCCCTTGAAGAGGGTTGTATGGTACGTGTCACCTGCGGTGAAGCGCAACGATTTATCGGTATTGCTCTTATCAGCGAAGATGGCCGACTTGCACCGAAGCGTTTGGTCGTGGAAAATGAACCGTCCGCATAGTGGCGCTTATTGCTTTGCTGCCTTAAGCAGCGTAGAATAGCGGCGCTTAATCTTGAGATGCTAAATTAGAGATTGGCTCTCATCACTTACATTAATCATTTTGGAGTTTATTATGTCTCTAAGTAATGAAGCGAAAGCTAAAATCGTTGCTGAGTTCGGCCGCGGTGAAAATGACACTGGTTCAAGCGAAGTTCAAATCGCTCTGCTGACTGCACAAATCAACCACCTGCAAAGCCACTTTGCAGAGCACAAAAAAGATCACCACAGCCGTCGTGGTCTGCTGCGTATGGTTGCTCAGCGTCGTCGCTTACAAGCTTACTTGAAAGGTAAAGATATCGCGCGCTACACTGCTCTTATCGAGCGTTTAGGTCTGCGTCGCTAATCTTGTCAGTTTCAGAGGAAAGGGGCCAATTGGCCCCTTTTCTTCTAAAAGTTATTTTGAAAGTTGAAGTAATACTCGAATTATACTTAACTTAAATGCTAAGCTGTAAATCGTAGTAAGTTGTTTTTATTTATGCCTCTTCACTACATCCGATTCGCGCGGCTAATGAGAGAATTGATTACAGGAATATCAGTATTCTCATTAGTCGCGAGGCTGTAGTAGGAAGAGTAAGCCAATGCTCCCTGAGAATCTCAAGGGGCCTTACAAAAAGGGTAATATAGTGTTAAATCCTATTGTTCGTAAATTCCAATATGGTCAACATACTGTTTCGATTGAAACAGGTATGATTGCACGCCAAGCATCTGCAGCTGTTATGGTTAACATGGATGACACTGCAGTATTTGTTACTGCGGTTGCACAGAAAAAAGTGAAAGAAGGCCAAGACTTCTTCCCTTTAACGGTTAACTATCAAGAACGTACATATGCAGCAGGCCGCATCCCAGGCAGTTTCTTCCGTCGTGAAGGTCGTCCTGGTGAAGGCGAAACATTAATCGCACGTTTGATTGACCGTCCTCTACGTCCTCTGTTCCCAGAAGGTTTTTACAACGAAATTCAAATCATTGCTACCGTTGTCTCTGTTAACCCACAAGTTAACCCTGATATCGTTGCGATGATCGGCGCATCTGCGGTATTAGCGCTGTCTGGTGTTCCATTCAATGGCCCAATTGGGGCAGCTCGTGTTGGTTTTATCAATGACCAATATGTTCTGAACCCAACAGCAGACGAACTGAAAAACAGCCGTTTAGATTTAGTGGTTGCAGGTACTGATAACGCAGTATTAATGGTTGAATCTGAAGCTGATTTGTTAAGTGAAGAACAAATGTTAGGTGCGGTGGTATTTGGCCACGATCAACAGCAAATTGTTATTCAGAATATCAATGAGTTAGTGAAAGAAGCCGGTAAAGAGAAATGGGATTGGCAGCCAGAGCCAGTTAATCAAGCTCTGAATGACCGTGTCGCGGCATTAGCTGAAAGCCGTATGGGTGATGCCTACCGCATTACTGAGAAACAAGAACGTTACGCACAAGTTGACTTAATCAAAGAAGAAGTCACTGCGGTATTAGTTGCTGAAGATGAAAACGTTGATGTTTCTGAAGTGGCTGATATTTTAGCTAACTTAGAAAAACAAGTGGTTCGTAGCCGTGTTATTCGTGGTGAGCCACGTATTGATGGCCGCGAAAAAGATATGGTCCGTGCACTGGATGTACGTACTGGTGTTCTGCCTCGTACTCACGGTTCTGCGTTGTTCACTCGTGGTGAAACTCAGGCGTTAGTGACCGCAACATTAGGTACAGAGCGTGATGCACAGGTTATCGACCAATTAATGGGCGAGTACACTGACCGTTTCTTGTTCCACTATAACTTCCCTCCATACTCTGTCGGTGAAACTGGCATGGTTGGCTCACCAAAACGTCGTGAAATCGGCCATGGCCGTTTAGCGAAACGCGGTGTGTTAGCGGTTATGCCTGACCACGCAGATTTCCCATACACAGTACGTGTGGTGTCTGAGATTACTGAATCTAACGGTTCATCTTCAATGGCGTCTGTTTGTGGTGCGTCATTAGCACTGATGGATGCAGGTGTACCAATTAAAGCTGCGGTTGCGGGTATCGCAATGGGCTTGGTAAAAGAAGGCAACGACTTCGTTGTTCTGTCCGATATCTTAGGTGATGAAGACCACTTAGGTGATATGGACTTTAAAGTAGCGGGTAGCCGTGAAGGTATCAGCGCACTGCAAATGGATATCAAAATCGAAGGTATCACTAGCGAGATCATGCAAGTTGCATTAAACCAAGCAAAAGGTGCGCGTTTGCACATTCTTGGTACGATGGAACAAGCAATCAATGGTCCACGTGAAGAAATCTCTGAATTTGCTCCACGTATTTACACTATCCGCATCAACCCAGACAAAATCAAAGATGTCATCGGTAAAGGTGGTTCTGTGATCCGTGCGTTAACGGAAGAAACAGGCACAACAATCGAAATCGAAGATGACGGTACTGTGAAGATTGCAGCAACGGATGGCATAAAAGCGAAAGAAGCGATTCGTCGTATTGAAGACATTACTGCAGAAGTTGAAGTAGGCCGCATTTACCCAGGTAAAGTCACTCGTATCGTCGACTTTGGTGCATTTGTTGCTATCGGTGGTGGCAAAGAAGGTCTGGTTCATATTTCTCAAATCGCGGACAAACGTGTTGAGAAAGTGACTGATTACCTGCAAATGGGTCAAGAAGTTCCTGTTAAAGTCTTGGAAATCGACCGTCAAGGCCGTATCCGTCTTAGCATGAAAGAAGCGGTAGCAACTGAAGAGCCAGCAGCGCAACCGCAGGACTCAGCAGAGTAAGCTGACCTAACAGCGCTCTATTAAGTTAGGGCGCTATCAGCCTAAATTTGCTGAAACCATAATTTGTAAAGCGTGGTAATGTAAGGGCGGAGTATGTTGAACAGTATCTGTCTTCGGGTGAGAGATTATCGCACGTTACCGCGTGTGCTCTTGGCGCTTATCTTTTTTGTTATTATTGGATGTAGTAGCAAAGATTGGCGAAAGAACGAGGTATTTGCCGTTCCACTTCAACCTTCATTGCAACAAGAAGTGATACTGGCTCGTATGGAACAAATCCTTGCGAGCCGGTCTTTAACCGATGATGAATACGCACAGCTTTTATATGAGCGCGGTGTGTTGTATGATAGTCTAGGTTTAAGGGCACTGGCGCGTAATGATTTTTCAACTGCGTTAGCCATTCGTCCTGATATTCCTGAAGTTTTTAATTTTTTAGGAATATATTTTACGCAGGCAGGGAATTATGATGCTGCCTATGAAGCGTTTGATTCTGTTTTAGAGCTTGATCCAACTTACAATTTCGCGCGAATGAACCGTGGCATCGCATTATATTACGGTGAACGGTACAAACTAGCGCAGGATGATCTGCTGGCGTATTATCAGATAGATCCAAATGATCCTTTTCGTACTCTGTGGCTTTATCTCGTAGAGAAAGACATAGACCCGCGTATGGCGCAAGATAATCTTGCCGCCCGCTACAACCAAGCGGAGAAAGGGCAATGGGGCTGGAATATCGTAGAATTCTATCTTGGCAATATCAGTGAAACGACATTGATGGAGCGTTTGAAAGAAACATCTACGGATAACACTTCGCTCGCTGAGCATCTCAGTGAAACTAACTTCTATTTAGGTAAGCATTACCTAAGTCTGGGGGATAAGAATAGCGCAGCTGCGTTATTCAAACTGACGGTGGCTAACAACGCTCACAGCTTTGTTGAACACCGCTATGCATTGTTGGAATTGGCGCTGTTAGGCCAAGAACAAGACGACCTTTTAGAATCGGGCCAGCAATAGCTGACGAACATTTCACAATATTTTTTTAAGTCATCATCCTTAGGGGTGACGGCCTATTTGTTCGTTTAATAAACACAATTTGAGCCAGTTCACATTTTAAATGAAAATGACCGAAATGATTTTCCCATGGTTATGTAAACTGGCTGCCATTAAGTATGAGGCACCTTTACATGACTACTGAGACCGATATTTCTTTTGCTGAGTTAGGTTTATCAGCATCTATTTTGACAGCACTAAATGACCTGGGATACGAAAAACCATCTCCAATCCAGCAACAATGTATTCCATTGTTAATGGATGGCAATGATGTTTTAGGTATGGCACAAACGGGTAGCGGTAAAACGGCTGCATTCAGTTTGCCATTGCTGCATAACATCGACCCAGATTTAAAAGCTCCGCAAATTTTAGTACTGGCACCAACTCGTGAGTTGGCTGTTCAGGTAGCGGAAGCAATGAGCGATTTCTCTAAACATATGAACCGCGTTAACGTTGTTGCCCTGTATGGTGGTCAACGTTATGACGTACAATTACGTGCACTGCGCCAAGGGCCACAAATTGTTGTGGGTACACCGGGTCGCCTCCTTGATCACTTAAAACGTGGCACGTTAGATCTTTCTAAATTAAAAGGCTTAGTTTTAGACGAAGCTGATGAAATGCTGCGTATGGGCTTCATTGAAGATGTTGAAAACATCATGAGCCAAATTCCAGCTGAGCACCAAACTGCGCTGTTCTCTGCAACAATGCCTGAGCCAATTCGTCGTATTACACGTCGTTTTATGAAAGACCCGAAAGAAATTCGTATTCAGGCTAGCATTACCACTCGTCCAGACATTGCTCAGAGCTATTGGACAGTGTATGGCATGCGCAAAAACGAAGCATTAGTGCGTTTCTTAGAAGCTGAAGACTTCGATGCCGCGATTATTTTCGTACGTACCAAAAATGCAACATTAGAAGTGGCTGAAACGTTAGAACGCAATGGCTACAACAGTGCGGCACTGAATGGTGACATGAACCAAGCACTGCGTGAGCAAACTTTAGAGCGCTTAAAAGATGGTCGTTTAGATATTTTGATCGCAACTGACGTTGCAGCGCGTGGCCTGGACGTTGAGCGTATTAGTCTAGTTGTTAACTATGACATCCCAATGGATGCTGAGTCTTACGTTCACCGTATTGGGCGTACAGGCCGCGCAGGCCGTGCAGGTCGTGCGTTACTGTTCGTTGAGAACCGTGAACGTCGTCTGCTGCGTAACGTTGAACGCACGATGAAACTGACTATCCCTGAAGTTGAATTGCCAGATGCAGATCTGCTGAGCCAACGTCGTCAGGCGAAATTCGCTGAGAAAATTCAGCAGCAGTTAGAAAGCAGCGATTTAGACCAATATCGTTCACTGTTAGCGAAAATGTCTCCATCAGAAGATGTGGATATGGAGACTTTAGCCGCAGCATTACTGAAAATGGCACAAGGTGAACGTGCTCTGATCCTGCCACCAGATGCGCCACGTCGTCCACGTCGTGAATTTAATGATCGCGATGATCGCCGTGGTGATCGCCGCAACAGCAACGGCAATGGTTTTGACCGTGCAGAACGTGGTGAGCGTGGCGGACGTCGTGAGCGTCGTGATGTGGGTGATATGGAAATGTACCGTATTGAAGTTGGCCGTGATGATGGTGTGGAAGTTCGTCACATTGTTGGTGCGATTGCTAATGAAGCGGATATCAGTAGCCGTTATATCGGTAATATCAAATTGTACGGAACACATTCGACAATTGAATTACCAAAAGGCATGCCAACTGACGTGTTAACGCATTTAAGTCGCGCACGCATTTTGAATAAACCAACTCAAATGCAGCTGATCGGTGATGCACAACCGTTCGAACGTCGCGGCGGGGGTGAGCGTCGTGGTGGTGGTCGTCGTGGCGGCGGTGAACGTCGTGGCGGTGGTAACCGTGACCGTGGTAACTCTGCACCACGCCAAGATGGCACTAATGCAGCACCTCGTCGTCGTAGCAGCAGCCATAACGCGTAATTGCTAGGTTTTAGGGAAGTTATTCCCTAATAAAATGAAAACCCGCATTTCTTGGAAATGCGGGTTTTTTGTTGTTTTAAAAATGAGCAATATATATTGTCTTCAAAAATGGCACTTGCTACTATAGTAATAGGTACTACATGGAGAGTAGTTGTGGCGTTCTATAAAATTTCCTCATTTAAGCGAAGCACCAAAAAAATTAAGATAATGGATAAACACTTGCTTAAGGCTGCAAATGAAGTCTTAGCGGGGGTTTATGAAGCAGACTTAGGAAGTGGTGTAATTAAAAAAAGGATTGCCATTAATGGAAAAGGGAAAAGTGGTGGGGTCAGGGTTATTATATTCTTCAAAGTTAGCCATCATCTCTTTTTTGCCGATGGTTGGGAGAAATGCAATATAGCTGCTAAAGGAGTAAAAGAAATTGAAGATGATGAACTAGATGCGTATAAGAATTTATCTCGACTTTTTCTTAATTATACGGATGATAAAATTGCTGATTTAGTTTTACATAATATTTTGGAGGAGCTTACTGATGAGCAATAAACTAGAAAACATGCTTGAGCTAGCGAAAGAGTTACATCAGGTTGATGCTGCACCAAAAAGTTTAGTTACTGATTTAGAACAGAAGGTTGGAAATCGTAAAATAAATAATAAAATCAAGGTAGTACCTATGATGAGCGGTGCGCAAATCAAACAACTCCGTGCTCAATATGGAATGTCACAAGCCATGTTAGCTTTAGCGCTGGGCATGTCTAAGGAAAGCGTATCTAAGTGGGAAAGAGAAGAAAAAAAACCCAGTGGCCCAGCTCTAAGAATGCTACATCTTATAGAGCAGCGAGGGCCAGAGATTTTAATTATTTAACCACTCAAACTAAACCCAATGCCTCTTTTAGTGGCTTGAGGTAACGGCGGCTGACAGGTATATGTTCACCGGAACTGAGTACCAACTCGGCTTGTCCACCGTCGCCAAACAGAATTTCATTTAACTGAGTCATATTGACCAAATATTGGCGATGGCAGCGCACTAATGGTGTGCGCATTTCTAATGTGCGCAAGGTGAGCTCAGTAAAGCCTTCTTGCCCTTGTGTGCTCATTACATACACACCGCTCATCCGCGAAGTGGCATATAGCACTTCATCAAGCTTCATCAAGTAAATTCGGCTATGTCCCGTGCATGGAATAAATTTTAGTGGTTCGTTATTGACTAGAAGTTCAAGGTTCTGTTTTTGCTTACCTTGACGTAGGCGGTTCAAGGTTTTTTCCAATCGTTCTGTTTCAAGAGGCTTCAATAAGTAATCAAATGCATGCTCTTCAAAAGCCTGAATGGCAAATTCATTAAAAGCGGTAAGAAAGACAATATAGGGACGGTCTTCTGGATCTAACATGCGCACCATTTCAAGGCCTGTTAAGCGTGGCATTTGAATATCCAGAAAAACCACATCAGGCTTTTTTTTGTGAATGACCCCAATCGCTTCAATTGCATTGGCGCATTCACCGATAATTTCAATATCATCGTGTTCTTCTAGTAGGCAACGCACGTTTTCACGTGCCAGAGGTTCATCATCAACAATCAATACATTCATAGAGGTAATTTAATCATTATTATGTTGTCGCCAAATAAGGCAGGCGAATTTTCATTCGAGTGAATTTTTCTGGCTCATGTTCTACGCTGATACCATATTGCTCACCATATTTTAAACGTAAGCGTTTATCGACTAGTCCCATTCCTAAGCCATCGGATTTTTTAGTGGGCTTGTATAGCCCCGCGTTATCTTCTATTTCGATGTAGACATGTTCACTGCCGATATAACTACGTATTGTAATATATCCTGTTTCTAATAACTGTGAGGTGCCGTGTTTAATTGCATTTTCAACAAGGGGCTGCAGAGTAAATGCTGGAAGTTCAACCTGTTTGACTTCATCAGGGATCTCAATATGAATTTGTAAGCTTTCTTGAAAACGGGCTTTTTCTATCTGCAAATAGGCGTTGATATGTTCAATTTCTTCACCGAGCGTGGCATTTTGTTCTGGTCTTTTTAGGTTATTACGGAAAAAAGTCGAGATATACTGCACAAGCTGGCCGGCTTGCTGGCTATCTTTGCGGATCACTGCTTGTAGCGTGTTGAGCACATTGAACAAAAAATGAGGATTGACTTGGGCGTGAAGTAGCTTAACTTCAGATTGCAATAATGATTGTTTATTACGTTCATATTGGCCCGCTAAAATTTGTGCGGAAAATAAGCTAGCGATCCCTTCACCTAGGGTCCGGTTTATGGAACTAAACAAGCTATTTTTCGCTTCATACAGTTTTATTGTACCAATGACTTTTTCATTTTCCCCACGTAATGGGATCACTAATGCAGAGCCGAGTTTGCAGGTTGGGCTTAATGAACATTTATATGGAGTTTCATTGCCGTCAGCATATACAACTTCATTGTTTTCAATGGCTTGTCTTGATTGAATGGATGAGATCGGTGTTCCGGGTCGGTGGTGATCAGCACCAATACCAATAAACGCGAGGATTTTTTCACGATCAGTAATGGCAACGGCGCCAATTTCTAACTCTTGATAAATAATCTTAGCGACTTTCATACTGTTGTCAGCATTGAAGCCTTTACGCAGAATACCTTCAGTCGTTAAGGCGATTTTTAGTGCCTGAGCAGAGAATGCAGTCGTATATTTTTCAACGATAGCACGGCGGTCGAGTAAAATACGAATAAACATGGCTGCGCCAATCGTATTCGCGATGACCATTGGTGCCGCGATATTTTTAACGAGTTCGAGGGCTTCATCGAAAGGTTTTGCTAACAACAAAATAATTAGCATCTGTATGATTTCAGCAATAAAAGTGACACAGCTGGCGATCACAGGGTTAAAAATTTTATTAATTTCGCCACGTTTCATAAAGTGACGATGAACTAATCCACCAATTAACCCTTCAACAATCGTTGAGACCATACAGGCAAAGGCGCTCATGCCACCCAATGAGTAACGATGTAATCCGCCAGTAAAACCGACGGCAAAGCCTACCGCAGGGCCGCCTAATAATCCGCCAAGTACGGCACCAATAGCGCGAGTATTTGCAATAGAATCATTTATATGTAAACCAAAATAAGTCCCGATAATACAAAATACGGAGAAAATCAGGTAGCACATTACCTTATGAGGTAATCGGATAGTAACTTTAAGTAAGGGGATAACCAGCGGGGTGCGACTGAGGACCCATGCGATCACTAAGTAGACGCACATTTGCTGGAGGAGGAGTAATATTAAGTCAAATTCGTACATGCTCGTCATATTTCACATTCTGGGGGTGTTGACTGCGTTCAGCTCCTTGGGTCACATACTTGTGTATGCTCCCCAAGCTATCTTCTCTTGTCGCCTACCCATAATGCGAACTATTTAGAGCATGGCTCGCCATGTTTCACATTGTGGGGTGTTGACTGCGTTCAGCTCCTTGGGTCACATACTTGTGTATGCTCCCCAAGCTATCTTCTCTTGTCGTTTTTTATCTTACTGAATTACTTTTTAGCGCTGCATTGGGGGAGAGTTATTCACTTTAACTATCTTTTATTAGTTTTTATTTGGGTGGTTATTATACCGTAAGCCATTGGTTAAGTAATCGACATTTGGGAAAAGTACGTTCATCATTATTTGACATAAGGCCAAAATCGTTTCAATATTAATCAATGTCCTACCTTTTCGTGATCTTGCGCACGAATTTATTAACGCTGTATTTAATTTTCTTGTCATACTCAAGGGATGATAGTTTCCCCCGTTATTATTTAAGGTTCACATAAATAATGAAAAAAAGAACAATAGCACTGATTTTGCTGATGCTTATCTTAATAGCAGCAGCGGCACTTTTTCATTCTCACAACCAATATTTATTGTTACAGGGGGAGGTAGATGCACCCGAAGTGATCGTCACGTCGAAAGCAAAAGGGCGGGTGGTTGAACGTCATATTGAGCGTGGTGATGATGTAAAACAAGGGCAACTCTTATTAACATTAGAAAGTCCTGAGCTGCAAGCACAATATGAAGCGTCGAAAGCGGCAAGAGACCAAACAAAAGCACAGTTAGAACTCTCTATTAATGGTACTCGCGAAGAAACTATCCGTGATCTTAAGGCTACTTTAGCGCAATCTAACTCCCAATATCAAAATGCATCTCGTGAATATGCACGTTTGAGTAATTTAAAAAATAAAGGGTATGTTTCGGCGAATGAGCTAGATAATGCACGTAAGGCCAAAGAAGTGGCATTTTCGCAAGTGCAAGGGGCAAAAGCACGATTAGAAGAAGGCCAGAATGGTGACCGTATTGAATTACGCCATCAATATGAAGCTGCACTTAATCAGGCAGAACAAAAACTGGCTGAATTGCAAGTACAAGTTGATGATTTGCAAGTTAAAGCTCCTGTTGATGGTGAGGTAGGACCTATCCCCGCGGAAATTGGCGAGTTATTTAATGCAGGAAGCCCACTCGTTTCATTAATCCGGCTACCGCAAGCTTATTTTGTCTATAACTTACGTGAAGATATTTTAGTTGATGTGAAAAAAGGCGACAAAGTACAGCTGGATGTACCTGCTTTGGGGAACAAGTTGATTGAAGCTGAGGTTCGCTATATTGCACCGAAAGGTGACTATGCGACAAAACGAGCAACACGTGCAACGGGTGACTTCGATTTAAAAACATTTGAAATTCGCTTATATCCTGTAGAGCCGATTGAAGGACTAAGGCCTGGCATGAGTGTGTTATGGCACTGGGATAAGTAAAAGGTGTTGCCATGAAATTTAAGTTCGCTTGGCACGGTTTTGAGCATGCTTTTAGCCGTGAAACTCAAATGGCTATACGTAGCCCTGTTTTTCATTGGTTAAGTTGGCTGTTTCCATTAATGCTGTTTACGTTAGTTAGCGCTAACTTTTCAGAGGGGACATTAATGGATTTACCTGTTTCTGTAGTGGATGACAACCATAGCCCTGTGTCTCGGCAAATTATTCGCGACCTCAACGCAGGCCCGCATGCAGACGTAAAAACGATAGATGATAATTTAAGCACATCATTAAAAAGGCTAGGTAGTTCAAAAGATTACGCATTATTGTATGTTCCTCATAACTTTGAAGAAGATGTTTTACGGGGCCGTCAGCCTGAACTTCGTATGTACTATAATGCGCTCTTTTATGCATCGGGTAGTTATGCCATTCAAGATTTTAGTGGGCTGGTGGCAGAGCTGAATGCGAAGTATCGACAAGAAATGGCGAAGTCAATGGGAAAGGCATTGCCACCGTTAGCTCAAGTGACACTTTCTTATGACAGCTTATTCAACCCGAGTGGTAGTTATATTTATTATCAACAGTTTGCCGCAACTATTCATATGCTGCAGCTATTTGTTGTTACTGCAACAATCTATACGATGTCACGGGGTTCCACCTTACAAAGTGTTAAACCGTTTATCATGGCGCTACTCGGGAAGCTAGCTCCTTACACCTTATTTTTCAGTATATTACTTGCTGTAGAGATTGCGGCATTGGTTACCATCTTTGATGCTAAAGTGGTTGGTAACCCGTTGTATATGATTATATTAGGGTTTTTCTATGTGATAGCAGCACAAAGTATCGGCTTATTACTGTTTAGTTTTACCTCAAGTGCCATCATGGCATATAGCTTGATAGGGATGCTGGTGAGTATCGCTTTGGCCTTTTCGGGTATGGCGGTACCCGAGCTGTCAATGATATTGCCTGCAAAAATCATTTCGAACATTGAACCACTTACACATACATTGAATGCTATGTTTGATATTTTCTTGCGGGAAATTTCTTTTGCTCGCATTGTTCAAGTGTGTCTATTTTTATTGATTTACCCCTTTGTGATTGGCTTTTTAATCCGTAAGCGACTAATCAAACGTTTAGAAAACCAAGGGGGGGTTGTCTGATGGCTATCTATTTTGCAACCTTTCGTAAAGTGCTGCTGGGGATGCTGGAAAAACCGATGTGGCTGTTATTGTTGGTTTCTCTGTGCGTCATGAGCTTAGTTTATGCAAAGCCCGTTCTTTGGGATTTACCTGTTGCAGTGATTGATATGGATCACAGCACCGCAAGCCGCGAGCTAATCCGTGATCTCGATGCAACACCAAAAGTGCAGTTGCAGAGTTATGACAACCTTGCTCAAGCGCGTCAGGATATGATTGCGAGAAAGCTATTTGCGATAATTATCATTCCAACGGATTTCCAACAACATTTATTGAGCGGTAAAAATATCACAGTGCCAGTGTATGGTGATGGGACCAACCGGCTAGCGAGTGGGCAAATTCAGCAAGAGTTATCAAAAGCCTATCAAACACTGCTCAATGCTTATAATACTCAGCTACTCACTAAAGCAGGTTATAGCCCAGAACAGGCTAAAGTGATTATTACCCCTATCCGCAGTGAAACTGAGCCATTGTATAACCCAGGGATTAGCTTTGCGGCGATTGTTTTTCCTGGCCTATTGGTGATGTTACTGCAGCACTCCCTGCTAATTGCCTGCGTGCGAGTGAGTATCGCGGTTCGTTCTACGCCTAAAGGAAAACCACCATTAGCGGTTTATTTAGGAGCATTATCCGCTTTAATTCCGATTTGGTTATTTTTATCTACCGTATTTTTCGCCCTTTGGCCGTGGGTATTGGGTTATCGGCAAGAAGCGCCACTATATGTTATTTGGATGTTCACGTTCCCATTCCTATTAGCGGTTCTAGGGCTTGGTAAGTTAGTGACGGAATGTTTGCGCAGTGTCGAAATGATCTATTTAACCTTGGCATTTATTACGACCCCAGTGTTTTACATGTCAGGCACGATTTGGCCACTGCAGGCGATGCCTGATTGGGTACGTATGATTGCTTCAGCATTGCCATCAACATGGGCCACAAATGCCATGGCAGGCCTTAATCAAATGGGGCTACCGTTTAGCGATGTCCTGATGGATATCGTGATGATGTTGATTCTAGGGGTTATTTATACGGTTATTGGGGTATTCATCGGTATGCTTCGAGATGGCGAATTGCGCCATATTAGCCATATGTTTAACCGTTGGCGCAGGCATCGGCATTAATATTTAATCGTGTTTATGGTCTATTAGAAAAGGCGACCTAAAGAAATAATGACTAATTAATCGACAAATGCTAAACTCAACACAATGTAGTCACAATGTAGCTACGTTTGATGCGTGTGGGGGGATGATATGTCAACACTATTGAAAATGAAAACAACAGATGTTCGTAGTCGAATTGATGAACAATTAAAAGCGGAAGCCACAAGTGTATTACAAGATTGTGGTTTGACTATTAGCGCAGCTATTCGTTTGTTTTTAGAGCAAGTAGTTCAAGAGCAAAGAGTTCCCTTTGAAATCAAACGTAAGCAACCTTCACTGAAAACGACACTAGCGTTGAAAGAAGCTAAAGCTATTGAGCAGCACTACGATTCAATTAACGAAATGATGGTGGAGTTAAGCAAAGTTGACTCAGAAGCCAAGTAATAAGCGAGCTAAGCAACCAAGGCAGGTTGCTTATACACCAACGTTTAAGAAGTCATGGGAACGATATAACCGAGCGGGCCGTAGGGATATGAACACGGCTGTTCTCGTTATGGAAATACTGTTTTCTCAAAAAATGATACCAAAAGAATATCTTGACCACGAATTAGAAGGTCATGAATGGCAAGGAGCTAGGGAGCTTCATATTGGTGGTGATTTCTTACTGGTTTATCGGTTATCAGATAAAGGTAATTTAATCACTTTCGTTGATATTGGTTCGCACAGCGAATTATTTGGTTAAGGTAATGAGCTATAGTTCGAACTCATTACCTATTGTATATCAAGGCACTAGCGATAACCCTGCAATTTGTCGCCAGTAACCATTGCAGTTTTGATTGGCTATATTTAGCGGGGTATCCCCACTTTCATTGGCTTTAAACTGCTTGATAACTTCAAGAGATTCAATACCTTCAGGGGAAATGCGTACAATATCCACAAGCTCATGCATTGAATGCAGGTCATTGCCGAGGTTATAGCAAGCGCCACTGAGCGTTTGAATGCCATTTAACGTAAATACTTGTTGCTGTTCTTGGGAGAGTACTTTGCGCCCTTGGGGGTAATTAATACAACAGGTTTCACACTCGTCTTTTTGCTTATTTTCAGAGCGTGCAGTAAAACAGCGTGCAGAATAGGCAAGTGGTAAGTGTCCATAGCTCATGACCTCCACTTCAAATTTGCCACGAATGCCGATGTCATCACACTGATTTAGCAAATTAACGAGCCAGTCACGCGATAACTCTACAGGCATGCACCAGCGGGTCATACCTTGGCGTAAGAGAATATTTAAGGTCTGTGCGTTATAGCAATTCAAACCATGACCCGCGACAAAAGGCAGGTTTCTTTCGGCTAACATGTTGATCACACCAAAATCATGGGCTTCAACGAGAAACTCACCATTATCAACTAACTTGCTGATCTCTTTAAGTTCTGAAGGTGCTTGAAGGAGAGCAAGGGTGCTCAGGACAATTTGTTTGCCACTTGTAGTGAGCTGCTGGGCGAGTTCTATCCAGTCATTGGGCTTCATTTCTCGGCGCTTACTGCATACCGTCTCACCGAGATAAATAATATCGGCGTCACTTTGCATGGCGTGTTGATAAAAATCTTCCAGCGTCTGTTTTGGCCAATAATAAAGAACAGATCCTAACGAGTACTGCATGGTATTTACCTTTTAAATTACTGCCATTTACGATGATAAGCGCCCAACGTGGTTTGGCTTCCTTCAGAAAGCCCACCTAATGCTTTTAGCCATTTCGGGTCGGTGACAAAGTGATTAGGGTTGGATTTGTAGCGGTCGATGGCTTGCCGCCAAATACGGGTCACTTCCGTGACATAAGCGGGGCTACGTTGGCGGCCTTCAATCTTGACAGAGGCAATATTTGCTGCCATCAATTCAGGTAATAATTCAATGGTGTTGAGGCTGGTAGGCTCTTCCAGGACATGATATTTCTGATCATCGACAAGATAACGTCCTTTACATAACGTTGGATAGCCTGCATTTTCATCTTTTTGGTAGCGGTCTATCAGCACATTATTTAAGCGAGACTCCATGCCTTCTTCCGTTTGTTGCCAGCGAACAAAGCGTGCTGGGGAGCATGCGCCTACGGTATTGGGTGATTCACCCGTAAGATAAGAAGAAAGGTAGCAACGTCCTTCTGCCATAATGCACAGGCTACCAAAGGCGAATACCTCAAGTGGTACAGGGCTATTTCTAGCCAGTTGTTTGACTTGATGAATGGATAACACGCGAGGAAGTACGACGCGATGTACATCGAAATTGCGTTGATAAAAGCGAATGGCTTCTGTGTTGGTGGCAGAGGCTTGAACAGAAACATGCCTTTCAATATGTGGGTATTTATTTGCCGCGTATTCCAACATTGCGATATCGGCTAAGATCAGCGCATCGGCACCGAGATCTGCTGCAAGATCAACGGAGTTTTGCCAACGTTCGTAACCAGTAGGATGCGCAAACGTATTAATCGCAATGTGTAATTTTCGTTTACGGTTATGAATATAGCGCTCTGCTTCGTGCAGTTTTTTTTCCGTAAAATTAAGTCCTGCGAAATGGCGCGCATTGGTATCATTTTTTAATCCAATGTAAACGGCATCAGCACCGTTATCGACAGCCGCTTTTAACGCGGGCAAATTCCCTGCGGGGCAGAGTAATTCCATTGTTCTATCCCTGTATCAAATTTAACAGCTGACATTCTAGTCAACAGAACTGTTATAGATTTTGATTTAGAGCAGAGAAATTGTTAATGGATATCAGTATTCGTTAATTAAGGTCGTTAAGGAAAAAAGAGGGCTGGTGGGTAATAAAGGGACTTCATTAAATGACAGAGAATAAGTTTTGTAAATGGAAGGTATGCGTTATTTTTGACTGACTTTTGATTGTTTATTGGAGAAAATAGGTAATTAGAGATAGTTTTTATCAAAGGGATGTGAAAAATAAATATTGGCTGGATGTGTAAAAGTTGATATAGGATCAATCCAATAATATCATTTTTTGGCAATATAACTCATCGTGAGTCAAATGTTAGGTTAATGACTTCAATAAATGGAGTTATTAGCGTTGAAAATTCAATCATCTAAATATGCAATATGTTACCCTAAATAATTCGAGCTGCTACTGCGGTTAAGTAGTTACACGAAAACGGGCAGACAATTACTACGGGAGTCAGTACTGTGTTAAGTAAAATTCGTTCTCAACTCATCACAAAAGGCCCTTCATTTTTAAAACTGCCTTTGAAAGTGACCCCATTCGCAGTGCAGCGTCAGGTTCTTGAACAGTTGCTAAGCTGGCAATTTCGTGAGTCAGTGAAGGAAGGGGAGCTGGATTTTCTTGAAGACAAATGGCTAAAGGTTGAGGTCCGTGACTTAGCGTTAGTCTGGTTTATCAGTTTGCAAGATGGCCAACTGTCTGTAAAACAGCATGCAGAGGCTGATGTTAGTGTGAGTGGTAATGCGAATGATCTGGTACTGATCGCCGCGCGTAAAGAAGACCCCGATACGCTCTTTTTCCAACGTAGATTGGTGATTGAAGGGGACACCGAACTCGGCCTCTATGTGAAGAATTTAATGGATGCTTTCGAGCTTGAAAACATGCCAGCGCCACTGCGTTTTGCTTTGCTACAATTAGCCGATGTGATTAAAACGGTGCATGAAAGTGAGGACGCAGAGCATAAATCGCCTGTGTTAACATCATGCTAATCCGAGTTGAAATCCCTGTCGACGCAATGGGTATTGATAAATTATTGAGAGAAACCTTTCCAACTGAAGCGGAAGCTAACCTTGTTCAACATTTGCGTGAAGATGGTTTGCTAACGCTCGGGGTTGTGGCAACAAACGATGATGGTGAAGTGATTGGTTATGTTGGCTTCACGCCTGTGGACGTTAACGAGGAAGACGTACAATGGGTCGGTCTTGCACCATTAGCGGTAAGTAAAGTGCATCAAGGCCAAGGGATCGCAGAAAAACTGGTCTATGAAGGGTTAGATAGCCTTAATGAGTTTGGTTACGGTGCGGTCGTTGTACTGGGCGATGAACGCTACTATTCACGGTTCGGTTTTGAACCCGCTGCAACCCACGGTATAAGTTGCCAATGGCCTGAACAACAGGCTCACTTTTTGGTTTGTGGCTTAGAAAATGGCGAGATTGGAGAACACCAAGGTTTGGTGACTTACTCTTCACACTTCAATAATTTATAGCTAGCTAAGTAGCTAACTAAGTCATCAGGCTGGTCAATGACCAGCCTTTCTTTTATTTTTTTATTTAGTTGCTTAACTTGATATTCCATTTTTGAAGCTGCCGAACGAGAACCAATAAAGCACGAAAATACCAATTCTAGAGGCATTTTTCCTTTCAATGCTTTTGCCCCTGTTCCTACCTTATGTTGCTCAAAACGACGTTGTACATCGGTGGTGATACCACAATATAAGGCGTTATTTCTCTCTCTTACTAAGTAAAGATACCAATCACTTTGTTTTGATTGTTTTTTTTCTAGTGTCGTTTTTATCATTCTGTGCTGATTTATAAGAAGAAAATATTAGGTTAACGACGAATATATTCGTTAAGTAAGATATTTATAACATATTAAAATATAAATAAAAAATGATATGAAACTGTCACAAATTTGTAACCTCAACCTAAGTTATCATTCAAAATATTTGAATGACTATAGCAAAATTAGCTAATTCTCTTTTCAAAATAAAGCGCATAATATGATCCATATCACAGAGGGACAGTAAAAATCCCAGCTAAAAATCAATTTTATAAGAAGGTATGTACGATGAAAAAATCAACATTATTTGCTGCTGCTTTAGCTTTAGGTGCTGTTTCATTTGGTTCAATGGCTGCTGAAGAAGTTCAACATACTAGTCAGCCTGCAGCTGGTTATGTCTCAGTAACGGGTGCTGTGAGTGTCAATGACCTGACCGCACAATTAGCCAAAAAAGCTGATGAAGCTGGTGCAACTTCATTCCGTGTGATTTCAGCTGGCGGTGAGAATAGCATGAGTGGTACAGCAGCTATTTATAAATAAATTTATTCGTCATATTTACTCGTCATACTTCGAGCCGTAGCGTTGTTGGCCGCGTTCATTCGCACTAGTCACATACTTATGTATGCTCCTAGCGCTTCGTTCACTTGCCGCCTAGCTACAACTCGAATTATTTAGAGTAAAGGCTCGGGTGATATGGTGTAAAAACCCAAGTTAATTAGAGTGATAAAACTAATTAGAACCATTTTTTAATTAGTTAGGCTATAGTAATAGCGAATTTTATACCTACGTTCAGAACAGTTTAAGCAAGCTTAGGGGTAACCCGAAAGCTTGTTCTGAACGGGTTTATATGGAAACCGCTATGACGCCTGAACAAACGTTAAAACACATCCAACGCTATATTGCCCGCCAACACGTTTTTTCCCTGTTTACTCACCATCACAATGATATCTGGCCTGCCAGTTGTTACTATGCATTTGATGCGAAAAGTATGTCACTGATTTTAATGACTGACTCAAGTTCAAAACATGGGCAGCTTATGGTGGCTAATCCACAAGTTGCCGGTACTATTTCCACACAATCGAAAGCGGTTAGTCAGATACAAGGTATCCAGTTTAAAGGGTTCATTGAGAGACTCGAGGGGGAGAAAGAGCAATTGGCGAAAGCCCAGTATTGCCGTCGTTTTCCTGTCGCACTAACAGCGAAACTGCCGGTTTGGCAGCTTCACTTAGATAATGTCAAAATGGTGGATAATAAATTAGGTTTTGGCACCAAACTATATTGGGAACGGCAAATTTAGCGCAGTTTGTGGATCACCTGATTTGAGCTGCCGCGCCAAATTAAGCGCGGGTCATGTAAATCTTGCTCGAATTTGCCGTCAATCACGGTATTGACAAAGCTCACCACTTTTTGCTGTTCAAGCGTGAAGTCACCCAATGTGTATCCTGTCCATAACCAGATATCCTTATCTGGGCAAACTGCTTTTACGCGTTTTACCAACTTGAGCACCGCAGGTAAATTGGCTGGGTGCAGCGGGTCTCCACCTGAAAGGGAAAGCCCTTGCCGATGGATTCGCGAGTCCTGCAAATCTTGGATAATTTGGTCTTCCATTTCTTGGGTGAATGGTATGCCAGAATCCACTCTCCATGTACTTTGGTTGTAACAACCACGGCATTGATGAACACACCCTGCCACAAACAGCGTACAGCGAGTTCCGGGGCCATTGACCACATCAACAGGATAATATTGGTGATAATTCATCGTGTTAACCTAGTTGTCCGTTACCTAAGTGTTTGATACGACGCTTAACCTCCTCCTGTTTTCCCGCATTGAATGGTCTGGCATCTGGGCTACCTAAATAACCACAAACTCGACGGATAACAGAAACTCTATTTGTGTCATGATTACCGCAAGCAGGGCAGGTAAAGCCTTTGCTAGTACAAGAAAACTCACCGGAGAAACCGCATTCATAGCACTCGTCAATTGGAGTGTTAGTCCCATAATAAGGCACATGTTGATAACTGTAGTCCCACACGTCCTCTAAGGCTCTAACATTATGTTGTAAGTTAGGATATTCGCCGTAACAGATAAAACCACCATTCGCGATAGCTGGGTAAGAGGCTTCAAAATCAATTTTATCGTAAGGATTGACTTGTTTTTCAACATCTAAATGGAAGCTGTTGGTGTAATAACCTTTGTCGGTAACACCTTGTATTACCCCAAATTCAGCGGTATCGATACGGCAAAAACGGTCACACAAGTTTTCACTTGGTGTGCTGTATAAGCTGAAACCGTAGCCTGTTTGGGCTTTCCACTCATCAGTGGCTTGGCGTAAGCGGCTGACAATTTCGACCGCTTTTTCACGTAATTTTTTGTCATCATAGACATGAGTTTGTGTGCCAAAAAGCGCATTGATGGTTTCATGCAACCCAATGTAACCTAAGGAAATAGACGCACGTCCGTTTTTAAAGATCTCTGCAACGTTATCGTCAGCTTTTAACCGAACACCGCAGGCGCCTTCCATATACAAAATTGGCGCAACACGTGCTTTTACGGTTTCTAAACGGGCAATCCGGGTCATTAATGCTTTCTTAGCAATTGCTAGGCGTTCATCTAGTAATGCCCAAAATGCATCTTCATTGCCTTGCGCTTCGATAGCAATGCGAGGCAGGTTTAGGCTGATAACCCCTAAATTGTTGCGCCCATCATGGATTTGTTGCCCATTTTCTTCATAGACGCCAAGGAAGCTGCGGCAGCCCATAGGGGTCTTAAATGACCCCGTCACGTCAACGACGCGATCATAGTTAAGAATGTCAGGGTACATGCGCTTACTGGCGCACTCTAAAGCGAGTTGTTTGATGTCGTAATTAGGATCACCCAGTTTATGGTTTAAACCATCTTTAATCGCAAAGACGAGTTTCGGGAAAACCGCTGTTTTGCGGTTTTTGCCAAGGCCAGCAATGCGATTTTTCAGAATAGATTGCTGAATGAGTCTCGCTTCTTTAGAAGTGCCAAGGCCAAAACCGAAAGTCACAAAAGGGGTTTGGCCATTTGCAGTGTGGAGTGTATTGACTTCATACTCTAAGGACTGAAAAGCATCATAACACTCTTTATCTGTACGGTTGTGTGCATAACCTTCCGCATCTGCAACTCCCCACTCTTTGGCGACTTTTAGGTGCTTTTCATAGCTGATTGCGACATATGGCGCTAAAATTTCGTCAATGCGGTTAATGGTTGTACCGCCATAGATGTGGCTAGCAACTTGGGCGATAATTTGTGCGGTAACGGCTGTTGCGGTTGAAATAGACTTTGGTGGCTCTATTTCGGCATTTCCCATTTTAAAACCATTAGTTAACATACCTTCAAGGTCAATTAACATACAGTTAAACATCGGGAAAAAAGGCGCATAGTCGAGGTCATGATAGTGAATTTCGCCTCGTTCGTGTGCAATAACGACATCTCTTGGCAAAATATGTTGTTTTGCATAATGTTTAGCGACGATACCTGCGAGTAAATCGCGTTGTGTCGGGATCACTTTACTGTCTTTATTGGCATTTTCATTGAGTAAAGAGACGTTACTTTGTTCGATTAGACCACGAATGTCATGTGTCAATTGGCTGCGTTTTTCGCGTTCGCTGTCTCTATCATGGCGATACTCAATATAAGCACGGGCTAAGTCTTTATAAGGCCCGGCCATCAATTGGTTTTCGACAGCGTCTTGGATTTCAGCGATATCCACTCGGTCACGGCTGCAAAGTTGCTCTGTAACAACAGATGCAACCTGAAGACAATAATCGTCATCCTTAACATTCACAGCAGCCGCTGCACGCTTAACGGCTTCTTGAATTCGTGGAAGGTCAAAACCGACCTGACAACCATCTCTTTTTATAACAACCGTTCCCACGGGCATTCTCCTTGTTAAGTTATCCACAATGCGACTTCAGCTATTCGCCATGTTTATCACGGGTACTAATCTGTGGATAAAATGTGAATAAATACTATATGTTGTGTCATTATGCGTAATTAAAGCACAATATGTGGTGTTTTGCTTTTTTTTAGATCACCACTATTTGATTTAAAACAAGGAAAAAAATAATTTGTATGAATATCAAAAGCGCAGAGGAAATAAATCTTTTAGTCAGCGATGTTAATTTTAATCGAATAAATAAATGTGTGGCATGCTTTTGTTATCAAGAAACATGAGGAGAACGAGGAATGTGTGAGCTTGTGTATAAAGGAATAAAATGAAAAACACCCCATTTAATTCATGGGGTGCTTGGCTTTACGTCATTATTATTTACGCACAGCGATTGCTTCGATTTCAATTTTTACGTCTTTTGGCAGACGAGCAACTTCAACGCAAGAACGAGCTGGGAATGGGGCATTATGCTGTTTGAAAAACTCTTCATAGGTCGCATTCACGGTCGCAAAGTCATTTAAATCTTTTACAAATACCGTTGTTTTCACGATATTAGCCGCACTTAAGCCAGCTTTTTCTAAAATTGCTTTTACGTTAGCCAGTGATTGGCGAGTTTGTGCTGCGATATCTTCAGGCACTTCACCCGTTTTAGGGTCGACAGGGATTTGCCCTGATGTGATAACCATACTACCCAAATCTACGCCTTGAACGTAAGGACCGATCGCTGCTGGTGCGTTTTCTGTATTGATTTCGTATGACATAACTACTCCGTTTCATCACGTAATGAGAAAATACTCATCATATGGCAAGCCACAGCGGTTTCTGTAGTTTGGTATGATGTTGAGTATAACTTTATGGGGTGTTAGGCACCATTATAAACATGGATTGCTCCTAGACAACACCGCAGTCTACGCAAAAACAACCTATTGGTTATTGATCACAGCGTCTCTATCGAACTCTTTTTCGCAGAATTTACACGTCAGTGCGACTTCTTTGCCGATTTTTTTCACGCGGAAACTGCTTGATACAGGTTCATTATGGCTAATACAGTTGCTGTTTGGGCAAATTAACACATTGTCGATATAGTGAGGCAGTGTGAGTTCAAGTTTTTCTACCACTTGGTAATCTTCAATACGGTTAACGGTGGCTTCAGGGGCATACATGGCTAATTGATTAGCTTGCTCTGGGGTTAAAAAGGTATTTTCGATTTTGATAATGTCTTTTTTGCCTAGATTGCTTGATGGCAAATTTAAGCCAATCGTGATGCGTTCGTCTGTTTTTGTTAGCTTAAACAATTTTAGTAATTTGAAACCAATTTGAGCAGGAATGTGGTCAATAACGGTACCGTGGCTGATTGCTTCAACTTGTAATTTATGGTCGTGTGTCATGGTAATTTCCTCCTCAGATAGCCAATTCTTTATTTAAAACCAGAGATAACAATGCTTGCCTTGCATAAATCCCATTTCCTGCTTGCTGGAAATAGTAAGCATACGGTGTGTTATCTACATCTACCGCGATTTCATCAACACGAGGCAGTGGGTGTAAGACTTTTAAATTCGGTTTTGCACAATGCAGGTCAGCGGCACTTAAAATAAATTGCGCCTTAACATTCGCGTATTCAGAAGGGTCGAGACGCTCTTTTTGTACGCGGGTCATATACAGGATGTCGAGTTCTGGCATCACTTCATCAATATTATTATGGAGGCTGTAGGTTGCGCCTTTTTCTTCTAAAATGTGCAGAATATGGTTTGGCATTGAAAGCGCTTCAGGGGCAATAAAGTAGAAGTGATTACCGTCAAATTTAGACAGCGCTTGGGTTAAGGAATGCACGGTTCGGCCATATTTTAGGTCACCGACCATGGCAATTTGCAGGTTTTCTAAACGGCCTTGAGTTTCTTGGATAGTAAACAAGTCGAGTAACGTTTGTGTGGGATGTTGGTTTGAACCATCGCCTGCATTAATGACAGGGATTTGGCCTGCAAACTGGCTAGCGAGGCGAGCGGCGCCTTCTTGAGGGTGGCGCATGACAATTGCATCCACGTATTGGCTGATGACAGAGATGGTATCTGCCAGAGTTTCGCCTTTCTTGCCGAGTGAAGTGTTGGTGCTATCAGAGAAACCAACAACAGACGCCCCTAAGCGATGAATCGCCGTTTCGAATGACAAACGTGTGCGTGTAGAGGCTTCAAAGAAACAACTTGCGACGACTTTATGCTTTAGAAACTCAGGTTGTGGCTGTTTTTTTAATGAAGCAGCGACGTTAAGCACTAACTCAAGGTCTGAACGGTCTAAATCATTAATTGAGATGATATCGCGGTGGTATAAAGGGTTCGGCATTGTTGTTCTCCTGTGTCAGCAAGACATATTAGGTCTATAGGCCAAAAAAAAGCCCCTCATTGAGGGGCTTTTTTATAAATAAGAAGGGGAAAAACAGGCTGTCCAGACCACCAGAAGGCAGTGCAGTGGAGGTGTTCTCTGTAAAAAATAGAGCAGCAGCGTTCATGGTTTCTCCCGGCAAATTGTGGCGCATTATACGCATCTCATTCCATGACGCAAGCGTTTGCATAAAGAAAAATACATTTTTTTTATTTTTGCACTTACGTTTCTATTTTGTACAAAAACTAGACGATGAGATAAAAGTGGAAAAAATCAACAAGATGACGGAAAATTGAGCGCTGGTAGAAACCAGCCAGTATCTATGGGTAATCTACCGCTAAGTTTCCAGCAATATTAAACGAGTGCTCGCCATAATCTCCGGGTCCATTAGGGGCAACTCTGACTAATACAGCATCGAGATAGTAGCTTTTTTGATTCTGTGTCATGGCAATGGCGACACTTTCATTAGGGAAAATAGGTTCCCCTTGCCAGCTTAATTTAACGCCGAATGCATTACTGGAAGTTTGAAATAAATGGCTTGAATAAGACGTTGATGGAGCATTAAAGGATAATTGTGCTTTGGCGTTCGTATTGCAATCAATATTGAGCTCAATTTTATGTGGTGCGATTTCTTGACCTATATTTCTATTTCTCCCAACAGCTAATACACGATAGCTCGATACTGTATTACTCGACATATGGCATATTGCGGTTGTTGCTGAAAATGAGCCACTAATATGAATAGGCATATTTTGTGTTACCGCTTGAGAAATAGAAACCGTGCCGAATAATAATACGGAGGATAATAGTGTTTTTAAAGGAACGACATAACTCATAGTATTTCTCAAATGATAAATCATGCTTTATCTATTTTTATATTATTAAACCATTATTGTGTGGCTGAGGAATAATCTTGCTCAGCCACGAATATCTTTTTTCTATCTGTTACTGGTAAGTAATCGCTAAGTTACCAGTAATATCAAAAGTGTGATTACCAAAGTCATTAGGGCCATTTGCGGATAAACGAGCAACACTGGTATAGAAGTAAATAGTATTTCCGCCTTTAACTACTTTAATATCATCAGATTGACCAGGTTTAATTTCGGTGCTGTTATATTTTAATTTCACACCAAATGCATCACTTGAGGTTTTAAATGCTTCAGGTGAATTTGGCGCATTGTTGGCGACGAAAGTGAGTTTCGCATCTGCAGGGAATTCGCATGAAAAACTTAAATAACCCGAGTTACGGTATGCGGTTTCATCACCCACTTTTTCTAATGTATTGATAGCACCAAAATTTGTTGTATTTTCAAGCTTGGCATCATTACAAGGCTGGGTCACGTTTGAGAACGTCCCTTTGATATTGATTGGCATATTTTGAACGGCGGATAGAGCAGGTAAAGATACACACAGTAAGAGTGCTAGGCTGCTTTTTTTTAGCAAACACATAATAAAAATCCTTTTATTGATTTTGAGAAGTTTTATATTCTAATAAATATAGTAATGCTATTAAATAGACTGAGGTTAAATAACTATTTAATCCTGACTTTGAATTTTAAATTAATTTAAAACCCTTTTTTTAAACCGTGGCGGTTTATCATGTTTAAATGTTTGGGGTAAATACGTAGCTAGTATATTTTATTTAATAGTTATATATTTTAATAGCTATGTTTTTTTACTTAAGTAATCTGCGTGTTTTTTATGATTGGTTTTTAATTTAATTTTAAGAATATAGCTTGTTAATTTTAAATTAAATAATAGTGTTGATGTGAGTGTGTTATCGTTAATAAACTTTAGAGTTATGAGAAAATAGATAAAAACCCATGATGGGCTTTTATCTGGCTTGGTATTTATTTTTGCCCTAATTTTATTGCTATTTTTTCAAGTTTAAACATTAGGAATAATGTTACTGAAACTAACACAATCGTCAGAGCGGAGCCATCTGCAATATTGCCTCTATCGGTTAAACTGAAAATGGATACGGGTAAAGTGGCCCAGCCGGGGGGATACAACATCATTGTGGCGCCGAGTTCTCCTAAGGACAGCGATAAACTTAATGCCAGTGCTGAAATCATCCATGGCATCAATAGTGGTAGGGTGACATGGCATAAACGATACCAAGGGGAAGCGCCTAAGCTAAAAGCCACATTTTCAATATCGGGAGAAATACGCGCTAAGCCAGTGGAAACATTGCTAAACGTAAAAGCAGAAATCAACACAAAGTGAGCACTAAATACAATCCAAAAGGTACCATTCATTTGTAAATAGCCTTGGCTGAATGCCACAAGGATCCCAAGCCCAATAGAAACAGAAGGAATTGCACTGGGTAGATAGAATGCGATACTCAGCCACTTTTGTATTTTCCCGCTGTGTCTTCTTAATGCTAACGCAGCCCAAAGCCCACAAAACAGTGCAAATAGACTGGCACTAAAACCAACCACTAGGCTCGATAATATGGCATCCCAAGCAGGCCCACTAAACGCGTTCACAAAATGTTCAAAAGTGAAGCCTGAAGGTAAAATACCATTCCATTGTCGGCTGAAACTTGACATTAAAATCATCACTAAAGGCAGCAAAAATAATAAACAAAATAAGCTGATGGCAATGATAGTCGCGATTGCTCGCCCTTTTTTAGACCATATCAACATAATTAATTCCTTACTCCAAGGCGAGTGGTCGCCATTCTGTATAGGAAAAATAACCCGAGTGAAAGCAAGATGTTAATTAAGGCAATCATGCATGCCACCGCATAATCTGACTCTAATATCGCTTTACTGTAGACCATCATAGGCAAGGTATTGACGCCTTTCGCCCCGATAAACAGTACGATGCCAAATTCATTGGTGGTTAGCAGTAGGCACAGGCTGCCACCGGCTAATAGAGCGGGAAGTGCTGCAGGAAAAATGACTTTCGCGATCACCCGCGCAGGGTGCGCACCTAAAATACTGGCGGCTTCTAACTGGCTCTTGTCTATTTGGCGCAATGCTGCCATGAGAGGGTGCATGACCAGAGGGGTAAAAACGGTAATTTCTGCTAAGATCACCCCATGAATGGAATAAAGGAAATCAACGGGGGGCAGTTCGAAATCAAACAATGCCATCAAGGTGCCATTGAGTAGCCCAGCAGAACCATAAATAAAGGTGAAAGCGAGGGTGATCAAAAAAGTCGGTAGGGCAATAAAAGTATCAATTACTTGAGTGATAAAACGGCTTCCCGGAAAAGGAATAAACACCAAGATCAGCGATAAAACACTGCCTATCACAAGGCAGCCTAAGGTGGCAAAAATGGCAATGTAGAGAGTATTCCATAACCCATTAATAAAGCGTTTTGACTCAATCAGTTGCCAAAATGCATCTAACCCCCATCCTCCGGTTTCATTTTGCAGTGCTTGTTGGGCTATCAACAATAAGGGATAAAAAAACAGCGTAGCTAACACCAGCAATGGGGGCAATATCCAATAAATGGGCTTTATCGTTATTGATGAACCTTTTGGCACGCTAATATGTGACATGTTATTCCTCAATTAAAACGGTATCTGCAGGTGAAAACCATAAAGTGAGTTTATCGCCTACTGCAGGTGGTGAGGCCAAATGGGTAACGGCAACACTCACGGTTTCTCCAGCAACATCACAAATTAAATGGGTTAAATCTCCCTGCCAGCGAATAGACGTTAATGTAGCTTGTAGCTGATTAGTGGTATTGGTATTTGGCAATAGAGTGAGGTGTTGCGGGCGAATGCACACCCATTTGTGTGTACCCGCTCTCATACCTAATGTATGGGCTTCCAGCAATGTTCCACCACAACTGACATTCACTTTCCCAGGGCTTGTTGAAAAACCGAGCGCGGTAGCGGCTAGAATATTGGCTCGGCCTAAAAACTCAGCGGCAAAACGGTTGGGTGGGCGGTGATATAAGGCATTTTTCTCACCATGTGCGACTAAGTAGCCCTCTTTCATGATGCCAATTTTGTCACCAAGTGCGAGTGCTTCCGTTTGGTCATGGGTGACGTAAAGAATAGTCAATTCAGGCAGTTCACGGTGTAAACGGGCGATTTCTTCGACCATATTGTGGCGGATCTGTGCATCGAGCGCGGAAAGTGGTTCATCAAGTAACAGGACTCGAGGCCTTACGGCAATTGCTCTCGCAATCGCAACCCGCTGTTGCTGCCCCCCTGAGAGTTGGTGAGGATAGCGGGTTGCGTAATCCGTCATTCCAACAATTTTAAGGGCTTCAACGACTCGCTCATTAATCAGTGCTTTGGGCTGTTTTTGTGCTCGCAAACCAAACGCGACATTCTCTTCCACTTTCATGTGGGGAAAGAGTGCGTAGTTTTGCACGACCATGCCAAGTCCGCGTTGATACGGGGGAAGGTGGGTGATATCCGTATCACCCAATAAAATGCGCCCGCTATCTGGTTGAGCGAACCCTGCAATAGCACGCAATACCGTGGTTTTCCCTGAACCTGATGGGCCAATCAACACCAATATTTCCCCGGGGTCGATGGTTAAGTCTAGGGGCTTAAGCACGACATTATTATGATAAGAGACACGTAAAGACTCTAATGTGATCCCAGAGTGTTCGGTTTGCTGTATTGCTGTAGTGACTTTTCGTTTCATCAACATCTTAAGTTACTCACCGTCAGTGACTTTCTGCCAACGTGAAATATCATCGGATAGGGAAACTTCAACTTCATCCCAATTAGGTTGCCAAGTTTTCACGCCTTCTAACTTCTGAAGAGCAGTGTGATACTGTTTATCGGATGGTGTGACATCGGAACGAACAGGCATACCCCATGAAAGCTCACTAACACGGCTTTGTGATGGTTTATCCAAAAGGAAATTAATCAGTTTTTTACCGTTTTCTGTTTCGGGAGCATTGTTAACTAGGCCGATAACATAGGGTAAAACCAGCGCACTACGCTCCCCGTTGGCATCTTTCGGCCAAAAAATTTGGACATTAGGGTTACGTCCCATTTGAGATAAATTCATTTGTAAGTCGCCATTCGCGACATAAAGTTCCCCTTTATTGACCAGTGCAGTGAGCTTACCGGTGGAAGCCGATGGGCCAACGTTATTTTCTTGCAATTTACCGAGGTAATCAAACCCTGCATCTTTGCTATTAAAACTGTGGAAAGCTTGTAGCATCACTGCAGTACCGTCTCCAGCTTGTCCTGGGGTTGAATATTGCAGTTTATTTTTAAAGCGAGGATCGAGTAGGGCGTTCCAGTTTTCAGGTGGGGATTTAAGCAGTTTGGCATTATAGATAAAGGTCAGGTAGTTATTGACCAATGGTGTGTAATAGTGGTTTGAATTAGGAATATTAGCCGCAGTTTCGGGGGTAAATTCAGCTAATAGTTGGTTTTTTGCTGCACGTTGGATAAATGGCGGAACGGTGATGAGTACATCCGCTTGTGGATTGGTGCGCTCTTTAGAGAGCCTTTCAACGATCGCCCCTGAACCACTTTCAACATACTGTACTTTGATACCTGTTTGCTTGGTGAATGCCTCGAACTGATTTTTATACCAACTATTATTGCCATCGTGTAGTCCATCAGCGGAGTAAACAGTGACAACATCAGCGGCAAAAACAGAGGTAGAGCAAAAGGCTGCCATTAATAGGCCTGCTAAATAGGTGCGTTTCATCGTGTTCTCCTGTTAAGGTAAAATGCATTCTGGTATATACCAGATGCTTTTTACGCTAACGGGTTTATATGACAAAAAGATGAAATACAGCTAAATAGCTAAAATTATTTTTTATAAGCAGAAAAAATTACAACGTATCGACTTCGATGCGCAAGCTATCATGGCGCCAATACTCAACATCATAATCTAAAATTCGCCCATGTTGGTCATAGTTTAAACGCTGTAATAATAGGGCTGGACGACCAACAGTAACCCCCAGTGCTTGCGCGGCTTGAGCTGGCATTGCAGTGGGATAGAAAGACAAGTGCATACTGGTATAAATTAAATTGAAATGGGTTTCGTATACCTCCGTTAGGCTGCCGTTGAGGTCGTGTCGTAGCAGTTCAGGAACGCGAGCAGGTAAACAATGGTTCTCACAGTAACAAACGGGTCTGTCATCAGCAAAACGTAGGCGGGTGAGTAAATAAATTTGTTCAAATGATTGAAGTTTTAACGGCTCCATAGCTTCGAGAGGAACGGTAATAACTTTTCCATCCAGTAAAACTGTCTTCGGTTGGCGACCTTGTTCGAGGCAAAGTTTATGAAAATTAGTATTTTGGGTTGGGTCTAACCAAAGGCGCTCAGGTGTGACAAACCAACCGCGGCGCTCAGAGCGGTAAATTACCCCACTGGACTCTAACTGTGCCAAACTTTCACGAATAGTGATGCGTGTTGTATTAAAAATAGCACAAAGTTCGCGTTCTGAAGGGAGTTTATCACCACATTTTAGCTCACCATTTTGAATTCTTCCTTGTAATTGGGCTTTGATAAGCAGGTATTGTGGGGTCTCATCCGCTGATAATTTCATGGTTATTTCCTATCATTGTTTCCACCATATTATACATAGTTATATGAATTTTTTGTTTCACGCGCACTTTTCCTTTGACCTTTTGGGCAGCCTGCGACCATTATAATGGTAATCTGGTATAGACCAAAGGTGAATCGAATGACAAACAACCATTATTTGCTATTAACGCCGGGGCCGCTCACAACGTCTAAAACGGTAAAGGACGCTATGCTGTTTGATAGCTGCACATGGGATGATGATTATAATTTAGGCGTTGTCCAAAACATCCGCCAACAGTTAGTCACATTGGCAACCGACAAAAAGGGGTATTCGTCGGTGTTACTGCAGGGAAGTGGGAGTTATGCGGTTGAAGCTGTTTTAGGTAGCGCGATTGGCGCTAAGGAGAAAATTTTTATTATCAGTAATGGTGCCTATGGGGCTCGAATGGCGCAAATGGCTGAAGGTTTAGGTATTTCCCATTGTATTTATGATTGTGGTGAAGTGTCACTGCCTGATCTACAGCAGATTGAGCAGATATTACAACAAGATAACCAGATCACGCATATTGCGATGGTGCATTGTGAAACGACGACAGGAATTTTAAACCCAATAGAGAAAGTTGCGAAATTAGCGAAGCAGTATCAAAAACGCTATATCGTGGATGCAATGAGTAGTTTTGGTGGGATCCCCATGGATATTGCTGAGCTTAACATTGATTTTTTAATTAGTTCAGCAAATAAATGTATTCAAGGAGTTCCGGGGTTTGCTTTTGTTATCGCTCGTACTGAGGCACTTGAATACTGTAAAGGGCAATCCCGTTCGTTATCGTTAGATTTGTACGCGCAGTGGCGTTGTATGGAAGATTTCAACGGTAAATGGCGATTTACTTCACCAACTCATACTGTATTAGCGTTTGCTCAAGCACTTAAGGAGCTCATGCAAGAAGGCGGGGTTGCTGCTCGGTTTCAACGTTATCAGCGAAATCAACATAAGTTGGTGTCTGGTATGCGTGAATTAGGTTTTACCACATTGTTAGAAGATAGCCTCCATTCGCCGATTATCACTGCATTTTATTCACCAAATTCACCTGATTACCAATTTAAGAAATTTTATCAAAATTTAAAATCACAAGGCTTTGTTATTTATCCGGGTAAGGTCTCGCAAAGCGACTGTTTTCGTATTGGAAACATTGGTGAGGTTTATGAAAAAGACATCGATGCATTGTTGTTAGCAATAGAAAAAGCCATTTACTGGGAAATATAAGGAAAAGAAATGAACCGTATTGAAGCCGTTATTCTTGATTGGGCAGGAACCACTGTAGATTTTGGCTCTTTTGCACCTACTCAGATTTTCATCGAAGCATTTAAATCTGTGTTTGATGTGGACATTACATTGGCTCAAGCACGTATTCCTATGGGATTGGGTAAATGGCAACATATTGAAGCATTAGGAAAATTACCAGAAGTCGATAGGTTGTGGACAGCAAAATTTGGTCGCTCAATGAACAGTGAAGACATTGATAAAATCTATGCGGCCTTTATGCCATTGCAAATTGCGAAGGTTGTCGATTTTGCAGCACCAATCGCTGGCGTTGTCGACACAATCGATACATTACGCAGCCAAAATATTAAGATTGGTTCTTGTTCGGGTTACCCTCGTGCCGTGATGGAAAAATTAGTGCCAGCAGCAAAGGCGTTGGGCTACCAATCCGACTATTGGGTCGCGAGTGATGACCTACTTGCTGGTGGTCGCCCGGGACCTTGGATGGCATTACAGAACGTCATTGAACTGGGTGTTGGTTCCGTATTCGCCTGTATCAAAGTGGATGATGCTGTTCCCGGCATTGAAGAAGGGCGCAATGCAGGAATGTGGAGTATCGGGTTATCGGTTTCGGGTAATGAATTCGGTAAAACATGGGAAGAATATCAAGGGATGTCGATTGATGCGGTGAATTTATTGAAACAGCAAGCTGCAGAGAAATTGTATGCTGCGGGTGCTCATTATGTGATTGATACTTTGGCTGATTTACCATCAGTTATTGATTGTATCAATGAGCGTTTGGCAAAAGGTGAACGTCCATAATGATAGGTTCCCCTCAACGCATTTGATTAAGTTGAGGGGAGATAAATATTAAAAAATATTAATAGGAAGTTCTGGCGCTAATGTCGCTACCATCACCGCTTTGATAGTGTGTAAGCGGTTTTCTGCTTGGTCAAACACAATGCTATACGGGGATTCAAAGACTTCTTCCGTAACTTCTAAGCCGCCAAACATATTGAATTCTTTAGCTAATTGCGCACCTAACGTGGTGTCTTCATTATGAAATGCAGGTAAGCAATGTAGGAACTTCACATTCGGGTTGCCAGTGAGTTTAATTACATCCATATTTACTTGATATGGCTTCAATAAATTAATGCGCTGTGCCCATACTTCTTTGGCTTCGCCCATCGATACCCACACGTCGGTATAGAGAAAATCGGCATCTTTAACGCCTTCGGCGACATCTTCCGTGAGTGTGATTTTAGCCCCCGTTTTTTGAGCCAGTGCTTGGCAAGTTTTCACTAAGTCTTCATCTGGCCAGCAACTTTTTGGCGCAACAAGGCGTAAATCTAAACCTGTGAGTGCAGCGGCTTCTAGCATCGAATTACCCATGTTGTTACGCGCATCACCTAAATAGGCAAATTTAATGTCTGAGAATGGCGTATTTGGTTGGTGTTCTTGGATGGTCAGCAGGTCGGCTAATAACTGTGTGGGATGGAATTCGTTAGTTAGTCCATTCCATACAGGCACTCCCGAGTGCGCGGCTAAGAGTTCTACTGTGTTTTGGGCGAATCCACGGTATTGAATGCCGTCATACATCCTGCCCAAGACTCGAGCGGTATCTTTCATGGTTTCTTTATGACCGATTTGGCTGCCGGAAGGCCCTAAATACGTGACTCTAGCCCCTTGGTCAAATGCGCCAACTTCAAATGCACAGCGTGTCCGTGTTGAATCTTTTTCAAAAATAAGCGCAAAGTTTTTACCTGAAAGTAGGGGCTGTTCTGTGCCCGCTTTTTTTTCTGATTTTAACCAAGAAGAGAGTTTTAAAAGTGAATGAATTTCGCTAGAACTAAAATCAAGTAACCTTAGAAAAGGTTTATTATATAGGGGATTCATAATTGGCAGCCTTTTTGTTTTGAATTAATATTCAATTTATATTCATAAAAATTCAAAATCAACCCCCAATGTAAAAGAAATTATCTTTAAATATATGGTTTCACTGTCAACCGTATGGGAGAATGGCACAAAGAAAGATGAGCGACAAAGAAACAAAAGGGGTGTGGATATGGTAGATAAAGCTGAACTCGATGCGCAGTACGAAGAAACTCGCTTGATTATCGAGGAATTACTGGAAGATGGCAGCGATCCTGATGCATTGTATGCAATTGAGCATCATTTCTCTGCGGACAACTTTGCGCTGTTAGAAAAAGCGGCGGTTGAAGCTTTTAAACTCGGCTACGAAGTCACGGATGCGGAAGAACTCGAAATTGAAACGGGTGAAACCCTGATGTGCTGTGATGTGATCAGTGAAAGTGCATTAAATGCAGAGCTGATTGACGCACAGGTTGAGCAATTAATGAAACTGGCTGAGAAAATGGGCATCAACTATGATGGTTGGGGCACATATTTTGAAGACCCAGATGCAGAGTATGACGATGAAGACGGTGACGATATCGGCCCTGAAGATCGCGTCCACTAGTTTGATAAGCTAAAACGGTAATGTAAGCTTTTTAGTTGCCTGCTTTTGAATAATGAACAAAAGCAGGCATTTTATAAGACGCTTAAATAAATGAAGCTAGATGTGTAAAGCTTCCTAAATAAACGATTTATTACGCCGGATCTGCTGGGTATTCTGCCGCACTGAGCGCGGTACGGAAAATACTTTCCTCCATATTGCTGGTAATTTGCACTTTTTTGGTTGAAGTGTCAGTTTCTACCAGTGCATTAGCATCAATATCCAATATAATTTTTGTGATTGACTTAGCGCAGCCACCACAAGCCATTTTAGGTATTGTCAGATTAATCATTTTTAACTCCTATCATTAACGTTTTGATAAATATAAAGCTTTACCCTATTGGAAGGTCAATTAATTTTTCACTGAATATGTGAACAAATGACCGATTTGCCCTTTTTGACGGGCTTGGGGCTCACGGTGCTCAGCGGGATTAACTAAATTTTCAATAATCGGGCATTGAGGTTCACTATTACCATGGCAATGCTTTGCAAGTACTTCGAGTGTATTTGCGATACCTTGTAGTTCATTAATTTTTCTTTTTAATTCAGATAAATGAGTAAGTGCCATATTTTTAACATCGGCACTGGCACGTTCTCTATTGCGCCATAAGCACAGTAAAACTGAAATCTGTTCGGTTGAAAAGCTGAGCGCTCGGGCTCGGCGGATCAGATTCAGGCTATCGACATCAGATTGGCTGTAAAAGCGATACCCAGAGTTAGTGCGGTTGGCTTTGGGGATCAAACCTGTTTGTTCATAATAGCGGATCATTTTTGCTGAGATACCAGAAAGCTTAGCTGCTTGACCAATATTCATAATGTTACCTCCTCAACAGTTTTATATTTTAGAAATAAAATACCTAGCTTTTCCCTTCAGGTAATTTAAGCACTTCCATAATGTTCAATTTTTGCGATGAGAAAGTACCGTAAAAAATATGTTCGCCAATGAGGGTAATCGGAGCCACACGCACACCCGTCCTCGCTTTGGCTTCAGCCATGATTTGTGGATCAGTCAGGTCTCTTTCTTCAAAAGGAAATTGTTCTTTAACCAGCCATTCTTTGAGTAATTTGCAGTCAGGGCAAGTTGGCGTGGTGTAAATCAGAATACTGGGCTTTGATGGGAACGTCATAGTGGCCACCTTACAGTTCTAGAAATTGACGCCAGACTCCGAAGAGCCTGGCTATCGAGTTATTTATTGAGAGAGGCTATTTTTCATGGGTGCTTGAAAGCGTTTTAGGCGTAAAGCGTTACCTAATACGAAGACGCTGGAAAGTGCCATTGCCGCCGCTGCTAGAATAGGAGAAAGCAAAGTACCGTTAATTGGGTAGAGCAGACCCGCAGCAACAGGGATCAACAGTGCATTGTAAGCAAATGCCCAAAATAGGTTCTGTTTTATGTTACGGATAGTTGCCTGACTTAATGCAATTGCGTCAACAACACCGCGCAGGTCTCCAGACATCAGTACAACATCGGCCGCTTCGATAGCAACATCGGTTCCTGTACCAATTGCTAACCCCACATCAGCTTCGGCAAGTGCAGGGGCATCATTAATACCATCACCCACAAATGCGACCTTATTGCCATTGATTCGGAACTGTTTTAGTGCTGCAACTTTGCCATCAGGTAATACTTCGGCCGCAACTTCATCGATGCCAAGTTGTTTAGCGATAGCAGCGGCAGTCGCTGCGTTATCACCAGTAATCATCGCAACTTTCAGGCCTAAAGCGTGTAGCGCGTTAATTGCTTCTGGGGTTGTTTCTTTTATTGGATCCGCCACAGCGATGATTGCCGCTAAACGTCCATCAATAGCTGCGTACAGGGGACTTTTCCCTTGTTCTCCTAGGCGTTGCGCCGATTGCTGGAAGTGACTGACATCCAAACCAAGTTGTTTCATAAAGCGGTCGGCACCGACAGAAACCGCATGACTCCCCACTTTTGCTGAAATACCAAATCCAGGGATGGCTTCAAACTTTTCAATAGCCGCTAATGGCAAACCTTTCTCATTGGCTGCGTTCACAATCGCTTCTGCAATAGGGTGCTCAGAGCGTGTTTCAATCGCGGCAACTAAGGATAAAACTTCATCATATTCAAAGCCATCGGCTGGGATCAAGTCAGTCAGTTCTGGACGGCCTTTCGTCAATGTGCCTGTTTTATCAAGCGCGACAACAGTGACATCACGTAGCGCTTGCAATGCTTCTCCTTTGCGAAATAGCACGCCTAATTCAGCCGCACGCCCAGTTCCGACCATGATGGATGTCGGTGTTGCAAGGCCCATTGCACATGGACATGCGATGATTAGTACGGCGACAGCGTTAATCAGGGCAAAAGTCAGCGCGGGATCTGGGCCAAAAATGAGCCAAATGAAGAATGTGATCACTGCCCCCGCCATAACAGCAGGAACAAACCACATAGTGACCTTATCCACTAACGCTTGGATAGGTAATTTTGACCCTTGTGCTTCTTCAACTAAACGAATAATTTGCGCTAATACGGTATTCGAGCCTGTTTTCGTTACTCGGAAACTAAATGCACCCGTTTTATTTATTGTGCCGCCAACAACTTCAGAACCAATGTCTTTGGATACAGGGATTGGTTCTCCCGTGATCATGCTCTCATCGACATAGGAAGTCCCTTCAATGACTTCGCCATCGACAGGAATTTTCTCACCGGGACGCACGAAAACAATATCATTGGCGATGACTTGATCCAGTGGGATCTCAAGCATTTTTCCGTCACGTTCCACTCGGGCTGTTTTAGCTTGTAACCCAACAAGACGTTTAATTGCTTGAGATGTTTTTCCTTTTGCGCGAGCTTCTAATGTACGACCCAGTAGAATTAAGGTCACGATAACGACCGCGGCTTCAAAGTACACATTTGCCGTGCCAGCCGGGAGGACCTGCGGCATAAACGTTGCGACGACAGAATACCCATAAGCTGCCGCAGTACCTACAGCAACAAGTGAGTTCATGTCTGGAGCTGCACGTAATAGCGCAGGAACACCTTTTTGGAAGAAACGTAAACCTGGGCCGAATAGAACGATGGTGGCTAATACAAATTGGATATACCAATTGAGTTGCTGTCCAAGGTTTTCAGATACCCAGTGGTGGATCCCTGGAATGAAATGTGAACCCATTTCGATTATAAATACAGGTAATGTAAAAATTGCAGCAGTGAATAAAGCGCGACGCAGTGAACGTTCTTCATTTTCACGACGCTCATTGGCTTGCTCATTTGCATCGGTCGTGGTGTCTGACAACCGGCGAGGCTTATAGCCTGCTTGAACTATCGCCGCTTCTAGATCCTCGATAGTCACGGCTCCAGATAAATGGCGAATACGGGCGCGCTCAGTGGCTAAGTTAACATTTGCCTCAAGCACTCCAGGTATTTGTGATAATGCTTTTTCAACGCGGCCGACACAAGACGCACAAGTCATCTCTTCAATCGCCAATTCGGTTGTTTCTTCACGAACTTTATAACCTGAACTCTCGATTGCTCGAACTGCAGAATCAGGGTCAACATGACCTTTAAAAGTAATGTCTGCACGTTCTGTTGCTAAGTTCACGACCGCAGTATCAATATTTACGACAGCTTTTAATGCTTTTTCAACACGACCGACACAGGATGCACAAGTCATGCCTTCTACTGGCAAACTCAGCCTGTTGGCGGAGGTGTTAGGTATATTTGTTGTCATGGATTTTACCCTCTTGGATTTCTTTATTGGACAAAGCCTAAGGTTTACCTTAAGGGTAAGGTCAAGTGTTTTTTTTATTATTATCGATATTGAAAATAATATTTTTTATCTCATTATTTTATAAGCCATTTTATTTTTGTGGATTAAGACACTCACTAAACTATCCGTGTTTAGTGAGTGGCGAGATTGAATTAAATTTGTTTTAGAGCGATTTTTTGGATGTGAATCGCCGTATTGCCATATAAAAGACAGGGGTGAGTAATAAGCCGAAGAAGGTGACACCTAGCATCCCAAAGAAAACCGCAATTCCTACCGCTTGTCGCATTTCTGAGCCAGCTCCCGTCGCTAATACGAGAGGAATAACGCCAGCGATGAAAGCGAAAGAGGTCATTAATATAGGGCGTAGCCTTAAGTGTGAAGCTTCTAAGACAGCGGTTAGTGGGCTCTTCTCTTGTTTCTCTTGCGCGATTGCAAATTCAACAATCAAAATCGCATTTTTCGCGGCAAGGCCGACTAAGACAATGAAAGCGATCTGCGTGAAAATATTATTATCTCCACCGAGTAACCAAACTCCTGTAATTGCAGAAAGTAGCGCCATTGGTGCGATTAATAATACTGAGAATGGTAACGACCAACTGTTATATTGAGCAGCTAATATTAAGAAGGCAAATAATACCGCCAATGGGAAAATATAAAGTGCTGAGTTACCTGCCAATTGTTCTTGATAGGTTAAATCAGTCCATTCAAAACTCATCCCTTCAGGTAATGTTTCACGTAAGATTTTTTCCATTGCATCAGTTGCTTGACCAGAGGTGTAGCCCGGTGCAGCGTTTCCAGTGATATCAACGGAAGGATAACCATTATAGTGGATCACGCGATCAGGGCCATTTGTACGAGTTATCGTGACTAAAGTACTTAAGGGGATCATTTCGCCGTGTTTATTACGAACCTTGATCAGTTCAATATCGTTGGGATCCGTTCTAAATGGTGCATCCGCTTGGACAATTACACGGTAAGTTCGGCCAAAACGGTTGAAATCATTGACGTAGAGAGAACCCAAATTAATTTGTAAAGCATCAAAAATATCAGTCAATGGGACACCTTGAGACTTGGCTTTTTCACGATCAATATCGACATCTATTTGTGGGGAGTTCGTCTGAAAACTTGCCATCATTCCTGTTAGCTCTGGTGATTGCATCGCCTTCATAAGCACCTGTTCTTGAACTTGAGCTAATGCTTCAAAGCCTAGGTCAGCTCTATCTTCAATTTGTACCTTAAAACCGCCCATTGAGCCGAGCCCAGGTACGGGAGGTGGGGGGAATATACCAACAAATCCGTCAGGTATTTGGCTGAATTTTCCCATTAATCGTTCAGCTATTGCATCTGCAGACAAAGAGGGATCATCGCGCTCATCAAACGGTTTGAGCATGGCAAACATAAGGGCGGAGTTAGGTAAATTCACCGGCCCATTTACAGAGAGCCCCGGAAAAGCGACTACATTCTCAACCCCAGGTTCCATTAAGGCAAGGCGTGACATTTCTTTTACAACAGCTTCTGTTCTATCGAGAGAAGAACCTGGGGGGAGTTGAGCAACACCAATCAAATAATATTTATCTTGTGCGGGGACAAAGCCATTCGGTACGGCTTTGAAGCCTACCGCCGTTAATCCAACAAAGCCCAGATATAGCACTAATATAATTAAGCTTCCGCGAATACAACGGCGTACGATTTGAACATACCTGTTAGATAATGCATTGAAAAATATATTAAACTTGGCGAAGAAACGGCTAAATATTACATTGATAGCACGTGTCAGCCAGTCTAATTTAGCGCTACCCTCATGTGGTTTGAGTAAAATCGCACTCAGAGCGGGAGATAATGTCAGTGAGTTGATAGCTGAAATAATCGTTGAAATAACGATGGTTAATGAAAACTGGCGATAAAACTCACCTTGTAATCCAGATAAAAAGGCGGTGGGGATAAACACAGCGGCTAGAACCGAGGTTATAGCGAGAATGGGGCCTGTCACCTCGTCCATCGCTTTAAATGCGGCTTCTTTTGGGGCTAGGCCATTCGCGATATGCCTTTCAACATTTTCAACAACGACAATTGCGTCATCTACCACGATCCCTATTGAGATAACTAAACCAAATAGAGATAGAGTATTGAGAGAAAAACCAAATAGGTACATAAAGGCGAATGTACCGATTAACGAGACAGGTACAGCAACCAAGGGAATAATCGAGGCTCGCCAGCTTTGTAAGAATAAAACAACAACAAGAACGACGAGTATAGTAGCTTCAAGTAGAGTAATGGCAACAGACTTCAAAGATGCACTAACAAATACAGTCGGATCATAGGCGATTTTATAATCAATCCCATCGATGAAATGAGTTTGCAAGCGCGCCATGGTTTCTCTAACGGATTCGGCAACATCTAATGCATTCGCTCCTGGGCTCATGACAATTTGCAACCCAACGGCATTTTGTCCATTCAATAAGCTACGTAGTGAATAATTATCGGCCCCTAACTCTAGTCTGGCGACATCTTTTAAATACGTCGCTTGGCCATCTTTTCCTGAGTGAACAATAATATTGCCGAATTGTTCCTCGGTTGTTAGCCTCCCAAGTGCATTTATACTGACTTGAAAGGAGGACATTACGTTTGGTTGCTGCCCGATAGAGCCTGTAGCAACTTGAATATTTTGTTCTTGAATCGCAGTAACGACATCATTTGCAGTGAGCCCCAATGAAGCTATTTTGGTTGGGTCAATCCATGCGCGCATTGCATATTCACCCTCTCCCCATACTAATGCGCTGGCTATACCGGGTAATCTTGCTATCTCATCACGTACATTAAGCAATGTATAGTTAGAAACAAATAGGGGGTCGTAGACATTATTTGGTGAGTACATATGAACGACCATGAGTACATCAGGTGAAGTCTTCTCGGTAGTCACGCCTATTTGCTGCACTTCTTGAGGTAAACGAGGGATCACCCGCGATACCAAATTTTGTACTTGGATTTGAGCAATATCAGGGTCAACATCTTGTCTAAAGGAAATAGTGAGAACCATCTTGCCATCAGTAGACATTTGCGAACTCATATAGAGCATACCTTCGACACCATTTACGGCTTGTTCGATAGGAGAAGCGACTGTATCAGCAATCACTTTTGGCGTTGCTCCAGGGTAACTCGCAATAACCTGAACTGTCGGTGGTGTCACCGATGGATATTCGCTGAGTGGAAGTTTATAAAAGCTTAATATCCCTGCTATCAATATAAATATTGATAAAACCATAGCGAAAATAGGACGCTGTATAAAGAAGTGGGGAAACTTCATCATTGTTTCTCCTCAACTTCATTTGCCGTGATTGGCCCGCTATTATAATCAGGCATGACTTCCATACCGGGTCTAACAAGGCCCTTAATAATAATTTTCTCACCAGCAGATAAACCGTGATGAATGACCCTGAGACCATCAACCATGGAGCCTAATTCTACGGGGCGATATTCGGCTTTATTATTTTTATCAAGAACGAGAACATAGTTTTGTCCTTGATTAGACCCAATGGCTTGGTCATCAATTAAAATAGAAGGTGTTTTTTCTCCAATAGGAAGCTGTGCACGAATAAAAGCACCGGGTACCAACTTGCCATCTTTATTTGCAATAACCGCTCTAACTTTTACAGTGCCAGTCGTTCGTTCAACTTGGTTACCAATAAAATTAAGATGGCCAGTATATGGTGTACTTTTTTCATTTGGCAACTGTATGACCACGGGAGGTAAAGCGGGATCACGATTGTTTACCGTTGATGATTGTAAATTCGTGAGCTTATGAAAAGTGGCTTCATCAATATCAAAATAAGCATATATTGGGTCAATAGACACAATAGTGGTTAAAGGGGTAGCCTCATTTGTATCACCCCCTGTGACTAAGTTGCCTTCAGTAATAAATGCTCTATCAACCCGTCCTGTAATCGGGGAACTAATTTGGGTATAAGATAAATTTAATTTTGCAAATTCCACTGCGGCTTTGCTGGATCTCACTTGTGCATTATTTGCGGTGAGCAGAGAAAGGGCATCGTCATAATCCTTACGGGAAACCGCCCCTTTGTTGACCAACCCCTTTAAACGTTGATAATTTCTATTCGCTTGTGCAGCTAAAGCCTCTGCTTGGCTTAGCTTTCCTTCAGCCTCGAGTAGCGCGATTTGAAAGGGGTGAGGATCGATTTTAAAGAGCAAATCACCTTTTTTAACTAATTGGCCTTCTGGAATTTCCACCGAATTAATGCGCCCACCAACGCGAGGGCGCAAATCAACAATTTTGGGGGATGCTAAATAACCCGTAAATTCAGAAGATGGAATAATTTCACGTTGAACAACTTCTGCTACCGGTACTTTTGGAAGCATTGTGGAACTAGCGGTTTCTGGTTGATTATCACTATTTGTGTCTTGTGCGATGGCTAGGCCACTTATATTCATAGCCACAATAAGTGTGGCGTATATTCCAATTATCATTTTCATAATAAACCTTACCTAATTAATTGATTTAATTGTTAGCTTAAATTTTTAATAAAAAATGTTTTTGCAGGGTAAAGGTTACAGTAGTTGTAAGGTCAACATATTTAGTGAAATAAGAACACGGTGAAAGATTAAAATTTAGATAATATTAATATTTGGATAATTAATGGTTGAATGTCTTTTTTTTATTAAATTGAATTGTAATGTGTAAAGTTGAAATAAACTATTGACCTTGTATCTGCTTTAAGGTTTTTAATAATTATTATCAAGTTAAATACATAATTAAATAAGGGGTAATAATGAAAAACATGACTATGCTGTTAGTTTTAAGTTTAATGAGCTACCAAGCTTTAGCGTCAAGCAATAAGGTTGATTCTCCATTGGCTGAAAACACAGGAGTTGAAAGTCCTTTCTCTGAAGGGGAAAATAAAAAAATATTGGATTCAATTGCTTTGGTTGGGGATGCGAGTTTATCTTCAATCGAAATGCAAGCTAAGAAAAAGGCCAAAGAATTAGGTGCCAGTCGTTATAAAATAATTGGAGCAAGCGGTGAAACGCAACTTCGAGGCCATGTAATATTTTATCAATAAAACCAATCGTTTTATTAAGGATGAAAGCGATGAGTCATCACACTATTAGAGAGTATGTAATACAAGATATTATTTTGTGGATAAAAATGAATGTTGATAAACCACTTCAAATCGAAGAAATCTCTAGTCGTGCGGGTTATTCGAAGTGGTATTTTCAGCGTGTTTTTAAAGATACGATTGGTGTTAGTTTAGGGCAGTATTTGTTGAACAGTCGATTATTAAAAGTATCTGAAGATTTGAAAGGAACTGATGATAAAATTATTGATATTGCTTTTAGATATGGCTTTGATAGCCAACAAGAACTGACCCGCGCATTTAAGAAAAAATTAAAAATAACACCAGCGAAATATAGGAGAGAAAAGATAGTAAGGTATTATGCATAATTTAATGAATGCAGTTTACTAAAATAGTCATAGAATTAGTCACTCGGTTGACTGATTCTAGGCTAAGTCACATAAATAAGGGATAACTATTTCTTGACCTTGCAATGATGGTAAGGTTTACCATTATTTAAAACTTGAGATTATCTGTGCTTTTTAGGTAGTAAATGATGAAAATAGGCGAAATATCAAAGCTTTTTAATATTCCAAGAGAAACTCTCCGTTTCTATGAAAAAGAGGGGCTAATGACGCCACCTAATAGAAATGATAATAATTATAGAAGCTATAGTGACAATCATATTAAACGACTAAGGTTTATAAAAAATTGTCGTAGCCTTAATATGTCACATCGAGAAATAAAGAAATTATTAGACTTAGTTGATAATAATAGTGATGATTGCCAATTAGTTGAAGCAGTAATTAAAACTCATTTAATTAATGTTCAAAAAAACATAAAAAAATTAGTAAGTTTAGAGCGAGAACTCATTATTTTGCAAGACCATAGCGATGAAATAGACCCGCGTCATAAATGTGGGATCATAAAAAATCTATTATCAGAAAAATTCTAATATGGTCGATTTATAAGGATAGCGAGGAAGGCTACCCTTATAAGTATATGGCTATAAGGCTTTCAACATCCGAATTTCGCAGTCGCTATGGCCGGTATTCCCTAATGGCTCATCAATAAATTCAAAACCTAATTTTTCATACAGCTTAATGGCCGCTTGGAGCTCTTTGGTTGTCTCTAAATAGCAGCGGGTGTAGCCATGAGCTTTAGCAAACTCGAGGGACATCAGTACGATTTGCTTAGCTAGGCCTTTGCCTCTGAGTACAGAAGACAGGTACATTTTTTGTAGCTCAGCGGTTTGGCTATCACCACCTGCAACTTGCGAAATACCGCCACCGCCAACAATTTCACCATCCATTTCCACCACCCAGTAAGCACTGCGCGGTTTGCTATAAACGTCAAATAAGGTATCTAAAATAGGGTCTGCAACGGCAAATCCTTTGTCTGCGGTTAAGCCATGCTCAGCGGAAACTTCGCGGATCACTGCGGCAATACCTGCGTTATCTTTTTGTTCGATAAGACGAATTTTGTAGTTTTGTGTTGTCATGTGAAACTCTTGATTATTATTGTGTACAACTCAGTGTAGAGAGAACCAGAAGGGAACTTCAATCTGAGAACTGCGAACGCAGTCGTTTGATGATACTCGAATAAAAAGCCCTTATCAACGAATCGATAAGGGCTTAAAAATGATTAGCTAATGAATAATTATAAAGAGGCGATGGTCACTTTTTGTGCTTCAATTTTCGCTTTTGCTTCAATATTGGCAGTTAAGCGTTCACGCTCTTTTTCAACAACGGCAGCAGGCGCACGGCTCACAAAACCTTCGTTAGCGAGCTTGCTTTCAATGGTTTCAATCTCTTTAACCACTTTTTCCAGCTCTTTATCTAAACGAGCCAGTTCCGCATCTTTATCCACTAAGCCTGCCATTGGGATCAGCAGCTCAGCACCGCCAACCAGTTTGGTGACAGAAACCGGCGCTTCTTCGCCTTCAGCCAGCACGCGGATGCTTTCTAAACGCGCCATCGACTTGATAAAGCTTTGGTTTTCTTCGATACGACGTTTCGCATCAGCAGAAGCACCACGCAGCATCACATCCAGTGGTTTACCCGGAGAAATATTCATTTCCGCACGAATATTACGAACGGCAATAATGGCCTCTTTGATCCACTCAAGGTCGCTCAGCGCAAGTTCATCCACTTTAGCCATATCGAACTCAGGGAACGCTTGCAACATAATGGTATCGGCATCAATGCCTTTAACCACTTTCACTCGCTGCCAGATGGTTTCAGTGATAAATGGAATGATTGGGTGAGCGAGACGCAGTAAACCTTCTAGCACTTCAATCAGCGTGAAACGTGCTGCACGGACTTGCGCTTCGTTACCTTTATGAACCGCGGGCTTAGATAGCTCTAAGTACCAGTCACAGAATTCATTCCATGTGAAATCATATAAAATACCTGCTGCGATATCATAACGGTGAGTATCTAACGCTTCACGGTAAGTTTTCACGGTCTGATTAAATTGCGCCATGATCCAGCGGTCAGCCAATGAGAAGCTCATTTCGCCACCGTTTTGGCCGCAATCTTGTCCTTCGGTATTCATTAATACAAAGCGGCTTGCGTTCCATAACTTATTACAGAAGTTACGGTAGCCTGACAGACGTTTCATATCCCAGTTGATATCACGGCCTGTTGATGCGAGTGCTGCTAAAGTAAAGCGCAGGGCGTCAGTACCGTGGGCTTCAATTCCTTCTGGATACTCTTTACGGGTACGTTTAGCGATTTTCTCAGCCAGTTGTGGCTGCATCATGTTGCCAGTACGTTTTTCGAGTAAGTCTTCCAGAGAAATACCGTCAATCATATCCAGTGGATCGATAACGTTCCCTTTGGATTTCGACATTTTTTGGCCTTCTTCATCACGGATCAGGCCTGTCATGTAGACGGTTTTAAATGGCACTTGTGGCTCGCCGTTTTCATCTTTGATGAAATGCATGGTCATCATGATCATACGGGCGATCCAGAAGAAAATAATATCGAAGCCACTGACTAATACATCCGTTGGATGGAAAGTTTTCAGTGCATCGGTATTTTCTGGCCAGCCTAAAGTAGAGAATGTCCACAGGCCAGAAGAGAACCACGTATCCAGTACGTCATCATCTTGGCGCAGCGCAACATCTGCACTTAAGTTGTTTTCACGACGAACTTCGTCTTCATCGCGGCCCACATAAACGTTACCTTTTTCGTCATACCATGCAGGGATGCGATGACCCCACCATAGTTGGCGAGAAATACACCAGTCTTGAATATCACGCATCCAAGAGAAATACATGTTTTCATATTGACGTGGAACGAACTGAATACGGCCGTCTTCTACGGCTTTGATCGCATCACGCGCTAATGGTTCGGTACGTACATACCATTGGTCAGTCAGCATTGGCTCAATAACTACGCCGCCACGGTCACCGTAAGGCACAGTTAAGTCATGCGGTTTAACTTCAACCAGCAGGCCGAGTTGTTCGAATTCTGCCACGATAGCTTTACGTGCAGCAAAACGTTCCATACCACGGTAAGCTTCTGGGATTTCACTGCTATATGCAGTCGATGGGTTACCGTTAGTATCAAAAATTTCTGCTTCATTACGGACGTTACCGTCTAAGTCCATCATGTTAATCATGGTTAACTGATGGCGTTTACCGACTTCGTAGTCATTAAAGTCATGAGCAGGGGTGATTTTCACACAACCGGTGCCTTTTTCCATGTCGGCGTGTTCGTCACCCACAATTGGAATACGGCGATTGATAATTGGCAGAATAATTTCTTTGCCAATTAAATCTTTATAGCGTGGATCTTCTGGGTTAACGGCAACACCGGTGTCCCCTAACATGGTTTCAGGACGGGTGGTCGCGACCACTAAATAGTCTTTGCCTTCAGCGGTTTTTGCGCCGTCAGCCAGTGGATAACGCAGGTGCCACATAGACCCTTTAACTTCACGGTTTTCAACTTCTAAGTCAGAAATTGCCGTGTGCAGTTTTGGATCCCAGTTAACGAGGCGTTTGCCACGATAAATTAGATTTTCTTTGTAAAGGCGAACGAATGCTTCTTTAACCGCTTTAGATAAGCCTTCATCCATGGTGAAGCGTTCGCGTTCCCAATCAACTGAGTCGCCTAAACGACGCATTTGTTGTGAAATGGTACCGCCAGATTCTGCTTTCCATTCCCAGATTTTATCAATGAACGCGTCGCGGCCGTAGTCGTGACGGTTTTTACCTTCTTCTGCTGCGATTTTACGCTCTACAACCATCTGAGTTGCGATACCCGCATGGTCTGTTCCCGTTTGCCATAAGGTATTTTTACCTTGCATACGTTGGTAGCGGATCATGGTGTCCATGATAGTTTGCTGGAAGGCGTGCCCCATATGCAGGCTGCCGGTGACATTCGGGGGGGGAATGACGACGCAGAAGCTGTCTTGGGTGGTATCCCCATTAGGTTTAAAATAACCGCTTTTCTCCCAGTGAGCATACAGAGACTGCTCAATTTCAGCGGGGTTATACGTTTTATCGAGCGAAGGCTCATTCATTGGGCTATCTGGTTTCTTTTCCATTATCTTTTTATATTCAGTAAGTTGGCGGCGCCGCCATAGTCAAATTGAAGCCGACGCTACGGTAAGTTTTATACCGTTCACGCGCCAACTGTTTTAAAGTTTCATCAATAGGTACGAAGTCTACCACTTCATGGAAAGCCGTGGCAAAATCTGCGAATTGATTTTGTAAATTAATCAGAATATCACGAGGAGTATTTCCCCGTTTAGCTGGCCAGCAAATTTCGATCGGTGCACCATAACGTGGCCCTTCACCCGCCAAATTGTGCGGGACAAACTGGTGCGGATCGCGTTGCCACAGGGCTTCATCAATCTTTTCAGCTTGTTGCTGTGTTTCGCAAGCAATCAAAACGCGCTTTCCACTGCGCCATAGCTGAGCCGCAAGCTCACAAGCAAGCCATTCATGGGCTTCATATTCCGCTTGTGGTGAGGGCTGCTGTAGCTGGTAAAATGTACCTTTTTTCATATGCCCGTCTATACCCGTCATACTTCAGTTTGCAGGGTTGTTGGTTATGTTCTTTTGGTGACTGAAAGCCAGATTATTTCTATGCTGAATTATAACCTTTTTTATAGCTGGCTCAAAATGGCTTTCTTGGCGTATCAAAAAACCAAAAATAATATCCCGAATCGCTATTGCTCATCGGGATATTTTTACGAGTGATATACCGCTAAATCACTAAATGGGATTAATCATCACCATTAAGGCCAGCACGGTTCAATAAGAACTGTGCGAGCATGGAAACAGGGCGACCAGTTGCCCCTTTCGCTGCGCCAGAACGCCAAGCAGTCCCTGCGATATCAAGGTGTGCCCAGTTATATTTCGTGGCAAAACGAGACAGGAAGCAACCTGCAGTGATAGCCCCTGCTGGACGCCCACCCGTATTGGCTAAATCCGCAAAATTCGGTGTGATTTGGTCAAAATATTCATCCGCTAATGGTAGACGCCATGCGCGGTCGCCCGCTTGCTCAGATGCATTTAACAGTTCGTGAGCCAGTGGGTTATGGTTTGACATCAAACCAGTATAGTGGCTACCTAATGCAATCACGCAAGCCCCGGTTAAGGTCGCAATATCGATAACCAGCTCAGGCTCAAAACGCTCAATATAGGTGAGAGCATCACACAGAACTAAACGGCCTTCGGCATCGGTATTGAGGACTTCAACGGTTTGCCCTGACATCGTCGTTAGGATGTCACCCGGACGATAAGCGCGGCCGCCTGGCATGTTTTCACAGCCAGCTAATACCCCAATCACGTTGATTGGCAGTTGCAACTCAGTGATAAAGCGCATGACGCCATACACACTTGCGGCACCACACATATCGTACTTCATTTCATCCATGCCTTCGGATGGCTTGATTGAAATACCGCCAGAGTCAAAGGTTAGACCTTTACCAAGTAAAACGATTGGCTTACTTTCAGGGTCTGAACTGCCTTTATATTCCATGATGGACATTAGCGATTCATTTTGTGAACCTTGACCCACCGCGAGATAGGCGTTCATTCCTAACTCTTTCATTTGCTCTTCACCAATCACTCGAGTGGTGAGTTTGCTATCTGAAATATCGGCTAATTGACGTGCTTGGGACGCTAAATAACCTGCATTACAGATGTTTGGCGGCATGTTACTTAAGTCTTTCGCTGCTTTCACCCCGGATGCAATAGCTAACCCGTGAGAAATAGCCCGCTCACCACTGGTTAATTCACGGCGTGTTGGTACATTGAATACCAGTTTACGCAATGGGCGGCGATGTTCTGTTTTATTACTTTTCAGTTGATCAAACACATACAGCGATTCTTTCGCTGTTTCGACAGCTTGACGAACTTTCCAGTAGTTATTGCGGCCTTTGACATGTAATTCAGTTAAGAAACAGACGGCTTCCATTGAGCCCGTTTCATTTAACGTACTGATTGTTTTCTGAATAATTTGTTTAAATTGGCGCTCATCTAATTCGCGTTCTTTACCACAACCGATAAGTAGAATGCGTTCAGACAGAACGTTGGGTACATGATGGAGTAGCAGGGATTGCCCCACTTTACCCTCAAGTTCGCCGCGGCGCAGCAGGGCGCTGATATATCCGTCACTTATTTTGTCCAGCTGTTCAGCAATTGGGGACAGACGGCGTGGTTCAAAGACTCCGACAACAATACACGCACTGCGTTGTTTTTCCGGGCTACCACTTTTTACACTAAACTCCATGCGTTCTCCTGAATCTTAAAGACAAAGGCCGATGCTCCCGCTAAAATTAGCGTTTCGCATGATCTACCTCATAGAGAATGAACTCTTTATGTTAAACTAACCATCTATACGCGAAATAGCTCACGTTGTATGCTGTTAATCGCAATACACCATGAAGTATGGCGGGTATATCTGGTTTCTCGAATATTAAGCATGTTCTGATATTTCTATCAGTACAGAGAATGCTTTTATATCATTGTAGCCATACAATAAACTAGAGTATATGTTAGTAAATGGCAGACATCGAACGAACTTAGCCATTTTCTTCCCAAAAGACAAGTTTTCACAGGCGTAATAAGCGTGATCATTATTAGATATTTGGTACGGGAAACCCTGAAAAGTCAGTTAGCCATACTTTTTGTATTGATGCTAATCTTTTTTAGTCAGAAGTCGATAGATATTCTTGGCGCAGCGGTTCAGGGCAATATTCCCTCAAACTTAGTACTTCCTTTGCTGGGGTTAGGTGTGCCTGAAATGGCGCAGCTTATCTTACCTTTAAGCCTATTCCTTGGGCTTTTGATGACCTACAGTAAACTTTATACTGAAAGTGAAATCACGGTAATGCACGCCTGCGGTTTAGGCAAAAGTGTTTTAGTGAAAGCCGCATTGGTCCTTGCCGTGATTACCGCGATGGTCGCGGTTGCTAACATTACGTGGATGCTGCCATGGTCGTCTCAATATCAAGAGCAAGTATTGGCGGATGCGAAAGCGAACCCAGGGCTAGCGGCCATGGTAGAAGGGCAATTTAAAACCACTAAAGATGGCAACTATGTGCTGTACATCGGTGATGTAAAAGGGAATAACTTTAGAAACGTATTTCTTGCTCAACTACGTGCTGCAAATGAACAACGGCCTTCTGTTGTAGTTGCGGATAGCGGCTATATGAAAGAAGACCCAGATGGCCGTCAAGTCGTTGTTCTAAATGAAGGAACTCGTTATGAAGGAACAGCGCTACTGCGCGATTTTCGCATAACTGACTTTGTTAATTACCAAGCCATTGTTGATCACCAAACGGCAGAAACGCGTAGTGACCGAGTCGAGCAAAAAAATATGTTGCAGCTGTGGTCTGAAAATACACCTGAAGTGAACGCAGAGTTCCATTGGCGTTTAACGATTGTTTTCTCTGTTGTTGTCATGGCTTTGATGGTTGTGCCGTTAAGCGAGGTTAACCCACGTCAGGGGCGGGTGTTGAGTATGCTTCCTGCAATGCTGCTGTACCTTATTTTCTTTCTATTACAGAGCACATTGCGTAATAGTGCCGATAAAGGCGACCTCGACCCAAGGTATACCATGTGGGCGGTGAATGTGGGGTATTTGATATTGGCGATCGTTTTAAATGCGTGGAATACCGTCCCAGTGCGCCGTATGCGTCTTAAATTGAGTAAAGGGGTTGCCTGATGTTTGGTGTTTTAGATAGGTATATCGGTCGAACCATCTTAAATTCGATTTTAGTGACGCTATTTCTGCTCGTTTCACTGGCAGGGATCATTAAATTTGTCGAGCAGCTTCGCAAAGTAGGCGATGGCGACTATACGGCATTGAGCGCAGGTGTATTCACCTTATTAACTGTCCCAAAAGATATTGATATTTTCTTCCCAATGGCGGCATTGTTGGGCGCACTCATGGGGCTAGGTGCACTGGCTTCACGTAGTGAGCTAGTGGTCATGCAAGCTTCCGGCTTTACCCGATTACAAATTGCATTATCAGTGATGAAAACGGCAGTTCCATTGGTCATTGTCGCTATGTTTATCGGTGAGTGGATTGCGCCGGCGGGTGAGCAGTGGGCAAGAAACTACCGCGCAGAAAAAATTGTGGGTAACTCATTAGTGGTGACCGATGAGGGGATGTGGGCAAAAGATGCTAATGATTTTATCCATATTCAGCGGATTAATAATGCGACCTCGATTCAAGATGTTTCGGTTTACCGCTTTGATGATCAACGTAAGTTGAAGTCAGTCATGTTTGCCGCAAACGGTGAGTATGACGCAACAAATCAACTTTGGGTTTTATCTCAAGTGGATGAGTCAATTTTAAGTAGTGAGAAAAAAATCACAGGTTCACAGCGACTCACTGTAGATTGGAAAACCAATCTGACCCCAGAAAAACTGGGTATAGTTTCACTGAATGCTGACTCGTTATCCATTCGGGGCTTGTATCAATATGTCTCGTATTTAAAAGAGAGTGGTCAAGTCGCTGCGGTTTATGAACTCAGTATGTGGAAAAAAATATTAGCGCCATTATCCGCTGCCGTCATGATGCTAATGGCCGTCTCATTTATTTTTGGGCCACTGCGAACCGTACCGATGGGAGTGCGGGTTATTTCAGGTATTGTGGGTGGGTTCTTGTTTTACGTTCTTAACCAAGGGTTTGGTAACTGGAGTTTGGTTTATTCGGTCCCCCCTATCATTGCCGCTGTTTTACCGAGTTTGCTGTTTTTGATTGTGAGTATTGTTTTACTAGTCAAACGAAAATAATGGCAGGCCAATGAAAAATAAAAAACGGTAGTAACTTGAACAGTCTACCGTTTTTTATTATTAGCCAAACAGTGCGTAACCTAGAGCGCTGATATAGGTTAATAACCCAGTTTGTGGTTGGAATAACTTTTTCCTGACGATAGATGTATTTGCTGGGTTATCAATAATTGCTAAAATATTTTCGCCACTGCGATTAGCCAGTTGTTGAGCAAGGGAAAACATTCCCCCACACAGACTACTATGGGCTTTGAATCTAAACGCTTTCTGACATTTTTCACGATAAATTCGCCTCTCTTCTTGCCGATAAGCTCGAATAGCCTGCATTTCAAAATCGCCTAAATACTTACAAGGAAATAGAGGGCTAATTGGTTTCTCTTCGATGTGTTGGGAATATTTAACTTTGTGGTTTTTAATGTTATTGAGGATACTCGTCAATTCGGATTGACTTGTTTTATGGGCCAGAGTGGGATGGCTACTGGGTGATGTCGCGTAATTTTTAGTTCTCATTTTAGCTTTGCAGTTGTGGATAAAGTAGCTAAAAGATTACCGAGAAGATTAGATAATTGATTTTAAAAATGGATAGTAAATTTATTAAAAACAGCCTGAATATCTCAGGCTGTTGTCGCAATTAACGTGATAATACGGGTAAATCCACGTTTTAAGGTCGGGGTGTAACTCGCCATTGTTTGTAATGCTTCGGCGGTACTCCTTCAATGTTTCCCATAAGCGTGGTTAGTAGACAATGAGGCTACTAGTTCGTTAACGCCAATCGTTAATTTACTGAATTTACTGTTATCTTTGCGGGTCATTACTACAAATACCCCAATATTTTGCTGTGGGATCATTGCCATATAGGTATTAAACCCGCCACCACCACCGGTTTTCTGGTAAATTCCCGGAGTGCCATTTTTAGGTTTCATATACACCCACCCAAGGCCGAGTCCATCAGCATGGCCTGCAACATCCATCCCTTTAATTTCTAAAAGCTTTTCACGTGGGAAATAGATACCTTGTTCACGGGCTGCTGTGACTTTTCTTAAGTTACTGTCTGTCGATAAAAATTGTTGCATCCATTTTTGCATATCTGCAGGGGTAGAATACACACCACCACTGCCTGCTGCTGCGAGTGTGTTATGGCAAGGGCTGGGTTTCGTTCCTTCCATTAAACGGGCACATTGAGCATTATTTGGCGTGTAAGTGGTATTTGTCATCTTAGCCGGAGACGTCACATAATGGCTAAATAACTGCGGATAGGAGTGCCCAGATGCTTTAACCATCGCATCAGCGAGTAAATCATATGCAAGGTTGGAGTAGGACGCTTCTGTCCCCGGTGTTGCATCTAATTTGCCTGTTTTTAGCCATGTCCAGCGGTTATCTTGAGTTGGCCAAATAAAAACAGGGCGCCCCCATTTCCCACCGGGTTGTTCGCGAGGTAACCCACTGGTATGGCTTGCTAAATGGTATAAGCGAATAGGTTGCCCACTGGCATTATCAGGAACAGTAACACCGTGGTAGGCATATTGTTGCAACGGATCAGTAATTAACAGTTTCTTATCTTGCTCGAGCTTAATTAATATTTCGCTTGTCATTAATTTGGTAATTGATGCAATACGAATTAATGAATTAGGGCCCGGTTTTTTACCATTACCCGGTGCGGTTTCACCATAATAGCGCGATAACGCCTGATTATTATCAATAACAATGATAGCCATGCCCCGTGCATTGCTTTCATTAAAAATGCGATTAGCATATAAGTCGACAATCTTAGCGACACGCTCGTAAGTCCTTCTATCTCCCTCAAAAACCTGCCAGTCTGAGGATTCAACATCATTACTTTGCAGAAATTTTGGTGCTTTTTCTGTCTTACTTGAACATGCCATTAACACTAAAGATAATGCAGATACAGACAGAACTTTTAGAAATGATTTCTTCATGTTGGAAGCCAGCCGATATGATTGTTTGCAAATAGCCTTTCAGCCAATATTATTTTTTCTTAGCGAAAATCTTCATTACGACACCAATTAAGATGCCAATAAAGATACCTGTTGCTATCCACCCAACAAAACCCATGATTAAACCTTAAATATTGACATTAGATTGCAGATAAACTAACAAAAATAATGACCTGCCGCCAGTCACAGAGCCTCGCGATAAGAAAAATAATTTGGGAGAAGTTAACATACTCATTAATCGAGATATAAACAAAAGAAGCTTTCCCAATGATTTTATTAAATCTAGGGAATATGCTTTTTTTTTAATCGAACAAACTGTAACTTCACGAATAAGTGTTGCCAGTAGACACAAGGCAAGTATAATGGCAGCGTTTTCCAAGAAACACATCACTTCGTGCCGGAGTGGCGGAATTGGTAGACGCAGTTGATTCAAAATCAACCGCCTTCGGGTGTGCCGGTTCGAGTCCGGCCTTCGGCACCATAAGAACATCAAGAGACGTCAAGCGACGTCTTTTTTTGTATCTAAAATCCAGTGTTTGCAAGGCCTCCCCCGCGTTTTCAGTCAATGCATGTCAACTTAACTCAACCCACATCAACCTCCGTGTGAGTATACATCTGAGTATATCTTCGCTTCGATAATATTTGTATACTCATTATATCTCGAATTACCGATGTTAAAACAATGCAGGCGCAGCCTGTGGCGTAGACACTTAGTTGTTTGTGTAACTCGAAATCATCAACAGTAATCTGAGATATCTTGTTTATATACTCACTCTGGGGTGAAGAGGACAAAGAATATGGCATTAACCGATACAAAAGTTCGTGCAGCTAAACCTGAAGAGAAAGCTTATACACTGACAGACAGTGATGGCTTGTTTCTTTATATTCACCCCAATGGCTCTAAATATTGGCGCTTCCGTTTTCGCTTTGGCGGCAAACAACATTTAATGGCCTTTGGTGTATACCCTGAAATTTCCTTAGCAGATGCAAGAGAAAGAAGGGACGCTGCCAGAAAGCAAGTTGCTTTAGGTATCGATCCTCGTGAGCTCAAGAAAGAATTAAAGGAAGAGCAGCAAAAGGAATTCAATACCTTTGAGAAAGTTGCTCGTGATTGGCATGCAACCAATAAGAAGTGGTCGGAAGGGCATAGCCATAGAGTCCTCAAAAGTCTTGAGGACAATATTTTTGCTGCTATTGGTAAACGTAATATTGCTGAACTAAAAACTCGCGATCTACTCGAACCGATTAAAGCCGTAGAGATGTCTGGACGTCTTGAAGTGGCGGCACGTTTACAACAACGTGTAACAGCCATTATGCGTTACGCAGTACAAAGTGGTTTAATTGACTATAACTCAGCGCAGGATATGGCTGGCGCAGTCGCCACAGGCAAACGCGTCCATAGAGCAGCATTAGAGCTTAAGCGCCTACCTGAGTTCTTACAACGTATTGACGATTATAAAGGAAGACCTTTAACTAAACTTGCAGTTAAACTTACTTTGTTAGTCTTCATTCGTTCTAGTGAATTGCGCTTTGCTCGTTGGGATGAAATCGATTTTGAAAATGCCATGTGGACGCTCCCTGCTGAGCGTGAGGCGATAGAAGGGGTTAAACACTCACATCGCGGATCAAAAATGCGTACTACCCATTTAGTGCCTTTAAGCCGACAAGCCATTGAGATCTTAAAACAGATCTATCAATTCAGCGGTAATCACGACCTGATCTTTATCGGCGATCATAACCCTAGAAAACCAATGAGTGAAAATACGGTAAACAACGCATTACGAGTGATGGGCTATGACACTAAGACAGAAGTGTGTGGTCATGGTTTCAGAACAATGGCCTGTAGTTCGTTGATTGAGTCAGGTTTGTGGTCGAAGGATGCAGTAGAAAGGCAAATGAGTCACCAAGAGCGCAACTCAGTGAGAGCTGCTTATATTCATAAGGCGGAGCATATTGAGGAAAGGCGGCTGATGGTGCAATGGTGGGCGGATTATTTGGATGTGAATAGGGAAGGGCATGTAGGGGCGTTTGGGTTTGGGAAGTGATGTTGGACTTAACTGCATAGTTAAATTATAAAAGTTGCCGATAGCATATTAGCAATAATTGGAAGGTTACGTATATGGTTGTATTTTATACAACCATATACAGATAGCTTTTTTAGAATATAGTTGTAGTAGGCCAAACTATATTTTGACTAAGGTCAATAATTAAAAATCTAACAGTCTACTTTGAGCTTGAAGTCGCTCTTACAGTTAGCCGTAATAATATCTTTGAGATGTATTCAGATTATATGTCAGTATTAAGCGCAATAATTACATATTATTCGATAGAGTGATTTTGTAAGATTAAAGAAAAATAAATTCATCTCAACTAGTTACATTGTATTTGTCGAAATATAAATATGATTTTCTATATGGAATCTTTCATTCAAACCAAGGAGGCCAAATGTGAATTTTTCCTTAGATTTTTTGTCAATTACGCTATGCATTTCAGTATTAATATTTAACCTTAAGCAGTCAAAAAGCTTGTTTATCTAAGGGGCTAAGATAAGGAAATTTTGTTGATTCTATTTCAGATATGATTAATAAATAAGGAACTGTGCTTCGCTACCTTTATCTAGAGGAGTGATGATTTCTTTATTATTAGTTCTTTGCTTAAATTTTATGAATTAATATCAGAAATTATGATGGCTCCTTTTATGAATATTTTGATGATTAAGCGGTTATAAGATTATTTTTATATATTAATTAAAACAATTCTAGTTTAAACCCATGAATAGATGTAGTGAAATAATGTGGTTGTAAGGATATTTTAGCAGTTACCAAAATACCCATACAAGGTTAAGCTACTTTACTATCTTGACTACTATATATCGATAAAAATTTCTTAGGTATTGCAGGCCATTTTAAAAAATTAAAATAATTCATATAATCCTTTTCTATAGCATTTTTAAGCTGTCTGTTACCATTCAATTCGTCTCCTAGAATGAAGAATGCACACATAGCTACATCACCTTTAGATTGGTTGTGAGAAATAATAGAATGTAGTTCATGTTTCGATATGTCTATTCCTATTTTTGATTTTGCTAATTCCCTGTTAATTATAAGGATGTCTTTTTCTTGGTAATCTCTTAACTTATCTAAGTTTTCATTAACAATAGTAATGACTTCGTTATAGTTTTCATCCATTAATAGTGTATAAACTTTTGAAGAAATATAACGACTAAAATTATATTGTTTATGAAACATTTTTTCTAAAATCTTAAGTGATTTACTAAATTCATTTTTACTATTTAATATTTCTACTTTACTTTCTAAATAGGATGTTTCTGGAATATCTTTAGATATATTGTCTAGGAACTCTTCTGATATTTGTATGTTATTTTTATCAATTAGTAAGATTGATAAAATTTCATGAATGTTTTCATTTCTCCAAGGACTATCGATTGCTTCTTTTGCTAACTCAATTCCCTTGGCTATATCTTTATTTTGCCCTATTTCATATTTTGCTATAAATAATTTAAATGGAGCGATGTTGGAAATGTTTTCATCTTCTGAATATTTGTTAATAAATTCATTAATAATAGTTTTTTCTTTCTCTCCATCATCTAGTGTCAATAAACATGAGTGAAGTTTAGTTAAGTATTTTAATATGTTTTTTTTCTTATTTTTTGATGAAGAATTATATACATTTTCTAGGTGACTAATGCAATCAAATATTTTTGATTTTTCTTTTTCTAATATAGAACAAGATGAAAATATATTTAAATATGTGTCATGTGTCGGGTTTATATCTTTAATTTTATTTAGCAAAGCGTATAGTTTTTCTCTTCTTTCTTTTTTATCTATACAATCAGAATACTCGTCTAAAATTGCGTCGAATTTTATTCTCCATGCGGAGTTTTGAAGGCTATTATCTTGATATAGACTTTCTTCTATTAGGTCATATATCTCCTTAAAGCTAAAAATGCTTTCTTTATTATATTCCAAATATCGTAAGGCTATCCTGCATAAATTATTTTTTACATTGATGCTATAATTGAATTTTAATTTCAAATCTTTTAAGTATTGTATTTTTTCAGTTAACTTAGGAAGTATATTAGTTCTGGATAATGCATTGTTTAAATTAAATTCGTCTAACTCTATTAGTTTATCACTATATTCTAAAGCAGACTTTATATCTTCATTGTTAATTTTTAAACTAATTATTCTCTGAAGATATTTTGACTTTATGTTATGATTGTTACTATCAGATATAAAGTCTTTTAATTTTTCCTCTGCAAGAGAGAAATTTTTTTCTCTGATCAAGTTATCAATGAATAGTAAATTTTTGAAATCCTCTTCAGGTATTTTTTGCTCATCATTATCACTTTCAGATAGTTCATTTATTAATGAAGATATGTCTTGAGTGTATGTGTATTTTTTTAATTTTATTAAATCTTTACTTATAAATTTGTTTTTTGTTAAACCATGATTATCTGTGATGAAATTTTGTATCATTTTTTCTCTTTTCGTTGCTTTAAGAGTTTCACCCAGGGATAATTGACTTCCGAGCTCATGAACCAGCTCTGCCATTAACTCATCAAAGCCATCAATTTCAACCCAATAAACTTTTTCCTGATTTAAGAGTTTAAATAATTCAGGTGTAATTTTATCTCCTTTTCTTTTACACCAATATATCCCGTTTTTTAAGTAATCAGGTTGTTTTAATAAATATTTCAATACCTCAATGATAGAATTATCATTTCCTGCATAGCCTACAAATATTAATCCATATTCTTTGGAGAACTCTACTAACTTTTCTTTGGTATTATTTTCTAGCGATTCAGTCTCTTTTAGTGAGCTTTTGATACTATCAAAAAGATAATCTCCATGTAATTTTATTATTTTTGGTCGAGATGATGCTATAGAAATGCCTTTTATAGATGAATCATGTGCGCATAATAAGGGTCTATCGGAAGAAAATTGATAGAAAGCTTCATTAATTAAATCATCAAAATTAGTTGTAAAAACGGTATCAAAAAATTTTGATTCAACTAAATATGCATAACCTATAGAAGGTAGTTTTTTATCTACTTGAAGTTCAACAAATCTTCTACGCTGTGAAGGTAGATCAAATTTTTTTTCAAATAATGAAGAATATTCATTATTTTTATCATACCAATCAGGATGATTTTCAGCTAACCATTCTGCCGCTGAATCAGGGTCAGTGTAAGGATTTGGACTGAGTCTATCAAAAATTTCCTTTCGCCATTCTTGAACTAATTCAAAACCAGTTTTTATTCCGGAGGTTACCGATGCTCCAGCACCAAGAAATATAGCATAATTGGGAGATGTTCCAGATTTAATCCTTATATAGTCAGCTAGATCTTTAATACTTCGTTTTTTGAATAACAACTTTACTTCAGGGATATTATTCATCTTTTTTTCTGAATCCATTTTTGTTCCTATGATTTTCTGCTTAAATTAATAAAAATTATGGCATTTTTTTTACCTAAATAAAGTGATTGCCCTTCAATTTTTCAATGAAAAAATAAATATAAGTTGCTTTTTAGTTTTTAATTTTGATTAAAACTTATTTTTTAATGGAATAATTTGATTATAAAAATCTTATGAAATATAATGGAAAATAGATTTTTTTAAGTTGATATGACGGTTATTTAAATGAAAATTTGATTGTTATCAAGCAAACCAGAGAGTCTTTATTTAGGGGATTGAATGCTGGCTGGTTCTAATTACTTAATTATTAAGGTTTGAGTATTTATTTAAATAATTTCTAAATATATAAACCATAAAAACTAATATTTTTAGCTGAATTTTATATGTTAATTTATGAGTTATTTACAGAAGATCATTAATTAGTCATTATAATTAGTTCTAGGCTAGTTCATTTCTGAACACTAATCTTGATTCTGACAGGTTCATTTTTCTAGCGCATTACGGTGTGGTATCGTTTTTCTCATACTTAGAAGGGACTTGTTTAAATATACCTTCTGAACCAAATCTCTGTTTTTATGTAACAAACTGTATTAATTGAAAAATAATGAAGGAACACCCATCAGGTTTAAGATTAAATCTATGAGTATTTAATGTATAAAATTGCAGAAGACTTTTGGCTTTGAACGTCTAGATTATCAAGATAATAAAATATAGTTTGGAGAGGGTGACCGAAAAGTCATAGAAATTGTACTACTGAAGTGGCATAGTTAATTTGGCCACCTGACTAGAGGTGATATTCTTACCTCAATAACATCACAGGATTGCGTTATCAACGATGCAAAATTACCCCACAACTAAATTCATCAAATACTTGTGTTGTAAGTACAACCGTTTTAGTTACAAAAGTTATTCGAGTGTTTACTCCACTGGGCAAACAAATCTTATAAAGATGAACATACTGCCTTTTCACCATTATAGTCTATACTAGGGGCATGTGAAATTCCCCAGTTTTACTCCAAAAATTAATAGAACCTAATTTGTCTAAAACCTTTTCATTTAAAATTTACTCTTCTTCACCCTCTGTGATTAGGCCACTCTGTTTAAGCTCAATAGAAAGTTCTGCAAGAGGCTGTCTTAAAGCAAGTTCTAATTTGGACATATTTTCAATCATCCAATTTATGATGGTTGGCCATTGTTCTTTATCCATGCCATCAAAAGATTGAAGGAAAACTATTTGGCAACTTTTTCGCTCTGGTAATGGTCTCCATTCTAATTTATGACCAAAGGTATGCTCAATTTGTGATTTTTGTTCGAGTAAATGTTCAAACAACCATGTGTTTTCTTGGGCATCTGCTCGAGAAATATTGAGTTGTACTCGAGCATCTTTTTGCGAAAAAATCAGCTCATAAGGTACTCCACTGAGACCTGATCCCGCCGCTAACCAATGATCTGTTGATGGTGAGCGATTATTAAAAAGGTCGCAGCGACTGCGACGAAACTCTTCTAATGCCAAAGTCCAAAACTCACGTCGTAAGTAGTGGCGCTGCTGAAGGTCATTACCGGACGATTGTTCTTCTGCTTCTTTTTGTGCCATGCCGATCATGAACGATTCGGCTTCAGGAGTTGGGATAACTTGTCGAATATCGATAAAGACATCGTTATCAAAGCAATAAGGGGTTACTTTAAAACATTGAATACGAATATTAAATTGCATCAGCCATAATGCGGTATTAGTCACTTCTTTGCGAAAGTGTGCTGCTACCATGATGACACGTTGTGTACCTTTGCGGTTAAGTACAACTTCACGGCCAATAAATTCAATAATGATTTCAGATGCTGAGCGCGTTTCATTTGGTTCATACTGGTTGAGATAGCGCTGAAATATGTCAATGATACTTTCTTGACGTAAATTAGCACAATACCCCGCATATTTGAGGGATTGCCAAACTACATCTCGCCCTGAGTCATCAAGCTTATTTTCAATGATCACCAAATTACCATCTTTATCTAATGCAAGTAGATCTAGACGCTCTTTAGTTTCATCAAATCCAGCAAATTCTTTTTGTATAATTAACAGTTCATCGTTAACTTCTTCTTTTTTAGTTAATGCTTGCGGATTTTTAGCTAACCATTCTTGTAGATGTTCACGCTCACGGAAACCTAAGCTACTGAAAGACATTTCTTGTAAAGAGTGTAAGGTATTTTCCTGCTTATCGACTTTATACATGAATTGCCTCTTTTAGTTATTTTCAGTCTTAGGTAATGTAATTTCGCTTGAAAGTAGTTGACGGCTAGAATGTCTGAAAGTCTAGTTAAAACGTCTATCAAGTACTGGTATTTTATATATCCCGCAAAAGCACCATCGGAAATGACTATTTCGCATCCCAGTTTGTAAAATAGCGCTTTAATTTTTCGACTGTGTGACGCCATTTCGGTGTTGTGGGTTTGCAGACCGTATTTTGATTACCAAAGAATCCGACTTCATTAACTGCCTCTTGTTCATCACGGGTTTCTAGCCACTTTACAGGAACAAAATACTCAGATTTATCAGGGTCATTTGCATTCTGTTGATAAAGCTCGCTGTATTTGAGTACATCCATTGCCAGTTTTTCACCATCATCAGTGTTGATGGTAAAGCTACTAGCAGGTTCAACGGTGCTTTGTACAATGCCAACACCAACATAACCTGTCGCTGGAATTTTTACCCACACACGATCACCTGGTTGAAGTTGTTTTAATGTCTGACTATACCAGCTTCCACCACCTGCGCTAATGAATCCGTAACGGCGCGCCTCTTCCCAAATTCGGCCTCCAAAAGAGACATAAAACTCACCGTTCCAAGGTTCCTTGGTATTCGCATTTGACCCAGTGGTTGCGAGTGCCGCATTGGTTTGTGTTTCGCTTGGGTCAATAAGCCAAACACGACTTAGAAATTGTTCATCACCGTGTTGGAATACTTTAAAAAACAGAACGTTGATCGAAATACCATTTTTGCTTAGATAGTCCACGATACGTTCAGTAGACGGGTCGAGTTCTGCTGCGACGATAATAATTTGATGGGACTGGTTAAGTGATTCCTCTTCTAGCTCAACATTGAAACGTTCTTTGAATGCATCACCCAGGTTTCCTCCATTAGAGAATTTTTCGTAAATCTGCGACAGACGATCAGCACTGAGGTCATCAACCCAAGATGCATAATCCAGTGCTTGTGCGACTACCTCACGCGGTGTACGGTCACGTTTAAGCTCAATTAGGATCAGAGATGCATCTGGAGCAATTGCCAGTAGATCGATGCGACCTTTGTCGAGAGTATTTTCCTGATGTCCAATAATCATCCATTGGTCAGAGAGAATAGCTGGGTCGTTTAAAATCATTTTTTCCAGCAGTTGTTCGCTGGCAAGTTTGCTAGTAATGAGTGGCTGGGGATTGTCACCCACACGCCAGATAGCATGATTGATTGACATAGTCTATTCCTTAGTTTAATGCTGCATCAGTGAGCGCATCCGCCAGGTGGAGCTGGGTTTGTTGGGCGGATTGCAGACCGGATTTAAGGGTGTCGCAGACTTTGGAGAAATTCTCAATAGTCGATATCACTTTCAGCTGAGTCGCAGTGGGTGGAAGTGCTACCGGGGCTAGTTTTAAATTATCTTGGGATATATTCATTTGGCTTTCTGCCATACCTGATTTTGATGCTTCCAGATAATCAGCTGTCACACCACAATTGAGGCATAAGGAAATATATTTTGCTGATATAGCATTTGAAACTAAATGAAATCTAATAATTTTGTCTGATATCATTAGTTTAGATCTTGTATTCTCAACTAGACATGAAATACCTACTCTATTTTTTGGACCAGCTCTTGTAACTAAGATATCACCGCTTTGAACTTCATACTGTGGTCGAGGTTGTTTGCTACTAGGCAAGGTTTTGTTTTCTTGCTCTCTATATTCTAAATTTTGCACCGCTGTGGTCTTTAATACTCCCCAAATATTTTCATTGGGAGATGACTCTGGTAAACATGCAGGGCTCCAACCAGCATCCATATTAGCAATGATTTCACCGATCCGACACCATTCCCACCCTTGCGGCAACTCAAATGGTTTTTCTTCATCACTAATTGGCGGCAATGGTTTTTGTTTTTTAATTTTGCCATCTTTCACCATTTGTGCTTTTTCTTGTTCAATACGCCTTACCAGTTCAGATGCAGGTTCGTCGTTAGGATCTTGTGGAACCAGTTTACCCATGACGGCTAATTGCAAAATGGTTTGCTTTAGTGCATCGATGCTCGCTTCAGTGGTAAATAATATGTCGAAATACTGGCTGATTCGCGACCAGTTTTCAGAGAGTTCTTTTGCGTTTTGGCTATTAGTAAGCGTTGCTAGCAGAGTTTCAACTAGTTGTTGATGTGCTTCTAGACTCGTTAGTGATTGTTGTTCCAGTTGATCGCAGAGGGACATTAGTTCCGAGAATGTTTCTACTATTCTTGCTTGTTCAGTCTTTGGTGGAAACGGAATAGGGTAGTTCTCAAAGAAACTTCGTGGTACACGTTTTTGACCCGCTGAACCAGTCATTTGTAATTCACCAATAGTTAAATAATGAGGTGCTTTTATATTAAGTAGAATATATTGAAGATTTAGTTCAGAACTTAATGGGCGAGCAACATGTAATTCTGTTGTACCCACACCCACTCCATTTTTTAAGCCCTCAAAAATGACAGCCTTACTATTTTCAAAGCAAGGTGTTATTTTAGCCAAAGCGATATCTCCGTCCGCAAAATGCGTATAGCCTTTCTTTACTTCTCCCCATTTCTTTATTTCTTGGTCATGTGTACCATCAAATCGTGTAGAAATACAAGGCATTGGGACAAAAGAGATTTCTTGCTCATCATTTGTTACTTCTATTTTGGGGTTAATTAATGCAATCTCATTTAATGAAGTCCACTCCCACCCTTCCGGCAATTCAAACGGCTTTTCATCTTCACTAATTTCTGGCAGCGGCTTCTGTTTTTTAATTTTACCTTGCTTCACCAGTTCCGCTTTCTCAGCTGCAATGCGCTTTAGCAGCTCTGAGGCGGGTTCATCATTTGGGTCTTGAGGTACTAATTTGCCACGAACTGCCAGCTCTAAGATCAGCTCGCGCAGTTTCTTAATACCATAAAGATCAATTTTACCGTTGCTGCCACGCCCTGCGGTGGAGCGAGTTTGTAGCGCAGAAGACCAAATATCGATATGGTCGGTAATCAGTTGCTCAACGGTCATCAGTTTGTTTCCTTATTGCCAGCTAATGCCGCACTTAGGATATCGCGTAACTGATTACGCAGTTTACTGATTTCAACTTGTTGTGTTTGATACTGCGTCAGTAATTCGTCGGGGTCGTGGCTGATAGTTTCACCTTGATACGGGTTTTTGATATCGAGGTTAAAGTTACGGGCAATGATTTCATCAATGCTGACTTTCCACGCTTGATTGTTTTCTTCACGACTTGCAAAGCCATCAGCTTCATTACCCCACCAGTCAATTTCAGTTTGGAATTCTTCAAACTTCATCGGTTTGGTTTTGCTGTAGTTTTTAACTCCCTCAGGGTAGGGGTGTTCGTAGAACCAGATTTCTTTGGTTGCCTGACCTTTGGTGAAGAAGAGGATATTGGTTTTGATACTGGTGTATGGGTTAAACACGCCGTTCGGTAACCGCACGATGGTGTGTAGATTGCACTCTTCGGTTAGCAATTTTTTGATTTTGGTTTTGACGCCTTCACCAAACAATGTGCCATCCGGTAGGACGACGGCTGCACGGCCTTTATCAGCCAGTATTTCAATGATCAATTGCAGGAACAGGTCGGCGGTTTCGCGGGTTTGCATTTCCGCTGGGAAATTTTTCTCAATCCCGTCTTCTTCAGTGCCACCAAAAGGTGGGTTGGTGATAATGACGTCGAGTTGTTCATCCCAAGCGGATAGTGGCTTGTTCAATGTATTGTCATGACGAATTTGTACTGGAACTTCAATACCATGCAATAGCATATTAGTGGTGCACAGCAAATGCGGGAGTTGTTTTTTTTCAACGCCGTAGATTTGCTGTTGTAGTGTTTTATGATCTTCAGTGGTGTTAACGTAATGCTCTTTCACATGGTCGAACGCACAAGCAAGGAAGCCACCTGTACCACACGCTGGATCCATAATCGACTCACCCAATTTCGGGTCAATACGATTAACCATAAATCGCGTAACGGCGCGCGGGGTATAGAACTCACCTGCATTACCTGCACTTTGTAAGTCGCGTAGAATTTGTTCATAGATATCACCAAACAAGTGGCGTTCGGTGCTGCTGCTGAAGTCGATTTCATTAAGCTTATTGATGACTTGGCGTAGGAGCGTACCATTTTTCATGTAATTATAGGCATCGCTAAACGCTTGTTTCACCACAAAACCACGTGGGTTTTTATCAATAGGTGCGGTCAGATTTTTTAAAGCAGGGAATAAATCGTCATTAACGAATTCGAGCAGTCCATCTCCAGTCATTCCTTCGTTGTTTGCCGCCCAAGTACGCCATAAGTAACGCGCATTAATGGGGAGTTGGTAATTGTCTTGCTCGAGTTCCAGCTCTTCTTCCTGAGTATCAAATATTTTCAGAAATAATAGCCAAGACAGTTGTCCAAGGCGCTGAGCATCACCGTCTACACCTGCATCTTTGCGCATGATGTCTTGTAAGGATTTAATTACTGAGCTGATCGACATATTGGTATTCCATTGGTAAAAATGAAACCACCGAGAGCTGATGACTCACGGTGGTAAAATAATATGGGTTATTAGGCCTGGCGAGGTGGTAACTGATAAATTTGATCTTCCAGTTCATTGACTGCCTGCTCGTAAGCTTGTTTATTTCCAAAGCTACTTTTGATGATTTCTAGCGGACGGCCTAGGTTGTCGAACGGTTTCAGTTTTAGTACCTGAATACCTTCGATTTCCTGCACGCCTTCATCCGCGTATTTATCCAGCAAGGTATTAAGTATGTGCTGAGCAGGTTCTGAATATTTGGTGAAGTAATTACGTTTACGCACGTTGTCAGCCCGTTCTTTACGCGTTAGGGGCGGTTGACCATAAACCACATGACAAAGGAGATCGAATGGGTCAAGGTCTTTGCCCACTTCTTCTGCTAATACTTCCCAAAGCACGCCGAGTTGCTGGAGCTCATCAATAATAACCTGTTTGCGTTCGGCAGAGTGCCATTTTCGAATGAAGTTATCAAGAGAGGCAAAGTCTTTATCTTTGAGTAGCGTTTTACGGGTGTAGTCCTGAAAGGATTCGGTGACTAATTTACCATCGGCATCGTAATATTGAACGCGTTTTGCCAGTACTTTTACGGTAACTCCGTTGACATGATATTTGCGAATTCTGTTGTCGTCGGACTCTTCGAAAGCACCGCTGGCATTTTCTGATGTTGCGCCATAGTGAGCGGACGGTTCTTCTGCGCCGGCAAATATATCGTTATCTGACGCTTCGTTTTCTGGAACCTCATCTTCTAATACATCATTGAAATCAGACTCGGGATCGGAAATATCGTTAGGTGTTGTTCGGATAACTTTTTCAGGTACGCCATCAAAGCGCTCGTCTGCAAACAGTTCGGTAGCTTTTTTGAAATCGAGAATGGTGAACCAGAGTTTATCGAACTTCTCGTTAATACGTGTTCCACGCCCGATGATCTGCTTGAATTTGGTCATGGATTGAATGTTTTGGTCTAGCACGACCAGTTTGCAGGTTTGAGCATCCACTCCGGTACTCATCAGTTCAGAGGTGGTTGCAATCACTGGATAAGGCTTTTTCGGGTTGATGAAATTATCGAGTTGTGCTTTACCAATGTCGTCATCGCCAGTGATTTTCATCACGTATTTTTCATTTTTTCGCACTTGCTCTGGATTTAGGTTTACCAATGCACGGCGCATACGTTCAGCGTGGTCAACATCGTTACAAAAAACGATGGTTTTATCCATTGGATTGGTGCGCCTTAGGTAATCAGTAATGGTTTGAGCCACCAGCTGGGTACGCTCATCAATCACCATAGTGCGGTCAAAGTCTTTTTGATTATAAATTCGGTCATCAATCAGCTGGCCTTGTTTATCAACTTGGCCTTTTGTGGGACGCCAACCTTGTAAGTCGACATCGATATCGACTCGAACTACTTTATAAGGTGCCAGGAAGCCGTCTTCGATACCTTCTTTAAGTGAATAAGTGTAAACGGGGTCGCCAAAGTAATCGGTGCTGGAAACGTCATCGGTTTCTTTTGGGGTTGCGGTCAAGCCAATTTGGGTCGTACTACTGAAGTATTCAAGAATTTCTCGCCATGCGCTGTTTTCCGAGGCGCTACCTCGGTGGCACTCGTCGATAACAATCAGGTCAAAGAAATCGGGAGCAACTTGTTTAAAAGCTTTTTGGTGCTCTTCTGGACCAGTAATTGCCTGGTAAAGTGCCAATTGAATTTCATAGGCTGGGTCAATTGTTCTACCTGTCACTTTTGCCATTGCACTGCCAAAAGGTTGGAAGTCATTATTTTTAGTTTGATCGACAAGGATATTGCGGTCGGCAAGAAACAGAATGCGTTTTTTATTTTTTGCTTTCCATAGACGCCAGATAATCTGAAATGCGGTATAGGTTTTGCCAGTCCCCGTCGCCATTACGAGTAATACACGTTTTTGTCCAGCTGAAACGGCTTCTACGGTTTTATTGATGGCTTGTAGCTGATAATAACGAGGGGACTTTCCACTACTATCATCGTAGTAATCTTGACTAATTATGGGTAGCTGCTCGGCAGTAAAACCTTTCCAAGTACAGTATTTAGTCCAAAGCTGTTCTGGTGTTGGAAAGTCGTCGAGTGTTATTTCTGACTCAAGCTGTACTGGATTTGTTTTATCGTGGAAGATAAAACCATCGCCATTAGAAGCAAAAATAAAAGGGACGTCGAGTAGGCGTGCGTAATCTAGCCCTTGCTGCATCCCTTTCCCCATTTCGTGTTTATTCGCTTTCGCTTCTATGACGGCAAGGGGCAACCCTGGCTTATGGTAGAGCACTATGTCGGCTGATTTCACTGTCAACCGTGCTGCTAACTTACCACGGACCACCACTTTGCCATCACGAAGTTTGACTTCTTGGCGGATCTGCGACATCACATCCCAACCTGCATCCTTAACCGCAGGGAGGATATACTTAGTAATGATGTCCGTTTCAGTCAGATGAATTTTATTCACACCAGCCATAGCAGCTCTCTTAACGAAATTGGGATTAGTGCTTAATTATACACAGAATATAGGAGGGAGTTAGGTTATAAAGTGAATAGCATTATAATTATTAAAATCCATTAATATTTAAATCGCTTATATGGAAATTACCTATTTGTTTTAGGCTGATGTTCTTCTGTCACATTCAAAGCAGGAATACACCAAATCCCCTCATGGCACTTTGGGCAACATTTTTTATTACTAGTAAAATACTCATGACACCGCACACAAAACCAATCCATGACCTTTAAAATGGGTGAAGCTGATCGGACGTGTATGCTCAGTCGTGCCTTGTCTTCTAAGCTCTTGAGCTTACTGATGACCCGCGGACAGTGTTCTGCGGTCTGAGGATCAGAATGAGTAAACCACGACTCCGTTGGCGTCTTGTGCAGTGTGACGGGCTCACCGCAGTGAGCACAGTAATAGTTTTCTCGTGAATAACTCGATTCCTGATTGGCTCCCGCGAAACGATTGTTCTGCGTTAAGGCTAGCGACATTTTGACTTCATGTAATTTAAGCATGGTTGTGCTCCTTCTGTAAAACTTAAACTAAACGTTCTGAGTACCCAACATTCAGGATCCACACTCGGCAACCCACCATGAAACTTAGAAGACCACTGAGCTGTGCCTGCATGCATATCGAGTCAGGTTCGTATATTTAGGACGTCGCTTTGCCTAGAGCGCATTCAATCGCGCCAGGTGTGGTTGAAATTGAGTTGGTGGGTAATGGGTGGGGATGCTATGGAAAATGCACGGCGACTCGCGCTAGTGCCTTAGGATCCAAGAGCGGAGTTGACCCCTCTCGATTCATCAATGCGTGCTTGTAACCACTGTACGACTTCACTTTTTAACCAGCGCGACATACGACCAAACTTGATGGGTTTTGGGAATTCGCCATCTTGGATCAACTTATAGAACCACTTATCCGTTAACCCCGTTAGTGTGGTGATAAATTTCATGTCAATGAATTGGTCATTAAGTAATGCAGTATTTTCAGTTTGCGTGCTCATGGTAAAACTCCTGTTTTTAATGTGGATAAAAAGCAGGAGCGATATCGAAAAATGGGATGTGGATATCACTCCACATCATTAACCGGATGTGTAAAAAATAATTTGGTTGCTAACTACTGACGTTTTCTCGGTTTGATTTCGCCTCGCCAAAAGGTGCGTTTGAGTTCAGGCACAGCCAGACGGACCCATGCATCGGCTTTACATAAATACCTTACCGCATTCAACAATCCTTTCTTCAGATAAGCATTACCTCGGGGTAATAGTCCAATACCCAGTTCACGATATCTTTCTTTTTGGTAATTGCAGTTAAAGTACAAACCAGCCATGTCTGTAATACGTTCTTGCCAGAGTTCACCAATGAGTTTACCCAGCGTGATGTCCTGCCTCACTTTTTGACCGTTAAAGAAAAACAAAGCGTGGTAATGGAAGCCTTTTTCCATGCCGAATTCCAATTTCAAGATATACCCGACACAGCATGAAAAGAGTCGGTCGCTATTAATGGCTTTGTACAGGGCTTGTCGATGCTGACGAAGGTGGTGAGCTTTGACTCTATGGCAAATACCACTTTTGTAAGACAGGTCTACACGCACAACTAGCAGTTTGGAGTAACGTTGATACAACGAGTCAATGTATTGCTGAGCTCGACGGTAGTTCTTCTGAGCGCCTTGTTCAAAGGTACGGATTTGATTTTTGTAGTCAGGGCTCTTTAACGTGCTTTGGAACTCACGAAAGGCCTCGTTAAGCCACTGAACGTGTTCAGGGCTATCCACCATCCAGTATTTATCGCCTTCTATCAGAATATCGCTTAGGCGGTATTTGTTAACAAGAGAGACCAAGAGCGCAAGAGTGGGATGCAAGTGCTGTATTTGCGATATTTTCATTGATTGAATGTAACGGGTGAACTTGAGCGTTTCTAAAAAGAGCTCACCTTTGGGGGATGCCGAGGTGAGCTGCAAACGAGGGTTATTAGGTGACAAGGGAATGCCTTGATATAAATCTAATTTATGAGTTAGACGTTTTGAAAGGTGTTTAATATTTCCCATAAGTAGAGACACCAGCTCACGTAGTGAGTGGTCTCGAGTTAGCGTTAAACGGTCATGTTCAAACCTAGTAGAGAGAACAACTTGATTTAAGTGTAGTGCACGATTTGTCATTTTATTTGCCTGTGATTGAATAAAGATTCGTATCATCAGGCAGAGAAGTTATTTTTAACTCGTTAGATAACCGTTAGCCATTATTATATTTATTAGATATTAATTGTTTTATGTTTAATTCCATTATTTTTTGGCAAGGTATTATGTTTTTACTCCAAGTAATACTAATTTAAAGATATTGACTCTTAATTTCATAACCGAACCGAATAGATGAGTTAAACTAAATTTCAGAGTGCTTGTTATTTTTAATTATGATTTTATTAATTAGTGCTAATTAATAAAAATTAGCATTTCGTCATTGGATGGAGTTAAATCATGTTTGAATAATAAGCACCATTAGTGGTTATTGTGCTTGTGTGTATGGCTCAATTACTTCTTTGGTTATACATGTTGGTGCGATTATCAATTGAATGACTATAGAATTAACACTATAACATTAATAACACTATAACATTAATAATAAACAATCCTAATTTTTATGCGAAATTCTTTGGTTGCAAATCGTATTATTCTCAGTATTGAATGGCAAAGTATAGTATTAAATACCATTTATTAGCAGTGAAAGTTAGTCCTTTTTTATGATAGTTATCCTCTTTTTTCACCTTGGTTGCTGTAGTAGACTAACCAAAAAACAATAATAGAAGATAAATGACTACGTATTTACTATGTAACTTCATGCAGTAATTAATCATAAATAAAGCAATTATACTACAACAATCACATTAATTGTCACGATAACATGTCAATATGAATTCAATTTCACTACGATGTAATAGGAATAAAAATGTTTGATAAAAAGGTAGTATTTGATAATTTATTAAACTCTAATGACTCCGTTAAATGTAAATATTTTATTTTACATATTTTTAATTATGATGATCATTTGAATGAAAAATACCTTCATTATAAGCTTGAAAACTGGACTGAAATAAAGAACGTACTAAAGTCACTAATTAATGAAATCCCAGAAGATTATGATAGCCTTGTTTATTTAATTTATAACTCTATTGATTCAAATATAGTCAATGACAAGAATTTTCTATGGGTAAAAAAAGATAAAGCTGCCTGTTCTTTTCTATGGTGTTATTTGATTTGTAATCAAGATAATATTTTAAGAAACGAATTGCCAGTAACACAATATGATAAGGAAAAATCAAAAATAGACAGTTACATTAATGGTTTAAACTATAATGACTGGATAGATATATTAAAGGTAAATGAGAATGGTAGTAATCATGAGGAAAGATTCTTATCTATTAAGCTTTATTTAAATATTGCTTTTTTACCTATCGATAAACACCAACTAATCTCCGATGCAAAGCGCTATTGGAAAATGTCTTGTGATGAAGTGAAAAATTTAAAGTGGTTATCTAGCGATAATAATACGCTCGAATGGGCATGGGATTACTTAAATAAGTATGGACGAGAACAAAGAAACTTACATCAAAGCTCTCCTAATTTTGATTCTTTATCTATAAATATTTTTAATCCAACTAACGAGGAAGAGTACTCATTAGCTATATATGCCGCCTTGAGAGTTTGGCAACCCAGATTTCGTGGAGAAAAACGGCTATTGCTTCAGGATATGAGTAAAGCTTGTCGGCAACGAAAATTTAGAGCTGAACGAGAAAATAAGAAATCGCTAAATTGTTACTTGGATATCAGTGTAAAAAATCACTTAGATGAGTTAGCAAAAGCCTATGATAAAACCATTGTCGATATGGTAACATACCTGATTGAAAGTGAATATCGCAATTCAAAATGATAAATATAAGGCTGGTTATTTGACCAGTCTCTTCCTCATCCGATTAGTGTTTTAACTTGAGTCGATACTAACTCAAGAAAATCTCACATACACAATACTAGCATGATATATAAAATCAATTTTATATCAAATAGTTACAAAATTATTGTGACACACCCTGTCATTTTCCCTCCTTTTTATCTCAAAAAAAAAGTCAAATAGCCGGACATAACCTGTCCAGTGAGGTTGTTATCGTGGTGTTCTCTTTTTCAAGCTAGGGAATAACACCGATGGCAACTTACCGATTAGATACCGATTTAGCGTTTTTACGTGAATGCAGTAACGAAGAACTGGGCTTACTTGTATCCGTCCTAACTCACGACAGCAAAGACGGGCAAAAACGCTGGACTGAAACCTTGACCAGCTCACCTGAATATCAACTCTACCACCCTGAACACCAACAATATTGGATGTCGATTGCGGCTGAGCTGCAAGCCTTTGGGGCTAACAGCTTGATGAGTCTCGTTCGAGGTAATAAAGGCGTGTTGTACCGTGAAATTTTACAAGATGTCTGTGACCACCTTGATGTCAATTATCCAAAGGAGGGTAATACCGAAACCTTGGAATTAAATTTGTTATTGAAAGTATTAGAAAAAAGCTTAAATGAGCTGACCACAGAAGAGCTACAAACCTTCTCTCGTGATATGCAACTTAACCTCACCAACCCCACGCCACAATTGATTTTGATTGCGGTTCAAGCGGCTATCCGTACCTCAGGCATTGCTGCTCTGGAAGTGGCCACACTCTCAGCCATTGGTGTAATTAATGCGCTCGGCGGGGTTGCCACCATTGGCACACTCTTTGCCGCACACCGAGCACTTTCCTTGATTGCTGGGCCGATTGGTCTTGCCGTGAGCTCGGCATGGCTTGTCGCTGACTTAGCGGGACCCGCTTATCGGGTCACCGTCCCCGCCTGCATCATTGTGGCGTACTTACGACAAAAAGCCTTATCGCAATAAGGTTTATCAATCCCATTCTATCCGCTTGCCGGAGCTATTTTAATAAGGACAACATCATGTCGACTTCTGTGTCTCGCCATGACCGGCTTGCGTCTCGGTTGGCGTTTATTATTAGTCAATTATTTCGCGGGGAAACCGTTTATTTATCCGAGCTGTCAGAAGAGCTCAATGTCTCGACTCGTACCCTACGGCGTGACTTTAATGAGCGCCTTCAATATCTGGACTTGGAATATCACCAAGGTGGCTATCGATTGGCAGCATCACAGCGTCCCTTTCGTACCGATAAGGACATATTGCGCTTTGCCGCCATTACGCATGTCACCTCACTGTTTCCGGCTTTAGACAGGAAGCTGCTAGCAGTTCTGCTCGACCCGACGATTGATTCACCGTTTATTGTTTACCATACCCCGCCCGAACAGCGTCCCTCGCTGTTCGGGGGCTTTTATATCTTGACACAAGCCATTGTGAAACGGCGTTTACTGCAATTTGCCCACCAAGGAAAAAACATCACGAACGTTGCCCCGTATAAGTTGATTTATTACCAAGGTCATTGGTATCTCGCCGCTGATATCGCGGAGCACATTCATGTCTTTGATGTGATGGCCTTGCAAGACGTGGTCATGACGGCGCGGGGCTTTCGTTATCGTGAAGACCTCAACCAACGGTTATGTGAAGAGGCGTTTATTCAAGCCTTGCCCCATTACCAATATATCCAATCTTTAATGAAATAATGGAGTTCATCTTTATGAAAAAGGTACTATTTACGACTTTAATCTCGCTAACGGTTTGTGCTCAAGCATTAGCACTTCACCTACCCGGTGAAATTCAGCCCACACGTTATACCTACTATTTAACGCCAGAATATGGTCAAAAATTGAAGGAGAAAAATGAGAGTAATGAAAGACCTGTCCTAGGTGTGCCTCATGGAGAGTTGACAGGCGACACTCCAATTCGACAAGCAAAAGGTTTTCCTGCCCCTACCGCGATGACCTGTATTAGTAGCGTTTATTATAATCGTGGTGCAGCGGCTAACTGGTTAAAAGTCGCCTGCGTCGATAATAATGGTTTAGCTTATTCAGCCGATAAAAAATGGCCACCTAAATCAATAGCCAAGCGAGTTTGTACTGTAGGTCAATCAGGCTGTGACTCTTTTTTAGTTTTGGATAGTGATAACTGGTCTGGTCCTCAATAAGTTACGCTCACCCTTACTTGAGCCTGTTCTCACACAGGCTTACTTCCTAGGAATTCATCATGACGATTTTTAAACTTATCGCCACCTCTGTGAGTGTTGTGACACTGATGTCTATCACCTACTACGCCCAGAAGACGGTCAATGAACAACTTGCGCTTGAAGGCAAGTATTCCGACACGGAAATTCAAGCGGCTCGACTTGGGGCGACGCTTGCTTGCACAACCTTATTGGGGGGAGCCATTGAACGACTACTCAACGGGCTATTTAGTGACCACTAAAACTCAACTATTTCAATGTAGATTCAACATAACGGCAGACCAATCGGTCTGCCTTTTTTATTTCGTAACATCCACAAAAGGGCTTTTTTATGACACTTGAACCCATCATCTCAACACCCGCTTCCAACCGCCAGCGCACGCATTTTTGGCAAACTCATTTTGGCAACGTTAAAGGCTTTTCAACCTTTGAAGTGGTGATTTTTACTACCATGGGCCAGTTTTGTGAGGACTACCACGGCGGGTATTGGGAATATTGCACTTTATCTAATGGCGGCGCTTTTATTTATCCCGATTTGAATCAAGAGGAGCTTACGCTATTCAATCCGCATAATGGTAACGAAGCGGAACTCAGTCCTGAAGCTGCGGGCATAGCTGTGTGTTTGATGATGTACAGTTTATGGTCCTTTCAAACGGAAAGTGACACCCTCGTCGATCGCTTTTATCAATTGCGTGATTATGCGGCGCAACATCCTGAACGTTCCGCTATTTTCCATTTAATCGATTAACCTCGCCCTTATTTACGCCGACTTCTTATCTATCTACTTTATTTTAAAGGAAATTCATTATGACTCGCTTAGCATCCCGCTTTGGTGCGGCAAATAGTATCCGTCGCGACCGCCCATTAACGATTGAAGAATTGTTTCGCACAGTACCCAGTGTGTTTTCAGAAGAAAAATATGAATCTCGTAGCGAAAAGTGCACTTATATTCCTACATACCTTACTCGATAGTTTACAGAAAGAAGGTTTTTATCCGTTCTTTTGCATGCCAAACTCGTGTGCGAGATGAAAGCCGTCGCGATCATACTAAGCATATGTTGCGCCTGAGACGCCACGATCAAATTACAGGTAGCCAAGTGCCGGAAATTATATTGCTTAATAGTCATGATGGTAGAATTATTTATGATCCACTATGTTATTCTGACAGGGTATCTACGAAAAGGAAAATGTATGAAACGATCAATCCAACTACCGTTAATTGTTCTTACTTCTTTATTAGTTATTCCATTGAGCTATGCAACTCCACATAAGGATTTACGCCAAGCTCATCTATCTCGTTGTGCTAAACCTGTGTTTTATGCTCAAACAGCGAACCATAAGAAGGAAGTTGAGATCTGCATTGTTTCACCTTCTGTATCTTATTCTTTTGGTAAAGTGGGGGTAGAAAAAAAAGAGATGGATATCTTTGTACCTGCAAACAGAACTTCATTTGCTAGTCAAAGTAATCGGTTTTATAGCATCAGTGAGTTTACTATACGTAATGGTGATACTACCTATCTTGTCAGTGATGGCAGTAATGAAGAAGGTCAGCCTTTTAGCACCCTCAATGTCTATAAAGGATCCGTAGAGACAGGAAAGCACCTTGTTGAGATTAAACTAGATCCCAAAACCGTCGTGAATAACATCGGTTATCAATTAGCAGATGAAGGGATCCCCGAATCTGATTCATTATAAAAGCATCATCAGACTAACCCATTAATTAACTTACATTTACTTTTATATCTATATTATTTTAGTGAATCAATCATCAGAATGAGTCACTAAAAATGATACTCAATATACCTATCATTTTTAGAAAGCTCTGCACCACAAGGTGTAGGGCTTTTTTGTTTATTACTGTCTATCAATATCGACTGAATTGGAGTTCTATTATGTTTACTTTACAAGAGCAAGAATCAACTGTTATCAAAACCAACCTCGTCAATTCCCGTGGTCGTAGTACCTTCTGGCGTTTTTACTTTGGTACTGTGCCAGACTGGCAACGTATTGAAGGCGATATCTTTAACATGATGGCGAAGCTTTGTAATCGCTATCAAGGTGCTTTCTGGGAGTTCAGTATGCTGTCTAATGGCGGCGCATTTATCTGGCCTGATATGCTCGAAACCTCCCTGCAAATGTTTAACCCGCATAACGGAAATGAAGCTGAGTTAAGCCCGGAGGCAGCCGGTATTGCTGTCTGTTTACTGGTGTATAGCATCTGGTCATTTAAAACCGAAAGCCCTGTGCTGGTGGAATATTTTTACCTGTTGCGTGATTACGCTATACAGCATCCGGAGCAAGCTCAAATCTTTCGCCTTATAGACTGATTTATCAGTCACGGTTTTATCTTTCCCCCACCAGCAATCTTCATTTAATCCATTTATCGAATTATTTATCAGTTTAATTACTGAGGAGAACCCCTATGTCTCGTTTAGCTTCCCGTTTTGGCAATGCTTGCTCTATTCGTCGTGACCGCCCGCTAACTACCGAAGAGCTGTATCGTACTGTACCCAGTGTTTTTGGTGAAAACAAACACGAATCCCGCAGTGAACGATATACCTATATCCCAACTATTACCTTATTGGATAGTCTTCAAAAAGAAGGCTTCTATCCGTTCTTTGCTTGCCAGACCCGTGTACGTGATGCTAGTCGCCGAGAGCACACCAAGCATATGTTAAGACTTCGACGCCATGACCAAATTACAGGAAGTCAAGTGCCTGAAATCATCTTACTCAATAGCCATGATGGCTCAAGTAGCTATCAAATGTTACCCGGCTTCTTTAGAGCCATTTGCTGTAATGGCCTCGTTTGCGGTGACACGTTTGGTGAAGTGAGAGTACCGCACAAGGGCGATGTGGTGAATAAAGTCATTGAAGGGGCTTATGAAGTATTAGGCACCTTCGATGCCATCGCAGATAAACGCGAAGAAATGCAAAGCTTGATATTACCGCCACCCGCACAACACATCTTTGCTCAATCTGCTCTCACATATCGTTATGGTGAAGCGCATCAGCCGATCACCGAAGCGCAAGTATTACAGCCACGCCGTGTAGAAGATAAGAAGGACGATCTTTGGACGGTGTACCAACGTTTGCAAGAAAATTTAATTAAAGGGGGATTATCAGGCAGAAATGCGAAAGGTAAACGCGCTCGTACTCGTTCAGTGAACGGTATTGATGGGGATATTAAATTGAATAAGGCGCTGTGGGTGATGACTGAAAAGATGTATGAGTATATTAACAAATGAAGCTCCATTGAGTGCTTAGGGTGGGTATAATGTGGGTAGAGACTAAGGCTCTACCCTATATTAACGCCGTCCTAAAGACTCTAATGCCCATATCATTTTTAAATAAAATAATAAAATGATCACAGCTGAAACGAGTATACTCCAATTGAATAATGTATCTCTTAGTGGGCCATCGATATCGTCTCGTCCTTCTACTAAACCTTCTATACCCTCGTAAATACCATTAGCGCCATGTGCAATTAAAGGAGCTCCGATAATACAGCCAAGCCCTGTTCCACATAATGCACCACCAGCCCACACCATGCCTGCACCACCAAAAATTGAAAGACCATTAGTTAACCAGTTTAGTGATTGTTCCAGTAAGCTTTTCTCTTCCTGTTTTAACTAGGCAGAACCTTGTTCATAACTTTTTTGGCCAGATTCAACTTGATCAACAACAAGATAAGCAAAAGCTTCTACTTGACTTTGGAATGCATTCTTTATGTCTGGATAATAGAGGTGTTTTTCACAAAGCTCATCAGTACAATCAATTAGGTGTTGCGCATCAATTTTAATTTTGTTGCTGTTATTGGCAATAATAGGAGGAGCATAATGATTACTTGGTTGGCTAATTGTTTGCTGAATAGGAGCCTGGGTAGCTACAGGGTTATATGCGCGAGACATCGGTTCATCTTCTTTGCTGTAGCAATCAGTGATCGAGTTTATCAGTCTTGCTTTGCATGGACAGGAGCTAAAGCTATCCAGTGTTCCCGCCATCATTCTGCCATTACCCCATACATTGCTAACGCCACCAAGTATGTTGTATGTCCCAGAATGCTTTCCACAGGTAACTAGATCGCCCTGACGTGCAGCCGATCTTCCATGAAATATAAAAGTATTATCACCCGTCAGAATCTAACTACCGCAAGTTGTTTTATCACCAACACGTAAAAAATAGCCTATAGCCATGTCTGTCCCTAAACGTAATTGCACTTAAGTTAAATGTTATTGTTGAGCAGTGTTAAGGCATTGACAAGTTATTTTTAACAATTACTAAGGATTACAATAGATAAGAGTAGGGTGTTAGTATTTTAATAATGTCCAACAAGAAGGATAAAATGGTATTATGGCAGAAGCTTATGTAAGAGAGGGAGTGATGCTAATTAATTTAGTTTTCAAACCCCAAACTACTGAGTATACATTTAAGTATACAAAAAATTATCTGTAAATTTATACTGAATAAAAACAATGCATTGTCTGTAAAGTACGAGTCCGGCCTTCGCACCATAAGAACAACAATGGACGTCAACAGACGTCTTTTTTTGTATCTAAAATCCAGTGTTTGCAAGGCTTTCCCCGTGTTTTCAGTCAATGCATGTCAACCTAACTCAACCTCCGAGTGAGTATATACGTCGCTTCGATAATGAATGTATACTCGTCATACTTCGAATTACATGGTTGTTGGCTTCATTCAGTTATCCGAGTCACATAGTTATCTATGCTCCTCGGCTATCTTCACTCGCTGCCTACATGTAATCCGAATTATTTAGAGTATATGCTTGCTCAAAGGTGGAAGGATAAAGAATATGGCATTAACCGATACGAAAATTCGTGCAGCTAAATAAAACGAGAAAGCTTACACACTGACCGGTAGTGATGGCCTGTTTCTTTATATTCACTCGAATGGTTCTGTCCACTTAACCTAAATTCAGGTAATATGAACAATTAATAGTTAAAGGCCAACGATTACAGGAGAGGGTATGGCATATCCGACGTATTTAGTGTTAAAGGTAAAAGCCAAGGTTTAATTTCGGCAGGGTGCTCATCTCAGGATTCAATAGGTAATCGTTATCAGGTCGGCCATGAAGACGAAATTCAGATAATCGGCTTAAATAGTGGTTCCTTTCGCGAGCAGAATGCTTCATATAAACCCGTCGTATTTACTAAGCCGATTGATAAATCATCTCCCTTACTTTCAGTGGCTTTGGATAGTAACGAAGTGCTAGAAGCAAAATTTATGTTTTACCGCACCAGTCAAGCGGGGCAACTTGAAAAATACTACGAAATTAAACTCACTGGCATTTCCTTGATTGAGATTTCTGACATATTTCCTGATTCAATAAAAGATAATGAATCCATGCCATATCAACGGGTTCAAATGAAATACGAATCTATATCAAGAAGCCATCTAATGACGAACACATCAAGTTACAGCATTAATAGTGAGATGGTTAAGTAATTTTAGCATCAAAAGAGATGCATATTATTTACACATCTCTTTTGATATAACATATTCATTTGGTGCAAAAATAGATGATTTGTAGCACGTGTAGTAGCCCTTCGATGCTAAATCAATGCTGACATAGGCCGAAAAGAAAGAACTAAATATGATACCCACTACCCCGATTCCGGCAAAAAAACGGGCTAATTTATTATTCATTTTTTGTGGTTTTTTTGTATATCCACATATAAAAGATAGGTATGAAAAATAAATAATAAAAGGTGCTGCAAAACAAAGTAGACCAGTTTGAAATGAAAATAAAATTCTATCTTTCATCATGAAATAATTTTTATAAAAAATTATCGAGTCATAGAAACAAAATAAAGCCAAAAATAAAAGAAATGCTGCAATTAAGTATAATTTAAATGAGTTTATTTTAATCACGACTGAATCTCCCCCACTGAGAAAAAAACTGATCTGGATGGTAAGGTGTTTCAGGTTTTCTTGGCCTGTGAGTTTTTAAGGCTTTAATAATACTCGTACTAATTTGGAATTCATCATCTAATTTATACAGAGCATAATCGATTGCTGCTCCTAGTAAAAATATCCCCACGGATATGACAATAACACTTCCTCCTGTAATTAATCCTGCGGTTGTTAAACCTCCTACAATGGTAGTACTTATCTGAGTGCTAATAGCTAATTTTGCCATATCCATGGTGATGTTTACAAAAAAATCTACTAGCGTATATTCACTTTTGAATATTAATTCTACTACTCTGTAAGCTGCTGAAAAAACGATTGCGAATCGAGTTGCACCAACGGATATGTTATTCATACCTTGGGTTCCAACGCCCATGTATAGAATGCGAGGATTGTTGATTAAATACCGAGTCCCATTTAAGTAAGCTCTAACTCCAGCATGCTCAGATAGACGAATATAAACATTACTGTTTGGGCCAACATATTCAGTTGCTTGGATATTAATATTTCTAAATTCATTGATAATTCTAGCAACACGATGGGCTTCATAGATATTCGATGAGTAATTAGAAATAAAATTACCAATACCAAATAAAGCCTCTTTCGGGTCTTTGAAAGGCGTGGGGGTGGACATATTCTTTAAAATATAATCTGCTTCTTCAATTGTAGCTACTGCAGCAACATTATCATCGTCTTTTTCATTGTTAAGAATACTTTTAATTTTTATTAGATTAGCTTGATAGTAAAGCTCATCATAGTTAGGTACCTCTTCGAAGCTAAATTTCGCGTCCGCATCAATGAGTGTTTTTGATACGGGGTCATATTTATATGCGATGCTAGTTCCTTCTGAAATTTAGCTTAGGTTAAGCTTATGAGAAGCATTGATAATATTCAATGGAAATTAAAGGAATTATGGCTGACATCATTTATCTCACTTTCATAGGAAACAAGTAAGGCCTTATTCCAACTGGATGTTCAACTTATGATTCTATGGGAATTTTGTTTTTGTCAAAGCTGACGATAAAGCCTCCCCGTTATTACTCTCTAGCATAGCTAACAATGAGTTATTTGAGTGAGGAATGATCTTTTTACTACTCGGCGGCCAGTTCCTATTATTAGGGACAATGATCCTAAACTTCAAACCGCAATTGCCAATGGACAAGGTGATTATGTGAGAATTTTTATCATGATCAATAATGTATTTATTGGTCATGCAGGACTTATCCTTGGTGAAGGTGAAGATGCATTTTTGTATGATCCTGCGGGTACATATGAAGGGTGTGAGGAAAAAGAGTGCCGAGGTTCAGTAGAAAGCTTTAGAGGGTCAGGGGATTTCTTTGAATATCCAGAATTTGATTGGGATAGTTATCTTAAGTTTCATTTAGATGATGGTGAAGATATAGTTTTGATTGAATTTATTGTGCCTCAAATGTCGCTCGATTTTTGCGTGAAAGTGGTGGAGTATTTAATAATATTCCAGATGAGTTTTTTGCTCCATGGGGGTTAAAAAAACATTTACTCAATATTCAATCACAGGAAGGTGTCGTTCCGAATGTCTTCATCACTATGCCACCACGCAGGCCGTTCCAATAAACATCATTCAGCAGTTATTTCTTATATTTCAATTTGTTTAGGTGTTTTGTTTTATTATCTTGAAACAGTCCATCAACTGTTCTTTACGTTATATAAAAAAGGGGGAAACAACGAGTCAATTTCAATTGCTTTTTATGATGCATTAAGTTTAGGTTTGTTGTTTTATGCAGTCGTATTGGCCCTTGTATATTACTACTACCTTAAAACACACATAAACTTAGCTTATCGTGTATTGTTGTATTTCCTCATACCTACCATCATTTCTTTAGTTTTCTGGTATTTTTACGTTTTCGTAAAATTTCCCATCGGTTCGTTTTTAATATGGGACTCCGCATACGCTAACTTCAAAACTGTTTTGATAGGGAGCTACTTGCGAGGTTTTACCATTTTTATGACTCTGACTTGCGTGGTTTTTGATCTCGTGATGAATGTGGTCCGCTTAATCATTTATTTATCAAGGAAATAGTACTCATCGGTTGGTAGTATGTATGATGATTTCTAATTGAGTTTATCATGTTAATTTATCATTTTTTATGAATAGGCCAATAATAACTATGCCACTACAATCCAATATAAGCGTTGCTGTTGAATATCCCAAACAGGGCCTTCTCCTAAATTATTCTTCAAATCTAATAATACGTTTATTTTCATTTTTACAGTCCTATTAATAATATCGATTGGTTAGAAGGAATGTATCTAATTAATTTAGATACGATGTGATATATATGATTGGCTATTGGTTAGAGGTAATCTTAATAGTAGGGAAGTACTATTAAAATAATGTGAAGATAGCTGTGTTTATTGTACGGTCAATTGTTAATTTATTTGTTCATTTGCACAATAGAAACGAATGGCGCAATTTATTAATTAAAAAATATTTATTAAATAAAAAGGCTTTAAAATAGTTAAATCAACTCAACTTAAGAAATAATCTCACTATATTTATTTTAATTAAATTAATTTTTAATGATAAAAACTGGAATGGTTTTATTTTCAATGTTATTTAATGATTGCTAATAGATAAAAACCATACTTTTTGTGTTGGATTGTTGATCGCGCACAATGCCCTACTGAGCCCTAACGATAAAATGGTCATTGAAAGTAGATAAATGAATTAAAGATAAAAATAAATTTCAAAAAGCCATTTTAAAACGCTGAAGCAATGTTAAGTGAGGCAGATTATGAGTAAAGCATTATCTGAGGGAATACTCCAATCGGGGATCAGCCGCAGGAAGCTAATGCAAACCAGTACCGTCGGGGGACTCGCACTTGCAAGTGGAGCGCTAAGTTTACCTTTTAACAGTATTGCTGATACCAGTGAAACTACATCCAAAACGGCCACGCCGGAAGAAAAAATAGTTTGGAGCGCATGTACCGTTAACTGTGGGAGTCGCTGCCCACTGCGTATGCATATTGTTGATGGTGAAATAAAATATGTCGAAACCGACAATACCGGTGATGATGTTTACGGTAATAAGCACCAAGTTAAAGCCTGTTTACGCGGGCGCTCAATGCGCCGTCGTGTCTATAACCCTGACCGCTTGAAATACCCGATGCTGCGCGTTGGGGCGCGGGGTGAAGGTAAATTCAAACAAATTAGTTGGGAAGAAGCCTACGATTTAATTAGCGACAATCTAAAACGGATTATTGCCGATTATGGTAATGAAGCCGTGTATTTGAACTATGGGACTGGCACATTAGGCGGTACCGTCGCACGTTCTTGGCCGCCAGCGAATTCCCCAATCGCCCGCTTGATGAACTGTATGGGCGGCTATTTAAATCATTATGGTACCTATAGTACAGCACAAATTAGCTGTGCGATGCCTTATACCTATGGTAGCGGGGCGGGGAATAGTGTTTCCGATATCGAAAACTCAAAATTAGTGGTGCTATTTGGGAATAACCCCGCAGAAACGCGTATGAGCGGTGGTGGCATTACTTACCAATTGGAACAAGCCCGTGAGCGCTCCAATGCACGAATGATCGTGATCGACCCACGTTATACTGACACCGCAGCGGGACGTGAAGATGAGTGGATCCCGATCCGCCCAGGAACAGATGCCGCATTAGTCGCGGGGCTCGCCCATGTGCTGATCACAGAAAATATGGTTGACCAACCTTTCTTAGATAAATACTGCGTGGGCTATGATGAAAAAACGCTTCCCGCTGATGCCCCGAAAAACAGCCACTACAAGGCGTATATTTTAGGCCAAGGGGATGATGGTGTCGAAAAAACGCCACAATGGGCTGCGCAAATCACCGGTATCCCTGCGGATAAAATTATTAAATTAGCGCGTGAAATCGGTTCCGCAAAACCAGCTTATATTAGCCAAGGTTGGGGGCCACAACGCCATTCGAACGGCGAGCAAACTGCGCGTGCGATTGCGATGTTACCGATTTTAACGGGTAATGTGGGTATCAATGGGGGAAATACGGGGGCTCGTGAAGGGAACTATGACATTCCATTTGAGCGGATGCCAACGTTAGAGAACCCAGTTAAAGCGAGTATTTCCGTATTCTTATGGACGGATGCTATTGAACGCGGCCCAGAAATGACCGCAACTCACGATGGGGTTAGAGGCAAAGATAAACTGGATGTGCCGATTAAGTTTATTTGGAACTACGCCAGTAACAGTTTAATCAATCAACACTCTGATATTAATAAAACGCATGACATTCTTCAGGATGATAAAAAATGCGAAATGATAGTGGTGATTGATAACCATATGACCGCCTCTGCGAAATATGCAGATTTAGTTCTGCCTGATTGCACTGCTTCTGAGCAAATGGATTTTTGCTTGGATGGTGCCGCCAGTAATATGGGGTATGTGATTTTCGCTAGCCAAGCCATTGAACCACGTTTTGAGAGCAAAACGGTGTATGAAATGTGTACACAAATTGCACGCCGTATGGGGGTTGAAGAGAAATTTACCGAAGGGCGAACTCAAGAAGAGTGGTTACGCCATTTGTATGAAATCTCACGACAAAAGTTACCTGAGCTACCTGATTTTGAGACATTCCAGCAGCAAGGGATTTACAAAAAAATGAACCCACAAGGGCATGTCGTGGCACACAAAGCTTTCCGCGAAGACCCAATTGCGAACCCATTAAATACCCCGTCAGGCAAGATTGAGATCTATTCATCACAATTAGCGGATATCGCGAAAACATGGACCCTCGCAGAGGGCGATTTGATATCAGCACTTCCAATGTATTCTCCAGGCTTTGAAAGCCATGATGATCAGCTCACCGAAAAATATCCACTGCAATTGAGTGGCTTCCACTATAAATCGCGCGTTCACTCCACCTACGGCAACATTGATGTGCTTAAGGCTGCTTGTTTACAAGAGATGTGGATCAACCCTATTGATGCAAAACGTCGCAATATTAAAGATGGCGACATAGTGCGTATATACAACGATAGAGGGGAAGTGCAGATCGCTGCCAAAGTGACCCCACGCATCATTCCTGGGGTTGTGGCCATGGGGGAAGGGGCTTGGTACGCGCCTGATGAAAACAAGGTGGACCATGGTGGAAGCCTAAACGTCCTGACGACTCTGCGCCCGTCACCGTTAGCGAAAGGTAATCCACAACACAGTAATTTAGTTGAAGTGGCAAGGGTATAGGGAGATAAATCATGACAACACAATATGGTTTTTATATTGATTCTGCGCGCTGCACAGGATGTAAAACGTGTGAATTAGCGTGTAAGGATTACAAAAATTTATCTCCTGCGGTGAATTTTAGACGCATTTATGAATATGCAGGGGGAGATTGGCAAGAAGATAACGGCGTGTGGCATCAAAACGTATTTAGTTATTATTTGTCGATTTCATGTAACCACTGTGAAGACCCTGCTTGTGTCAAAGTGTGCCCAAGTGGCGCGATGCACAAACGTGAGGATGGCTTTGTCGTTGTGGATGAAAGCGTCTGTATTGGTTGCCGCTATTGCCATATGGCGTGCCCATACGGTGCGCCGCAATTTGATAGCGAAAAAGGGCATATGACCAAGTGCGATGGTTGCTATGAACGTGTTGCGGTTGGCAAAAAACCAATTTGTGCTGAGTCTTGCCCACTGCGTGCATTAGACTTTGGCCCTATTGAAGAGTTACGTGAAAAACATGGCAATTTGGCAGAGATTGCGCCATTACCTGAAGCGCACTATACCAAGCCTAATATTGTCATTAAACCCAATGCCAATAGTCGTCCTGTCAATGATACGACAGGCCATTTAGCCAATCCTCGGGAGGTATAACATGGGCAATGGATTACACGAATGGCCGCTCATTTTATTTACAGTATTAGGCCAAAGTATTGCAGGTGGCGTGATTGTGACTGGGCTTGCCTGGTTATCGACAGATGATAAATCACAAAAACAGCGCATTGTGAATGCAATGTTGGCGTTATGGGTGTTGATGGGGTTAGGTTTTCTCGCATCCATGATGCATATGGGTTCACCGATGCGTGCATTTAACTCGATGAACCGTGTGTTTGCGTCATCATTAAGTAACGAAGTGCTGTTTGGCTCCATTTTCTTTGCCTTGGGTGGCCTATGGTGGCTGTTATCTGCAATGAAAAAAATGCCAACAGGGTTGGACAAAGTGTGGTTAATCATCACCATGCTGATGGGGCTGTTATTTGTTTGGGCAATGACTCGAGTTTATATGATAAGCACGGTGCCAACATGGAATACGCCACATACCACCATCGGCTTCTTTATGACCCTGTTTGTTGTTGGGCCAATTTTAGGCACTCTACTATTACGAGTGGCTAAGTTTCCGTTTAATAGTGGTAAATTAGCCCTTATTAGTGTTATCGCTTATATCGTGACTATCGCGTCAGTTTTACTGCAAAGCGGAGAAATCGCGCTAATTGCCACTTCTGTACAAAAAGCCGTAGATTTAGTCCCTGATTTCGGTGTTTTACAAGTGATACGCATCGTGGTGACCAGTCTTGGGTTGCTGCTATGGATTTTGCCTATTGTACGACAAAATCAGCCTTCAGTTTTGAGTTTACTGCTAGGCACCGTATTGGTACTGGTTGGTGAATTTATTGGTCGTGGGCTATTCTATGGTTTACATATGACAGTCGGCATGGCTGTGGCTTAATTGGTAAACCTTTCAGCGCAGGAGCTGGTCTCCCTGCGCTGATAACTTCAGAGACAATCAATATGCAAGAAGCGCACTTTCTTGAGCACGTGGCAGTGACAGGCCGGGTTCTGGGATCTTTATTTTATTTCTCACCAGAAAATGAAAACAATGCAGAGATTATTGCGATTTTACAAGAGCCAACTTGGCATGAAGAATGGCCATTTGCTTTACCTTCCTTAGCGAAAATTAGCCAACTTTTGCAATCCAGCACTCAGGAAAACGAACCACTCAGTGAAGTATGGCAGCGCTTGTTTATCGGGCCTTATGCTTTACCCGCGCCTCCTTGGGGGTCAGTCTGGCTAGACAAAGAAAAGATTGTTTTTGGTGATTCAACCGTTGAGCTGCGCCAATGGATGCGAGCCAAAGGTGTTGAACCCGTAACGACACAAAAAGAGCCAGAAGACCACTTTGGGCTGATCTTGATGTTAGCGGCTTGGCTCGCTGAGCAAAATCGTAGAGCGGATTTAGAAGAGTTACTCGCTTGGCATCTATTACCTTGGTCGGCACATTTTCTTGAAGTATTGATAGATTCGGCTAACAGCGATTTTTACCGTGCATTAGCAATATTGGCAAAAGAAACATTGGATGGATATCAACAACAGTTAACATTGCCTGTATTAGAGAAAAGCGTGCACCTCAGAGGAAATGATACCCTGTAGCATTTTGTTTTTTGTTGGCAATTAATATATCTAATTCAATTGCCTGCAATTAATCTATGGATAGTGGTACTATGGATTATTGCTGCGATTTTTAGGTGACTAACTCAATATGAATGATGCGCATTTATCTTTGATCCAACAACTTTGTACCCGTCTTGCTGAAATAGACAATACACCTTTATATGTAAAATTTGCTGAAACGGTGAAATTTGCCGTGCGAACAGGGGTTTTACATCAAGGTGATATGCTGCCCAGTGAAAGGGAGTTAGGTCAACAAACAGGCGTGTCGCGTATTACCGTTCGAAAAGCGTTAGAGTTACTTGAGCAAGAAGGCGTTATCATTCGGTCACAAGGCTACGGTACCCAAATTAGTGATAAGTTTGAGTATTCGCTCAAAGAAGCTAAGGGTTTTTCACAACAAGTTGTTTTACTTGGAAAAAAACCAAACACACTTTGGGTCAATAAAAGTATCGTGCCTTGTTCACAGGAAGTCGCAGAGTCGCTAGCACTCCCCATCAATAGTGATGTGTTTATGTTAAAACGCATTCGTTATGTGGATGAGCAGCCTGTCTCTATTGAGGAATCATATGTTCCTATTGGGTTGATTGGTGACGTAGACGATATTGGTTTATCTTTGTACGATTATTTCCGCAGCCAAAATATTTATCCTACGCGAACAAAGAGCAAGGTAAGTGCTCGAATGCCAGATGAAGACTTTCAAACGCACATTAAATTGGAAAAGAGCGTGCCTGTTTTAGTGATTAAGCAGGTGGCTTTCGACCATAAAAATGTGCCCATTGAATACAGTTTTAATCAATGCCGCAGTGATATGTATGTGTTTGTATCTGAAGAATAAAAAGAGACATGGTCTCTTTTTATTCTGATGATTAATATTGCTGTAAATACGCGGTGAGTTGCTCAGACGAAGGCGCACAATCTCCGCCGCGGTGGCTAACAACATAGGATGCGACAGCATTTCCAAGTAATACGGCATCTTGGAGTGCCCAGCCGGACGCCAATGCGGCAATCACGCCTCCTGCATGGCTATCCCCTGCACCAATGGTATCGACAACGGTAGTTTTAAATGGTGCCACCCAGCCTGATGAACGACAACTTTCTTGAAAGAACGCGCCTTCTTTGTCGACTCTAACAATCACGGAAACTGAAAATTGAGAATGCCAAATATTGGCTAATGCTTCTGTATCCATTCCTTGGTGTGCGATATCAGGGAACAGCGTGACGATATGTTCGACTTCTTGACGGTTCAATGAAATGATAGGTTTTAAAGCCATCAATCGTAATAATTGTGTTTTCGAAAGGTCGGCGATCCGAGGGCCAAAATCAATAAATAAAGTGACGTTATCGGAGAGTGATTCCAGCCATGAAAGCAGAGTTTCGCCACATTTTGCTGCTAATTGGTAACCAGAAAGATAGATAATGGTGTTAGATGTAATTGGTAAATCATCTAATGTATGGCGTTCCCACTGGTTTTCCACACCGCTAATTGAAAGAAATGTCCTTTCTCCATCGGGTTCGACTAAGGCTAAACACCAGCCATTATCACCTTTATTCGTTTCTATAACTGAACTCACACCTTTTTTATTGAGTTGGTTGCGGATGATATCTGCCCACACACCTTGCCCAATAGGTAATGCATTGAGTGATTGGATACCAAGGCGTTGCAAGGCCACAGCAATATTCAGAGCACATCCACCGATATTGACACTTTGTTGGTGCAATTCGATGTCACTTCCGCGATAAGGCAGTGAATACGCATCTGCAATCACATCAATAACGGCCGCGCCAATCAGGCAGACAGGACGATGCTCTGCTTGCAATGGAAGATGGGCAATAAGTTCAGCGGTTTTCATAAGCTTTTTCTCTTGCAGTTCTCAATGCCATAAAGGCTTGGCTATACTGTGTAAAATCAAGTTGATTCACATCATCTAATTGTTTTTTAAATTGTTTGTCGATGGCATCAATGCCATGCAATGCGCCACAAATGGCGGTGGCCATTGCCCCTATGGTATCGGTATCTCCCCCTAAATTAGCACACAGAATGGCACAGCGGTTGGGATCGGTTTCCGCTAATTCAACCATAGCAATGGCGGCAGGAACTGACTCAATAGTGCTAGTGCCAGCGCCAACGAGTTGATAAAGCTGTTCCATTGTTTGCTCGGTGCCAATTGTGTTTTTCACCGTGTATAAAGCAAGCTCAATACGTGCAGCTATTGATGGGCTAAAGGTTGTGACGTGCTTTTCTTGTGCTAACTTCGCAATAGCGGGTAACTGGTCGCGAATTTGTGACCAATCTTCGCCATCTATCGCTTTAGAAATCGCCCAAGCGATAGCGACCGCCCCAGCAATTGCCACATCCGATTTATGCGTTGGCGATGAGGCGAGTGTAATTTCATCAATAAATTCATCAATAGAATGAGTTGGCAGTAAACAACCGAGTGGGGAAACTCGCATTGCGGCACCATTTGTCATTCCATTATTGTCTAGCAGAGAAATTGGAGTCCCTTGCTTTATTGCTTTTAAGGCAATTTTAGAGGTTGGTCCTAGGACATTTTTGTTAAAGGCATCAAATTGCTCTGCCCATTTTAGAATATTGTGACCAATAAGTTCAGGGCTCACTTGGCCATCACACTCTATAATCGCGTCCGCAAGTGCGAGTGCCATCGATGTATCATCTGTAAATTCTGCCGTATTGAAGTAACAAGCTGCACTATTTTCTTTTGGTCCAGGTAAGAAGCGGTCTATCCAACCAAAGTGTGCTTTAACACGAGAGCGAGGCCATAATTCAGAAGGCATTCCCATTGCATCACCTAAGGCTTGGCCATAAAACGTGCCTAAAATACGGTTCTCTTTGTTCATTATAATTCCTTCAATTTTGGCTAAAAAAAGCGCCCTTATGTATTAGCGGTCAGTCAATAAAGGCATTTAATTAATGATTGCTTAACTAATTGGATGTGGGTTTTACGCCACTTTTATTAATATCAATTTCTTGAATATCACGACTCGACTCTTTAAACATCAACATGAAAACAATCGTGATTACGACGATCATAGCTGCGCCGAAGCCCCACATACCGGCCCAGTTAAAGGTCTGGCCGTTGACTGGTTCACCGTAAGAAAAAAGATTTTCCATCATTTGGCCACCTAGGCTATAACCCAGTAAGCTTCCAAAGCCTTGGCAACAAAGAGTAATTAAGCCTTGAGCCGCTGTTCGCATATGCACAGGAGTCTTTTTGTCGACATAAATATATGCAGTGACATAGTAAAAATCGTAGCTAACTCCGTGTAATAAAATACCGAGGAAGAGTAATCCATAAGTAAATAAGTGGTCTGCATCACCATAGATAAAGAAAGCATAACGGATAGCCGCAGTGATTAAACCAAGAAGTAATACCTTTTTGATACCAAAACGTTTGGTAAAGAAGGGCAAAGCAAGCATAAAAAAGATTTCGGAGAATTGCCCTAAGGTCATCCACCCCGTGGCATTTTTCATCCCAACTTCAGTAAGGTAGCCGTTAGCAAAAATATAGTAAAAGGCTAAAGGCATGGCGAAGAGGAATGAGCACACGAAAAATACTAAGAAATTACGGTCTCTTAACAGTACAATGGCATCCAATCCAAGCATGACTTTAATACTCATTTTGCCTGTTCCTTTTGGTGGGGTGTCTGGCAAGAAATAGGTAAAAAAGCCCAGTAAAGCCGAGCTAGCGGCTGTCACTAAGAGTGGAATATTGGTCGCGGAAATATCACCAAAGCCCATCATGGAAGGTAAAAAACCACATGCAATACCCGATGCAATCCAGCCGATAGTCCCCATTACACGAATACGAGGGTAATCACGTTCCACATCTTCCACATTGGAAAAAGCAATACTATTGGTGAGCGCAATGGTTGGCATGTAAGTCAGTGCATACGCTAATAGTAGAGGGAAAAAGCTAGAAAATTCAGTTTGCTGAGCTGCGAAAAACATAAAAACTGCCCCTGCAAACATCAGTACCGCCAGGACTTTTTGTGCAGCAAAAAATCGGTCAGTAATTGATCCTACAAGGATGGGCGAGATAATTGCAGCAATGGCTGTACAGGCGTAAGACCATGCTATTTGAGAAGGGGTAAAGCCACTTTTATTCAAAAATAGCCATAAGGGAACAAACCAAGCTCCCCATATAAACCATTCAATGAACATCATGAATGAGAGTTTTGCTGTCGTTTTTTTCATCTTTCATTCCTTTATACGGCTAATTATAGGTATTGTAGGGTACGAAAACAACAATACCATTTAATAATACCTTTTAAATACCATTCGATAAAAACTTTGAGCTAGATAACATTGTTTCGTATAAATAGGAAACAGAAACTTTTTAAGTAATAACACAGTGAGGAAGAGGTGTTCGATAATGTGAATTGCTGTGAATACAGGTCAAGTCAGGGTTGTAGGTAGCTTATACGGCAGTGTTATATAAAAAATAGCACCGCTATTATTTGCGCGGTGCTATTGGTTTTTCATATCAATCAGATATTGATATTTACTGTTGTGACCCACTTTGTTGCATATACGGTGTATACACACCCGTTAAGCTTTCAAGAAAGGCGACAATGTCGTCGACATCTTTTTGTGGCAGTTCTTTACCCACTTGATAACGCAGCATCAGTTTCACTGCTTCATCTAAGGTAGCCACATCTCCACGGTGGAAGTATGGTGCGGTTAGCTCAACATTACGTAACGTTGGCACTTTTTGGCGTAATTTATCACGCTCATCAGAGGTGACATTCATGCGACCAATATCTTGAGCAGTGATTTCACCGAACTCATAGTCTTTTTTCAAGCCCAGAGGTTCGAAGGAACGACCACCTAAGATCACGCCCCCATGGCAGGTTGCGCATTTGTTCTCTTTAAACAACTGATAACCATGGAGCTGTTGCGCGGTTAATGCCGTTTTGTCACCTCTCAACCAATTATCAAACGGAGAGTCCGGGGTGATTAAGGTTTTTTCGAACTCGGCAATCGCATCAGTGATGGTGTCACCCGTAAACCCTTCTGGGTAAACGGCATTGAAATCTTGTTTTAAGACGGGGTCTTTATCCAGTTTTTCAATGATTTCATCCCATGATTTTGATGCCATTTCGATAGGGTTTAATGGTGGGCCACCGGCTTGAGCTTGTAAGTCAGGCGCTCTACCATCCCAAAATTGCTCGACATTAAATACGGAGTTAAACACCGTTGGCGCATTGATTGGACCCACGGCGCCACCAACCCCAATTGACGTTTTACGGCCATCAACACCACCTGCATTGAGTGCGTGGCAGTGTGCACAAGAGATCGTGCTATCCCCTGACAGGCGCGCATCATGATACAAACGGAAACCTAATGCGACTTTTGCATCATCGACATCCAGTGATTTTGGAATTGGTTGAATTGGTTCGTTGCGGTGCTCAGCAGCGGTATCTTGGCTGGCATAGTGCTCTTCCCGCTGTTTAGCTATCCAATTCAATAGGTTATCACGTTCTTCATCACTGACGCTACTGGCCCAATGCAGTGCAACATAACGCGTTGGTGGCATGGTGTGGTTCTGCATAACCCACTCAATTTTATTTAATTCACTTTGCGGTACAGGTTCTCCTGCGATGAGTGCAGCGCGAGCGGCCTCGAGGTTGAATGATTTATAACCTAGCTGAATATCGTACTCCATCAGTTGTTTAGCAATGGGGAATGATGCGTAGGCAGGTAAATCAGTTGACGGCGTGTGACAGTAATCGCATCCTTTTTCAGCAAAGAATTTTAGGACTTGATTATTTTCTGCAATTTTAGATGTCTGAATGTCATTATTTTCTCTTCGTTGATTATCGTGATACCACACATATCCAGATAACCCAAAATAACCGAGTAAAAGCAAAAATATGACAGCGACCGTAATGCGAGTAAGTTTTTTCATTACACTATCCTTGAAAGATTGCGGTCAAATATATTTAAATATTTTTTAATTAATATAATTCTACAGCCGGACTATGATGGATAAATAAGCCTGAGAGGTTCTTGATTTTTATCAATGATGGCCATCGGTTTAAGCGATTGCTGAAATAAGATTTACCTATCAATGTAAAAAATATTAAAATATAAAAACCGAAATTAATTTATATCGAATTGATTTTATTGGTTATTGTCGTATTTCAGTTTATTTTAAAACATTTTTTATTTCAATTTAATTGGCGGGTATTTATAAATGATGACTTGTTAATTATTAAAATAAATATCGTAAAGTTAATCAAAAATTTTAATTTTTTAACTTTTTAATTGTTGCGGACTAAATGCATATTATAGAATTAAGAAAAATATAAATTATTTAAGGGGCATGTTGCGAAAAAAGAAGAGAAAACGTATTGATATATTTAGGCGATTTATCAGGAAGGATATTGGGGGAGAGTAAATATCCCCCAATTGGAATTAACTATTTAGTCAGTTTATGGCCAATAAGATAGATAATAGATGATGAAACTAAGCCTGCAACAACGACGGAGAGTTCAGGCGCATACGAATTGACAATGAGGGCAATTCCTGAGGCGAATATCCAAGAGATAAAGGCTAAAGGTTGCCAGTTTTTTGATTCATCATTTTTTCGTTTTAACACTAATTGGTCCATAATGATAATCGCGGCGATTGGGGGGACGATTAACCCAAGTAAATTTAACCAAGTTTGGAATGCATTCCAAATACCAGTAACTGCGACAAGAATACCGATAATACCCAATATGATCGTTAAGGTTCTCATTTTACCTTTAGTAATATGAGACCAACCTACTGCACCGTTGTATAAACAATGCGTACAGCCGACACCTAAGTTAACAAAAACAAAGATGATGGCTAATATGGAGAGCAATGGGCTAGCATTGGCGAGAATGGTAATAAAATCGCCGCCTGTGACTTCCGGGTGTAATACAACGCCTGTTGCAACAATAATTGCGCCAATAACTTCAGCAAAAAATTTGGAGATAGGAAATGCGGTGAAGGCGGCTAAGAAACCCTGTTTACCATTTTTTGCCCAGCGAGTGAAATCGGCGGTCATAGTACCTGAGTCGGTAAATGTCGAGAAAATCATGGTAACCGCGACACCGAATGAGAGGGCTCCAGCCCCAACAACCGGTTGATAATTGATAATATCGGATGAACCGCTTTGCATCGCAATAACAACGGAAATAACACCAAGAATTACGTACATAGGGGCTGCAATATAACCTAAAATTGCTAAGGCTTTAATACCAATAAAGGTGGCACCTACATACAATACTCCCCCTAAAACGGTCATGAGCAATAAATTTTGTCCAAATGACCGAAACATCGTGTCACCAGTTAGGCCGACCATGAGAGCAAACCAGCCTATCACGACAGTTGCAAGTAAGCCTGAAACCGCAATATATCCACGGCGCCCAAATGTTTTTTTAGCAGAGATAGCGAAGTTTTCACCCGTTTTTCCGGCTAAATAACTGAGTGAGCCAATTACTAGGCACAGCAGTAAATTCCCAACTAAGATGGCGGTGACCCCCATTTTAAAACCGAGCATTGCGGTGACAACGCCACCAATAACAGCGCTGGTTAAGACTAAAGGGAAGCTATACCAAACAGCAGACACGGATGCAAAGCTTTTGCGATGTTCAATAGGGACAGGGACATGTTCATATTCTGAGTCAAGTAAGGTAGGTTTATTCTCATTATTTGTCATATTAGGTGAACCTCATTTAAATAAAATTAACTGGCGTACCTATAAAAATAAAAAATATATTTTTATGAATTTTTTATTTATGTCATATTATTTATTAAAGAAAATAATATTGATGAATAATGAAAGGATTAATCATCATTTATAAAATAATACTTCTATAAATAGATTGGTGTTTTTATTACTATTTGTGGTGGGTCAAGCATATCAATAGTTGTCGGGTAATAAAATCCATTTAAAAACAATTCATTAATGATGCATTGATTGTTGAGTTGCTTTCAATAAAGGCTATATTCTGTGACAGATAACGTGCTAATTAGCAAATTAATGTTATTTTTCGATGATATTAAAACCCTAAATTATAATTTATTTTCTGTTGTGAAAATAATAATCGCTTATCTGTGATTTATATCAAAATCAATGTTGGTTAATTGTTATTTTATTGTTTGTTTTAAGTGTTTAATTAAATGATATAACTCTACTATTAATAATGAGAAGATGGAGGGAAATGAGAAATAATTGCTATCTAACCACCAAAAGCCAATATTGTATCAGTATTTAGATATAGGGAATAAATGCAAAAAAAAGCACAATGTAAGTGTTTGCTAACTTACTTGTGCTTTTATCACTAATGATACATATAAAAATCTATTAACTAACTTATATCACTCGCATTGTGGCGTTCGCGTACTTGCTGTGTGGGGTCACCTTGTAGGCGATTAACACGGCGGCCGCGCTGTACGGCTGGGCGTGCATAGACTTCATCAGCCCAACGAATGACATGTTTATATTCATGGACAGATAAAAACTCAGCGGCATCATAAAGCCAACCTTTCACTAATGCACCGTACCACGGCCATATGGCGATATCAGCGATGCTGTAGTGGTCTCCTGCAACATATTTATGTTCTGCTAAACGTTTATCTAACACATCTAATTGGCGCTTGGTTTCCATTGCAAAGCGGTTAATCGGGTATTCAAACTTTTCAGGCGCATAGGCATAAAAATGGCCAAAACCGCCACCAGCAAAAGGTGCTGAACCCATTTGCCAAAATAGCCAAGATAAGGTTTCAGCACGTTCTGGTTGAGTTGCGGGTAAAAAAGCGGAAAATTTTTCAGCTAAATAGGTCAGAATCGAACCCGATTCAAATACTCGGATAGGTTCTTTGCCACTTCTATCAACTAATGCAGGGATTTTTGAGTTAGGGTTGACTTCAACAAAGCCGGAACTGAATTGGTCACCTTCACCAATATTAATGAGCCAAGCGTCGTATTCAGCCTCTTTAATGCCAAGGGCTAACAGCTCCTCTAACATGATAGTGACTTTTTGTCCGTTGGGAGTTCCTAATGAATATAGCTGTAGTGGGTGCTTACCTATAGGTAAAGGTTTTTCGTGAGTTGCACCAGAAATTGGGCGATTAATATTGGCGAATTTTCCGCCATTCCCTTGCTCCCATTGCCAGACTTTAGGTGGAACATAAGGGGTGTTTGCCATGAGTTAACTCCTTAACCATTTTTAAAGGTGGCGATTGCTTTTTCATCAGTTCTTTCATTATGACTGTCTCTCACTGTAGCAATCTCCAGTGAATTCACCACTCTTTTTACCTTATTGGATGTGGTGAGAGGGCTAAATAGCACAGAGTGCAAGAGCAGATAGAGAATAAACGAGTTTGCTAAATATTAGCCCCGAGCTCTCTGTGTCTCTGAGTTATTGTTTATACGCACAATGGAAAACGAGTTTTTCATAGGAATTTCTGTGTCTTTTGGATGGTTTGGTAATAACAAAAGGTAAATATGTTTATTTGCCATAAAAAATAGGGTGTGAAATGAGGCCAAAATAAAAAAACGTTAACAAATGGGTTGTGCAGATCACTAATTCAAATAAAAAAAGGGTGTGAATAATTTGTGAAGATTGGCACTAATTTATCGGAGTGTATTTTATACATTGATAGCATATCAGTCATATTCAGCAGTATCGGAGTGTGTCCATGCTTGTGCCAAATTCAAACATCTACCAAAGCTTATTACAGAGAGCAAAAGTGCAGCCAGACGCTGTTGCCATTGTATTTGAAGAGCAAAGTTGGAGTTATCACCAATTACTTGTGAAAGTAAACCAAACAATGTTGTGGCTAACAACCACCGTGCAGTTGAAAAAAGGTGACCGGATTGTACTTGGCTGGGGAAATACGATTGAATTTTGCCAATTATTTTATGCTGCGGTAGGTCTGGGTATTCAGGTAATTCCCTTGAGTACCAAAATGAAAGAGTTTGAAGGTAAAGAGCATTTATCTTGTATTAATGCGGATGCTGTTTTTTGGGATGATACATATCAACCATGGTTGGCACAACTCAGTGAAAAAGGAGTTAGCCTTTCTCAGTGGAATAATATAACCCTTACTGATGAAATTAATTTTATTAACCAAGTTAATGAAGAAGACCCAGCAGTGGTGATATTCACTTCGGGCACAACGGGAGCGCCGAAAGGTGCGGTGATCACGCACAAGAATATATTATCTGCCGTATATGCCTATCAGGAAACGTTAAAGTTAACTGAGCACGATAAAACAATTTTGGCTGTACCGATTTATCATATTACGGGGCTCTCCGCTATTTTGGCATTATTTATTCATATAGGTGGTACAATCTATCTTCAGAAGAAATTTAATGCGAAAGATATTATTTCAACAATTGCGAAAGAAAAAATAACATTCTTACATGGTTCGCCAACGGTATTTATATTATTAATTCAAAAAATAAAAGAAAATAAAAGTATTAATTTGGAACGATTTAATTCATTAAAAAAAATTGCTTGTGGAGCTGGTCATTTAAATGAAGGTACCATTAAAGAGCTTTCTTATATATTTGCCAAAACATCCATTCATTCTGTTTATGGTTTGACGGAGACATCATCACCAGCCACGGTATTTCGAGATGATATCCGCTATAGTGATAAGAAAGCGAGCTCAGGCACACCGATTCCCGGGTTAGAAGTGGCCATACGTGATGATAAAGGTGAAGATAAACCCGCTAACACGACAGGTAATATTTGGGTAAAAGGGGATGTTGTTATCCAACGTTATTGGCCTGATAGCCCTGCAAATAAGACATCATTTAACGATGGTTGGTTTTTCACAGGGGATATTGGTTATAGGGATGATGATGGTTTTCTTTATATCCAAGACCGAATTAAAGATATGATTAACCGTGGTGGGGAAAAAATATATTCTATTGAAATCGAAGATTTAATTTCTAATTACCCAGGTGTTAATGAGGTTGCTGTCATCCCAATTGAAAGCACCATTTATGGCGAAGAACCCATTGCATTTATTATCCCTGAGAATCAAGTATGTTTAACCAGTAAAGAAATTATTGAATGGTTAAAAGATAGGGTGCCAACGTATAAAGTTCCAGTAAGAATTATATTTACACGTAATTTTCCTAGAACATGGAATGGTAAAATAAGTAAGAAAGATTTGAAATTACGATATTACTCTTTAAATAACTAAAGTCTAAATTAGTTTTTAATTAATCAAAAGGGGCTATGAAATATTAGCCTTCAGGTAGGTTTTATCATGAATAATAAATTTATTTCTAAACAAGATGCCGCTAAATTAATTAATAATGGCGATACGATTTGTACTGTGGGAATGACATTAACCAGCGCTGCTGAATCTATTTTATCAGCAATTGAACAACGCTTTTTATCCGAGGGCGCGCCAAATCAACTCACTCTCGTTCATGCGGCAGGGCAATGTAACCGTATTCGAGGGAATCAACACTTTGCCCACGAAGGGATGGTAAAACGGATCATTGGTTCTCATTGGGGGCTAGCGCCTCGATGGATGCAAATGATTAATGATAACCAAGTCGAAGCGTATTGCCTCCCACAAGGGCAAATGGTGCACTTGTATGGAGCAATGGCTGCGGGTTTACCGGGGCGTTTATCCAAAGTGGGGTTAGGGACATTCATCGATCCTGATCTTGAAGGCGGTAGGATGAACGCGAAAACGTTGGCACTTCCTCCTTTGGTTGAAAAAGTGAATTTCAAAGGGGAAGAATGGTTATGGTACCCAGAAATTCCTTTAGATGTCGTGGTGATCAGAGGAACTCACGCTGATAGTAAAGGTAACCTCACCACCGATGAAGAAGCGATGACGTTAGAAGTCTTACATGCGGTACTGGCGGCTAAACGCTTTGGCGGCAAAGTGATTGCACAAGTGAAGTATTGCGTTGAAGAAGGGACTCTACATCCCAAGCGTGTCACTGTTCCTGCAAGCTTTATTGACCACATTGTCGTGTGCGATAACCCTGAAGAAGATCATCGCCAATCCTCTAGCTGGTTCTTTGACCCAACTCTATGCGGTGATATTCGCACCCCTGTCCAACAAACTACGCCATTACCTTTGGATATTCGCAAATTGATTGGGCGAATTGCATGCCGTTATCTATATGAAAACTGTGTGATTAACTTAGGAACGGGTATTCCAAACGATGTTATCGGCTCCATTATTCAGGAAGAAAATGCAACTAAGCGCGTTGATATCACCGTGGAGTCAGGGATTTGGGGCGGCGTCCAAGCTGGCGGTATTGATTTTGGCATAGGCCGTAACCTATCAGCGATGATTAGTCACCAAGACCAAATGTTGTACTACAACGGTGCAGGCGTTGATATCACGTATATGGGGGCAGGGGAAATGGATGCCAGTGGCCATGTCAATGCGACTTTGTTAGGCAATATTTGCCCGGGTGCGGGTGGGTTTATTGATATTACCCAAAATGCGCGACACGTGGTGTTTTGCTCAACGTTTACCGCAAAAGGGTTAGATATTCGTTGTGAAAATGGACAGTTAAAGATTGTGCGGGAAGGGGATATTAGAAAGTTAGTTAACCAAGTACGACAAATTTCATGGAATGCGGATGTCGCGCGAAATATCAACCAAACCATGCATTTTGTCACGGAACGTGCAGTGTTCACTTTAGGGGGGAAAACCCCAGTATTGGTTGAAATTGCCCCCGGTGTTGACCTAGAACGTGACATTCTTGCCCATATGGACTTTGTCCCCGAAATTTCCCCTGATTTGAAGGTGATGTCTTCTTCATTATTTGAAGAAGCCCCCTTTGGTCTGGTTTCGTATTTATAGTTTCAATATTAAAGAGGAATTTATCCATGTTAGTACAAGATAAAGTCGCCATTGTGACAGGCTCTGCAAGAGGTATTGGTTTTGCTATTGCTCAGGTGCTTGCGGAAGAAGGGGCAAAAGTCGTTATTTCTGACTTAGCCATGTCATCGGGTGAAGAAAGTGCAAAACAGCTACAAGAGCAAGGCCATCAAGCCATTTTTATTCCTTGCGATATTGCCAAGCGTGAAGAGGTTAATAGCTTATTTTCTAAAGCGTTAGCACATTTTGGGGCGATTGATGTACTGGTGAACAATGCAGGGATCAACCGCGATGGCATGCTGCATAAATTAACGGAAGATGATTGGGATAAAGTCATTGATATCAATTTAAAAGGGACATTTAACTGCATGCAAGAAGCCGCAAAATTAATGCGTGAGCAAGGACATGGCCGAATTGTCAATATCTCCTCGGCCAGTTGGCTTGGGAATGTTGGGCAAGCCAACTATGCCGCGTCTAAAGCCGGGGTTATTGGTCTGACAAAAACGGCTTGCCGTGAGTTAGCCCGTAAAGGTGTCACCGTAAATGCGATTTGCCCAGGGTTTATTGATACCGATATGACCCGCGGTGTACCTGAAAAAGTGTGGGACATCATGATCAGTAAGATCCCAGCGGGGTTTGCTGGCGATCCGCGCGATGTAGGCCAATGTGTTGCCTTTTTAGCCTCTGATAAAGCGCGTTATATCAATGGTGAAGTGATCAATGTTGGCGGCGGAATGGTGCTATAGGGGGAAATAATGAAACAAGCGAATGATATTGTCATTGTGAGTGGTGTGAGAACAGCCATTGGTACGATGGGAGGAAGTTTTGCAAATACACATCAACATGACCTCGGGGCTGTTGTGATCCGTGAAGCTGTGAAAAGAGCAGGAATTGCCCCCGAAGATGTTGATGAAGTCATCGTGGGTAATGTTGGGCAAATCGCCGAAAGTGGGTTTATTGCACGTATTTGCCAACTGCGGGCAGGGCTTCCAAAAGAAACGACGGCATATTCGGTGAACCGTCAATGCGGCTCAGGATTACAAGCTTTAGCTGATGGCATGATGCTACTACAGACTGGTCAATCCGATGTTGTGGTGGCCTGTGGTACAGAAAATATGACGATGCTGCCGTACTACTTACGCAAAGCGCGTTATGGCTACCGTATGGGGAATGATGTGCTCGAAGATGGGTTAACGTCCATTCTAACTTGGCCAGAAGGGCCTTATCACAATGGAATGACGGCAGAAAATGTTGCGGAACAGTTCAATATTACCCGTGAAGAAATGGATGATTTTGCATGGGACAGCCAGCAAAAAGCGTTAAAAGCGATTCAAGCGGGTTATTTTGCTGACCAGATATTGCCAGTAGAAATACCGGAAGGCCGTAAAGGAACACGTATTTTTGATACTGATGAACATCCGCGGGACACACCACGTGAAAAATTAGCCAAGTTACGCCCTGCATTTAAGGCGGATGGTGTGATCACTGCCGCGAACTCTTCAGGGATCAATGATGGTGCTGCGGCATTAGTGATGATGCGCCGTGAAGAAGCGGAAAAACGTGGCCTGAAGCCAAGAATGAAGGTCGTTGATTGGGCTGTCGCGGGATGTGAAGCTGCGATTATGGGCTTTGGACCCGCGCCAGCAACCCGTCGATTAATGGAAAAGCTCAAAATGGATGTAAAAGACATTGACTTAATTGAGCTAAATGAAGCATTTGCAGCACAAGCTATCGCAGTTATGAATGATTTGTCTCTTGATAGCACGAAGGTGAATGTGAATGGCGGTGCGATTGCTCTGGGTCATCCAGTAGGTGCCAGTGGGGCTATTTTGCCAGTGAAGTTAATGTATGAAATGGAGCGTCGTCAGGTTGCTACCGGGTTAGTCACGATGTGTATCGGTGGTGGTCAAGGGATATCAATGTTGTTCGAAAGAGAATAAGAAAAGCTGCAAGCAGAAAGCCCGACGTGGGGCGTCGGGCTGTTGCTGAAGTAAAACAACAGGTATGTCACTTATTGCCAAGAGCCGTACCTGTTTCACTACAACATGAGGATCTTATCTATGTTTTCTACAAATGCAAAGTTAGATTATGTGGCTCAGGGGAAAAAAACCAACGCAAAGATATACCGTAACCTGATGCCGTTGTTGATTTTAGCGTACATTATTAGCTTTATTGACCGAACCAATATTGGCATGGCAAAAAATGCGATGTCGATTGATTTAGGATTATCTGCAACTGCATTTGGTATTGGTGCAGGGCTTTTTTTCCTAACCTACTCGATTCTTGAGATCCCAAGTAATTTAATAATGGAAAAAGTGGGGGCGCGTTTTTGGATCACGCGGATCATGATCACGTGGGGGCTATTATCTGCAGCAATGGCATTTGTGACAGGGCCGATTTCTTTTTATATCTTGCGGTTATTACTGGGAGCGGCTGAAGCGGGCCTATATCCTGGGGTCATTTTGTATATGACATATTGGTTTAGCCAAGAAGAGCGGGCTAAAGCAACAGGGTTATTTTTACTAGGGGTCTGTCTCGCGAATATTATTGGGGCACCGCTGAGCGGCCTATTACTGAGTATGGATGGCTTATGGGGCTTCCATGGTTGGCAATGGATGTTTGTCATTGAAGGCTTGCCAGCAGTTATCCTAGCATTTGTTGTGTGGTTTGTGTTACCAAATAAACCTGAAGATGCGAAATGGTTAGATGAAGATGATCGGAATTATATTAAATATAAACACGACCAAGACAAAAATAGTATTAGTGTGAGTAATAGTAAATTCTCACTTAAGGCAGCATTTAAAAATAAAGCCTTCATGATGATTGTTGCTATCTATTTCACCCACCAGTTCTCGGTCTATGGTTTAAGTTACTTTTTGCCTACTATTATCGGTGAGTATGGCAAATTGACACCTATTCAGATCGGGCTATTAACAGCGATCCCTTGGATCTCAGCCGCAATTGGTGGCATTTTCGTAGCGAGAAAAGCCAATACACCACAGCGTTCATCGCGTATTTTAATTTCAGGTTATGCCGTGATGGCGGTTGGGTTAGTGATTGGTGCCGTGGGCGGTCCAGTAGTTGGCTTAATTGGCTTTTGTTTAACGGCATTTATGTTTTTTGTGGTTCAATCGATTATTTTCTCTCTTCCACCGACGTATATGAGTGGCAGTATGTTGGCAGGAAGTTTGGCATTATTGAACTGTTTAGGTTTATTTGGTGGCTTCCTAGGCCCGTTTATTCTAGGATTTTTTGAAGATTATACAGGAACAGCCACTTCTGGATTATGGTTTGGTGTCGGTTTGTTAGTTATTGGAACGATTATTGCTTCACGAGTGAATACTAACGGTATGAGCGAACCCGAATCATTACAAGTATCGGCTTCAGTGGAAAGCAAGTAATTCAACATCGCCATTTACAATAGGAAAGTCTGCATGAAAATTGTTATCGCACTTGATTCCTTTAAAGGAAGTTGTTCTGCAAGGTTAGCATGTCAAGCCGTTGCTGAGGGTTTCAAGCGTGTATCCTCTGAGTTAGATATGACGTTATTACCCATATCTGATGGTGGAGAAGGTTTGTTGGAGTCACTGGAACATAGCCCCGCGCTTTCTGGTGTAACACCTTACATTTTTAGCTGTACTGGGCCTTATGGTAGTAAGGTTGATGCAGGGTTATTAGTGCTGGAGGAAAAAACTGCCTTTATTGAAATGGCGCAATGCTGTGGGCTGGAATTAGTTCAACGTGAGCATCGTCGCGTTGAAAATGCTTCAACTTATGGTTTGGGTGAAATGGTCAAACATGCATTAGATATGGGCTGCTCTCGTATTATTATTGGGATAGGAGGAAGTGCAACTAATGATGGTGGTGCGGGATTTGCTCAAGCATTAGGTGCTCAGTTCTATGATAAAAACTCGCAGCTTATTGAGGCGCCAATTTGCGGTAAAGACCTCATTAACATTGCAAAGATTGATTTTGATAAATTTGACTCACGCGCCGCAGAGGTTGAATTTAGTGTCTCTTGCGATGTTGAAAACCCTTTATTAGGTAAAAATGGGGCGACTTATGTTTATGGCCCCCAAAAGGGAGCAGACCAAGACACACTCGACCAGCTTGAAATCGGGATGGCGCATTATGCAAAATTAATGTCAACAATAACGGGAAAAGATGTTTCACTTGAGGCGGGCAGTGGTGCTGCGGGTGGATTAGGTGCGGGGCTTCGTTGGTTTGTTTCGGCAAAACTCGAAAAGGGTATTGATCTCGTTTTGGGGCTCCTTGGTGCAAAATCCTATATTCAACAAGCGGATTTAGTCATTGTAGGAGAAGGGCGGCTTGATAGCCAAAGTGCGAATGGTAAGGCCCCTGTGGGAGTTGCTCGAATGGCCAGTCATTATGATGTACCTGTTATTGCTCTTTGTGGGGGATATAGTGAAGATAGCCGTATCCTATACCAACATGGCATTACTGCAATGTGGTCACTTTGCCCCGGGCCGGTTTCCCTTGAGCAAGCGATGACCAATGGTGAGCGTTATTTAGCAGATACCGCTGAAAATTTGCTGCGTACCATACTCGCAAATCCGAATAAGCAAATAAAACCCTAGAGTGAGGCGGTAAGATGCTACTGACTGATAAATTAGCCAATGATATTGTCACGCGTGCTATGGGAATTATCCATCACAACGTTAATGTGATTAATAGTCAGGGCGTGATTATCGCTTCAGGAGAAAAAAAACGTATTGGTGAAATCCATGAAGCCGCAGTGGAAGTGATCCGCTGCGGCAAACGGATCACGATTTACAATGAAAATGAAGCGCGAGCTTATTCGAATGTGGCTCCGGGGATAAACCATCCGATTGTTGTGGCGGATAAAGTGGAATTAGTGATTGGTGTGAGTGGCGATCCCGTCGTGATCCAGCGTTATGCCGAACTTGCCATACTGACGGCTGAGCTGCTAATTCAGCAAGAAATTGAGCGGCGTAGTATTAACTGGCAGCATCGTTTGCGTGACATGTTATTTGTCCAATATATAGAAAGTACAACACAAGCACAGGGACGCAGCGCATTACTCAAACTACATAATTCCGGTTTTATATTCACGTTACCGACGATCCCTGTGATTATAAATATTGAAGCGGTTCAATACCGTCCTGAAATACTCGATACAATCATTACTGAATTATCAGCGATAGAAAAAAGTGATGTGTTATTACTTAATAGCCGCGAAATTTTGATGCTATTTCCGTCAACTCATTATCAAAATGAATCATTTATTCCGAGTCTTCATTTCATTCTAGATAGCCAGCTTAGCCAATATTATATTGGTGTTGGTGTCCAGGCAGATACGCAGGAACATGTGAGGGATGCTGTTCATTTTGCACGTTCAGTCATTGAAGTTGGCCGGCTAACGGTTCCTGATAAACAGGTTTTTCTATTTAAAGAAATGGCATCTTTGTGCCTCTTTAATGAGTTGGAAAATAGCTATCTATTTAATTTTTTCTTGGATATTTGCCATAAAATATTGTTGCATGATTCAGGGGATATTTTGATTGAGACTCTGGAGTTGTTTTTATCGCAAAATGGCGAAATAGGCAGTACCGCACAGCAATTAGGCATTCACAGAAATACATTAAGCTATCGGTTACAGCAAATTAAAAAGCAAACCAATTTGGACCCGACAAGGTTTACGGATCTTATTCAGTTATCTGTTGCGATGCATGGCTACCGTCGACGTTACCCAAAACAACAGCCATGGCTCGATGCATTAAGTTGAGGTGCTGTGTCATTACTTTTGTTGTAAAACCCAAATAGCGGCCTCAACGCGCGATTTTAAATTGAGTTTCTTTAGTAAGTGTTTGACGTGGACTTTGACTGTGCTCTCTGTAATTTGTAATTTATTCGCAATCATCTTATTTGATAGCCCCTGAGAGATTAAATCTAGGATATGGGTTTCTCTTGGGGTTAATGCCAATAAATTATGTTCTGTAGAGGCTCGGTTATCTCTTAAGGATTCAGCTAAAATGGAGGCAAGCGTTGGGCTAACGACCATTTTACCACTTGCTGCTTCTTTTAATGCAACAATGAGTTTTTCGGGTTCCATATCTTTGAGTAAATAGCCATCAGCACCTCGTTTTAACGCATGAATTAAGTCTTCACCGTAATTGGATACGGTAAATAAGATAATTCGGCCTGAAAGTTCGCGGCTACGTAAATTATCAAGTACTTCAAAGCCATTCATACCTGGCATATTGAGATCTAATAGGATTAAATCGGGGTCTTGCTCTTCCGCAATTTTAATACCCGTTATTCCATCGTCTGCTTCACCAATGACCTTCAATGTGGGTTCTAAACTAATTAATTGTTTAACACCGTTACGTAGCATTGGGTGGTCATCAATCAGTAAAATGGTAGATTGCCCAGTCAGTTTATTGTCATTTTTCATTAATGAGTTACTCCAATTTAATTAGGCCACAGTCAGTGGAAATACGACATTAACCGTAGTGCCACCCTGAACTCTTGGGGAAATTTGATATTTTCCATTTAGGCTTAGGGCTCTTTCTCTCATAATAATCAATCCATAATGGTTATTTTTTGTTGGCTGAGGTTGGATCCCTTCCCCATTGTCTTCTATCGTCATGGTGATTAGCCCGTTACTTTCGATTAATGAGATTTGTGACCAGTTTGCATTAGCATGCTTGAGAATATTACTTAACGCTTCTCGGATTATCTGAATAATATGAATAGATTGATGTGGAGAGAGGCTTTTGGCTGGAATTCGGTAATCTAATTCAATTTGAAAACCAAGACGTTGGCTGAATTCTTGGATTGTGCTTTCTAAGGCAGGGAATAGGCCTGATTCAGTTAACTTTAGTCTGAAGGTTGTTAAAAGTTCACGTAATTGGCTATAGGCGGAATTTATTTCATTGCGCATTTCGTTTAATAGTGCTTGGTGCTTAGTTGGCAATGTTTTAGGTTGCATTTGCAGATAACTAATTTGCATTTTGAGGCAAGATAATGATTGTGCGATTGAATCATGCAATTCTCTCGCAATCGCCGAGCGTTCATCCATAATCAGTAACTGCTGCTGTTGTTCTAATTGGTGCTCCATTGCTAGCATTCCAGCAATTTGTTTGACTAGCATGAGCACTAAATTATTTTGCTCTTCAGATAATGGCTGGTTTATATCTATTTCAGCCAAAATCATGCCATAACGCTGTAAGTTATCGGAAATCTCCCATGATATTACTTTAAGGTGCTCAGCTATTTTGGGGGATTTGAGGCAGTGTTCCTTGTTTTCAGGACAATGAATATCTTGAAAGCAGGCATCATTATTTTCTTCATATAGCCTCAATCTGATATGTTGTAATGGCATTAAGCTTTTCAGTTCAGATAATACTTTTTCTAGCCTGACAGATAGTGGCCCAATGGCATGTAAGGTGCGATTAGATTGGTATAAATAGAGTAATACATTATTTTTATTTTGTAGATCAGCCGTTTTTTCGATAACTCGGGATTCTAATTGATGGTAACTCTGTGCGAGCTCATCCGACATTTGATTTAACGTTTGACCGAGTGAATTTAGCTCATCTAGTTTTTTGCCGACAGGGAAGCGCCGACTAAAATCTTGATGGCTAATTGCATTCACCATATGAAGTAACTTAAGCCAAGGTGTATAAATTTTCTTTCTAAAATGGCAGATAGCAAAAATAAGTAGCAATGAAACGAGGCTAATAAATACCATTTGGGTGATGGCTACATAGGTTATTTTTTGTTCTGTTTTTTCATCAATATTACGAACTAATGCATCGAGTTTATTAACAAAGGTAACGACAGCAAGACGTGCATCATTAGGAGAAACTGCATGGTTAAGTACTGGTTTTAATTCTGTAACCCAATATTGATAAAGCTCTGCAAATTGCGGATTTAAATCTTCTATTTCGACAACTTGTGTCAGTTCATTGCTTAATAAATTTTTTTCAAGCTCACGAACATATACGTCAGAATATTGGTTGAGCGGCACTAATGAAAGTAAATGATAGCTTTGCATCCGCAATGAGCCTGACTTATTAATTGCATGTGCATTTCCTTGCACACTAATAATCATACTATTTGAAATTGTCATGCCAATAATACCGAGTACGGCAATCAATAGCATTAGACCAATAACTTGGTTAATGATTGAAAATCGGTGATAAGCAATAGACATAAGTGTTCCTTTCTACTCTTTACGTTTATTCATTATTTTTTGATAACGTAGATATTGTTTCTCTATTATATAAAATTGAATATGCCACTTCGGTATTACTCCTTAATATCCCATTGAATTATTCGCTTTAAATTCCAACACATAAAATTACGCAGTAATGAGTTTTTTTTGTTTTAATTCAATTTGTTATTGTTTTGTACTCCTAATACTCCTCTAGTGGTTAACGAAAAAAATCACGCATATTTCATTTAAATCTCTCTTGATTTAGATCAGCTTCACGGTGGTCTATTCGCCACACACTGCAAGCAGAAATTGTATTTATCGGGGTGATTTATGTCTCAACGAGATAATGTTAATAGCGTAGCTGTACAGCCAAATAACGGTGTTATACAGGATTGGCGGCCTGAAGATATTCAATTTTGGCAAAAAACAGGGCAGCGTATTGCCAATCGTAATTTATGGATTTCTATTCCATGCTTATTGCTCGCATTTTGCGTATGGATGTTATTTAGTGCAGTTGCGGTTAATTTAAATAAAGTGGGTTTTAATTTTACGACAGACCAATTATTTTTATTAACTGCATTACCTTCCGTTTCAGGTGCTTTATTAAGAGTCCCTTATTCATTCGTTATTCCTATTTTTGGTGGGCGCCGTTGGACTGCGATTAGTACGCTATTTTTGGTGATCCCATGCATTTGGCTAGGTTATGCGATTCAAAACCCCGCCACACCTTATCAAGTCTTTGTCATTATTTCCCTACTTTGTGGTTTTGCCGGCGCTAACTTTGCATCCAGCATGGCCAATATCAGCTTCTTTTTCCCTAAAGCTCGCCAAGGCGGTGCACTTGGCCTGAATGGTGGGCTAGGAAATTTAGGGGTCAGTGTCATGCAATTAGTGGCCCCTTTTATCGTTGGTGTTGGTGTATTTACTTTCGTTGGTGGGACTGGAGCGGCTCAGCCTGATGGTTCAACGTTGTGGCTAGAAAACGCCGCTTGGATTTGGGTGCCATTTCTACTGCTTTTTACGGTGATGGCTTGGTTTGGCATGAATGACTTAGCGGCAAATAAGGCATCTCTTAAAGCACAATTACCTGTTTTGAAACGGGGCCATCTATGGGTATTAAGCCTGTTATATCTGGCGACATTCGGCTCATTTATCGGTTTTTCTGCCGGTTTTGCGATGTTATCGAAAACGCAGTTCCCAGACGTCATTATTTTGAAATTTGCTTTTTTTGGTCCTTTCCTCGGGGCGTTAGCGCGCCCAGTTGGCGGCATGCTGTCTGACCGTTTTGGCGGTGTGAAAGTCACATTACTGAACTTTGTGGTCATGGCTGTTTTCTCCGGCTTGCTGTTTTTTACGTTACCAGAAAACGGTCAAGGAGGCTCTTTTGGGGCGTTTTATGGCGTATTTATGGTGCTGTTTTTAACGGCAGGGTTAGGCAGTGGCTCAACCTTCCAAATGATCGCAGTCGTTTTTCGTAAATTAACCATGGATAAAGCCATTTTAAGAGGGGCTTCAGAGCAAGAGGCTCAAAAAGAGGCGGTAACAGAAAGTGCAGCGGCTCTAGGGTTTATCTCTGCTATTGGGGCAATAGGTGGCTTCTTTATTCCAAAAGCGTTCGGTACATCATTAACACTGACGGGTTCACCGGCAGATGCAATGAAAGTATTTTTTATATTTTATATTTCCTGTGTGTTTATCACATGGCTGGTATACGGCCGTAAACACAAATAATAACAAGTCATAAAAATCAATTTTAGCAATGTACGGCGCCGGTCGCCGTCTCTTTGGAGGCAATCCGATGAGCAAGTTTTTAGACAGATTTCGGTATTTTAAGCAGTTGGGCGAAACCTTTTCAGGTGATCACGGGCAAGAGTTAAATGTAAACCGTGATTGGGAAGATGGTTATCGTAGCCGCTGGCAGCATGACAAAGTCGTGCGTTCCACCCATGGTGTTAATTGTACTGGCTCTTGTAGCTGGAAAATTTATGTCAAAAATGGGTTAGTCACTTGGGAAACGCAACAGACGGATTACCCACGAACTCGTCCTGATTTACCTGACCATGAGCCGAGAGGATGCCCTCGAGGGGCGAGCTACTCTTGGTATTTATACAGCGCAAACCGTGTTAAATACCCAATGATGCGTAAGCGCTTACTTAAATTGTGGCGTGAAGCAAAAGCGGAGCAACAAGACCCTGTTGCAGCGTGGCTTTCTATTATCAATGACCCGCAAAAGGCAAAAAGCTATAAACAAGCTCGTGGTCGTGGTGGTTTTGTTCGTTCAAGTTGGCAAGAAGTGAATGAACTGATTGCAGCGGCAAACGTTGCGACAATTAAAGAATTTGGTCCTGACCGTATTGTTGGTTTTTCTCCAATTCCCGCGATGTCAATGGTTTCCTATGCCTCGGGCGCTCGCTATTTATCGTTAATTGGTGGCTCATGCTTAAGTTTTTATGACTGGTATTGTGACTTGCCACCTGCGTCACCCATGACGTGGGGCGAACAAACTGACGTACCGGAATCAGCGGATTGGTACAATTCATCTTATATTATTGCTTGGGGTTCTAACGTTCCGCAAACCCGTACGCCAGATGCTCACTTCTTTGCAGAAGTCCGCTATAAAGGGACTAAAACAGTCGCGGTGACGCCGGATTACGCGGAAATTGCCAAATTATGTGACCATTGGTTGAACCCGAAACAAGGAACAGATAGCGCCATGGCAATGGCGATGGGACATGTGATCCTCAATGAATTCCATGTAAAACGTGAAGCGGAATATTTCCGTGAATATGTGCGGACTTACACTGATATGCCGATGCTTGTCATGCTAGATAAGCGTGAAGATGGCTCTTATGTTGCTGGCCGTATGCTACGCGCATCCGATTTACACAATTCATTAGGCGAAGAGAAAAATGCCGAATGGAAAACCATCGTGATTGATGAAGAGACAGGCGAATTATGTGCTCCACAAGGTTCAATGGGGTTCCGTTGGGATGGCGGTCAAAAATGGAATTTAGAGCCGCGCGCTGGGCAAGATGCTCATGACATAAAAATGAAACTCAGCTTGGCAGATAGTCATGATGAATTTGTCGATGTTGGTTTTCCTTACTTTGGTGGATTAGAAAGTGAGCACTTCCAGCATGTTGAACTTAAAGATGTTTTATTACATAAACTGCCCGCTAAACGTATTCAGTTAGCTGATGGTAGTGAATCATTGGTTACTAGTGTTTATGATTTAATGCTAGCGAACTACGGCATTGAACGTGGTTTTGGCGATGAAAACTGTGCAGTGGATTACGATGATATGAAAGCGTATTCACCTGCGTGGGCGGAAAAAGTCACTGGGGTTAGCCGCCAAAATATTATTCGCATAGCGCGTGAGTTTGCCGATACCGCAGAGAAAACCCATGGCCGTTCTATGGTGATTGTTGGCGCAGGGATTAACCACTGGTATCACATGGATATGACCTACCGTGCGATTATCAATATGTTGATTTTCTGTGGTTGCGTTGGGCAAAGCGGCGGTGGCTGGTCTCATTATGTTGGGCAAGAAAAATTACGTCCACAAACGGGGTGGTTGCCATTAGCATTCGGTTTGGACTGGCAGCGTCCACCTCGTCATATGAATAGCACCTCTTTCTTTTATAACCATTCAAGCCAATGGCGTTACGAAACTGTCTCAACAGAAGAGTTGCTATCGCCTCTAGCCGATAAACACGCCTTTAGCGGTAGTTTGGTTGATATGAATGTACGTGCCGAACGCATGGGGTGGCTGCCGTCAGCACCACAATTAAATGTCAACCCATTAAATATTGCGAAGAAGGCACAAAGTGAAGGGATGTCACCCACTGATTATACGGTTAAACAGTTGAAAGAAGGCAATATTCGCTTTGCTTCAGAGCAACCTGATGACCCTCAAAATTTCCCACGAAATCTGTTTATTTGGCGTTCAAATTTATTGGGTTCCGCAGGGAAAGGCCATGAATACTTACTGAAATACTTATTAGGAACTGAAAATGGTATTCAAGGCAAAGACTTAGGTCAACAAGGCGGCGTCAAACCTGAAGAAGTGGAATGGCAAGACAAAGCGGCAGAAGGGAAAGTTGACTTAGTGGTGACTCTCGACTTCAGAATGTCGAGCACCTGCTTATTCTCAGACGTTATTTTACCGACCGCTACTTGGTATGAAAAAGACGATATGAATACCTCGGATATGCATCCATTTATTCATCCATTATCAGCTGCGGTCGACCCTGCTTGGGGATCCAAAAGCGATTGGGAAATTTATAAGGGGATTGCCAAAGCATTTTCTGAGGTCAGCGTTGGGCACTTAGGTAAAGAAACGGATGTGGTGACGTTGCCGATCCAACATGATAGTGCAGCCGAGATGGCACAGCCTTTTGATGTGAGAGATTGGAAAAAAGGCCAGTGCGATCTAATCCCCGGAAAAACTGCACCGCACATTATCAGTGTTGAGCGTGACTATCCAAATACTTATGCACGTTTTACCTCTCTTGGCCCACTGATGGATAAATTGGGTAATGGGGGAAAAGGGATCAATTGGAATACGCAAGATGAAATTGATTTCTTGAAAAAACTCAATAAAACCCAGCCAGAGGGAGCCAATGCTGGGCGGCCAAAAATTGAAACAGCGATTGATGCAGCGGAAGTCATTTTAACACTCGCGCCTGAAACCAATGGGCAAGTGGCAGTAAAAGCATGGGATGCGTTAAGCAAAGTAACGGGCCGCGACCATACTCATCTTGCTCGTTATAAAGAAGATGAAAAAATCCGTTTTCGCGATATTGTTGCGCAGCCGCGTAAAATTATATCGAGCCCGACATGGTCAGGGCTGGAAGATGAACATGTTTCCTACAACGCCTGTTACACCAACGTGCATGAAATGATCCCATGGCGGACGCTCAGTGGTCGCCAGCAGTTATATCAAGACCATGAATGGATGCGCGCCTTTGGGGAAAGCCTTGTGGTATATCGCCCACCGATTGACACTCGAGCGGCTCAGCCACTTATGGGGAAAAAATCCAATGGGTTCCCAGAAAAAGCACTGAACTTTTTAACGCCGCACCAAAAGTGGGGGATCCACTCCACTTACAGTGACAACTTATTAATGTTGACGTTAGGCCGCGGTGGCCCAGTGGTTTGGCTTAGCGAAGAAGATGCCCGCGAACTGGGTGTTGAAGATAACGATTGGGTTGAAGCTTTTAACAGTAATGGTGCATTAACCGCTAAAGCGATCGTTAGCCAACGTATTCCTGATGGCATGATCATGATGTACCATGCCCAAGAACGGCTGATCAACTTACCCGGCTCTGAAATTACGGCTCAACGTGGCGGAATTCATAATTCGGTCACGCGTGTTTGCCCGAAACCTACGCATATGATCGGTGGTTATGCGCACCTTGCCTATAGTTTCAATTATTACGGAACAGTAGGTTCTAATCGTGATGAATTTGTGGTTGTTCGCAAAATGAAACAGGTTGACTGGCTGGATGGTGAAGGTGATGCCTACCAGCAGACCTTGAGCGGAAAGGAGAAAGCATAATGAAAATTCGTTCTCAAGTCGGCATGGTGCTAAACCTTGATAAATGTATTGGTTGTCACACTTGCTCAGTGACCTGTAAAAATGTGTGGACTAGCCGCGAAGGGGTGGAATACGCATGGTTTAATAACGTCGAAACCAAACCGGGTATTGGTTACCCCCATAATTGGGAAGACCAAGAGAAATGGAAAGGGGGCTGGATCCGCACCATTAAGGGTAAATTGGTTCCACGTATGGGGAACAAAGTGGGCGTTTTATCAAAAATCTTCGCTAATCCAGATGTACCTGCTTTGGATGATTATTATGAGCCGTTTAATTATGACTACGGCCATTTAAAAAATGCTAAAGAAGGTAAGCACGTACCGACAGCACGCCCTCGTTCATTAATTACTGGTGAGCGAATGAGTAACGTGAAAATGGGACCAAACTGGGAAGATGATTTAGGCGGTGAATTCGCCAAACGAGCCCAAGATAAAAACTTTGAACATATTCAAAAAGAGATGTATGGGCAGTTTGAAAATACGTTCATGATGTATTTGCCACGCCTGTGTGAACATTGTTTAAACCCAGCTTGCGTCGCGACCTGCCCAAGTGGGGCAATTTATAAGCGCTCAGAAGACGGTATTGTTTTGATTGACCAAGACAAATGCCGTGGCTGGCGTATGTGCTTAACTGGTTGCCCGTATAAAAAAATCTATTTCAATTGGAAAAGTGGTAAATCAGAAAAATGCATTTTCTGTTACCCACGTATTGAGTCAGGCATGCCAACGGTTTGTTCTGAAACCTGTGTTGGTCGTATCCGCTATTTAGGGGTATTGCTGTATGACGCGGACAAAATTGAGTCGGCGGCCAGTGTCGAAAAGGAAACCGACCTTTACCAGAGCCAACTTGATGTTTTTCTTGATCCTCATGATCCAAAAGTGATTGAAGAAGCGCAAAAACAAGGGATCCCATTGAGTGTGATCGATGCGGCACAGAAATCTCCAGTGTACAAAATGGCGATGGAATGGCGCTTAGCCCTGCCACTGCACCCTGAATACCGCACGTTACCCATGGTGTGGTATGTACCCCCTTTGTCACCAATTCAGTCAGTAGCGGATTCAGGGCTCTTAGCTAATAACGGTGTATTGCCAGATGTGGAAAGTTTACGTATTCCAGTGCAATACCTTGCGAATTTGTTAACCGCAGGGGATACCGAACCAGTGTTATTGGCGTTAAAACGTATGTTAGCGATGCGCCATTTCAAACGAGCAGAAACTGTGGAAAACCAATGTGATACCAGTGCATTAGAGCAAGTCGGCTTAACACAAGCTCAGGCACAAGAAATGTACCGCTATTTAGCCATTGCTAACTATGAAGACCGTTTTGTCATTCCATCGAGTCATCGAGAATTGGCGCGTGAAGCATTCCCTGAAGCGAAAGCTTGTGGCTTTAGTTTTGGTGATGGTTGCCATGGCAGCGATAGCAAAGCGAATTTATTTAATAGCAGGCGCATTGATGCCATTGATATCACACCAAAAAGTAATCAGGAGAAAGCACTATGATGACACTAAAAGTGATTTCTCGGTTATTGGAATACCCTTCGGAAGCGCTTTGGTTACATCGCGATGAGCTCATTGAAGCGCTAGAACAGGCTGATGAGCTGCCAGTCACACGGGCTGTTCAATTGATGGTGTTTGTGCGCGAGTATCTCAACGAAGACTTACTTGATATGCAGGCGCAATATTGTGAGTTGTTTGATAGAGGTCGCGCAACATCTTTATTGCTATTTGAGCATGTACACGGTGAGTCCCGAGACCGAGGGCAGGCGATGGTGGATTTAATGGCGCAATATCAGCAACACGGTTTGCAAATTGATTGCCGTGAATTACCCGACCATTTGCCCATTTATTTGGAATATTTAACGGTATTGCCGAGCAATGAAACTCTCGAGGGGTTACAGGATATTGCGCCAATTTTAGCGTTGTTAGGGGAAAGACTGAAACAGCGAGAAAGCCGTTTTTCTGTTTTATTTAATTTTTTACTTGAGCTTTCTCATAGCGATATTGCGACGGAGCAATTAAGCAAACAAGTGGCAACCGAAGTACGGGATGATACCCCAGAGGCGCTAGATGCGGTTTGGGAAGAGGAGCAAGTGAAATTTTTTGCCGATGAAAAAACATGTGGTAGCGAAGTGGCGGCACATCAACATCGCTTCGCCAATGCGGTGGTACCACAGTATTTGGATCTCAGTGTGGGCAGCCATGTAGGAGTTCAAAAATGAATTTTATCAATCAATTTTTCTTCGATATTTACCCCTATATCGCAGGGACGGTATTTATTGTCGGTAGTTGGTTACGTTACGATTACGGGCAATACACGTGGCGAGCGGGTTCCAGCCAAATGTTGGATAAAAAGAACATGCGTTTGGCATCAAACTTATTCCATTTGGGGATTATTGGGATTTTTGTCGGGCACTTTTTAGGCATGCTAACGCCTCATTGGATGTATGAATCTTTTCTGCCAATGCATATTAAGCAGTTAATGGCGATGATTGGTGGGGGCGCTGCTGGTGTGATGATGCTAATTGGTGGTGCGATGCTATTGAAGCGCCGCCTAACAAATCCTCGCGTGAGAGCAACGTCATCCTTCGGTGACATCATGATCTTAACTTTGTTGGTGGTGCAAGTTTGCTTAGGGTTACTTACCATTCCTTTCTCAGCACAACATATGGATGGTAGCGAAATGTTAAAATTAGTGGGGTGGGCACAGTCTATTGTGACATTCCATTGGGGGGCATCCAATTACCTTGAAGGGGTTGGGATTGTTTTTAAACTGCATATTGTGTTGGGTATGACGATATTTTTACTCTTCCCATTCTGCCGTTTAGTGCACATTTGGAGTGCACCTATCGAATACCTGACTCGTCGGTATCAATTGGTGAGAAATCGCCATTAAGTTTTGGGTATATAGGAATATTGACCAGTATATTTTTTTAATACAACTGGTTCTTGTATAAACAACAAACATGGTTATTTTGCTACCCCATCTTATATAAGATGGGGTTTTGTTTTAAAGGCTGATTTACTTTTTATCACCATCACCTTGAGTATAGATAATGTTAAATATAATGATGAACTATGATGATTTTCGATGACGCTTCAATTAAACATTAGTTTATATATTCTAGGTATTATTATTTTGGCGGTGATGTGTTTATTGAAAGTCATTTGGTCTTTCGCTTTACTCCACTTTGGGATTTATCTATTTCGCTATTTAACGTATTTCAATTTAATTAATCACATTAAAGATGGATTGATTAGTTTTAATTGAAGGTATTTGGTTCCGATTTTGGCCTTAATATGGGGGTGTATATTTATAAAGTTATCTCTGGTTACCTTTTATTACTATCTGAAATGATTTGAAATATAAAAAATTATCTAATGATTATTTTTGGTTTGATTTTTTCTTAATTGTTTCTATTTCCACTTTAATTTAAATAAATGTTTTTTTATATGAATGATTTCTAGGTGTTATTTATATTTATTTTATGGTTTAATTTGTTTATCTGTTTGATAATTATTGATTTATTTTTGTTTTTTGTTTTGTCTAATATGTAACAATTAGTGAATTATGAAATATTATGAAAATATTCATTTGTTTTTTTTGGGATGTTTCTGATTAATTATTTGTCGGGTAAATCTCGATTTAATATCTTTGGATTAATTTTCTGATTGCATTTCCTCTTTCTTCATTTTTTTTCACTAATAAGAACCCGTTTTGTGAGTATAAAAAACTTTATTAGTAATGATTGGGTTTATTTTATGGTTTTTTATTAAAAAAACCTTAATTTAATTAGATGAGTATCACTAACTTATCCTGTAATGGTGTATTTAAGATGGTGCGTGTAATGGATTATATATATATATCACTAACTTATAATAGAAAGGGGTAGTTAACTCACGGATTTGACATAACTAAAATGAGGTATAATAATGGCAGCGCATTGATGCACTGTTTAATTATTTCACTTATTTAATTAGCTAAGTGTGATAAATAGAAATAGTTATTAGTATCAATCCTTAATATTTGCTGATCGAATATATTTTAAGAAAAAATTAAAATAATCAGATTAATAATAAATCGTTATTTTAATTTGTGTTGTCTTTTTATCTAATGGAAATGTATAAAATGAAATTAAATAAACTTGCTTTAGTATTAGGTTTAGGTTTAGCGGTAGTTGCTGGTTCTGCTTCTGCAAACCAAGGTGGTGGCCAAGTCACTTTTAAAGGTTCAATCATTGATGCTCCTTGTTCAATTCCACCAGGTTCTCAAGCATTTGAAGTACCAATGGGTGCTATCGCAACATCCGCATTAAACGGCGGCGGTAAAAGTATTGCTCGTGACTTCAATATTCAATTAGAGCAGTGCGACATTTCGACTCTGAAAACAGTTCAAACTACATTTACTGGTACACCAAGTGCTTCTGTAACTGATGGTTTAGCTATCGCAGGTACCGCGAAAAACGCAGGTATTGTGATCACTGATTTCAACGGCACTAAAATTGCTTTAGGCGCGAAATCTCCATCACAAGCTCTGTTCACAGGTGCAAATACACTGCGTTTCCAAGCATATTTGCAAGGTGATGATGATGCAGTAAATAAACCAGCTGTACCTGGTGAATTTGATGCAATCGCAACATTTGCTCTGAGCTACCAGTAATTGGTATCGCCCGTACAAGGATGTATGGGCACTAATTTGAATGCATTGAAATTGGTTATTAAGTTGAAATGGAGTCGCTATGAATCACTTTGGCATTATTGTCATGGTGCTTTCAGGAATGATATTTGCCCCGATAGTGAGTGCGCAAAATCAAAATTCTCGGGCACAAAGTCAGTTCAAAGGAACTGTTACTATGGGCGGTTCAATCATTGAGAGCCCTTGTGCAATTGATGCTGATAACCGAGATCAATCAGTTAGCATAACGACTGTACCGGTTAGCCAGATAATTCACGACAGAGAAAGTCCAACAAGTGATTTCTCTATACGCCTTATCAATTGTGTTTTAACACCGGTAACTCCTGGAGCTCCTAATTGGCAAACTTTCAATATTACATTCGATGGTCCAACTGATGGCCGTAACTTCGATGTGTTTGGGCATGCGAATGGATTATCAGTAAAAATTTCTGATTTGGCTGGAAATGTTGCAATACCTGGTAAGGCAATGCCAGATTTACCTATTAGCGCGGGAGAGACAACTCTGCACTATAAGGTGCAGGTAGTGCCTAATAATAAGCGCTTAAAACCAGGGAATTATCAGACAACTATCCGTTTTAAAATGGATTATTACTGAGTTATTACTAAGGGACTATTATGGCTCTGCGATTAAAAAGTAAAAATAAAGTATTTAATAACTCAGTAAGTTATTTTTTAACGCCTGTTGCTACCATGGTGTTTATAGCCATTGCTCATATAAATTTAGCTAATGCAAATAATGATAGTATTGAGTTTAATACGGACGTTTTAGATCTTCAGGATAAAAAAAATATTTCTTTAAATGAGTTCTCTCGTGCGGGCTATGTTATGCCTGGGAAATACCCATTTAAAATTAATTTAAATAGTCGCGATTTAGCTGACATTTTTGATATTGAGTATATCGCGGATCCCAATGATCCGAGTATGACTGAACCTTGTTTAACGCCAGATATTGTTGACCATATCGCTTTGCGCGACGAATGGAAGCAAAAGGTTGAGTTTGCTAAAAATGGCCAATGTTTAATTCCAGAAACCATTCCAGGAATGACAATAAATGGTTCTTTAGCCAAAGAAACAGTTACCATTACTGTACCTCAGGCGTATATCGAATTTACCTCTGATAACTGGGATCCACCATCTCGCTGGGATGAAGGGGTACCCGCTCTCATTTTTGACTATAACTTGAATGCTAACCTGATAAGGCCTGCTGATTCAGCCAATAGCCAGTCGGTAACTGGTAATGGTACAACAGGTTTTAACCTCGGAGCTTGGCGCTTTAGAGCTGACTGGCAAGCAAGTTATAATCGAACTAATGGTCAATCCACAGATCGTAAATGGGATTGGAGCCAATATTATGCTTATCGAGCAGTTAAAGAACTAAATGCAAAGCTAACGATGGGGGAGCAATTCCTACGCTCAGGATTATTTGATTCATTTCGTTATATGGGGGTAAGTCTTATCTCTGATGAGAGAATGTTACCACCTAACTTACGTGGCTATGCGCCTGAAGTCACTGGTGTTGCAAGAACTAATGCTAAAGTGGTTGTGACTCAGCAAGGGCGCGTTATTTATGAAACGCAAGTTGCTCCTGGGCCTTTTCGTATTCAAGATTTAAGTGATGCTGTTAGCGGTAAATTAGATGTACGTATCGAAGAGCAAGATGGTTCTGTACAAGAATTCCAAATGAATACTGCCTCCATACCATATTTAACTCGTCCTGGCTCAGTACTGTTTAAGATTGCAGGTGGCCGACCGAATAATATGGAACACGAAACAGAAGGGCAAGGATTTGTTACGGGGGAGTTTAGCTGGGGGGTCTCTAACGGTTGGTCATTATTCGGCGGTGGCGTTGCGGCAGGCGACTATAACGCATTATCACTCGGTGTTGGTCGAGATTTACTCGCTTTCGGTGCAATTTCATTCGATATCACTGAGTCACGAGCAAAACTGAAAACAGAAAACAAAATCTATACGGGTGCGTCTTATCGCTTAAGTTATTCAAAACGTTTTGAAGAATATGATAGCCAAGTTACCTTCGCAGGATACCGATTCTCTGAGCGTGACTTTATGAGTATGAACCAATATCTCGACCGTCGTTACAGAGGGGTGGAATTCGATAATAGTAAAGAGCTGTATACGATCACATTTAATAAGTATTTCACTAGTGCGGATCTGACTGCGTATCTGAACTATAACCACGAAACTTATTGGAATAAGCCTGCGGCAAAACGCTATAACCTTTCTATTGCTAAATATTTTGATATTGGCCGTTTTAAAAACATCAATTTAAGTTTAACGGCATTTCGTAACAAATTTGATAATAGAAATAATGACGATGGGCTATATATGAACCTCTCTTTGCCTTGGGCTGATAGAGCGTCAATTAGCTATAACAATATGGTTACTAGGGATGGTAATTCTCACACTGTCAGCTATTTCGACTCCATTGATGATAAAACAAATTATCGTGTTGGTACTGGGGTGAGTAGTCGTGGTCGCGGAACTATTGATGGTTTCTATACGCGTTACGCGGATTTAGCAACAGTAACGGCAAGTACCAGCTATATCAATGGGGATACCTCTTCAGCGGCATTTTCTTTACAGGGTGGCGCAACTGTCACGGGGCATGGTGCCGCACTACACCGCATTAATACGCCAGGTGGAAGTCGAGTGATGGTAGGTACTGAAGGTGTGAAAAATGTTCCTATTCAAGGTTTTGGACCAAACACGGAAACCAATATTTTTGGTAAAGCAGTGGTCGCTGACATCAGTGATTACTATCGTACCAGTACGCATATTGATGTGACTCAATTACCTGACGACGTGGAAGCGATTCGAACATCGCAGCCTATAACACTGACCGAAGGAGCCGTGGCTTACCGCGAGTTTGAGGTGTTATCGGGTGTTAAAACGATGGTGAGATTGGCATTGGCAGACGGAAGTTATCCGCCATTTGGGGCTACCGTGAGAAATGAGAAAAATAGAGAGCTCGGTATCGTGACAGATAATGGCTCCGTGTATATCTCGGGTGTTAATCCAAATGAAGTTTTAGATGTCTACTGGGATGGAAGTGCGCAATGCAAAATTCAAGTCCCTGAAAATATTACAACAGCGGAATTTAACTCACTGTTATTACCGTGTACAAGCAGCCCAAGTGTTGAACCTGGATATATGCCAGCAAAAGCCGTGCCTGTTGGGCAGCCTGCACCAGTTTACAAACCTGCACCGATTAAACAGGGCGTAGCACCAAGTCAGCGTTGGTTATTGAAACCACCGGATATTGCTTACAGCGCAGATTATACCGAGTAACCCAAGTTGCTTGATTTTATAAATAGTTGGTACATATGAATATTAAGAAAATTGCATTTTTTACTACGACAATTACGTTATCCGCGGTGCTATGTGGACAGGCTTTAGCTGCAATTGCACTTGATAGAACACGGGTCATTTATAATGGGGCTGAAAAGACCATTAGCTTAAATATTAAGAATGAAAACACAGAGTTACCCTATCTTGCACAGGGCTGGATTGAAGATATTAATGGTAACAAAATTGAAAGCCCACTCACGGTTTTACCGCCAGTTCAACGTGTAGAGCCCGGTGAAGGTAGCCAAGTTAAAATTCAATCTCTTCCTGATATCGCTACATTGCCACAGGATAGAGAAAGTGTTTATTACTTTAACTTACGTGAAATTCCACCGCGTAGTAAAGAAGCTAACGTATTACAAATTGCGTTACAGACGCGTATTAAATTGTTTTATAGACCAAAAGCGTTATATGCCACTCGTACGGACTTAGAAAACCCATGGCAAGAGAAAATTACACTCACACGCAAAGGTGATGCCTATGAAATTACGAATCCAACGGCTTATTTCGTCACGATTGTAGATGCAAGCGCAAAAGTGGGTGGAGACACTGTCAAACAATTTGAACCGGTCATGATCTCACCAAAAAGTAATGGAATGCTTAAAGGTAGTGCAAGTGCCATGGGGGCAAAACCAGTTCTGACTTATATCAACGATTATGGTGGAAGGCCTAAGTTGACGTTTGGTTGCGCTGGTACAACTTGCAAAGTTGAATCTTCGACAGACAGATAACGGGGAATAACGTATGAAAAGGACTCTCCTGTTCAGCACTCTCTTATTCGGTTTAGTTCCTACGTTTACCTTTGGAATAAGCAGTTGGGATATTGATGGTTTACACGGGACATTGACAGTCAATGGCATGATGACCGAAGCACCTTGTACGATGGATGTGACTAATTCAATGCGCCAAGAAGTGTCTCTAGGGGAGATCCCTTCTTATTCACTCCGTAAACCTGGTGACAGAGCTGAGCCAGTTTCATTCGAATTAGAATTTAGACATTGCATTCGCACGGAAAGCCGAATGAAAGACACTAGAACGGGCAGAGCGATTTGGGATGCAATGCAGCCCGTGATAACGGTTTCCTTTGTTGCTGTATCAGATAAACATTTTCCAGAAATGTTAAGTGTAAAAGGTGTCTCCGGCTTAGCGTTAGAAGTGACTGATGCACAACGGGAAGACATCAGATTAGGAAGCCGAGGTCGTCCACAATTCCTTGATGCACCGCAGGGGACTCTTCAGTATTTCGTCACGCCAGTGAGAACTCCCGAAAAATTAACGGAAGGAAGTTTCAGCGCCGTAATGGACTTTAAGGTGGATTATGAATGATTTAAATAAGCAGCGGTACCTGCTGGCATCATGTCTCGCTGGACTACTTTTTACATCGGCTTCCTATGCAGGGTTACCCGAATCACGTATCAGCCCATCGGGAAATACACGGGCGACAATCACGCCCGGTATGATAACCGTACCGATTAAAGGTGTTGTGTTAGCTCCACCGCCTTGCAAAATTAATGGTGGAAATATAATCAAAGTCAATTTTGATGAAATCATGAGTACGCGAATTGACGGTAACGCTTACTCGAGACCTATAAATTACAACATTGACTGTGAAAAAAGACCAACATCGCAAATGAAGATGACGTTGATTGGTATTCCTGCATCTTTTGATAGCGGTGCAATTGAGACAGATCTTCCGGGGTTAGGAATAGCATTTCGTTATAACGGAAGCAAGCTTCGATTAAATCAAGAAATTAAGTTTGTATATCCAAATGCACCTCAATTTGAAGCGATACCTGTTCGTGACCTATCCACAACACTAACAAAGGGTGGGGTTTTTCATGCGGGCGTCACTATCAAACTTGATTATCAGTGAGGGAAAAATAATGCAAAGAATAATCAAAAGATTTCCGCTGATAATGAGTTTGTTAGTAATACCTACTAGCGCTGTGATGGCAAACGATGTGGAATTTACAGGAACCTTGTTAATTCCACCGCCTTGTACTGTTTTTGAAGATAAAGTCAACGTCATTGAATACAAAGATATTGGTTTACATAAAATAGATGGGGTCAGATTCACGAAACCTATTAATTACGCATTGAAGTGTGAAGACAATTTAAAAGGTTGGGACTTGATGCTGACAATCAAAGGCACCGCAACCGATTTTGATGCGTCAGCTTTGGAAACCAATGTTCGAGATCTTGGCATGCGTATTACCCAAAATGGTTTAGGTTTTGAAATCAATAAACCATTAAAGATTACATATGGGCAACCGCCTGTTTTAGAAGTTGTTCCAGTTAAGAGATTGGGAGTTACGTTGCCTGAAGGAGGCTTTACCGCAACAGGGACATTGCTAGCGGAGTACCAATAATGAACAAATTAATTCAATGTGCAGTAGCCGGAGCATTAGTTATCAACTTCAGTACGGCTTTTGCTGTACCTGATAATTTAAGAATTATCGGTAATTTAGTAGAGGAACCCTGCACTATTTTGCCTGGTGATGAAAACATCCTGATGGAATTTTTTGATACACCAGAAAAAAACTTTTACACCTATGGTGAAACTCCGCCTAAAGAGTTTGCGATTAAACTGGCCGACTGTGACACAACGATAGGCAAATTTGTGGAAGTGACGTTTTCAGGAACACCTAATCTTGCACTTCCTGGTTTTATTGCATTATCAACAAATAGTGTTGCATCTGGTTTCGCAGTGGGGTTACAAAACTCAGATAAAACACCACTGGCTATTGACCAGAAAGGCTCGAAGTTAACGTTACAAGATGGTGCTAACCAATTACGGTTTTATGCGTATTTAAAAGGTGAACCTGATGCTATTGCGAATAAAACAATAAAAGTAGGGCCTTACAGTGCTGTAGCAACATTTAAATTAGATTATGAATAATAAGGCTGTGACTAATATGAAAGTATTTTTATCGCTATTAATTGGTGCAGTCATGTTTTCATCTACTGCATCCGCCTCTATTTTTTCTTATATCACGGAATCAAGACCCGGTAGTAACCCAAATAACGGAGATGCAGATTATAAGTATGTGATTGCCCGTTGGGACCCTGAATTGCCAACTACGCGTAATCCTTGCTTTGGGTGGTCGAGATGTTATCTCACCATAAGCCATAAGCACACAGCTGCTGGAACACCAGGGTCGGCAACCGTCGAGTTGGCCGAAATTTCTAAGTATCAATACATGCGTGACATTCAGAATATACCCGGTGTTTTGGCAAAGGCGACAGCTCCAGCAACACAGTGGGCTGTTCATACCGGGGTTAGGCTACAGAATAATCAGGAATGTGTGGGGCTGTTTTACCAAGATCGCACAGGGGTTACAAATAACGGTGGGTTAATTCCCGGCTCATTATGTGGCATTGCGCCTCCACCGATTGGAGCTTGTAAGATCAACAATACCATCCCAGATATCAACTTTGGCCCAATTAGCGAAGCAGACCTCGCAGGCCAATCAAAACAAGTAAACATTAGTGTGACATGTAACTTAGCGATGGATGTTTTAGTGATTGCCACTGGTGTTAACGTAACAAATGGGCGTGTAAATTTACGGCCTGATAACAGTTTATACGCGAATTTGTATTTAGGCGGGAATAATACACCAGGGGAAAATGGTTATAGAATTCACGTACCTGCAGGTGGAACAAATTCGGTAACGTTGAAAGCCGTATTAGGTACCAGTGGCCGAGTTCAAGCTGGCCAATTTGAAGGTGCCGCAGCCCTTATTTTAACTGTGCCTTAATAGATGGTGAAAATATGTATTCAGAAAATGGCAGTGAAAAAATCCATTATATGGTAGGTCAGAGGATCTTAGAAAAGCGTAGAGAACTGGGATATACCGGTTTTCAGTTAGCTCAATTACTCGGTGTTAGCCAACAACAGATCTCACGCTATGAAAGAGGCAAAATCAAGATTGATTTATTTCACTTGTTTAAACTTGCATTTTTGATGGGAACACCAATTGATTGGTTCCTTGAAGATATCAGCTCTCAGCTCAGTGAAAATGGGCGACTGGATGATACGCAATAATAAGTCTTTAAATGGTTGTTAATGATAAATAGGTTGAGATGACGATTTTATGTCGCCTAACTGTAATAAAAGTCGCTAAGCAAGCACGTACAGTAGGAAACTCAACCTATTTATTTTTGAATTAAGTGCCGTAACAAACTGCCAACCCTTTCTTTTATAGAGTTCTCCTCGTTTTGTATCTCGCTCTTGCCTTTTAACACTTTAAAATTCATAGATTCAACGAATTAAATTGATGTTTTTGTGCGTTGTAACAACTTTTCAGCGAATGCAAATGCAAACTAATATCATTTGCGCTTATTTGCGTGTAATATACGCTACATTGTGGATCACCAAATTTTATCATCAGTACTTTTATCGATGGACGGAGGAAATTAGATGTTTGCAAAATCATTAGTTTCGGGTATTGCTTTGTTATCAGCATTAGTATTAGCGGGTTGTGATAACGCGAAAGACTCTACAGAAACAGCTCAAGTCGCAGAAAAACAAACTATCACAATAGAACATGCCCAAGGCAAAACTGAAATTCCTCGTCACCCTCAAAAAGTCATTGTGATGAACATGGAAACACTAGACATCATGGATGCACTCGGAGCCCCAGTTGCCGGTGTTCCTCAAACCAATGTTCACTTCCCTGAATTCTTAACAAAATATAGCGGCTCTGAATACGTCAATGGCGGGACATTATTTGAACCTGCTTATGAAACATTAAGTAATGCTAAACCTGACCTGATTTTAGGCGGTAGCCGTGCTCGTGATGCCTATGACAAACTCAGTGGTGTTGCTCCAACTATTTCATTAGACATAGATAACAAAAACTTTATTGGTAGTTTAACTGAGCGTACTAATGAGCTTGGCGCATTGTTTGGTAAAGAAGAGCAAGCCAAAAAACTCATTACTGACTTCAATGCAAAAATTGAAGGTATCAAAGCTAAAGCGCCTACTGCGGGCAAAGCAATGGTGATCTTAGTCAGCGGCGGTAAAATCTCCGCATATGGCCCAGGCTCACGTTTCGGTTTTATCTTTGATGTATTAGGTTTTGAACCTGCTTATGTGTTTGAAGAAAACACTGGTCGCCACGGTAATATCGTTAATGCAGAATTACTGGTGAAATTAAACCCAGACTGGTTATTTGTTATCGACCGTGACAGCGCAATTGGCAAAACGGATGCACAGCCTGCTGCGGAAGTATTAGATAACGCATTAGTGAGAAAAACAGCAGCATGGGAAAAAGGCCAAATTACTTACCTTGACCCAACTGCCGTATATATTGCGGGTGGGATCCAAACTTATTCCCAGTTAATGGACGATATCAATACAGCATTAGAGAAGAGCCAAGCAAAATAACCGATGAAAACGCTTTATCTTTTTTGTGGAATTATCGCGTTATTGGTTTTAGCGGTATTAAGCTTGTTTATTGGAGCGGGTGACGTGTCACCCGTTTCGCTTTTCACCGACCCAGAGATGCAAGACATCTTTTTTATTAGCCGAATTCCCCGAACCGTCTCCTTGATTTTAGCTGGTAGCGCGATGAGCGTTGCAGGCCTAATCATGCAATTATTAACGCAAAACCGTTTTGTGGAGCCTTCTCTTGCAGGAACAACCCAGTCAGCTAGCTTAGGCTTACTTGTGGTAATGATATTATTCCCTGCGGCAAGCATTATGACCAAAATGGTGGTTGCCAGTGGTTTTGCACTTCTTGGCACCATGCTGTTTATGATGCTATTGCGTCGCGTAATTTTAAAATCGGCACTGATCGTCCCTTTGGTTGGGATTATGTTAGGTGCAGTGATTAGCGCATTGACCATCTTTACCGCTTATTATTTCGACTTGTTGCAATCTCTTGGTGCATGGATGAGTGGTGACTTTTCTAGCATCATTCAAGGTCGATATGAACTGTTGTGGTTAGTTGGAATATTAACATTAATTGCTTGCTGGATTGCAGATAGCTTTACGGTTGCCGGTATGGGACGTGAGTTTTCAATTAATGTTGGCCTAAATTATCGCAAAGTAATGACTATCGGTTTATCAATCATCGCCTTAATCAGTGGCGTGGTGGTCGTGGTGGTTGGGGCTTTACCTTTCCTAGGCTTAATTATTCCAAATTTGGTGAGCTTAGTGATGGGCGATAACATACGTAAAACCATTCCATGGATTTGTCTTGCTGGTGGTGGCTTAGTTTTACTCTGTGACATTATTGGGCGCTTAATTCGCTATCCATTTGAAATCCCTGCAAGTGTGATTTTAGGTGTTGTTGGCGCGGTGATTTTCTTATATTTATTGTTGAAGCAACAACGTTATGCAAAAAGTTAATTCATCAATAGCGTTACCGAAAAAAGGGGTAACGCCGTTGCAAAGAATAGGGATACTACTGGCATTATCATTGTTATCCATTGTTCTTTATATGACGGTCAATTTGGGCAATAACCTTGCTTATATTTTGCCGCACCGAGGCTATATTGTTCTCACCATGATTGTGGTGGCTTTCGCCTCAGGGGTTTCAACAGTTCTCTTTCAAACGATTGCTAATAATAAGATATTGACCCCATCTATCATGGGATTAGAAGCATTATTTATATTATTACAAACCATTTTTGTCTTCTATACCGATAGCTTTCCATCCTCTTGGTTATTGAATATTGGTAAGTTTTTATTAGAGTCCACACTACTCGTGCTGTTCTCTGTACTACTTTATCGCTGGTTATTTGTGTCAGTTAAAATGAATATCAACCTAGTATTGATGGTGGGTATTATTCTTGGCACATTATTTCGCAGTGTAGCGACATTACTACAGCGCTTAATGGACCCCAATGAGTTTTCTATTTTACAAAGCCGGATGTTTGCTACCTTTACCAAAGGAACGCCTGAGCTCATTCTATTCACGCTGCTTATCACTGCGGTTGTGGGCGTTTTATTGTGGCGTATGCGCTATTGCTTCGATGTTATCGCGTTAGGGCAAGCCAATGCAGTGAACTTAGGGATTAATTATCGCCAGCAAGTCACGGTTATCTTGTTGCTTATTTCAATATTGGTGGCGGTTTCTACGGCACTGGTTGGCCCTTTAACATTCTTAGGCTTGATGGTTGCGAACTTAGCTTACTTAGTGGCTGGCAGTAGCCAACACCGCTATTTGCTTCCCGTTTCCTTTCTACTTGGTGTCATTGCGCTGATTGGTGGCCAATTGATCCTTGAGTATGGCCTAAATATGGCGGGGACATTATCGGTTGTTATCGAGTTTGTCGGTGGAATATTCTTTATTTATATGGTGTTAAGAAGGTTTTAGTATGATTGAAATTAGTCAGATATCGAAAAGTTATCAGGATACTAAAGTCTTAGATAACGTCACAACAACAATTAAAAATAGCGGTATTACCTCAATCATCGGGCCTAATGGTGCAGGTAAATCAACACTGTTGTCGATTATTGGGCGTTTGTTACAGCCTGATGACGGTGGTTATGTCAAAGTGAATGAACTTGATGTATCAACAACACCTAGTGATAAACTCGCCAAATGTTTATCTGTTCTGCGCCAAGAGAACCAATTTGCGAGTCGGCTAACCGTTGAAGAGTTAGTTGGTTTTGGGCGCTACCCGTATACCAAAGGCCGTTTAACCATTGATGACAAAAAGAAAATTGATGAGTCACTCTCTTTTCTAAATTTGTCAGATTTACGTCACCGTTATTTAGATGAATTATCGGGCGGCCAGCGCCAACGGGCTTATGTGGCAATGGTTTTATGCCAAGATACAGAATATGTTTTACTCGATGAGCCATTGAATAATCTCGATATGAAACATGCCGTGATTATGATGAAACTGCTGCGTAAAGCAGCAGACGAGCTGGGCAAAACGATTATTTTAGTTATCCATGATATTAACTTTGCGTCAGTTTATTCTGACTATATTGTTGCACTGAGAAACGGTCGTTTGTCTTACCACGGTAAGCCAGAGGAGATCATGAAATCTGAAATTATTGAGGATATTTTTGATACCCCGGTTGATATTAAGAGGGTAGATGATCAGTATATTGCTCTCTACTACTAAATTTTCGTCGTCCTTCGAGCTGTAGCGGTGTTGGCTACGCTCGCTAACCCTAGTCACATACTTTTGTATGCTCCTAGGGATTAGCTTCTCTTGCCGCCTTGCTACAGTTCGAATGATTTAGAAAATTAAATGTTAGAATATTTTTTATAAAAAGGGGTAATCTTCACTGCGGTGAAATCTCAATGTCTTCATCGGTTGTCAGTAAATCTAGCGGTTGCAGTACTTCTAAACGCTTTATCCCATCGGCATTCACCACTAAACGCGCCAGCTCATTGTAGGTTTTTTTATTTATCGTGACGCGACGGCAAAGGTAAATATGGTAAACTTTCTCACCAATGATCGCAGGCTCATCATCATTGACCGTTAATTCTTCGTAGCTAATATCAATATATTTTAGGAAGTCAGAAATATTAAAGCGCGTAATATCAGCGATTGATGATTGGTTTTTTTCAAACACGGAATGGCGATTATGGAGTAATACATCTTTACGATAATACAGAATGTCTTCCATTCGCTGGACATTAATTAAATTGACCCAATGAGATTTTTGCCGCATTTCACGGATATCTGGGGAAAGCATATTTTCGCTAATAAAGCGAAAAGACTCTTTACAAGTACCCACAGGTGCTTTCACCCCTTCGCGATAAATACGCAATTGGCGGTCAGGGATCCACTTTTGGAATAACCGATACAGTTGCTCCCGGCCAACTTCTTTTAGCCTATCTTTGAAGATATAACCGATGATCATCGCCAAAAATAAGTTGGCACTTAAAGCGCCATATTTTCCTTGCCAGAAAAAGGCGATAACAGTAGCGAAAATCATTGAAATTGCAGCGGCAATACCATAAATAGAGTGCAATAGCAGGGGAAGTCCTCGTTTATGGCGAATTTCTAAATAGAGATAACGATTGATATACTTTTTCAATAAATTGCGGCGGTATGTGACTAATTCAGCATCCGTTTCATCACTGGGAAAACAATCAGGATACTGCTTTTTCAAATAACGCATCTCTTGGTACCAAAAATGACGTATTTCTTCGCGTAACGGTATTTGTTTATCTGCTAATAAATCACGCAAATAATTCATAGTGTAATACGTCATAAATTCGTCACAATAAGAAAAAGCATTGGAATGGATAGCTTTTTCAATGTTGGCTGATGGTGTTGCTAACTCCCGATAAGCACAGAGGCATTTGGCGATATTTGCCATAAACTCAGTCAAATATTCAGGAGTCTGCCGTTGGGGAGTTTGGCTTACCATTTTAATGTTCAAACGGATCGTTCTTTTGAACGTTAAGGCATAGCGCTTTAGCCTATTTTCGTATTCGTCCAATGAAGGTAAGTTTTGTGGGTTATATTGCTGTAGCCACTGTTTTAGCTCATCCAATGCCCCGTTTTCATCTGTAAGTGATGCTAATTTCACTGTAGGTGGGCGTAGCCGAATATAGTTTTTTAGGCTACGCTGGAGGTTTGATGCAGTATAGAGGTCAGGATTAATCTGTAATGATGAAGGTAAAAAGAAAAAAGTCTCTACTTGGTAGCGGATCTCTTTAGACTTACGTGGAAATAATACCTTTTGTTTGATTTCAAACTGTTTTTTTCCATGGATCTTGAGAGATTCTTTAATCATACATTACCTTGTCTTATGTCATTACTAACGTTTACGTTGGTAATCGCAGCATCGCATGTTTAATTGTTGGAGAACTTAGGTAATAGCATACAGGAAACGAGCGTAACAATCTGTGAGAGGATGTTGAAAGATATGGCAATAAAGAAATGGGGTTAATATAACGAGGCACATTGCTATGCCCCATTATCGTTAGCTATTCGTTAGCGAATAACTTATTTTTTTGCAGCTGGGCGTACCGCTGTCACTTCGATTTCTACTCTCCAAGCTGGGTTAGCCAGTTTAGCGACTTGGAAGGTAGAACGAGCTGGCAGATTAGTCACTTTCTCAGACTCATAGAACTTGTTGTAACCAGCCATAAAGCCAGCAAAGTCCATCGTGCCTTGAGTTTCTTCACCACCAACTAAGAATACTTGCATTTTAACAACGTCGTTCATGGTCAAACCCATACCTTCAAGGTTAGCTTGGATTTGTTTTAACACGTTGATCGTTTGTGCTTCGGTATTACCATAAGACTCTAAAACGCCTTCTTTAGCGTCTGCAGAGATTTTAGAAGGAACTTTTCCGCTCAGGAAAATAAGGCTGTTGCCTGCACCGATTTCTACTGATTCAGAGATAGGGAATCCTTTCACTGGAACGCGTTTAACATCATCGGCTGCATTTGCACTTGCTACACCTAAAATCAAAGGCAGAGAAAGCAATAAAGTTTTATAGCGCATGTAAACTCCTTAACATTATCAAAGTAAAATAGGATCTATTAATATTATCAAAAATTAAACTTTCATTTAACTTTAAACTATTCACTAATAGATCCACAGTAAAAATCGTTATTTTCCCTGTTTTTTAGTTAAAACGAGAAAGTTTATACGGCGTAGGGTCGATAAATGGTGTTTCACCCATTAACAATTCTGCCGTTAATCGACCAGATGCAGGGCTTTCTGTCATACCCCAGCCTGTAGCGGTGTTGATGACCAAGCCTGGATACTGCTCGACGGTTGAAATAATTGGAATTTCATCATCCGTTGGTGCAACGGTACCACCCCAGCGTTCAACCACTTTGGACTCTTTAAATACTGGGAATTCTTTTCTCAGTCTTTCCAGAACGCCATCTAAGTGTTCGTTGTTTGGTGTATTCGTCGCTGTACGGAACTCTTCGAATGGTGTCTTCTCGTCTAAGTTCCAAGACGTTGCCATCATGAAGGAGTTGAATAAGTCTTTACCAATAGAGAACTCTAATGGTAATTCTCCACCGCCTAATACGTGCAGGAACCTAGGTCCTAACAGGAAGCTGTCTTTAACGATAGAGCTGGTAAAGATACGTGGAGCAACCGCGTAGGTACCATCAGCTTGTTCACGGAAGTGGATACCGTTAGGTAAGTGTACGTTACCTTTTGGTGCGCCTGGTACGCCAGTAATACGTTGTTGTGACAGGTAAACGTTCAGTGTTGGAACGTCAATGCCTAAGTTACCCATGAACAGACGCGACCAAATCCCCCCCGTCAGAACAACACGAGACGTTTTGATTGCACCTTTTTCTGTAACAACATCAGAAATTTTGCCGCCTGCAGTTTCAATACCACGTACTGCGCAGTTGGTGTAGATACGGATACCGATTGATTTTGCGTAGTTTGCCATGGTTGGTGTGACAACTTCAGGATCAAGGCTACCTGAGTCTTCTTCAAATCCACCGATTTTCCATGGAGTTTGTGCATCAACCAGACGATTAGCCAGTTCAGTACCTTCAATCATGCGGGTACGTAATGGGGTATCGAAACCTGGGTTTTCAGATGCCGCTTTTATCCACGCTCTTGAAACTTCTAAATCTTCTTCGCTTGAAGGCACTTCAACGCGGCCTTGAACACGGTAGCTGGTGTCAGCACCGATTTTTTCGTTCATGCCAAGCCATTGAATTTTCCCGTAGTGGTGTAAAGGGAAAATCGCTGGGGAGGTCTTGTAACTGATGATTTGGCTGTATGCACGGCCTGATTGCTCACCGCCGACAACACCTTTTTCACAGATAACAACATTAAGACCTTTTTCTGCAAGGTTAATTGCGGTCATGATCCCTTGAAGGCCAGCACCGATGATGACTGCATCTGCAGACTCAGGTAATTTGCCTTCAGTACCAGCAACGGCAGGTACACGTGACTTAGTCGATTCAAAACGACCTTCACGATTGATCATAGGAACAACTGCAGCACCCCCTGCTAGAACTCCAGCAGCACTAACCCCTAATAATAGCTTTCTTCTCGAGATTTTCATCTATAACCTCAATAACAATCTTGTTTTTTATATAGTAAATAATTTCAAATTGAGATAATGATCTTATCATATATTTTGTAATTGTTAAGTGCCGGTAGCATTTGTTAATAAAGGTCATTGAAATGAAATGTGACGTAAATTGATGTGCTCAGTGCTGTAAAGGCTTTGTCGGTGATTACTTTATTTTAGAGATGTAAGAATTAATATTTTTTTAATGTTAATGTCATTAAAAGTGTACAGGTGTAAATATGATAATTTGACTTAAGTTTAATAATTGATGAGGGGAACAAAGAAGGAGATTAATATTTCGCCATAGATAAAAACTCTGAATATCCCTTAAGTGATAAAATGAAAAATATAATATATAAATGGAATTTTAATGACCATATTGAGTTATTTTTGCTCGTTTGATTATTAATTATCCATTTGGTAAATCCTAACGAATTCAAGCTCGTTTAATATTGCTTAGTTGGCCTGTCTAAATATTATCCATGATATTAATAGTGAGGATTGTTTTTAATACATTGATAATATTGTTTATTTTATTTTTGTTGCGTAATACATAAGCAGAGGAAAATAACCTAGCATTTACTAAGGTTAATTAATGTCATCATCTATGAGATAGAATTAGACAGACTCAAGGAAATAGGTAATTTCCATTATCTTTAATGTTGTAAAAATAACCATTTATTTCTTGATGACTTTCAGTACTAAACATTAAGAGAAAATATAACAAGAATAGATAATTAAGATTAAATAATGAATTAAAAATTAAATAAAATCGAAATTTGTTATTAATAATAAAAAATACAGAGCGATTCATGCGGTTAATAGTCATTTAACAGATGACTCTTTTTATTTTAGGTACATATCATTCAGTTATTTTACTTTATTAGTCGATATGCACCATGATAGGTTCAATTATTAGTGATATGTTCATTTCCTGTGGGAATTTGTGCGAAAAAATTAGCATAATCCTCGGATCGGACTTGTTGAAGAATGGTGATAAGTGCGGATAACGGTGTTTCAGACCAGTCACAGCGAATATCGATGTCAGCATATTGTCGGTTATTCCATACTTTTAATGCAGCAGAACGGATCCCCCGATAGTCACCCCCTTCATCTGCACCGGCTTGCATGGCAATGAGTAATCGATCAGCCAGATCTTGGTCAACATTTTTATAATAGCTTTGATAAATAGCGCTTAGAACCTGTTCACCTACTAACATATTTCCAGCAATGGCTAAGTTGGGTTCCGATAAACTTCCGCACCAAGGTAAACAATCTTGGCCCGTCCAGTCCGCTGTACCACCGTGGTTATCAATAATAATCAATTGCCGTTGTTTACAGCCAATATCTTGTGTCACTAGGTAGTCTAAGCTTTTGTTCGCATTATGGCCTTGTTGCAAATATTCGATACCCGTTAGGCCTGCAATTGGGTTCGTCATTGCTTGGGTGGCGATTGCCCCCGTTTGGCTTTTGCCATGTAAGACCAATGCACCAACCGCAGGCCCACCTGTTGCCGTCACTGCACCTATTTTTCCTGTCAATGGGCAGCGCGCTACAATTGAAAATGTCATTTTACACCTCATAAATTAGACCTTGATCAAATTTATCATTATAAATTCTTGCTTGAAATATAATTTATCATCATAAATAAAGAAAAAGATAAAATTATTAACAAAATTGACACAAATCACACTTCACAATCATATAGCAATGTCAGCACTCGGGGAGGCGCGAATGAAAATGCGTTTATGTAGATGGATAGCCACTCTTTGGCTTTTAGGCTTTATTTCGCTACCGACATTGGCGGTGAATCATCCTAATGTCTTGTTATTAGGGCAAGTTGCTGAGCCGCAGTCATTAGACCCACAAGTTGCAACCGCGGCGAATGATTCCCGCATTTTAGTTAACTTGTACGAAGGGTTAGTTCGCAATGCGGATGGTACATTAACGCTTGAACCTGCTTTAGCCCAGTCATGGACTATTAGTGATGATGGCCTCACATACACTTTTCATTTGCGCGAAGATGTGAAATTTCACGATGGTAGCTCATTCAATGCGGATGCCGTCAAATTCACGTTTGAACGAATGTTGGATAAACAGCACCCGTACTACCATACAGGGCCATTCCCATTATCATTTTTCTTTTCTGCAATAGACAAGATAGAAACTCCAGATGATAAAACGGTGGTTTTTACCTTAAAAGAGCCATTTGCCCCGTTTTTATCGAACTTAGCGACACCGGCAGGGCTGATTGTTTCACCGACAGCAGTAAAACAATACGACAAAGACTTTAGCCGCCATCCCAGCGGAACAGGGCCTTTTAAATTTGATGAGTGGACCGCAAACCAAAGGGTGGTCGTATCCGCGAATGAAAACTATTGGGATGGAAAACCCAGTTTAGAGCATGTGGTTTTTCGGCCGATTACTGACGCTAATACTCGGGTCGCAGAAATGTTATCAGGGGGGATTGATGCCATGGTTGAGGTCCCCGCAGATAATGTCCCGCTATTTGTTAATGACGACCGCTTTGAGGTTTATGAAGCGGTAGGGCCCCATGTTTGGTATACCATGCTCAATGCGTCTCAGCCTCCGTTTGATGATGTACGTGTGAGGCAAGCCGTTAACTATGCGGTAAATAAAGACAATATTGTGAAATACATTCTTCAGGACTCGGCAGGGGTAGCGCAAGGGCCAATTCCATCGGCTTTCGATTGGGCATTTGATGAAGAAACAAAAGCCTATCCTTATGATCCTGAAAAAGCCCGCCAATTGATAGCAGAAGCGGGGGCTCAAGGGCAAAAAATTATTTTTTATGTCACGGAAGGCGGCTCTGGAATGCTAGACCCGATCCCCATGGCGACCGCCATTCAAGCTGACCTGAAAGCGGTTGGCTTATCTGTCGAAATTCAAACCTTTGAATGGAATACCTACCTATCTAAGGTCAATGCAGGCCTCAAACAAGCTCATATGGCCGAGATGGCATGGATGACGAATGACCCTGATACCTTGCCTTTTTTAACCTTGCATAGTGCTTCTTGGCCAGACAAAGGCGGGTTTAATTCTGGTTATTACAGTAACAAGCAGCTGGATAGGTTATTAGATAAAGCCCGAGTTTCCAATAATCTCGAGGAGCGAGCCCAGTTATATCAACAAGTCCAAAAAATTGTTCACCAAGATGCACCTTGGCTGTTTGTCGCGAATTGGAAGCAAAATGCGGTCGCGAATAAGCATGTTAAGCATTTCAAATTGCAGCCTAATTTTAACTTATTACTTAAAGACGTTCGTAAAGATTGATTAATGTGAATTGGTTATTCAATTAATTATTTGATTTTATGGGGAAAAATTATGTGGTTATACTGTTTGAAACGCATTTTAGCGACCATACCCATACTGATTGGTTTGACGTTAATTGTCTTTTTTATCATGGCAATGATCCCTGGAGACCCAGCTCAAGCATTGCTTGGCCCTTGGGCGACTCCTGAAAATGTAGCTAGAGTAAAAGTTGAGCTTGGGCTCGATAAGCCGTTATATCAGCAATATTTTATTTGGATGCATAATTTAATTTCGGGTGATTTTGGCCGCTCATTTGTCCTTAACCGACCAGTTGTCGATGAAGTTTTAGAGCGATTTTCTGCCACGCTAATTTTAGGCGGAAGCGCGTTGTTACTCAGCTCAATTCTAGGGTTACTGGCCGGAGTCCTTTCCGCCATTCGTCAATTCAGTTGGAGTGACCGGTTTATTACACTCGCCGTTTTATTGGGTATATCAATGCCATCTTTTTGGATAGGCTTACTGATGATTATGCTTTTTTCTGTTCAATTACAATGGTTTCCAGCATCTGGAATGTACGATATTTGGCAAGGCGGTGGCCTGAGCGATTTATTGCATCACCTTGTTTTACCCGCGGTAACGCTTTCATTGGTCGCGACAGGGGTGATAGCACGTTTGACTCGTACCGCAATGTTAGAAGTATTAAGGCTTGATTTCATTCGTACCGCCAGAGCTAAAGGCCTGAGCGAACGCAAAGTGATTTTCCGTCATGCATTTCGTATGGCGCTGGTTTCAGTCATCCCAGTGATTGGTATCCAAGCGGGCTTTGTTTTTGGTGGCGCGGTGTACATTGAAACCGTTTTTCAGTGGCCGGGGCTAGGTGCCATGTTAGTCAAGGCTGTGGCAACCCGTGACTTGTTTTTAGTCCAAGGGGGCGTATTGATTGCAGCAGCGTCCTATGTCTTTATCAATTTGCTTGCGGATGTTGTGCAAGCCATGTTAGACCCGAGGTTGAAATCATGAGCCAGTCTGTGACCCCTGTTATTCAGCATCGTCATCGCCAATCGATCGGCTCGTTATTACTGGCGAACCGTCTAGCAACGTTGGGGCTATTTATTTTAGTTATCATTATGCTCTTGGCATTTTTAGCGCCTTGGCTCCCCCTTGCGGATCCAGATAAAACCGATTTAGTGAATCGGCTACTTCCCGCTTTTTCACCTGATCATTTATTAGGGACAGACCATTTAGGGCGAGATATTTTGTCTCGATTGTTGTGGGGAACCCGAGTCTCCCTATTGGTCGGTATTTCAGCAACGCTCATTGCAGCCATATTCGGTACCTTGATTGGCTTGGTGGCCGGCTATGTAGGCCATCGTACTGATACAGTATTGATGCGTTGTATTGATATGCTAATGGCATTTCCATACATACTATTGGCATTAGCGATTGTCGCCGTCCTTGGGCCAGGGTTACTCAATGCGTTATATGCTATCGCATTAGTGAATATTCCCTTTTTTGCGAGAAATATTCGTGGGTTAACGGTGGGTTTGCGTGATAGGGACTTTATTCAAGCAGCAAGGCTGTCAGGTAAAAACCACCTACAAGTGCTATTAACGGAAGTGTTACCGAATGTCTTGCCAATCATTGTGGTGACCATGTCAACAACCATCGGTTGGATGATCTTAGAGACAGCGGGCTTGTCATTTTTAGGGTTAGGGACTCAGCCACCGAATGCAGATTTAGGCTCAATGTTAGGGCAAGGGCGTGCACAGATGTTTGTTGCACCTCATGTGGCATTGGTACCCGGTATTATGATCTTTCTTATTGTGATTAGCTTTAACCTATTAGGGGATGGCGTGCGTGACATTCTTGATCCCCGCTTAAAATCAGGGGCTTTACAGCGCTCACAACCGATGACACAGACTGATAGAGTTAATATTCCTGCGAAAACAGGGGATAAACAAGCGGTATTAGAAGTCAAAAATTTATCTGTCGCTTTTCGCCAAGGAAATCAATTACGTCCGACTGTAAAAGGGATCAGTTTTACCGTTGGGGCGGGGGAGTGTTTAGGGTTAATTGGGGAGAGCGGCTCAGGTAAAAGTGTTACTGCTTTGTCTGTGATGGGGCTGCTCGCATCGCCTCCTGCATTGATTACCGCGGGAGGGATCTATGTGGAACACGAAGAAATGCTGTCATTGCCGCTATCCGTTATGCAACGCCGTCGCGGTGCGAAGGTGTCATATATCTTCCAAGACCCACTGACGACACTCCATCCGCAATTTACCATTGGTGTGCAATTGCGTGAAGCCATCACCGCTCACCAGTCTTTGTCACTCTATGAGGCGAAAAATAAAGCTATCGAACTATTGGATAGTGTGGGGATCCCTGATGCGCAAGAACGTTTTGATGCCTATCCCCATGAGCTCTCGGGCGGGCAGCGCCAGCGGGTAGGGATCGCAATGGCATTGGCCAATGACCCCGTATTGATTATTGCTGACGAGCCGACCACCGCATTAGATGTCACCGTACAGGCGCGAATTCTAGAATTGCTGGACCGACTACGTCGTGAACGTGGTGTTGCGCTCTTATTTATTACCCATGATTTTGCGGTCATTAACCAAATTTGCGACCGTGTTGCGGTGATGCAGCAAGGTGAGATAGTCGAAACAGGGGATACGCAAACGGTATTACGGCATCCGCAACACCCTTATACACAACGTCTGATCGCCAGTGTACCTAAGTTAGGAGAAGGGCGCGAATTTTTAAAGCAAGTCCAACAACTTTATGGTTATCAGCCCAATGGTAATGATTTGACATCGACGCAGGAGGCTTAATGAAAAAAGTGATTGAGGTTAATCAGTTGGTGAAAATCTTCGGGCAGCCGAAAAGCCTATTTCACCCCCGTGGACGCCAAGTTCATGCACTGAAAAATATTTCACTGTCGCTTTATGAAGGTGAAACTCTAGCGATTGTTGGAGAGAGTGGCTCAGGAAAAAGTACTCTCGCGCGCATTTTAGTTGGGTTGGAACGTGAAACCTCAGGCGAAATTACCGTATTAGGGCAAACTCGTACCGAATGGCTGCAACAAGGTGCTCGTGCGTTTGGTCAAGCTATTCAGTATGTTTTTCAAGACCCTGTCGCATCTTTGAACCCCCGTAAAACGATAGGTGAGACATTAACGGTTCCCTTGAAATATTTAAAACACATGAATTCATCGCAAAGAGCAACTCGGCTGGCGGAATTACTTGAGGCCGTCAATATGCCAATGGATGCTTTAGCTTGTTACCCCCATGAGTTTTCGGGAGGACAGGCGCAGCGGCTAGCGATTGCGAGAGCCTTAGCCGCAGATGCGCGGATATTAGTCCTTGATGAGCCGGTTAGTGCGTTGGATGTTTCGGTGCAAGCGCAAGTTTTATTGTTATTAGAACAACTTAAACAACAGTTTTCGTTATCCTATTTATTTATTAGCCACGATTTAGCGGTAGTGGAATCGATAGCAGATAGGGTTGCCGTACTCTATTTAGGAGATTTGTTAGAATGTCGAGATACCCGCAGCTTATTTGCCGCGCCGGAGCATGAATATACGCGAAATTTATTGGCGAGTGCCCCACGTATTCGTGTTGATTCAGTCGTTTAGAAAATAATTTAAACCAGTTGAGAACCTAATATGAGCACCAATAAGCCGACGACAATAGAGCCAGTACGTATTAAGCGGACTGATGAAATCGTCAATGCAATAAAAGAAACTATCATGGCCGATAACCTCATACCCGGTGACCGTTTGCCACAAGAAAAAGAACTGATTGAACATTATAACGCCAGCAAAAGTACGGTGCGAGAAGCACTGAAATCATTAGAAGTTCAAGGATTAATTAAAACAAAAACTGGGCCGGGTGGCGGCGCATTTATTGATTCGATGACTGAATCCCGAGCAATGAGTTTGTTATCCAACTATTTGTTTACGCGGGATATATCAATCAAAGATATTTATACGTTACGTAAATTACTCGAACCGGTAGTTGCCGTTAGTGCGATTGACAACATCGATAATGACGGTATTCAAAAACTGTACGATACCATCGCCATTTATGACCATGAACCCGCAGATGAAAACGAACGTTGGCAGCAGCGGATGGCAGAACTGGATTTTCATGCCGTGGTTGCCAGCTATTCCGACAACGTTTTATTAGTGTTTATTTGCCATTTTTTACAGCGTTTACTCAAAGATTTAGCGGTTTGTAAGGATATTTATTTAAAACCTGAGCCTGTCGATAGACGCCAAGGCATTGAATACCAATATCAATTAATCGAAGCATTACGCCGTAAAGATGCCGCAAAAGTCCAATCGGTGATGGAAGCACATATGGCTTATGCAGAACAAGCCATGTTAGCGCTGCAAGCCACATTGCAAGAACGTTTTTTAAGTGAAGATAGGTAATATAATGATAGATAAAGTATATCTGACCTCTGTATTAAAAACATTGTTATGTACACCTAGCCCGGTAGGGATGACTGAACAAGCCGTTGCGCAGACACATCAATGGTTGACTGAGTTGGGGTTCACACCGAAATATACACGCCGTGGGGTGTTATATATCACGCTTGGCACTGAAGAGCCTAAACGTGCGTTAGCCGCTCACCTTGATACGTTAGGGGCGATGGTGACACAACTCAAACCGAATGGGCGTTTGGCACTGCGTAATACAGGCACATGGGCAGCGCGTTTTGCAGAAGGTGCAAGGGTGACGGTATTTAGTGACAATCACCAATATCGTGGGACGATTTTGCCGTTAAAAGCCTCAGGGCATCGCTTTAATACTGAAGTGGATACGCAAATAGCCGATTGGGATAACTTAGAAATTCGCCTTGATGCCCCCTGTTATAACTTCGCTGACTTGCAATCCCATGGCTTAAATGTCGGGGATATTGTTGCGGTTGATGCACAACCCGAATTTATTGATAACGGTTTTATTGTTTCTCGTCATTTAGATGACAAAGCTGGCTGCGCGGTGATGTTAGCGGCATTAAAATCATTGGTGGATGATGGCGTTGTGCCTGCTGTGCCTTGCCAAATGATGTTCACGATTTCAGAAGAGGTCGGTATTGGTGGAACACACGGTTTTGGTCCGCAAGTTCAAGAATTATTAGCGATTGATAACTCTGTTTCTGCCCCAGACCAAACTACACGGGATGACGCACTCACTTTAGCTTTTCGTGACAGAACCGGGCCGTTTGATTTAGCCATTACACGGCATTTATTGCAGCTATGTCAGCAGTATGACATTCCTCACGTCCGCGATACGTTTAAACATTATCGTTCGGATAGTGCCGCCGCGATTGATGCCGGGTGGGATATTCGTGCGGCTTTAGCCTGTTTCGCGCTAGACAGTTCCCACGGCTGGGAAAGAACGCATCTTGACTCATTAGTCGCGCTTGCGACGTTAGTAAGACGCTATATTGAAAGTGATTTAGTGCCACTACCGGGGCAATCATTATAAAGCGAATAATGTGCGGTTGATGGTAAAAAGCCCTCTTCTCATTAAGTGACCCCTAATAATTGGTTGCCCAGCTATTGGGGGATTTCACTCATGTCAGCGTTTTGATTTTTTTATTAATTTCACTGTTAAATCAATGTGATATTTACGTCATAAATACATGGTACGACAATCTTGTAGTTACAGCGTAATGACAACGACATTACACTTCTGTATGCTTAGCTGAGTAAGCAATCAATTGGGAGGTCGATATGTCGACTCAAAATGATGTTGCCGTGACTCGCTCATCTCTTAACCTGAGAATAAAACCGGAAGACAAAATCCTGATCGACCGTGCTGCGAATGCTGTGGGAAAAAACCGTACCGAATTTGTTCTGGAAGCGGCGCGACGTGCAGCTGAAGAAACGCTGGCCGATCTGCGGGTGATTAATGTCAGCGCCGAGGTTTACCAAGAATTTATCAGCCAGCTTGATGCCGCGCCGAGTAGTAATGAGGCATTGAGGAAAACGATGATGTCTAAATCCCCTTGGGAGGAATGACATTGAAGCTAACAGCGCCAGAACCACTAAAAACAGGCCATTTACTGGAAGGGTTTTCCTCTGGTGAAGAGGCATTGGATCTCTGGCTAAAAACCCGGGCAATGAGTAATCAAAACTCAGGGGCCTCGCGCACTTTTGTGACCACTTCGGATAACCAAGTAATGGGTTACTATGCCTTGTCCACCGGGGTTGTGAGCACCAATCAAGCCGTTGGGCGATTTCGCCGCAACATGCCCTCTGACATTCCCGTCATCTTACTCGGCAGGCTAGCAGTAGATACAAGGGCGAAAGGTCTTGGAGTTGGTAGGGGGTTAGTTAAAGATGCCTGTCATCGTGTTATTCAGGCTTCTGGGCTGGTGGGCATTCGAGGGGTTGTGGTTCACGCATTAACGGACAATGCTAAACGGTTCTATGAGCACATTGGTTTCGTCCCTTCACCACTTGACTCTATGATGTTGATGATAACGCTTGCCGATCTACAATTCGCATTGGGTATTCACTCGAACTGACCAAGCTTGGGATCCCGAGTTTTTATCAAAGCCCTCATATCATTGAATGTAAGAGGGCTTTGAACATGTTAATTATTAGTTTAGATTGGCTTGTGATAAATATTTTTGCATTTCATCTGCAGGAACCATACCACCACCCGTTGCCCATACCAGATGTGTTGCGTTAGCTAGTTTGGTTGGTGTGAGTGATTTTGATTGCAAATAATCGGTGTTTTGCGTGACATGCACGCAGCCAGTCATACCCGCCAAGGCCGACGGTTCTAATTTAATAGACTCGGTCTGGTTCAGTAAGCCTAACAGGTTATACATTTCGCTATCTTCGATGGTGTAATAACCATCAATTAACCGCTCCATTGCACGTCCTACAAAGCCTGATGCACGGCCAACCGCAAGGCCGTCTGCGGCGGTGATATTATCGATACCAATTTCTTGAACAGAGACACCATCATGCAGGCCAGTATGTACGCCTAACAGCATACAAGGTGAGTGGGTTGGTTCGGCGAATAAGCAGTGGACGGCATCCCCAAAGGCGAGTTTTAACCCGAAAGCGACACCACCGGGGCCACCACCGACACCGCAGGGTAAATAGACAAATAGCGGGTGGTCGTTATCCACGGTAACACCTTGGTCTGCAAATTGCTTTTTCAAACGCAAGCCTGCCACGGCATAACCTAAAAATAAGGTGGTAGAGTTTTCATCATCAATAAAAAAGCAGTTTGGGTCTTTTTCGGCTTCTTTACGGCCTTGCTCGACGGCAATGCTGTAATCTTGCTCATATTCCACCACATTTACACCATGTGAACGCAATTTGTCTTTTTTCCACTGTCTGGCATCTGCGGACATATGCACACTGACGCTAAAACCGAGTTTAGCGCTCATAATGCCGATAGACATGCCCAGGTTGCCGGTTGAACCCACGGCAATACGATATTGGCTAAAGAATTGGCGAAACTGTTCGGAAAATAAAATTTCGTAATTATCGTCTGTCGATAAAATACCGGCAGCTAAAGCGAGTTTTTCCGCATGGGTGAGGACTTCATAGATGCCGCCCCGAGCTTTGATTGACCCTGAAATGGGCAGGTGGCTATCTTTTTTAAGTAATATTTTCCCGGTAATTGGCGTTTGGTAGCGAGCTGCAAGAGCGGCTTGCATCTGTGGGATCGTGACCACTTCGGATTCTATGATCCCTTGTGTGGCTTGGGTTTCAGGAAAGGCTTTCATCAAATAAGGCGCAAAGCGGTGTAATCGCGCCTCTGCGTCTTGCACATCTTCAATGGTTAGCCCGACATAAGGCAAACCCGCTTGTGTTGTCGTGACATTTGGGTTGAACCACGCAATTTGCTTTAAATCGATTAAGTCCTGAACTAAAGGGTAGTCAGCAATTAACTTATCAACATTTATCTGAGTCATAATTACTCTCTTTTAAATCACAAATGAAAGTGCAAAAGTCCCTGCCAGCGCGACGAAAGACGCAATCAACGTGGCGACACTATAAAAACGGAAAGTTTCGGCTAAAGTGGCATTACAGTACTGTTTAACTAACCAGAACAACGAATCAGTGACGATAGTGCAGCCAATCGCGCCGGAGCCAATGGCTAATGTCATGATTTCTGGGCTAATGTGTGGGTACATTGGCATTAATGGCGCCACAATCGCGGTTGCGCCCATCATCGCAACGGTGGCAGAACCGACGGCGGCATGAAGAATAATGGCGACTAGCCAGGCCAGCAAGATGGGGTGCATATCAATGCCCGATAACACCATCGCTAAGGAATCGCTCAGTCCACTGCCTTTTAAGATGCCGTTAAATGCCCCACCTGCCCCGATAATCAATAAGATATTAGCAATTGAGCTAAAACTCTCTTCGGTTTTGCTGAGTAATACGCTCATACCCATATTACGTCGAATACCTAACATGTAATAAGCGACAAAAGCAGCAATAAACATAGCGGTTATTGGGTTACCAATAAACTGTAATAAGGTAAATAACTGGTTATCTTTGCTCATGTTCAAGTCAGCGGCTGTCTTGATTAACATGAGAGCAATTGGCAGTAACACCGTGAACAGTGTGGCACCTAAAGAAGGTAAGTCTTTTTCTTCACGTACTTCAAGGTCAGAGAAGGCCTCTGGCACAGTTTTAAATGGTAAGCGGTCACCTAAGAACTTGAGGAACAGTGGCCCACCAACTAACGAGGCGACTAAGCCTACCGCTAACCCTGCGACAATCACCGTACCAATGTCAGCCCCCAATTCATTTGTGACAAATAGGGCTGCAGGGTGTGGCGGTACGATGCAATGGACGGCCATCAGAGCGGTACATAATGGGATAGCGAGTTTTAATAACGAGGTATTGGTTCTTTTGGCAATGGAAAATGCGAGTGGGATCAGTAACACCACACCAACCTCAACAAACAGCGTAATACCGCAGATTAACCCAATTAGCACCATGGTAACGTCAGGCGTCAACCAGCGGCTTTTTTGTAAAGTGACCCCGATGCGTTCAGCGGCACCTGAAATTTCCATCATTTTGCCGAGTATGGTACCCAACCCAATAATGGCGGCTAAAAAACCAAGCGTACCGCCAATGCCATTTTCGATGGCGCTGACCATCTCTAATGGGTTCATTTGCATGGAGATACCGACAAAGAAGCTGGCGAGTAAAAGTGCTAAAAAGGGATGAAACTTAAATTTAATTATTGAAACGATGATTAGTAAAATACTGATAACTAAAGTACCAATCATCCACATTGTAGAGTCCATATCCTACCCCTGATCATCTTGTTGTTGTTCTTCTATTGGATAATAAATATTCAAAGGTGACAAACGATGAAACATATGGTTTAGATGAGCTAAATTAACCCAAGGGTGTGATATTAGTCATATAAAATGGAGATTAGTGCATTTGAGTCACCCTAATTCATCTTAAAATGGGTATTGTAGAGATTATTGGGGATCATTGTTTTTATCGGAGGCGTTGTGTCAGCACATTTCAATCAATTTGAGCAATCTGGATTTATTCAGTGGAATAAACGGTTATCAAGTTATCAGCTATCGCGTCTACATACTTTTGAAGCGGCGGCACGGCACTGCTCTTTTGCATTAGCGGCTCAGGAACTGGCGTTAACGCCTAGTGCGGTTAGCCACCGAATTAACACGTTAGAAGGGGAATTGGGGTTTAAATTATTTGAACGTTTTCATCGGCGCATTGAATTGACGGTTGATGGTGAGCGGATTTACTGGGCTTTACGCAAAAATTTGGATGATATTAACCAAGAAATCATTGATATCAAGAACCAAGAAATCTCGGGTGAACTTACGGTATATTCGCGACCATCCATCGCCCAGTGCTGGTTAATTCCTAAAATTGCGGATTTTGCTCATCAATACCCCTCGATTCAATTGAACTTATTAACAGGGAACGATGACGTTAATTTTCGTGGTTATGGTATTGATGTTGCCATTTATTATGATGATATCACTCGGCCAAACTTATATTGTGAAGATTTAATGTCAGAATCAATTGTCCCGGTTTGTAGCCCACAATATGCAGAACAGCATGATTTACTTAATAATATGCACCAATTGAAAAATTGTACTTTATTGCATGATAGGCAAGCATGGAGCAGTAACTCTGACTATGATGAATGGAAGGCATGGAGTGAGTATTACCAATTAACGTTGTTTCCTCATCGCCGAAACTTATGTTTTGATCGTTCTGATTTAGCGATTGTTGCCGCCATGAACCATGCAGGTGTAGCCATGGGGCGTAAACAATTGGTTGAAAAACGTTTAAAGCGCCAAGAACTGGTAATGCCATTTGGTGATATTTCGCTGAAGTGCGAACAACGCCACTATTTTGCGATGCTTAATGATAAACGTAACCCGAAGGCAGATATTTTTATTCAATGGTTAAAACAGCAAGTTAACGCAATATCACAAGTAAAATGACGCTTATTCGAGTAAGATAACAGGCTGGTGATGTTTTTATAGAATGGATAAAACTGACGCTATGGCCCCGAAAACGCAAAAAGTTGCCACGATCAAAGATGTTGCTGCCAAAGCCCAAGCTGGGAAAACCAGTATCTCGCGATATTTGAATGGTGAATTCCATTTACTTTCAGATAATTTGCGCCAACGTATTGAAAGCGCCATTCGTGAATTAAACTATCGCCCAAACCAAATAGCACGGAGCTTGAAACATGGGCGGACAGGCCTGATTGGCTTGATTATTGCCGATATCGGTAACCCATTTTCTGTTGAAGTCTTAAAAGGGGTGGAAGCGGAGTCCATTAAGCAAGGTTTTATGACCGTCGTATGCAATGCTGATAATAGCATTGAGCGTGAATGCCAATTTATTCAGCTATTAAAAGGTTACCGCGTTGATGGGCTTATTATCAATTCAGCAGGTGTTAACGAACAATTCATTGATGTGCTGAAAGAAACCACGCTGCCTTTTGTCTTATTAGATAGAAAAATCGACAATTTCCCCAGCGATATGGTTGGTCTAGATAACCCCGCTTCTGCACAAATGGCGTTTCATCACCTATTGGAACAAGGGTTCGAAGCGATTTGTTTTGTTACTGAGCCCATTGTGTATAACAGCGCACGGCAAGAGCGCTTACAGACATTCCAAGCGTTATCACAGAGCCATCAACATATTCAAAGCGAATTTCATGAAGTGGCCTTGCCTGATCCTGCGAAATTAGAAGCCATTGTTGCTGATTTTTGTACGGCTCATCGGGGTATGCGCAAAGTGATTGTCGCGGCCAATGGCGTACTGACCTTGCAGTTGGCGTATGTCATGAATAAGCAAGGGTTACGGTGGGGAACGGATATTGGTTTTCTCAGTTTTGATAACCTCGAATGGGCGGCATTAGCAGGGCAAGGGGTAACCTCGGTGTCTCAACCGACAGCGGAAATGGGGCATAAGGCGGTGGAGTGCTTGCTAGAAAAACTGGAAAACCCAGATAAACCCCCAATGCAATATTTATTTAATGGGGAATTACTGATCCGCAAATCAACGACATTGTAGTCTTTAGCGGCTCTTAAAATTTGGTTACCATTTACCAATTTAGCTTAAGGGTTATTACATGTATACTGGTGTGTAGACTAAATTATAACCATTTTGAGAGTATAGGGAACATATGAAAAAGATAGGGATATTATTGCTAGCTAGCCTTGTTTTAGCGGGATGTAGCACCAGAAGTCAGATCAAAGAATATACCTGCCAAGTTGACCAAAGCTATAATCACATCACAATAGAGCGTAATGGTAAGTTTTTTTTCCCTACCGGTGCCAGTAAAGTTCAAATCTTTTTCAATAATGATCAAATAAATGTTGTTGATTTTGTTGGCTATGAGTATATGAGTTATCCGCTAGTGAAAAGCACAGAGCAACGACGTGTTGAAAAAATCAAAGATTTTAATGTCGTGATCAATAAAGGTGATTTTTATTCTGATGTCAATGGCATGTTAGAGATTTACTCACCAACTCAAAAAACAGTGGGGTTATATTATTTAGCACCATCAACCAGTAAACTGAATTCTGTCCAGTTTCTGACGGAGTGTGAACGAAGCCATGTTGCTCGTGAGGGACACGCCCATGAGCATTAATGTTTAAAGAGCCCTAATAAATTAGGGCGTTCTCGGTACTTATCTATTTGGCTATTTCAGGGTTAACACAATTTTGGCTCAGGTCACCCTTTAAAGCTGCTATTAGGTTATCGACAGCGCATTCGACCATAGCATAACGGGTTTCATGGGTGGCTGAGCCAATATGAGGCAAGGCCACCACATTTGGTAACGTGAGTAGCTTAGAGTTGCTTGGAAGCGGCTCCACCTCAAACACATCTAAACCCGCTCCGCGAATTGTGCCATTTTCTAATGCGTCGACTAACGCGGCCTCATCAATAATTCGACCTCTTGAACCGTTGATCAAAAACGCACTGGGTTTCATTTTTTCCAGCTCATTTTTACCGATTAATTTTTCGGTTGAAGCGGATAATGGCAGCACGACACAGACAAAATCCGATTCCGTGAGTAATGTATCGAGGTCACAACGACGTGCACTAAGCTGGGTTTCTGCATCGGGATGGGTATGGTTATTGTAATAGAGAATTGGCATTCCGAAGCCTAAGTGTGCACGTTTAGCGACAGCATAGCCAATACGCCCCATTCCGAGTATACCAATCGTTTTACCGTGCACATTGCTGCCGTATGCATTTTCACCAATACTTTGAGTCCACTGGCCATTTTTGACCATTTCAGCCATTTCGATAATGCGGCGTGCACTGCACAGTACTAATGTAAAAATGGTATCCGCGGTGGTTTCGGTTAATACATTGGGGGTATGCATCAATGCAATCTTTCTGGCATTCATTGCGTCAATATCAAATTGGTCGACACCAACCGAAATGGTTGACGCGACTTTCAAATTTGGTGCATTGGCAATGTCATCTGCAGTGATAGGGTAACTAGCCCCAATAATGCCATCAGCTCTCGTCAAGGCTTGTTTAAAGCTGGCGAGATTTTCAGGGGTAATGCTATCAAATTCAGTGACATTAAAGTGTTGCTGTAGCCGCGTAAGTTGATCCGCGGGAATGGATTTATATAAAATAATATTCTTTTTCATGATATCCCTTTTAAGCATGTTCTGTGATGATGGCATCACGTTTTTGCTCTTGGTTTGGTTTAACAATCAGGGTAAAGAAAACCGAAGCTAACAATGCGAGTCCCATAAACATATATGAGGCACTTGGGCTACCTGTTGCTCCATTTAAATACCCTACAAACCATGAACCGAAGAATGAACCTAATGCGCCCATACTATTGATTAATGCCATTGCACCACCGGCAACGTTCTTTGGCAACATTTCAGGAATAATAGCGAAGAAGGGCCCATACGGGGCGTACATAGCTGCACCCGCAATCACTAATAAGGTATAAGAGAACCAAAAATTGCTGCTACCGAGTAAGTAGGAACCGAGGAAACATATCGCGCCGAGTAAAAGCATTGGCCAGACAAATAATTTGCGGTTATGCATTCGGTCAGATGCCCATGAAACTAAGACCATGGCCAGAGTCGCAGCAAGGTAAGGGACTGCGGAAAGCCAGCCTGTTTCTACCATCCCAAGGTTGGAGGCACCACGAATAATAGATGGCAGCCACAGCACAAAGCCATACACCCCAATGCTCCAGCAGAAATATTGAGCGCAGAGTAAAATCACATTGCGAGACTTAAAGGCTTCACGGTAATTACGAACGGGCTTGATATTTTTTTGTTCGTCACTCAGGATCTTATCCAATGTCTCTTTTTCTGATTGGCTTAACCAATTGACTTGGCTAGGCTTGTCTCGTGCTGTTCGCCACCAGAAAAAGGCCCATAAAATCGCAGGAACCCCTTCAATGATAAACATTTCACGCCACCCGAAGGCTTGAATGAGATAACCGGATAGCACGGACATCCACAGTACCGTAACGGGGTTGCCTAGAATTAGAAAAGTATTGGCGCGAGAGCGCTCTGATTGCGTAAACCAGTTACTGATATAGATAAGCATCGCAGGCATGACCGCGGCTTCGACGACCCCTAGGCTAAAACGAATAATCACTAACATAGGGATATTGCTCACCATGCCAGTTAAACTAGCGAATAAGCCCCATAGGAAGATACAAGCAAAAATGAGTTTACGGACACTGCGCTTCTCTGCATAAATAGCCCCCGGTATTTGGAAAAAGAAATAACCAAGGAAAAATAATGAGCCGAGCAGGGATGACATCCCTTTGGTAATGCCTAAGTCAGCGTTGATCCCTGCAGCCGCGGCAAAACTGTAGTTTGCTCTGTCTAAGTAGGCAAGGCTATAGGTGATAAACACGATTGGCATGATGCGCCACCAACGTGACGCTGCTGGAGTATTCATTGTCATAATCGATTTCCTTTTAACATACCGCTTTAGTGGTGGTCGCGGACAGTAATGCCATTTCATGCTGCAGTTGTGCCTGAGTTGGTAAACCTTCACTGTCGCCAATAACTTGAATGGCTCTTGCTCCAACAAAATTACCTCTTGCAACAGCTTGCGGTAATGTTAAGCCTTCAAGTAATGCGCTAATGACGCCAACAGCAAAGCCATCACCAGCTCCGACGGTATCAATGACGTGTTTCACATGGACAGCGGGAACCATACCCTGTTGGTTACCGGCTGTTTTATAATACGCACCGTGTTCCCCGGTTTTAATCACAACCACGTCGACACCTTGAGCGAGATAAAAATCAGCAATAGATTCGGGTTGGTCAAAGCCCGTCAGTATTTTGCCTTCTTTTAAACCGGGTAAGACCCAATTAGCTTGGAACGCGAGTTGGTTGAGCTGTTCGACCATTTCCTGTTCACTTTTCCATAGGGATGGACGCAAATTAGGATCAAATGACAGTGTTTTCCCTGCATTTCGCATCCATTTTGCTGCATACAGTGACAGTTGATAGCTGGTGGGCGAAAGTGCGGCTGCCACGCCACTTAAATGTAAATGACGGGCAGACAGAAAATACGCTTCATTAAAGTCAGTGAGATCTAAATGGCTAGCTGCTGACCCTTTACGGAAATACTCCACATTGGGATCGGTTCCATTTTCAGCTTTAGATTTAAGTTGGAAGCCCGTTGGGTAACGAAAGTCCACTGTAACGCATTGACTATCCAGTTGTTCTTTATCCAAAGTGGCTTGAATGAAACGCCCGAAGGAGTCATCGCCAAGTCGGCTTATCCAGCCACTTTTTAACCCTAAGCGAGACAGACCGATAGCAACATTCAGCTCAGCTCCGGCTGCGCGGCGAACGAAACTTTCGACGTCATGTAATTCCCCTGTTTGTGTTGCCACAAACATCATCATGGCTTCACCAAGCGTGACAACATCTAATTGATTTTTCATGATGTTAAATCTCCTTTAACAGAGAAACGTAGTATTCAGTAACTGCACGTAAATCATGGCCTTCGAGTGGAAACTCGATACCACGAGGGACGTTATTCGGTAGCGCGTTTAGCACTTCTTTCCATGTGCCGTCGCTGTCATCAAGTGCTACAGCAACGAGTTTATTACCACGCAATTGGCAGGCTTTAACGTGAATATAAGCGACTTGGGGAGCGAAAATATGGGCGGCTTTTAGCGGGTCTTCTTGCTGCCAATGCCAATTCGCCATATCAAATGCCATTTTTATTGGCAGATTTTGGGCTTTAACATCAGCAAAAAAACGTTCAAGAGGTGCAATGTGACCGCCTACCTCGGTTTGGTCATTCTCGATCACTAACTGTGTGGTGTATTGATTGAGAAGGTTAATGACTTCTGATAAATCATATTGTTCAGGTAAGTTCCCCAATGACAGCTTCAATATCTGCGCATTGAATGACTGAGCTTGTTCCAAATAGAGGCGTAATTGATGAATTTCGATAGGAGCTTGTTGCTGAAATAGCGTGTCTGGCACGGAATAAACCGCGGTGAGCTGTCTTGATTGCAGTCCTTTGGCTATATCCGAAAAATTATCGCTGGGTAACAACAGTTCTTGGCGGATTTCAGCACCATCCGCATGGCTGTTTTGAATAATATCGAATAGGGCTTGTTGACCCCCTAGTTGTTTTACGGTTTGTGCACCGTAGGCGGCAGTAACAACGATAATGTCTTTGCTCATGACTTTCCTCTGTCTGATTAAAGGGGATTTAGCCCATTTGTCATTGCGAATAATGCATTATGGAACCGGTTCCATTTCACTTTCTAGTGACGAAAGATCAAAATCAGAGCTATATCACTAACCAAACGGCGATAAATGTTTAATTACCGATCACCATCACAACTTTTGATGTAATGGGTGCAATAAAAAGTTCAGATAGGGTTTTCATAGCGTATGTGATTTTGTCAAAGCATCATTTTTGATAGTTTTGCTCAGGGGGCGTTTTGGGTTTTAACGGGCTAAAAGAAAGGGCGCTAATTCATTTCTTACTGCAATCAAGAACGATAATTTATTAGTTTAGAAAAAGTAAGGCAGAACTGAGTTATAAGTTCTGCCTTTATTATTCAATAGGTTATTGGCTTAATGCATCGGCAACTGCTTTAAAACGAGCGAATTTGTCACGCAGCTGTTGATGGCCAATCGCATTGGGTTGGTAAGTAGTGATTTTGGGGGTACTTGCCGCAATAGCGACATCAAAACCTGAGTAGTAACCTGTTCCGACAGCGGCACAAAGTGCCGCCGCTTGGCAACCTGATTGCTGCACGTTGACGACATCTAACGGCAAGTTACTGGCATCACAGAACATTTGCATCCACAACGGTGACTGTGTTGGGCCACCCGTGAAACGAATAGATTCGGTTGTATTATCAAGGCCAACAATACGGTCTTGATGCAACAAATGTGAAAATACAATCCCTTGATAGATAGCATAAACAATATCAGCATCTGTATGGTGTGAGCTTAAACCGAGTAGACCACCGTGCAAATTACTGTGGTAATTAGAACCGTACAGCCAAGGGAAAAATAGAATATCGTTTGGCCGCGTTGCCCCTTCAGCCACACAGTGATTCAGTACATCATAATCTTGCAAACGTTGATTGAAGAAGTGACGAGTGAACCACGCGAGGTTACTGGCGGAAGTCGGGCTGCCTTCGTGGACAAAATAGGTACCTGGAATGCAGTATTTACTCCATACGTATGGGTAATCTGAAGGCACAATCTCATCAAAGACACGCGTTGAAATGGTCCAAGTGCCTGCTACTGCACTGAGTTTATCTTTTTGGCTCACCCCTGACGCCAACGCGGCTCCCACGACATCAAAGAAACCACCAAATACAGGGGTTCCTTCTACCAGTCCAGATTCTGCGGCAGCTTTGTGGGTTACGGTACCCGCTAATTGGGCTGAGTTAATTACAGGTGCGAGTTTGTCATTTGCTTCATCAATACCAAACAGTTGGCATAATTTAGGGTCATAACTCGACTGGATTTGGTTAAATAATTGGCTACCCGAAATATTGGTTTCTTCGCAGGCAATGTGGTCGGTTAAGCGATAGCGAATATAGTCATGAACCATCAAAACATGCTGAGTATCGCGATAGTTATCAGGCTCGTGTTGTTTTAGCCAATGCAGTAGTGCAACGGGATGAGAAGCCCATAATTGCTGCAAACTCAATGGATAAGCTTTATCCGCAGTACCGTCTTGGTGCCATTTATCAACAATGGATTGAGCACGTGAATCAGATGATACGATCCCATTTCTAACTGGTTTTCCTTGGCTGTTGAGCAAATAAAGCCCTTTACCGTGGGATGAAAAACTGACACCGGAAATTTGGGCGGCACTGAGCTGGCTATTTTGAATGGCTTTGCGGATCACGCTGCAAGCCGCTTCCCATAACATTTCCATATTGCGTTCACTAAAACCCGCCTGTGGGCTTTCAGTGGGAAAAGAGTGCTCAGCAACCGTAATTTCTTGGCCTTCAGCGGTGTAGATCCCCGCTTTAATGACGGTACCACCCAGGTCAACACCCATAAAAAATGCATTCATTATCGGCTCCTTTAGGCGTTATACCAGCCAGCTTGTTGCATTTTGTCTTCCATCCAATGACGGGCTTTGATAATTTCAATCAGTGGTTCATCGGCTTTTTCTGTCCACATTTCAATCAGAAAGGAACCGCGGTAATTTAAACGTTTTAATAATTTGAATAAATTAACAAAATCTACGCAGCCTTCGCCGAAAGGCACATCACGAAATTGGCCTTTGCAGGTTTCAGTCACCGCATATGTATCTTTTAAGTGAATGGCTGCAACGTGTTTAATTCCTTGGGTGAATTCTTTTTCGACATCATTACCCCATGCCGTTAAGTTACCGACATCAGGATACACCTTGAACCAAGGCGAGCGAATTTTATCGGAAAGCGTTTGCCATTTGCTAATGGAATTCATAAATGGCGTATCCATGATTTCCACCGCACACATGACTTGAGAAGCAGCCGCAATTTCACTGACCCACTGCATGCCTTTTTCGAAATTGGCAATCGTTTCGGCATCTTGCTCTTCATAGTAAACGTCATAACCCGCGAGCTGAATAGTGCGAATGCCTAAGTCTTGAGCGAGCTTAATGGCTTTTTCCATTAAGGAATAGGCCATCATGCGAGTGGCCTCATCATGGCTACCAAAAGGAAAACGGCGATGGCCCGATAAACACATACTTGGAATGCGAATACCTGTTTCTTGAATGGCTCTAACCACTTCCAGACGTTCAGCGGGGCTCCAGTCTAACCGAGCTAGGCGTTCGTCAGTTTCATCCACTGACATTTCCACAAAATCATAACCCGCAGATTTTGCGATGACTAATTTTTCTAACCAACTGCTGTTTTTTGGTAATGCTTTTTCATAAATACCAATTGGATGCTTGCGCATGGTTTTCCCCTTGAAAAATTAACTTTGTGTCGATGCTTTATTAAGGCGTTGGTTGCGGTTCATCGCACGTTTAGCACTCCATTTTTCTTTGAAGAATTTGAATGCTAATGCCAAGATGAGCGTGATCCCCCAAACTGCGAGGTTAAAGTGCAGGCTTACACCAAGCAGGCTTAAACCTGTCGCAATGACCTGTAAAACCAATAAGGCACAGAACACTCGGCTAACCTTACCAACTCCCCCAAATGGGTTAGTTCCACCTAATACGATGGCAAGAATGGTGAGCAGTAAATAGGAATCCCCGTAGCCCATACGTGCAGAGTTAAAGCGAGCCATCATGATGAGCCCAGCTAATACACATAACAGGCTAGAAATGGTGTATATCGCAATCATGACTCGGTCGGTACGAATACCGCTGAACCACGTTGCATTGATATTACTGCCACTCATATAGATATTTTTACCTAAGCGCGTACAGCCTAGAAACAGCGCTAAGAGAATTGCGGTAACAATGAAGATAATCATCGCAATTGGTACCCCAAGCACAGTATCGGAACCAATGGCACGAACAATGGGGGGCATCCCACTTAATGCCGCACCTTTGGTGAGGTAAACACCAATGCCGCTGATAATCGTCATTGTACCGAGGGTCACTAGGATCGGGTGGGCTCCGATATGGGAAATCATCAGCCCTGTTAAGCTACCGATAATGACTGCAATCACGGTTGCGCCGATTAATGCGAAGACCAACCACATTAGCTGTGTGCCAGTACTGGCATCCACTGGGAGGTAATTGATAAATACCCAAGCCATAAAGAGCCCCGTTAAGTTAGCAGTGCTAATAATGGCAAGGTTCAACCCACCACTTAACATAGGAACAAACATGGCAAAGGTGAGTAAGCCCAATTCAGGTAACTGAAAAGTGATACTCAAAAAGGTATTTTGAGTAAAAAAGTGCCCTGGCATGGCAATGCTAAACGCAGCGATAGCCAAAACAAAGATTGAAAGCAGTCCGATAACAGAGCCATCAATGTTAAAAAAAGTATTTTTTTTCATGGTGATATTCCTGTTAAACAAAACCGACATCCGTCTCTTTACGTTTTTTGTAGTGGGTAATACAAATCGCAATGAGAATAACCAGCCCGATGACGATATTGACGAAGTAGTTTGAAACACCAATCAGGTTAAGGCCGTTTTTCAAGATACCAATCAGGAAAACCCCCATGAGTGTCCCTATCACTGAACCTCGCCCACCGGATAAACTGGCGCCACCCAATACGGCCGCGGCAAGCACATCCAGCTCTCCACCCACAAGGGCACTCGGTACCACTTCACTCATTCGGTAGGTTTGCAACATGCCGCCAATCGCTGCCATCGCACCAAGGTAACCATAAGCAAATAGGTAAATCACGGAAACACGGATACCAATACGAGACGCAGATTCTTGGCTGCCACCAACGGCATATAACTGACGGCCGATGTGGGTTTTATTCATCAAAATCCACGTTAAGAAGGCAATGCCAAGCATCACAATTAACGGTAAGCCAACTTGGTAATATTCACCATCCACTTCAAAAGGCAGGATAGTGACAGGATCTACCCACCAATCAGGCAAGTCATAAATACTGTGCCCATTGGTTAGCCACATCAGCATGCCGAACAGCAGCGATTGCATACTAATGGTGATAATAATCGACACTACATTCAGCGAATAAATCAAAATGGCATTGATCAAGCCAAAAGCGATACCAATGATAATCGCCAATGTGATACTGACGGCAGGGCTTGCAATAAAACCTTGCAATAACCAAGTGGCAATCACGTATTGCACTACGGAAGCCACGGCGGCAAACGAAATATCAATGCCCCCAGTGACGAGAACCACAAATAAGCCTAAGGCGAAAATACCGGTAACGGCGTAGCTTTCACTGAGGTCGAGTAAATTTTGAATAGTGAGAAATTGCGGGCTCATCAATGTGAAGAACACCACCATGATAAGAATGACCCAAATCAGCCAGCCTTCGACAGATTGTGGTCGTAATTTTTGCCAATTAGCCATTGATGATTTCCTCCAATTGTTGTTCATTGATGGAATCTGTCTCAATTTCTTTGACGATAGAGCCTTGTTTCATATGTAAAATTCGGTCGCAATTGTAATAAGCTTCGGAGGCTTCATCGGTAATTAATAGAATAGAGATACCGACACCTGACAAACGGTGAATGAGTTTGTAAATACTGTCTTTTGCGCCGATATCAACACCAACGGTCGGTGAGTCTAAAATCAGTACTTTAGGACGTGTTAAAATCCATTTAGCAAGTACCACTTTTTGTTGGTTACCGCCTGAAAGTGTTGAAAGGGCATTATTGGGGTCAGTGACTTTAATATCTAAGTCGGCTATCCACTCTTGTACGATTTCTTGGCACTGTTTTTCATCGATTAAATGCAAAGGCGTTTTGAGGCGATCCAGAATCGAAATCACCATATTGTCTGCGATTGATTGCTGTAAAATGGCACCTAAAGTCAGGCGGTCTTCAGAGACATAACCAATGCCACGCTTAATGGCGTCGGTGTTGTTTTTTAACTTAACCGGTTTGCCTTCGATGAGTAATTCGCCGCTATCGGGATGGGTAATGCCAAACAATGATAGCGCTAATTCGGTGCGGCCTGAGCCTAACAAACCACATAAACCTAATACTTCCCCGCGTTTTAAACTTAAGTTGATATCGCGATATTGCCCAGCTCGACTGAGGTTTTTTAGCTCTAGTACCGTGCGTCGGTCTTCCGCGTTATTGGGGGGCTTACGTTCATGGACAATATCTAAGCCAGTCATTAACTCTGTAATTTTGCGGGTAGTTAAGCCTTCAGCAGGCCATGTGCCAATTTTTTGACCATCGCGGATCACGGTGATGCGGTCAGAAATCTCTTTCACTTCTTCTAGTCGGTGACTTACGAAAACAACAGTAATACCCTTATCTTTTAGGTAATTAACCGTTGAGAGTAGTTGGTTGACTTCGGTACGGGTCAATGAAGCCGTTGGTTCATCCATAATCACCAGACGTGCATCGGCAACTAGGGCTCGGCAGATAGCAACCTGTTGGCGTTGAGCAATGGGTAAAAATTGCACAGGGGTGTCGGGGTCAATGGTGAAAGCCAGTTCATTGAGGATTTCTAAGGCTTTTTCGCGCAGTTGTTTTTTGCGAAACCAGCCAAAATAGCCTTTGAGGTTCAGCTCAAAGGCGATATTTTCGGCAACGGTTAAGTTTGGAAATAGTGACAAATCTTGGTAGATAACTTGCACGCCTAGCTCACGCGCTTTATCTGGCGTCAACCGGTGATAACTTTTCCCATCAATTTCAATTTTACTACCGTCATCAGGGGCATAGACACCACTGATGGTTTTAATTAATGTGCTTTTCCCACACCCATTGGTGCCCGCTAAACAGTGCACTTCACCTTTGTTGAGCGTCAAATCGATATTGCGTAATGCACGGTGACCACCGAAGCTTTTGGAAAGGTCGCGCAAGGTAATGAGTGGATCGGATTTGTCAGCTTTTGAGGTGCTTGTCATAAGTACAATTCCTACTGCAAATAAATTGGTGTTGGCTTGTTCGTGATGCGTTCGAGCCGCTGCGTTAGTGCAGGCGACTCGAACTCAAAGAACATAAAATTTAATATATTGATAAATATTGTATTTTTGTTTTGAACATTATTTTGACAAGGTAAAATTACAGACCGACTTCGACCAATTTTTTCGTATTTTCAATATTCAAATTAACGGGGTTGTCACTCAAAATCGTGTTGCCACTGACTTTGATTTCACCCATATCACCAATAGACACGCCATCTTTGATTTCTTCGCCATTCATCATGGCAGTTGCAACCTGTACAAATACTTGTCCTGCGACTTTTGGATTAGAGATATAGCCGCCATCAATTGCGCCTTTTTCCAGTAATTTGATGCCTTGGCCAGGTGTGAATGTCCCGAATACACAGGTTTCGTCATTTTTACGGCGTTTATCAATGGCTCGGCCTGCACCGATAGGGCCTTGTGAACCAAATGACATGATGCCTTTTAAGTCTTTGTGCTTAGATAACAAGTCATTAGCTGTACGCATTGAGTCATCAACGGATTCGGCAACACCAAAGCGGTCATCGACCATTTGCATTTTTGGGTAGTTCGCTTTTTGGTAAGCAATTGCCGCGTCGGCCCATTCGTTCACTAATGGTACTGTCAGGCTTCCCACAAACATGGCGTATTTGCCTTCTTCACCCATACAGGCCGCCATGTCTCTCATATGGTTAGCCCCCATGCTTTGGGTATCAAGTAATTCAAAGTCCCAATCGGCATTTTTTTGATTTGGTGATTCGTGGGTAATAACTTTAATTCCAGCGTCTTGGGCGCGTTTTAATACAGGCTCAAGCACTTTAGCGTCGTTAGGAACAACGCCAATGACATCCACTTTCTTCGCGATTAAATCTTCGATAGCACGAACTTGTTCTGCTGGATCAGCCGTTGTTGGGCCAACTTGGAAGGCATTTACCCCGAGTTTTTTACCTTCTTCAGTAATACCTTGTTCCATAACATTAAACCAAGGAATACCACCGACTTTAACGACGACACCCATAGTAAAGGGCTTTTGTGCTTTTTGTGATTCAGCCATCGCGACATTTGAAAATAGTGCAACGCTCATTAAACAAGGTAAAACTAGCTTCTTCATGTTCATAGTTGTATTCCTTAGTGTAGATGGATACTAAATCAAGAAATTCCATTATTTAGAAATAATGAATTTCTCATATTTAGGTATGCCTATAATTAAGTGCCAAGGAATTATGGTTAAATAATATCCCTGCACTTATTTAATACAGAAAATAAAATGGAACTTATTATTTTTACTTACATTACAGCTATATGATTTTTATTTTTATAAATTATTTGTCGCACTCGATAATTTTAAGATTAGAGAATTGTTTTTGAAAATTATTATCATTGAGTTTATTTGTGATTAATACGTCAATATCATCAAATGTACAAACCTGACTAAATGCATACTTTCCTAATTTACTATTATCCGCGAGCAAAACTTTATTTTCAGAAACCTGTAACATAATATTTTTTAATTTTGAGTTTATTTCACTGCCATCACGAATACCATTTTCGATATTAAACCCTTGGCATGAAAGAAATAAGGTTTTTATCTGAAAGCTACGAATAATACTTTCTGCAATTGGGCCATGAAAATCATCATGACGTTCTGAATACTCCCCACCTATACCAATGACACGTACTCGGTCACGGCAGGCCAGCGCTTGAATAATTTTAACCGAGTTTGTCACTACCGTAATGTCGATATCAGGTATTTGCCGTGCGAGAAACCAGCAAGTACTGCTGTTATCTAACATAATACAGTCACCAGGCTGAATTAATTTTAGTGCAGCCTTCGAAATCTTCATCTTGGCATCAGGGTGCTCTTCGGTTCTTTTGCGAAAAGACTCTGCGCCATCCACCATTTGGCTGAGCTTGACCGAAGAAGGCATCACATTCACCATCGGCATTTCTTCTTGGTCGATGGCAACCGCGCCCCCAAAGCTACGGATGATCCTATTTTCACGTTCAAGAGCCGTTAAATCACGACGGATAGTTTCTTGAGAAACGAGACATAATTGAGCTAAATCACGCACTAGCGCCGAGCCATTCTGCGAAACATGAGAACAAATTAATTTATGGCGTTCGGCTTGTAACATATTTAACTCCTATTCTTTCCACGATATTTATTCTGCCCGTATTGCTTTTTTTTTGTCGTGATTGGATTCAAGTTATCTCTTTTTGAAAAAAACAAAGCCGATTAAAGTGATTGCGATCGGTATTTTGTGAATTTAATTCCAACCAGTTACACGATAACTAGACTTGCATCACTATATTCGCGGGATCTTTTTACTTTTATGGTATTAAACAAAAATCATTGGGCTAATTCGGTCAGTTAACCACATTCTATTTATGTGTTTTTATGACCGTGCGTGCCCGAGTACGCCTGAGTTGGTCTGTTTTGTTGCGAATTTGTAAAGTGAGGTGCTTTTTAAATGGCCTAAAACTGTTTACCTTAATAGGTAGATACAGGTTATCAACACACAAAAAACATCACCATAATAAATTTTTGCTGTTGATATTAAAGCATATTTTAAAAAGCTAGGGAGTTGTTATGTTAGAACAATTGAAACAACAAGTCTTTGAAGCAAACCTTGCCTTACCCAAACATAACCTAGTGACCTTTACTTGGGGGAATGTGAGTGGTATTGACCGCGAAGCTGGGTTAATGGTGATAAAACCTTCTGGCGTTGACTATGAAACCATGAAAGCAGAGGACATGGTGGTGGTCTCGTTGGAAAGCGGAAAAGTGGTAGAAGGGAAATATCGACCTTCTTCAGATACCGACACGCACTTGGCGCTGTACCAAGCATTCCCTGAAATTGGCGGTATTGTCCATACTCACTCTCGCCACGCCACTATTTGGGCTCAAGCAGGGCAACCACTGAGCGCCTTGGGGACAACCCATGCCGATTATTTCTACGGTGAAATCCCTTGTACCCGTAAAATGACAGCAAATGAAATTGAAGGCGATTATGAAAGAGAAACAGGTCATGTGATCATTGAAACTTTTAAAGAAAAAGGGATTTCAGCGAAAGACATTCCTGCTGTATTAGTGAATAGCCATGGTCCATTCGCGTGGGGAAGCAACCCTGATAATGCGGTACATAATGCGGTCGTCTTAGAAGAAATTGCCTATATGAATTTATTTACCCGTCAATTAAGTTCACAAATAGGTTCAATGCAACAAGTATTATTAGATAAACACTATTTACGTAAGCATGGTAAAAATGCGTATTACGGGCAAAAATAAAGCGGTTAAAAAATTAATTAAATAGAATTGGCAAACGAGAGTAATTATTGATCCTATGATCAATAACGGATTTCTTTGTTTATAAAATATCCACAATAAATATAAATAGTTAGTTGTATCCCTATTGCTTAATAATTAGCTAAGCAATAGGGAATAGTTTGTTTTTAAAGTGTGACGCCCATTTTAAAAATCGCTAATTCACGGAAATCATTGATTTCATTTTTAGTGTGTTCACCATTAACGGTTTTGACAACAAGCTGAATGAAGTCATCTAATAATTGATCCATGGATTTTCCTGTTAATAAGGCGCCTGCATTAAAATCAATCCAATGGGGTTTTTTAGCAGCTAACTCATTATTGGTCGCAATTTTCATGGTGGGAACAAAACCACCGTATGGTGTGCCGCGACCCGTTGTAAATAACACCATATGGCAGCCAGCTGCGCCTAAGGCACTGGTGGCAATGGCGTCATTACCCGGTGCGCTTAACAAATTGAACCCTGGGGTTGTCAGGCGCTCTCCATATTTTAAAACATCCATGACTTGGCTAGTACCCGCCTTTTGTGTGCAGCCGAGGGATTTTTCTTCAAGTGTCGAAATTCCTCCAGCTTTATTGCCTGGAGATGGGTTTTCATAAATTGGCTGGTCATGAGCAATAAAATACTGTTTAAAGTCATTGATCATATTGACCGTTTTTTCAAACGTCTGTTCATCATGGCAGTGGTTCATTAGAATTTGTTCAGCGCCAAACATTTCAGGGACTTCGGTTAACACCGTGGTTCCGTTATGGCTGACTAAAAAATCAGAAAAACAGCCTAGCAATGGGTTAGCTGTGATCCCTGAAAGCCCATCAGAGCCACCACATTCAAGGCCAAATTTCACTTCGCTCAGCTTACCCGCCTCGCGTTTGTTCTGTTGGACGAATTGATAAAGTGCATTAAGGTGCTCTACACCGGCTTCAATTTCATCATCTAATTGTTGGCAAACCATAAATTTGACGCGTTCATCATCATAGTCACCTAGTGTTTCTTTAAAAGCGGCGACTTGATTGTTTTCACAGCCTAAACCGATGACGAGTACGCCACCTGCGTTAGGGTGCTTAACCATATCTTGTAAAATAGTACGGGTTGTTAAATGGTCATCACCGAGCTGGGAACAGCCTAAAGTATGGTTATAAAGATATACACCATCAATATCAGAAGCACCATTGTGTTGTTTATTAAAGCGTTCGATCATTTTTCTCGCCAGCGCATTAACACAGCCGACTGTTGGGATCACCCAAATTTCATTACGGATAGCCACATCACCGTTTGCTCGGCGATAGATTTGCACGTCTGGATTTGGTCGTGTAACGGCAATTGTGTTGTGTTCAGGGCGGTATTCATATTCGTTTAAAGCACTTAAATTGGTGGCGGTATTATGAGTATGAACATGCTCGCCTGCCGTTATGGTCGTCGTTGCATGGCCGATGGGAGCGCCATATTTAACAATATTTTTGCCAGTTTGAATCGGAGCTAGGGCGATTTTATGCCCTCGGTCAACATCTTGTTTTAATGTCACTGATTGCTCTGCAACACTAATGGTTTCCCCTGCTTGTCGGTTAACTAAAGTAATGGCGACATTGTCATTGGGATGTATTTTAATTATATCTTTTATCATATTGCGTTCCCTGAATTGGAAATCGGATTAAGCGTGATCAGCCATAAAAAGTATGAATGATCTTTTGTTGTCTAAATTTCATTCATTATACGGTCTGGTTTATAACTTTAAAAGGTGTTATACCAATTTATTGTGATTTATTTATTCGTGAAGTTCTATTTCACCCATCGTCGAAAAATTTCGTTATACTGTAGGCATTGATGGTCAGCGAGTCGGGTGGTTATGTGAAAGGAGAAAATAATGAGCTCACAAGAGAGTGAACCGCGCCTATACCAACAAGTTGCGGCTCTGGTCAAAGAACGTATCGAAAATGACGAATACCCAGTTGGCACCAAATTGCCTGCGGAACGGTTACTTGCTGACGAAATGAAGGTGAGCCGTACGGTGATCCGTGAAGCCATCATTATGCTAGAAGTCGAAGGTTATGTGGATGTGCGCAAGGGATCTGGTATACATGTTATTAGTAACCGGTCCAATAACTCAGTCAATACAGAAACAGGATTAGAATTTAGCCGTTGTGGGCCATTTGAGCTATTACAAGCAAGGCAACTGATTGAAAGTCACATCGCTGAGTTCGCAGCAACCCAAGCCACCAAAGAAGATATTCTAAAACTGGTTGATATTCAAAAGCATGCTCGCAAAGAGGATCGTTTTCGTGATTCAACATGGGATCTCGCCTTTCACATGCAAATTGCCGCGTCGACCCATAACAGTGCGATGGTGGTGATCGTTGAGCAAATGTGGAGCCAACGCTTACGTAATCCTTACTGGCTCAAGCTTCACGAGCACATTGATAACCGTTCGATTGAGAGCTGGTGTGATGAGCATGACCAAATTTTGCAGGCACTAGCGCGTCGAGACCCGAAAGGGGCACGGCAAGCTATGTGGCAACATTTGGAAAATACCAAAAAAATGTTATTCAATGCGACCAGTGATGACTTCGAATTCACCATGGATCGCTATTTCTTCGCAGATAGCCCAACCATGGATGATAACAGCTAGTTATTCCTCATTATTTTCTTGGCTTATTTTTGAGAAAGAGGATGAGACAATAAAATTTTTATCAGGGTATGGGGTTCAATCCAGAGTCGGTTTAGAATAATTACGCAAAACTCAGCGCTATAGTGGATGAAAAATGTCTAAACGATTACTTTTTTTGCTCTGTATTTTATTGACGAGCTCTTTACCTCAATCTTTGGCTTCTGAAATCGTCAACAACACAGATGATTGGCGGTTAACTGACATACCCCCCAAGCTAGTGCAAACGAAACAGCCTGAAATTATTTTTGCCATGATTGCTGGAGAAATGCGCGCTGTCGCAGAACTTAACGCAGAACACGGTTTTTATGCCTATTCTCCTTCGGGAGATTATTGTGCAATGCAGTTTGGCAATGATTATGCTTTTGTAAAAACAGTATCGTTTTCTAACCAAAAACCCCGTTATGTACCTGAAGTGGATAGGCTAAATGATTTACAAAACCCCATTTATGATTATTTAGTCACACACCAAAAAACAGCGATATACAGTTCAACTCAGAGTAATGGTAAGCAAATTGCCTCTTTATGGGAAAACCTGCGTTACCCTGTGTTAGCACGGATGATTAAAACGGATAAGGCTGGTGAAAAAACGGCATGGCTAACTATTCGTATAGGGGATAGGCTCGGTTATGTGCGCTTAGATGATGTTACATTGGATAAAGGCATTCCAATTTTAACCTATCACCATATTCTCAAAGACAGTGAAAATAAGCATTTTCGTGACACGTCAACGACGACATCCGTAGAAGCATTTCGCGAACAAATGAATTATTTAAAACAAGAGGGCTACCAGACCCTTTCGCTTGCTGACGTGGAAGATTATCTGAATAAATCCGCCAATCTACCCGGTAAGGCGGTTGTGCTGACATTTGACGACGGTTTAAAATCAGTTTATCGCTATGCATTACCGATTTTAAGGCATAACCGCCAGCAGGCGACGCTATTTATTATTTCTTCACGCATCAAAACGCAGCCACAAAAATGGTCGGCGGATACCCTGCAATTTATGAGTAAGCAAGAAATCAAAGATAGTCGAGACGTTTTTAACATCCAATCTCATACTCACTTTTTACATCGTTTAGATAACCATAATTCGCCCATTTTGTTTAGCCGGAAAGAACACACGATCATGTTGGATTTTAAGCGGTCGATGAAAATTTTGAGTCGCTTTGAACCTAAACAGCGCTATTTAGCCTATCCGTTTGGTGGTTATAACGCCTCCGCGATGGAGGCAGGAAGGGAAGCCGGTTTGCACTTGGCGCTGACAACTATTCAAGGAAAAGTCAAATTGGGGGATAACCCATTTGCGCTTAAACGTTTGTATGCTTTTCGGAGTGACCCATTAGAGAAATTTGCTCAGATGGTAGGAAATAGTGAAAAAAGCGTCGTAAATCAAAATATTATTATTGATAGGTAATTCATAGTGTAATGAAAGCACTGAGTTATAGGGTTCAGTGCTTATCTGCTTGCTTGCCCGTTCCCATTTCTTTTAAAAACTGCTGTTGGTAAATAAACAATTCTTTCGCGCTAATACAATGATAATCCATCGAAAACTGTTTGGCGGTTTGCTCAATGATCTTAGCAAGGGCAGGGTAATGGCGGTGATTCCAATTGGGAAATAGATGATGGGTAAGATGCAAGTTTAACCCTCCCAACCAATAGGTTAGCCAACGAGGTGTGGTTTGCCAGTCATAAGTGGTTGAAAAAGTATGAGTATAAAAACCATGTGGCATATTACCTTCTTTGGGAGGCGTATAAAAAGTTGCTTTCGCCCAATGGGTGCCAAGTATCAATACAACAAATATGAGAGAAGCAAACATTTGGCTAAATAAGTAGGTGAATATCAAGGTCGCTAAACCAATATCTGTGATAACAAACGCAGGTATGGCTATTGCAACAATTAAATGCAGTAACTTAGCCAATAAAAATGACCCAATACCCCGGTGGCCTTGATGGCGCATATGAGGGGCGACGCGCGTCAAATGAAATCTGTCCATCCAATCAAAGAACCAAATCAATGCGGGGAAAGTCATTGCGGCAATTAATGGCCAATACAGATGCTGAGCTCGCATAAACGGGTACCAGCGCTGATAAGGCGTTTGCCGTAAGACAAAATTTTCTTCAATATCTAAATCATAATGACGAATATTGGTGTGCGCATGGTGAAAAATAATATGCCTGACTCGCCAACATTCAGGGTCTAACCCCAATGGAATAGTGACCCAAAAATTGAGCCAATAGTTGGCTTTGGCCTGTTTGAAAATCGCATTATGGGAAGCATCGTGAACTAAGTTAATCGCCAATAACAATGCGAAGCAAATAAATAGAGGGTAAAAAATAAAAAATGCCCAAGACGTGTTAACGCATAACGCAATGGCGTAGCTGCCTAAGCAACAAAAGATTAAAGTTAGGCTCTTTAAATAAAAGCGTGTATCAGCAAACCGGTGATCAGCCCTCTGTTGTAAATAGTGTTTGGCCGCCATGTTCAACGCTTTTTGGAACGCTTGATCATGGCGATGTTGGTAGCCTAACGGCCTTAGCGGCTCAGAGGACATCACTCACCTGTATGGGTTTTCGGCCTATACCGATTAACATTAATAAACTATGTAACCACAGAGCACTGGTAAAAATAACCCAAAATGGGGTTGTCCATTGCCAAATAAATAAAATGCAAATTAATAGCAAGCAAGCGATGAAAAACCAGCTCATCAGGCCAATTTTACGGCCATCTGAAATACCCGATAAAGCTACGGTTCCCAGAGCTAATAGAACGAACAAAATGGCTTGTTGCAGTGTAGTACCTTGGTAACCATAGCCATAAAGATAGACATAACCAATAACTAAGCTAAATAAGAGAAGTGTTCCCATTACTAATGCGACTTGGTTTACACGAAATAAGGGCGCAGGTTTCACCTTGGGTTGACTGTGACGTTTAATGATACGCCAAAAAGGTAAGTTACTATCAATAAACGGATTTTCAGAGGCGGGTGCCCCTTTGATACCAAAATGGTGCTCAGTTTCAGGTAATTTGGAAAATGTGCCAAACAGTTTATCCCAAAAAATAAAGCTGCCCCCGAAATTACGGTTGGAGTAATGCCCTTCTTTCACATGGTGAACTCGGTGGTGCTGTGGCGTTACCATGAATTTCTCCAACCAACCCAAACGTGGGATCAGCGCACTGTGGTTAAAGAATTGAATGGTATAGTGCAATATTGAAACGGTGAGGAATACCTCTAAGGGGATCCCCATCAGTGCCAATAGCATGAAAAATGGAATCGATGTCAGTGATGAATACCATGAATTACGGACGCCTAAGGAGAGGTTATAATGCTCTCCTTGGTGATGAACCACATGGACGGCCCATAAAATACGGTAAGTGTGATGTAAGCGGTGAAGCCAGTAAAAGCCAAAATCCCATGCGAAAATGGTAAAAATCCACACTAACACGGTCGGCCAGTTTTCGACCACATTGAATGAATAGTGGGTGACTACAAAACCATAGCAAAAGAGCTCTAACCCTCTAAATAGCCATAACATAATATGGCCCGAGTTGAGGTTGAATACCAACTCTTGCCAGCTAACGGTGCCTCTTTGTGTTTTGGCGATCACTAAACCTTCTGCGACCACGACCGCTAACATGAAAATAATCGGAAAGGTTAATTCATTCATTAGAGTTTCTCTTTAAGACAAACTTCGCAGTGTGAACAATCACTAATGCCCCACAAGCGGTGAGTGCGCCAGTGACCACATCAATAAATAAATGACGTTTTAACACCAATACAGAGGCACAAATCGCAATTGCCCAAAGGCTATAAAACAGTGTGCGAAATTTTTGTTGTGTTGACCATAATGCATTCAGTACCACAAGAGTCAATGAGACATGCAGAGAAGGTAATAAATTTTGTGGGCTATCGATATTTATCAACGCAGACAAAGCTCGTCCAGATAAGGTTGATAAGTCGTAATCGTGGTACAGCATGGTCGTAGGATACCCCAAATAGACCGCCCCAGAAACCAGCGCACAGAGCTGCATGGCATACATGAGTGAGCGAGCTTTTCTTAGAGGGCTGAGAAAATACCCAAGTGGGATAAACAGGAAAAATGAGAGATAAAGCCAGATGGCATCGGGTGAAAATGGCACGGCATTATCAATCTCACTGGGGGACAAAATATGAGCCTGCCCAGTGACTTGGCCAGTATATTGATAAACAATACCAACCGCTCCCCAGCCGAGCAGGCAATAAATAAAGCGAGTAAATAATTCTTTGCTACTCATTTGCTTCCTTACGGGTTATGCGTCGCTTTTTAATAGAGAGTGTTTGCATAATAGCAGCTGATGATAGTTGCCAATCTAATTGAGAAATATCAACGTGTTGGCTTGAAAAATAGCTTGCCAGCTGTTGTTGGCAATGGGAGAGCTCCGTGGGAGAACATTCAGCCTGTAAATATAATGAGTTTTCTTGCTGTGTTAAGCGGAAATCGGCAGTAACAGGTAAGTGATTCACAATAACCCGTGCACAGGGATCGGCGAAAATCGTCACAATTTTGCCGTTATAGCCCGGAAGTTGCAGTAAATCATCACAGCGGCCCTCAATGCGTTCAATCGCCATTTCAGGGGAGCCACAGGGGCAAGCACTTTTTTTCACCACTAACACATCATCCAGTTGATAACGAACAATAGGCTGAGTTTTACGGGTAAAATCCGTAATAATGGGGGAAAAACGGTCATTATCAAGCCAATTAGGCTCAATATGGACAAATGCTTCATTTAAATGCAGCGTACCATGAGAGCAAGTGCAGCCTAAAAAACCTTCCGTTGCTTGGTAGACTTCCCCGACATTGGGGAAGCACGCCTGTAATTTTTGTTTGTCATGGAGTTCTAATACCTCAGCGACAGAAATCACTTTTTGCGTATTTAATTGGATTTTCTGTTGGTTGATGGCATCCGCAATCGCGCAGAGTACTTGGGCTGGCGCAACGATAATGGAAGGTTGATATTGTTCAAGCGCTGTGAGTTGTAGCTCAAAATCGGCAAAAAGGTCATAAAAACGCAGTGAAATCCATCGGTTATTAACACTTTCATACAGGTTATTATTGGCACGTAGAAACAGTGCAACGCGTTCACCACTAAACAGGTCTTTAGGTAGCATTTTAGCTAACATACTGCCAGACCAGACATTTTGTTCTTCTGGGCTAACAACGAACAGACCTCGACGGCCTGAAGTTCCAGAGGATAACCCGACACTGTAGCGCCCCACTTTAGGGGCAAAATCCCGAGATTGCTCACTTTTTTGCGCACATTCTAGAAGTTTTTGACTAGAAAGCCCGGCGGTATTCATTTCATCAAAATTATCCATCATGATTTGCTTATTCATAATGGGGAAATCATGTAACTCTTGATGAATATAAGGTTGAAAATAGGGGCTTTTAGTTAATACATTGCGCTTGAATTGTGCCAAATGTCGTTGTTGATGGGCTTCTAGTTCATCCCGAGTTTTAAATTTTAAACGACGTGCGCGCCAGTAATGCCAGAGCATCGAGAGGATCACAATAAATCCCCTTCATGGCACAGTTGAATAACCACATTGTTTTTATCAATCTCATGCAATTTATTTAGTGTTTCATAATAAGCTTGCTTATCATCCATGATGATATTGGCAATTGCCATCGGGCCGCGTAATTCACGATAATTAGTGGGGGACCATGCCGCATCGCCCGCGAGCAATATCCAACCCGAGTTAGTAAGTACACACAAACCAATGTGCCCTGCAGCATGCCCAGGGAGCGGAACAATGAGTAACGTTTTCTGCGGATTGACGGCATAGCCTTCGCCTAAAACTTGCAATTCATTGGGTAACGCGACCTTGGGAAAACCTTCATAAAATACAGTACGTTGTTCGAAGTCGTCAGGTAAGAGACCACTGACAAAGGCATTTTTCAATGCAGCAAACCCAGTTAAAGGGCGTGTTTTAGCCCAACCATCCCCTGAACAAATAATGGGTATGGTGGGGAAGTCACGTAGCCCTGCGATATGGTCGCCATGAAAATGGGACAAAATCACGCCATTAATATCATTCGGTTTTAGGCCATCATTGGCCAATTGATTGACAAGGGCATCTTTGCTGTCGAAATACACTGGGGTAACAGTTCGATATAGCCGCATAATGCCATGGCGCGTATGGTCATAAAAATGGGTGGCATAGCCGGTATCGAATAACCAACGCTGATTTTCATCTTCAATTAACCATGCTCTTGCAGGAAACTTGCAGGATTTAAAACTGGCACCTTTTAGGGCGACACAACCGGGATGCGTACAATAGCCTACTTCATATTGATGAATAGTCAGCATGGGTTCTCCTGTTGTTTCAGCCATTTTGCAGTTAAATGAACGCCTTGTTGCATGCTATATAAAGGATAGTACCCCAGCTCTTGTTGGGCTTTTTGGTTATCCAATGTCATGGTGAAATAGGCAGCGCCAAGGCTATAGCGTGTCAGTAATGGTTCTTTTCCCGTTAAATAGCCAATGGTCTCTAATAGACTGGCAATAACATACAGTAAAGGGTAAGGGGCTGAACGAATTTCACAATCTAAGTTAAGTTCACTAAATAGCTGATTTAATGTTTGTTTAAGAGCTTGTGGCTGTTGGTTCGTAATATTATAAATGGCGCCATTGGGGAGTGTTTCTTTGAACGTCGCCAACTGCATGCTGTGAACCACATTTCCCACATAGGTGAGGTCAAAATGGTTATTTCCCCCATTAGGCAAGACCAACTTTCCTTTTCGTGATTTTATTTGAGCGAGTAAACGCGGTAGCAAAACGCGATCATGAGGGCCAAATAAGCCGCGAGGGCGCAAAATAGTGTAACGCGTTGTCGGAAACTGCCTAACACACTGTTCTATCATAGTCTCGGCTAAATATTTTGTTCTAGCGTATTGGTTAGCGAAATGTTTATTAACCGTAGACTCAGGAATATTTTGCTGGTGGGTGAAATTAAAATAGATGGCAGGGGTGGAAATATGGATAAAGCGTGAAACTTTGGCTTCCCCCGCAGCGGTAGCCAATATTTGAGCTGCATGAACGTTTGTTTTCTCAAAATCTTGGCGTTTTCCCCAAGGCGAGGAAAGGGCAGCGCAATGCCAAATTGCATCACAGCCCGCCATGAGCATTTTTGCTTCTTGAACGGTAAGTTCAGATAATTCACTGGCAATAAATGTTGCACCTAATTGGCTTAACTGTTCCCCTGCTTGATGGTTTCGGCCACAAGCGACGACATCAATGCCTCTTTGAAGTAAGTACTCGCTCGCATTACGCCCTAGGCCACTAGTGGCGCCTGTAACTAAGATCTTCATGGAACAAGTACCATGGCACATAACGCAAGACCAGCGGCAGTGCCAATCAGCATCGCACTTTGTTTTTCATAGAAACGGCCTGTGATAATCGCTTCGTGTAGTGCTGAAGGGATCGAGGCGGCGACTTGGTTCCCGCGGTGACGATAAATATCAATGAGTTGGTCAGTCGTCACGCCTACGCGTTGGCGCATGTGCTCTAATGATAAATGACTAGCTTGGTGTGGAACCACAGTATCAATTTGGTGCAGTTGTAAACCAGACTCATCGAAAACCTGCTGCATAAAATCTTCAATCAACGAAGACGCGAGGCGAAACAGTTTTTTCCCTTGCATATGAAAAAGAAAATCATCGTCAGTCATACCTGAGCGCGGGTTGCATCTTGTACCACCTGCACGAATTTCACAAAAATCGATCCCTGCAGTATAGGTGGTATGGGTGTAAGAAATAATTCCGCTATTTCCATCTCCTTTTTCCACAACAACACAAGCTGCACCATCACCAAAAATCAGTGACGATTCTTTATCTTGCCAGTCAATACCGCGTGAGGCGATATCTGCAGAAACAATCGCAATACGTTGGTAAGCACTAGTGGCTAATAACCCTGCAGCGACCTGAAGTGCAGTGATGAAGCTGATACAACTGGAGTTGACATCAAAGCAGGCAATCCCTTGATTTAAATTCGATTGCTCAAGGATATGTGCAGCTGAACACGGAAGCGCTTGCACTGGGATAGCAGAAGCATTAATCAACATATCAATACTGCTGGGTTTGATATGGTTCGTATGCAATGCATTTTGGATTGCTTGTGCGGCTAAAACTGCTTGTGAATCGTGAGAACTTGCATGAAAGCGGTATTTGATGCCTGAATGCTTTTCGACAAACCCTTTTGGTTTATTTAATTTTTCATCCAGCATGGATGAGTAAATTTTATGCTCAGGAAGTGCGACTCCAGAAGCAATGATTTTTAGGGGGGTTATGGACTGGTTACCAGACATATCAATATGTGCCTATCTTGCGATGATAATGACAATAAATATCAGAGTTCAAATATTTAATATATAGGAATTACGGAGTTATTCTGAATCACTTTCTTTTGAGAATGTTTCATAAATTTCATCAATTAATTCATTGATGGTGTTTTGCCATAATTTAGGTAATGAAGCCTGCCATACCACATCAATCCGCCATTGAGCATGCTCAGAATGCTGAATAGGAATAAAACGAGTGTCTTTTGAGCTAATGTTTTTTGCACTATAGGGTAACAGGCTTACACCAACATCGGCAGCTACGAGTGCAATTAACGTTTGAATATCATTTGCTTCTTGGGATGGGGATATTGATAAGTTTTCATGTTTTAGATAGCGCTGAATTTGTTGATTAAGCTTTGAACCACGTTCTGCGCGTAACAATAATAAAGGAAAATGGGTTAGATATTCTTTTACTGATAATTGGGGCTCCAATTTTTGTGCTACCGCTAAGGCAAGTACTTCAGATTTTAATGTTTTGCTCACTAAGTTATCTATTGGTTTAAACGCAAACTGGCGAGTAAAAGCAATATGTAATTCATGGGCTTGCAGTTGTTTCTCCATTTCATGAGAAGGCATATCATCCAATTGAATTGGGATATTAGGTAATTTTTCGCGTAGTCGTGCAACAAAAAAGGACGCTTCTTGAAATGTTGATATACCAAACCCAACCGTTAACTTTATGGGGGGCTGTTCCCGAAGTATTGCGGTTTGGCGTAAAAACTCAGTGGTTTGAGCGAGTATCTCCTGTGCATAGGGAAATAACATTTTCCCATGAGGAGTCAATATAGCGCCATGACGCCCGCGTTCAAATAATGTTATATCTAATTTTTTTTCAAGTAATTGAATTTGTTTGGTTAAAGCTGGCTGACTAATATATAAACGTAATGAAGCTTCGCGGTAATTTTTTGTTTCTGCGAGAATGACAAATGCACGAAGTAGTCGAGTATCCACGGTAGTTAGCCAGCTTATTAATAATATAAGACACTATAGTATTTGTATTATAAATGATATGACATGTCATTAACTTTAGCTATTATGGCTGTTCCTTATGATTAGGGGAATTCTGCTCCGCAAAACGAACACTACGAATATCGGTTTCATAGCCCATCGTTTCAGCCATAATGCGGTACAATTCAGGCCTTCTACCTGTAAGCCAACGTCGTCCATTAGAGGTAGGAAGCAAACTAAGGTCAAGATCTGCAATCACCATATCATCCTCAACCAATAGACTCTCTTTGATAATTCGACCATAGGGATCTATCACCATTGCATTACCTGTGCGAATTTCATCATCATCTAAGCCAACTCCATTACTAAACAGGTAGAAGACACCGTTATCGTGAGCTCTTGAGGGTAACCAGCGCATTAGCCATCCACGTCCGTGCTCCCCTTGGCAAGCATCAAGCAAAGCTTGTGGATCTTGTAGCCTATTTTCCCAAAGGTGCAAATCAAGTGGTTTCATGCCATATGGGCTGCTCGAATGGGTACCCCCCGTTTGATGGGGAGCTAGAATGATATCAGCGCCAAGTAACGCGTTTATGCGTGGGTTTTCAATTAAGTTGTTATCCCAGCAAATTAAAATGCCAGCTTTTACCCCCCACGGGGTATCGAAAACAGTGTAATTGTCTCCACTATGGATAGAGGGGTGTTCAAAGGCGTGTAATTTACGATGAGCATGGTACTGCCCATCAGGCATACAAGCGACCCAAGTGTTATAACATTTGCCATCTAACCCTTTTTCAATCAACCCAACACCAATAATCATATCTAATTCAATTGCACGCTGGCGGATCAATGCTAATGATGGACTATCATGTAAAGTTTCACTTAATGCATGAACAGCATCATCAGGTAATTTTGGTACATGCCAATAACCCGTAATACACATCTCAGGCAGCACTAGTATTTTCACGTTTTGTTGCGCGGCTTGGGTAATAAAGTCATGAATACGGCTTAGATTATAGGTCTTATCATTAGGGCGATGCTGAAACTGAACGGTTGCAACGCGAAGTCGAGGTTGCCTTTGCATTTTTTATATCTCCTTAGTCCTTAGGTTAAGAAGATGAAACCATGTAGTTCGAACAAAAAATAATGAGTTATTTTCTCATTCAATAACGATAAGTTATTGAATAGACTTCTTAGCAAACATGGATAAAAGAATTTTTATGTATAAACTGACGAAATAAGAAATATTTACTATTGCATTATACTGAATATATATCTTATTTGGTGTAACATGCTTGTGTTGTCTGTTTTATTTAAGAGTGTCTGGCCAATTTTCACTCAGAAAAATATCCTTATTTAATGAATTAGGCACATAAACGGTCTTTACTCTTGTTATTAAAGGAAAGAAATTAACTTAAGCTATACGCGCAAAATGTAATAATGATAGGTATCTTTTTTGTTATTTTGACTATTTATTGGTGAAAATGCGAAGTGAAATACTTGTATTACTCATTTTTTAATGTATTAGGCTACAATTATTATGTTTTATTTTTGTTATGTTTCATCTTTATTCTATAAAACTGCAATATAAGGTTGTAGTTTGTTACAATTTGAAACTGGTATAACTCATTGTTATTTAAGGGTTATCTATTTGTTGGTTTATTTGTTTTTACGCTAAATACGTGTTATTGATGATTATCAATATCTTTTTACTCTAATTATGAATAATTTACTATGTTATATAGGTAAATAGTATTCATTGAGAGAAGATTTCAATTTTTTATATTCTAAACTCTTAATTTGAGTAAACTAAAAATACTATTAATTTAATCATAAAAAATGATAAAAACAAAAAAACCATTCTCAGTTGTTTTTTTGAAAGAAACATTAAAAATGTAAGAAATAAATTAATATATAAATAGCAATGATATAAAAATGCTTAGTAATCAATGAATAATAAATAGTATCAATGAAAAATATCTATTTTTTATTATCAATAGAAGTTATGTCATATTTTTAGTTGTTACCATTGTCAGTGGTAATTATGTATTAATCTTTAAAATCAGTATGTTATGCTTTAGTTTTTATTATTTTAAAAATAATAACCAATATGAATAATATGCTTTTTATCTTATAAGTGAATTAAACTTTAAATAATGAAATTTTGATAGGTTTCAATGACTTTAATTTAAATTATCGATCGTTATAAACAGTTTTACTTTTATATATTGAAAACTATAATTAACTCAAATTTCGTGTTTTAATTGGTTTTTGCTATTTTGATTTGGATATATAAGCAGTGTATAATCAGTGCAATTTGTTATGTTAAAGGTTTTGATCTGTAATATAATTTAGCCATTTAATATTTCAGTTTATTTTGGGCTATTGTTAATGATAAATGTAAATCGGATAGTAGGTAGAGAGATTAGAAAAAGAAGAAAGCACTTAGGGCTTTCGGGTATTGAATTAGCGAATCTTGTTGGTGTGAGTCAGCAACAAATTTCTCGCTATGAAAGAGGTGAGTGCAATATTAATATTGAGAATCTGCATGTACTTGCTAACGCATTAGAAACTGAAATGATTTGTTTTTTTATTGATGATGTTTTTATCAGTAAAGAAAATAAAGAAAATAGTTGACGTAAAAAAGTCAAAAATATTCTAAATATGACCTTTGATTAATAAAATATTATTATTTTATTAATCAATTATTTAAATAAATAAAATTATGTTTTTTTTACTTTTATAGTAAAAGTCTAACTTTTATCCTATTTGTTATTACATTCTCAGCAAATAAATATCAACTTAATAATCTACTGATTATTAAGTGGTTGGTATATCTGTCGTCTTTTTTATAGGAAAATATAAATGAAATTAACTAAAATTGCATTAGCTACAATTATCGCTTCTTCATTCGGTATTGCACACGCAGCACCTGTAGATCAAGGAAGTGGTATCATTAACTTTACTGGTAAAGTCATTAATGCTCCTTGCTCAATCCCTGGGGATGGTACAATTAACGTTGATCTGGGCCAAGTTGCAAATAAAGTATTGGAAACGGGTAACAAATATAGCCAAAGTGTTCAATATAATATCCAGTTAGAAAACTGTGATTTAGGAGCAGTGACAGATGCTGACGATAAAGTTATCTTCCCTGCAGTCAGCAAAGTAAAAGTTACTTTCACTGGTACTCCAGATACGACAGCTAAAGAATTACTGGCAAATACAGGTACTTCTAAAGGTGTTGGTGTCCGTTTAATCAACGCAGATGGCGCAACAATGAAAGTTGGTGACACTAGCGTTGAGTTGCCATTAGCTGATGGTCCAAATAAATTAGCATTCAGTGCGCGTGTTGAAGCAAATGGTAGCAAAGTTGAAACTGGTAGTATTATTTCTCAAGCAACTTACGCTTTAAACTACCTGTAATTTTTTATTTAAAATAACAGGCAAATATATGCCTGTTATTTTCATTTCTTATTTTTATTTTTTTACAGGGAAAATCATGTCTCTATTGCCTCAGTTTAAAATAAATAAAATATTATTTTCAATTGCTTTGGCGTTTTCCGTTTCTGGAATAGCGAATGCAGTAGAATTTAATATGAATATTATTGATGCTAAGGACAGAGATAATATTGATTTGAGTCAGTTTTCTAACCCTGACTTTATTCCTGCTGGTGAATATTTAACAGATATTACATTAAATGGTAGAAAGTTATCTGGACAGTATTTAATTAAATTTATTGAAGAGAGTAAAGATACTTCAACACTCTGTATTACACCAGAGATGGTAAATGTTTTTGCATTAAAAAAGAAGGTAAAGGAAGAACTTCTGCAAAATAATAATGGCCAGTGTGTTGAACTATCTAAAAATTTAGATATTAACTATCGCTTTGATAAAGCGAATCAGAATATCTTATTTTCGATTCCTCAAGCTTGGCTTGAATATGATGATCCTTACTGGGTACCACCTTCCCAATGGGAAAATGGGATTACGGGGGCATTTCTTGACTATAACTTATTTGTCAATTACTCAGCGCCTAAAAATAATAGTGAAACATTCAGTGGTAGTAGTAATGGTTCCGCTGGCGTTAACTTAGGAGCTTGGCGTTTTCGCGCTGACTATCAATATCAATATAATCGCTCTCAAGGCAAAACGAATGAGCGGTTTGATTGGACTCAGTTATATGCCTTTCGCGCTTTACCTCAAATGGGGGCAAAGGTTTTACTCGGTGAGTCTTATTTAAAGACTGATTTATTTGATAGCTTTCGCTTTATCGGAGCGTCTATTTTTAGTGATAACCGGATGCTGCCACCTTCGTTACGTGGTTATGCGCCCCAGGTTACCGGTATTGCGAAAACGAATGCGACGGTGATTATTTCACAGAATGGCCGTGTGATTAAGCAGGTTAAAGTTGCTCCAGGGCCATTTAATATCCAAGATATTACTGAAGCGGTACAAGGCACTTTAGATGTAACGATCGAAGAAGAAGATGGTTCAAAGACCACTTACCAAGTGACAGCGGCATCGTTGCCGTTTTTAACGCGTCAGGGCCAGTTCCTTTATAAATTTACCATGGGGCAATCTGACCCATTTGGTCGCTCACAGAAAGTCGATCCTAAGTTTATTGTAGGAGAAATTTCCTATGGTTTATTTGGTGATACATCTATCTTCGGTGGGTTAATTGCAACAGTAGATAATAACAATTATCAAGCGATGAACTTGGGGATAGGGCAAAATATGAATATGTTTGGTGCTATCTCTGTTGATATTACTCGTACCCATGCAAATTTAGATAATTTTGGGTCTTATTCAGGTAATAGCTATCGTTTAAATTATTCTAAACGTTTTGAATCTACTAATTCACAGATAACATTCGCAGGCTATAAGTTTTCTGAAAAAGAATTCTTAACGATGCCTCAATACATTGATGCAGCTAATGGTGTGCTTGATTTTAGGCGTGATAAAAACGTCTATACCGCGTCTTTTAATCAATACATTAGCCCACTTGATTTAACGATTTATTTTAATGCTTCTCATCGCCAATTTTGGAATAGTGAATCAACAACAAACTTTGGAATGAGTTTTAGTAAGTTATTTAGCATTGGGCAAATTAAAAATATTTCCGGAACATTATCACTCAATAAAATTAAATATGAAGAGACGGATGATAATCAAATATATCTGTCTTTCTCTGTGCCACTCGAAAATGGCGCTTCGGTTAGTTATGACGCTCAATATGCAGACAATGATCATAGCTTTGGTCAATCAGTGGGTTATTACAGTGCAAACGAGAATAATAACTACTGGAGTATGCGTGTTGGTGGTGACCAGCACAAATTAGGACGCGCAGAACCAAATATCAGTGGTAGTTATCAGTATTCATCACCTTATGGCGTATTAAATGTTAATGCGACTGAAAATGTGAACTCATATCGTGCTGTTGGTGGTAGTTGGTATGGCTCCATGACAGCAACAAAATATGGTGCAGCTATGCACCGCAATGGGACTAACAATGAACCTCGTGTGATGATTGATAGTGACAATGTTGCAGGGATTTCCATTGACAATGGTGAGTCAGTTACAAACCGATTCGGAATTGGTGTAGCGACAAGTTTAAACAGTTTTTCTAATTCAGATGTTTATATTGATATGAATACATTACCTGATGATGTAGATGTCAATGACAACATTATTGGTAAAACCCTGACTGAAGGGGCAATTGGCTATCAGAGGATAAAAGCAAACCAAGGAAAACGTATTTTAGCAATTATCCGTCTGAATAATGGAAATTATCCACCGCTTGGCACCAGTGTGATTGAATCAAGCACAGGAAGAGAAGTCGGAATTATTGCAGATAGTGGAGTTGCATATTTAACGGGTGTAGATCCAGAAGAAAGCTACATAGTGAAATGGGCTGCAGGCGCAAACCAATGTAGTTTGAATTTACCTAATATTGCCGAAAAAAGTCAGGGTAAAGTCCTGATCCCTTGCCAATAAAGGAATGATGTATGAGTAAAAAGTATGTAGTAGCTTTAGGATTTTCATTAGTTTTTGTGGGCATGCAAGTTGCGTCTGCTGCGATTAATATTGACCGCACACGGATTATTTTTCCTGGCAAAGATAAGTCAATAAGTTTGGTTATTAATAACCAAAGCAAAACAATGCCTTATTTAGCTCAATCTTGGATAGAAGATGAAAAAGGAAATAAGGTTTCTGAACCTTTTACGGTTTTACCGCCAATGCAACGTGTTGAGCCTAATGCTAAAAACCAAATAAAAATCATTAAAACAGAGGGCGTTGATGCCCTTCCACAGGATAGGGAATCTCTGTTCTATTTAAATGTTCGTGAAATTCCACCGGTGACAGATAAAGAAAATGTCGTGCAGATTGCAATTCAAAGCCGCTTAAAAATGTTTTATCGACCACCTCAAATCGAAAATAACAGCGATAAGGTATGGGCTAAAGAGCTGAAATATACGCACACGGGTGGACAATTATTAATTGAAAATCCAACTAAATATTACGTGACACTGGGCTATCTTAGTAATAACAACCAGAAAAATTTCCCTGGTTTTGACAGCGTGATGATTGCTCCGTTTTCTAAGGAAAGTGTCTCTGTGCCGACAAGCAGTTTTAATCAGTTATATACCGGCTATATGGATGATTACGGTGGAATGAAAATGTTGACTTACCAATGCGCCGCATCGACCTGCCAGCTGTCAAAAGAGAGCCAATAGGATTTTAGATATGAGAAATTGCTACTTTTCAATATGTCTTTTCATGCTATCTCTATGTGGAGGCCAAAGTTATGCAGATAGTAGCATGATGAGAGGTGATCTTAATTTTACAGGGAATGTCGTGGCATTGCCTTGTAAAATTTCATTTTACTCGATAGATCAAAATATTGAATTAGGCCCAATATCTCTGAATTATTTTAATGAGATTGGGGATAGAAGCCCTAAACATGAAATCAAATTAAAATTTGATGACTGCATTTTCCCAAAACACGATCGTGATGATAGGGAGCCTGTTGTCCGGATCATGTTTATTTCAGAGCCAACTGCAAGTACAGACCGTAATTTATTTGGTGGCAAAACTATTCTAAATGGCTATGGCATTCGCTTAATGGATAAAGATGGCAATATTGTTCCTAATGGTGAATACCGTAGTTATCCAATCTATTTTGATGATAACCAGCAAATTACGATTTATTCCATGCTAGAGAGTTATCGACCCAGAAATGAATTAACAGTGGGTAATATTAAAACGCAAATTACCTTGAATATTACTTACCTATAAGGTGTATAAATCATGATACACAGGCTTATTCGAAAATATGGTTTTTATATTTTATTTTTATTTGTCTTTATTAGCCCAAAAACATTTGCTTTAGATTGTGTTGAAGCCGGAACTGGGGTGGTCATTAAACCTGCTGTACCTGTTGGGCAATTAGCCATTCTAGCGGATACGCCTGCGGGAACGATTGTTTGGCAATCTGACCCACTAACAGTCACCGTTTTTTGCGATAACGTACTTGGGAATATGATTGACGTTGTTCATATGTATTTTAACCCGACATCGCAAAAATTAGGAACCGGGTTGCTACTTGGTGCCAACTATCAAGGTCAACAACTGGAACGTGACCAACAAAGAGTCAGCTTGGGAACCGCACCTATTAGCGGTAATCAAAACGTCACAGTGACAGTCACATTTACCTTATATATTAAGGTGACGGGCATAGTTCCACCATCAGGAAACTATGACGGTGATAACCAATTTACGGTTTTCCAATTTGATGGAAGCGGGGGGATCAATACGTCGCCTGGGGCGAAAAACTTACGCTATTCGATATCGGGATTACGGGGGATCCGTTTCTTAAAATGCGGTGCGGATATTAAAGTTTTTCCTGAGTCACAGCAAATTGATTTTGGCCAGCTAATGATTACAGACTTGAATCAAGGGAAAGAGTTTAAAAAGGATTTTCAAATTCAAGCAGTGAAAAGAGGGTGTCTTGATAATTTCTCTATGAATATTAATTTTGAAACGACCGATCCACTAAATGGTGAATATGCGATTGATTTAAAAAATGGTACCAACTTAACAATTATGGATGACAAAAGTAATAATATGAGATTCAATTACTTCCAGTTTTTTGGTAGCTTACCGCAAGGCAGTACTTCAGTAACTCGCGATTACAGTGCAACAATTAAAAAAGTGGGAACGGTCAAAACGGGTGGGTTTAACGCCTCAACCATTGTTCGAATTAACTATTATTGATTTAGGTAATATATCGATGTGAATAATAGTAAAAGAGTGGGCATCCGGCCTGCTCTTTTACTCTGTAACAGTATGATTATATAACTGCTTGGCTATTATGCTACATCGTCATACTAGCTAACGAATGTTAGCGCACTCCTTTGCGCTTGATTGGCTAACTCTATTTAACACATTTTCCGCAAGTTTCATTTTGCACTTGCTCAAAGAAGTTATTCCCTTTGTCATCAACCAAAATGAATGCAGGTAACCCTTCAACTTCCATTTTCCAAATCGCTTCCATTCCAAGTTCTGGATATTCAAGGCAATTTAGACTTTTCACATATTCCTGTGCGAGTATTGCTGCGGACCCACCAATACTGCCTAAATAGAACCCACCATGTTTTTTGCAGGCATCTGTCACCAATTGAGTTCGGTTACCTTTCGCCAACATTAACATGCTGCCACCGTGAGACTGGAATAGGTCAACATAAGGGTCCATCCGGTTACCTGTGGTTGGGCCCAAAGAACCGGAAACCATGTCTTCAGGTTTTTTCGCTGGACCTGCGTAATACACCATATGGTCTTTAAAGTATTGAGGCAATTCTTCGCCGCTATCTAAACGCTCTTTCAGTTTAGTATGCGCAATATCCCGAGCAATAATAAGCGGCCCACTGAGAGATACACGTGTCGATACAGGGTGTTTACTCAGTTCAGCTAAAATGTCTTTCATTGGGCGATTGAGGTCGATATGTACCACTTTTCCTTCAGCTTGATTACGCATCGACTCAGGAATGTATTGGGCAGGGTTGTGCTCCATTTTCTCAAGCCATAAACCGCTTTTGGTAATTTTCGCTTTAATGTTTCGGTCTGCAGAACAAGAAATAGCTAAGCCGATAGGACAAGAGGCGCCATGACGAGGTAAACGGACAACACGAACATCGTGAGCAAAATATTTACCACCAAATTGTGCACCAAAGCCAAGATGACGTGAAGCTTCTAATAACTCATTTTCTAGCTCAATATCACGGAAAGCACGACCATACTCATTACCTGTGGTTGGTAGATTATCGTAATATTTTGCAGAGGCAAGTTTGGCGGTTTTCAGGGTAGTTTCCGCAGAAGTGCCACCGATAACAAAAGCAATATGATAAGGCGGGCAAGCTGTTGTACCTAAATTTCTCATTTTTTCAATTAAGAAGTTTTTCAACTTAGCCGGGGTCAGTGTTGCTTTAGTTTCTTGATAAAGCGCTGATTTATTGGCAGAACCGCCGCCTTTATTGACAAACAGGAAGTGATATTCATCACCGGTGGTGGCAAAAATATCAAACTGGGCAGGTAGGTTTGTACCAGTATTGACCTCATTAAACATATCTAGCGGAGCATTTTGAGAAAAACGCAGATTTTCGTGTTGGAAGACGTTATAAATCCCTCGAGAGAGGTACTCTTCGTCGTCGCAGTCTGTCCAAACTTGTTGGCCTTTTTTCCCAACAACCGCGACAGTGCCCGTATCTTGGCAGTTTGGTAATATACCTTTTGCCGAAATTTCAGCATTACGAAGTAATTGTAATGCAACATATCTGTCGTTTTCACTGGCTTCTGGGTCATGTAAGATAGCCGCGACTTGTTTCTGGTGCGCGGCCCTTAAAAAAAACTGAGATTCATAAATTGCGTGTTCGGCAAGGAGGGTTAAAGCTTCTGGTTCAACCTTTAGAATTTGCTTTCCCGCAAATTGTTCTACAGAAACATATTTGTCAGAGACTTGGAAATACTCGGTTTTATCCTCAGATAATGGATAAGGTTCTTGATAAAAAAACTCTTTATTAGCCATTTTGCTCACTCACATATTAATTTCAGTGGAATTTCCAAAAATAGTCACCCGCAGGCTTATGTTTATTCTTTAATTGGTTTAACGCGAAAGATACAAAGTAAAATTTGTAGGTGTAATAATGAAACAAAAATCACAAAACAAGTCACTAAAAGTTACAATTTAGATTGAAATTATACCAATTTGATTATTATATTCAAAGAGATGCGGGTGATAATATGATGTTGGTTAAAGTTATTGAGATAAAAAATAAGGATCAATGAAAATTAGATTTAAATCACATAATAATATTATTAACTGCGACTTTAATTATTTGTTATAGATGTTACCAGTTATTGGCTTTTTCCATGTGTAATCAAGATATATATCTATTGGATATAATTATTACCATGCCTTGCTAATTTTGTTATACAGTCTTTATTGTATTTTTCTTGTGCATATAATAGCAAATCCTATATCACTGAATGTAGGAATTAAAATTTATTAAAAATAATAAAAACTATTAATTCCATAATTATTATTTTTATTATGAATTGTTTTAACGCTATGAATTTTAGTGAGTTTGACTTAAGTTTCGTGCTCTAATGTATCATGTAAATCTATAGATATAGATGAATTGATTCTATATATCGCTATGTTGCTTATTTTTCTCAAAAATCTGTTTTATTTATTGAGAATTCATAATGAAAGGCAAACGAAGTTGTGAAAATGGCTTTCAATTTACAAAAACAGTGTTTATCATGCATGCCTTATGAAGTTTAAATGGCGCTACTGGTTTTGGGCTTTGCTGGGGAAACTATTTGCTTATGTCACAAGTCGACAGAGTAAACCTCCGACAAGCTTATACAGTCTTTAACGGTGGCGGTTCTATCTGCATTATTCCTAGGGATAGAGTGTATAATAAATGACTGAGACAACCTCTCTGACACCACTCATTGAATTAAAATCTTTAAGTAAAGGTTTTGATGACAAACAAATTATTTCTGAGTTTGACTTAACCATTCAGAACGGTGAGTTTTTGACCATTCTTGGGCCTTCTGGTTGCGGTAAAACCACAGTTTTACGTCTTATTGCTGGGTTAGAAGACGCTGATGGCGGTCAAATTATTCTTGATGGTCAAGATATTACAGATATTCCTGCAGAACAGCGTTTTGTGAATACGGTGTTCCAGAGCTACGCTTTATTTCCTCATATGACGGTTTTCGATAACGTTGCTTTTGGCTTACGCATGCAAAAAACGCCTGCGGCTGAAATTCAAAAACGTGTGGACCAAGCCTTGCGTATGGTGCAACTAGACGATTTTGCTGAGCGTAGGCCCAACCAACTGTCTGGTGGCCAACAACAGCGTGTGGCGATAGCCCGTGCGGTAGTGAATCGCCCGAAAGTCCTACTACTGGATGAGTCATTGTCTGCGCTCGATTATAAACTGCGCAAACAAATGCAAAATGAGCTAAAAGCCCTTCAACGAAAACTGGGGATCACGTTTATTTTTGTGACCCACGATCAAGAAGAAGCCTTAGCAATGTCTGACCGGATCATTGTGATGCGTGAAGGGCGAATTGAGCAAGACGGCACACCTCGTGAAATCTATGAAGAACCGAAAAACCTATTTGTTGCTCAATTTATTGGTGAAATTAATATTTTTGATGCAAAAGTATTGTATCGCATTGATGATAAACGTATTCGTGCCAATGTTGAAGGCCATGAATGCGATATTTTCACTGAGCTTTCTGTCAATGAAGGGCAACAGGTTAGTGTGTTATTGCGTCCTGAAGACTTGCGTGTTGAAGAAGTCAATGATGCAGATAACTATCCTGGGTTGATTGGCTACGTTCGTGAGCGTAACTATAAAGGCATGACGTTAGACTCAGTGGTTGAAATGGAAGATGGCAAAATTGTCATGGTAAGTGAATTTTTCAATGAAGATGACCCTGATGTCGACCACTCCCTTAACCAAAAAGTTGCAGTGACTTGGGTTGAAAGTTGGGAGGTAGTTCTGGATGATCATTCGTAAACATAAAATTTTGCAGAATGTGATTATCACCGGGGTAGTCGGCTGGCTGCTGCTGTTCGTCTTTTTGCCTAATATTATGATTATCGGCACTAGCTTTTTGACGCGTAGCGACACCAACTTAGTTGACTTGGTTTTTACATGGGATAATTACATTCGCTTGTCTGACCCGATGTACGCAGAGGTCATGTTGCATTCACTCAATATGGCGGTGATCGCAACTTTTTTCTGTTTAGTTATCGGTTATCCATTTGCCTTTATATTGGCAAGGCTACCTAAACGAGTGCAACCTTTGATGCTGTTTCTGTTAATTGTGCCATTTTGGACCAATTCATTGATTCGCATTTATGGGTTAAAAGTTTTTCTCAGTACCAAAGGGTATTTAAATGACTTTTTGCTCTGGGTTGGTGTTATCGATAAACCATTGAAAATTATGTATACCCCTGAGGCAGTGATATTGGGGCTTATTTATATATTACTGCCGTTTATGGTGATGCCGCTGTATTCAAGTATTGAAAAATTGGATAAGTCATATATAGAGGCGGCAAAAGATCTCGGTGCGAATAAATTTCAGCGGTTTGTGAAAATCATCATTCCGTTAACGATGCCAGGAATTATTGCAGGCTGCTTGCTGGTGTTATTACCCGCAATGGGGCTGTTCTATGTGGCGGATTTAATGGGGGGTGCAAAAAATCTACTGATCGGCAACGTAATTAAGAGCCAGTTCTTAAATATTCGTGATTGGCCATTCGGGGCAGCAACCAGTATTTTCCTTACAGTGATGATGGGATTATTGCTGTATGTCTATTACCGAGCAGCTAAGCTTCTGAATAAAAAGGCATATGAAGAATGATCGGACGTACTCTCCGTGGTGGCTTTATGGCCATTATCTACGCTTATCTTTATATTCCAATCATTATTTTGATTGTTAATTCCTTTAATGAGTCACGTTTTGGTATTCAGTGGCAAGGGTTTTCAACTAAATGGTATGAATTACTGAGTAATAACGATAGCTTATTAGAAGCAGCGGGGCACTCATTAACCATGGCGGTTTTGTCAGCAACTTTCGCGACAGCCATTGGTACACTCACAGCCGTTGCCTTATTTCGCTATCGTTTTAGAGGAAAACCTTTCGTCGGTGGCATGTTATTTGTGGTGATGATGTCTCCTGATATCGTTATGGCGATTTCATTATTGGTTCTCTTTATGCTCCTTGGGGTTTCACTCGGTTTTTGGTCGTTATTATTTTCGCACATTACCTTTTGCTTGCCGTTTGTCGTCGTGACTGTCTATGCAAGGTTGAAAGATTTTGATGTGAAGATGTTAGAAGCAGCGCGTGACCTTGGGGCGGGGGAATTTACCATTTTGCGCAAAATCATTCTGCCTTTGGCATTACCTGCGGTTATTGCCGGGTGGTTACTCAGTTTTACCTTGTCGATGGATGATGTGGTGGTTTCCTCATTTGTCACGGGGCCAAGCTATGAAATTTTACCATTGAAAATTTACTCCATGGTGAAGGTGGGCGTTTCTCCTGAAGTCAATGCATTGGCCACGGTGTTGTTGATTATGTCCCTTTTACTAGTGTGTTTAAGCCAGTGGGTGATGCGCGATAAATACGCCAAAAAAGCCAAACAATAGATTAATACGATGATGCTGAAAGTTTTATCTATCAGCATCTTTTTTCACAGCCATTAGGCGAGAGGGTGGGCTCCAATTGAGCCTATACGATACATTTCCCAAATAATTCGAGTTGCTTGATGAATTAAGGGATAAAAAACACGTTGTTGAGGGAAGCTCAGTCATGAAAAAATGGTCCTATCTACTGGCGGCTGGTGTAATGGCTGCAAGTATTGGCGCGGCAACTGCCGCTGACGATAATAAAGACGTACTGTATTTCTATAACTGGACAGAATATGTTCCCCCGGGTTTATTAGAGCAATTTACCAAAGAAACGGGCATCAAGGTGATTTACTCCACCTACGAATCAAACGAAAGCATGTACACCAAATTAAAGACCTATAAAGAAGGGGCTTATGATTTGGTGGTGCCATCCACTTATTTTATTGCCAAAATGAGTAAGGAAGGCATGCTGCAAAAAATCGATCAAAGTCAATTGAGCAATTTTAAAAACCTTGATCCGAACCTGACCCATAAAGAATTCGATCCAAACAATGACTATTCCGTGCCTTATATTTGGGGTGCGACGGGGATAGGCATTAATGGTGAAGCAGTTGATCCGCAGTCTGTCACCTCATGGGCGGATTTTTGGAAACCGGAATATAAAAATAGCCTGCTGATGATGGATGACGCACGGGAAGTATTCCAAGTGGCGCTGACAAAATTAGGTTATTCAGGCAATACGACTGACCCGAAACAGATTGAAGAGGCGTATAAAGAACTGCAAAAACTGCGTCCAAATATTTTAGCCTTTAACTCAGACAACCCAGCAACACCATTTATTGAAGGTGAGGTGGATGTGGGTATGTTATGGAATGGCTCTGCATTTGTGGCAAGGCAAGCTGGCTTACCGATTGAAGTGGTGTGGCCTAAAGAAGGCGGAATTTTCTGGATGGACAGCCTAGCTATCCCAGCGAATGCCAAAAATGTGGAAGGGGCTCATAAGCTGATTAATTTCTTATTGCGTCCAGAAATTGCGGCTCAAGTGGCTGAATCTATTGGTTACCCAACACCAAATTTAGAAGCTAAAAAATTATTACCTGCTGAAATTGCCAATGACCCATCACTTTACCCAAGCGAAGAAGTTCTGCAAAAAGGCGAATGGCAAAGTGATGTCGGGAATACCAACATTTTGTACGAAGAGTATTTCCAAAAGCTAAAAGCCGGGCGTTAATGGCTTGATTAATTCTTTGCAAAGGGCACTCATTGAAGTGCCTTTTTTTATGGTGGTGCGTTGAGCATGGTGCTACCTGTCTACGGTATGCTTCGAATGGACGGTAGCTTAGATTTTTACAGGTTAGATTCTGTAACTCAACTTTTATCTGTAGCTTGGGTTGATTAATAATTATAATTAAATTAGCCTTAAGTTAAATTTTAAGGTGAATAATATTAAGGATGGTGGTTGTGGTTAAAAAATATGATCCGACATTGAGCGGATATCTAGGAGATTACCTTAAAGGTAATGTGGGGGTTAACCAGTTAAAGCCTCGGCATGAGTACTTTGATGCGATTGGTGTGACTGAAGCTTTAAATGCAAATATTCAATATGATGCATTGATTAGCCTTCATGAGGCAGCTGGAATTATTGACGATATTAAGCCCAGAGAGATCGTCAATGCAGGTGATATCAACGCAAGACGAAAAGAAGATGAGCGAAGAAATAACCCCTTTAGACATATTTTCAATGTGACAGACCCTATTTCTCCTTATGCAGGAACGCTTCGTGATACTCCTGATATCTATGTTTTGATCCGTGAATTCAGACAATTAGGTATAACAGCGACTGAACATATTGCTGCTAATGGCAACCGAATGATACACATATCCGGCTACGCTGGCTTAAGACGAATAGTCACAGGGACTCGATATGGCGCAGCCCATCCTGTGATGTTACATATGGGAATAGGACAACAAGGATTAGAAGCGGGTATTGCGAGAGGAATTCGTTTCTGCCTAGTGTTTTCTGCCATTTATCGGGGGCTAGAGTGGTTTTTTAAGGACGAATATACCTTTGCTGATTTTCTTGGCAATATCACGGTGGATATGGCGAAAACGGCTCTAGTGGCAGCAGCATCTTGGGGAGTAGGTACTGCATTAATAGCTGCTGGAGTTTTTGGCGGGAGCATTATTGCTGTTGCTGGAATTGTTTTTTTTGTTGGCATTGGTGTTGCCTTTGGGTTGGAATATTTAGATAGTAAATATCAAATTAGTGCGAAAGTCATAGAGCTGTTAAAAACAACGTGGGAAAGGGAATATAAGCCAACAGCGGATATTAATAAAGTTCTTCATATGTTACCTAGAAGATGATATTTATGATGAGAAAATCTTTGAAAATCATGGGCGGAGTTTTTTTACTTATTATAGTTTCTGCAATAATGATCCCTGTTTATGAGTCACTTCATTCACTTTTTTTTATGGAAGATAAAATTGTTTTTTCTAGCGGTATAGCTATGTATTCAATTGGTTTTCCGCTTATATTTTATGCTATGTCTTGTGTGGTTTATGTATTTATATTCGAAAGGCATCCAAAGCATCATATTATTATAGGTCGATATTTAAGTTACTTGATCTATATAGCCTTAATCACTGGAATACCTATTTCTTTTGGTGTTGGATTCATGCTTAAAAGTGATGGTTATCAAACCTGTGATAAAATGTCATGGATGTCTCCAACGACGTATGTCAAAAACATATCTCTATGTGATTAACAAAGGACTTTTTATGGCTGAGCCGATTTATTTAACCTTAACTGGCAAGAACCAAGGTTTAATTTCTGCAGGATGTTCCACCATTGATTCAATTGGTAATCGTCACCAGATTGGTCACGAAGATGAAATTCAAGTTATTAGTTTAAACAGTGGTTCATTTAGAGCTCAAAATGCAGCTTATCAACCCGTTGTGTTTACTAAATTAATTGATAAATCATCACCTTTACTTTCCACCTCGCTAGATAGTAATGAAGTATTAGAGGCTGTATTTGTTTTTTATCGTACCAGTCAGCATGGACAGCTTGAGAAATATTACGAGGTTAAACTCTCGGGCGTTTCTCTGATTGAGGTTTCTGATATCTTTCCTGATTCAATAAAAAGTAGTGAATTAATACCGCATCAGTATATTCAGATGAAATACACTTCAATATCAAGGCGTCATGTAATGGCAAATACATCAAGCTATAGTATTAACAGTGATATGGTTAAGTAAGAAGAGTGCAATTTAACCTGACAGTTACCGCTATCAAAATTGGTAGCTGCCAGATTAAGTACATCATCGAATAATTTGGCTAAATAAGCTCAGCGACTTATTTACTCGCTGCATTATGGGCAACAAATTTGGCAAAGGTATCGGCCCACGGCTGTAAGAAATCTTTGCTTTTTGGGGAAATATTACCTTGTTCATCAACCATTCCTTCATACCACTTCAAATAGCACTCTGGTTGGTTCATTGTTGGCATATTCAAAAATGCCAAGCTATTACGCAAATGTTGTTGTGCAATAGCTGTACTAATATTGCCAATAGATACCCCTAGTACTCCAGCAGGAATACCATCCCATGAGTTATCTCCCCATGGGCGAGAGCCTTGGTCAATCGCATTTTTCAATACGCCAGGCATTGAACGGTTATATTCTGGGGTGGCGAAAATAATGCCATCACAGGCTTTGATTTGAGATTTGAAATTAGCCACAACAGAAGGTACATTTTGGTCTGCATCTTGGTTGTAGAGAGGTAACTCACCAATATCGATAAACTTAAACGTGAAATTCGCAGGGAATAATTTAGTTATGGCTTTAGCAACAACTAAATTATAAGAATCAGCACGTAAGCTACCAACAATAACGCCAATATTGTATTGATTTGACATGATAAAACCTCTTTTACGGATAGTTAATTAGGAACATTGCAAACCGTTTTTACGTCGTCAGAATTTTATTTTGTTGTCATTATTAAACATCATAATACGAATATGTGCAAAACTAAGTCAAATTAAATGCCCTCAAAAATATTTGATATTTTTAAATTAATTATAGAGTTATAACGTATCACTATTCGATATTGTGAGTCCTCTTCCACTATTTAGATTTACCCATGAACAAATCAGGGTTACTTGATTTTAGTCAAAATGAAACATACCGACTGGTCGGTATCATTCGTTGCATGAATAAATCCGCGCAACACAGAAAAAAAGACCCTATCAAGCTTCAAGTGGAGCTCCTGAAAGCGGCTCGCATTATTGCTGGCAGAGAAGGGATCTCTTCGCTCTCTCTTAATGCAGTGGCAAGGGAGGCGGGTGTTAGCAAAGGAGGGCTGATGCACCATTTCCCCTCCAAACAGGAGCTTATTCATGCGCTTTTTCTCCAATTACTCGAAATTATGGATGAGCGGATCCATACCATTATGGGTAATGACTCAAATCCCTATGGCCGGTTTTCTCGTGCTTATTTGCACTACATTGGTGAGCTGAAAGAGTCTGATGAAAGTTTTCAACTTGCTTTACTCTCTTTAGCGATGCCAACGGAACCCGTATTGCGTCAGTGTTGGCGAGATTGGGTAAGCAACCATCTGGCGAAGGGGGATGAGTTTGATAACAGTTATTTAGGCGCGTTAGTACGCTATGCCGCGGATGGGCTATGGCTTTCATCATTGACGGAGGGCGAAACATTGTCACAGCAAGAACGTGATGCGATTGTTAGTCGGTTAACGACTATTTCATTTGAAAAAATTCTATAAATAAAAATATTATGTAAGTGAAAATAGCAGTGATAACGGTAGTGCAATTTTATTCCAAAAATAAGCACATGAGGCGACAGTGAAATATAAAATCAATGCTTTCATTCTATATGATGCGGTTGATGGCACTTTATCTTTAAAAGAAGACGAGGTGGATACCCAACTGTCGATAACGGCGAATGCATTATTATTTTATTTTATTCAACATAGGGGGGTTGTTCCCCGAGATGAGGTATTAAAAGCAGTATGGGATGATAATGGATTAGTGTCATCAAACAGTAATTTAAACCAATATCTCAGTATATTACGAAAAGCATTTCGCCCATATGGTATTGAAAATATTATTGTGACAGTTGCTCGGGGGCGATTAGAGTTTAATTCTGATGTTTCCCTTGAATTAATTGATGATATTAAAATTCAGACAACTGAATTAATAACTAGCTTAAGTGAAATAGAAGAAACAGCGGTTGTTTTATCTCCAACTTCCCAACCTATCTCTGATCCTACAGACCCTCAAAAAATAGATTCAACACTGACACCAGAAAAAAAAGAAATCTGTTGGTATCTTGCCAGTGGTGCTTTTCTATTGTGTTCCATTTTATTAGCTGTCATGGCTTATTTATCAAATCAACCATCAGTGCCGATTAATATGACCGTGCTTGAGCATACTCATTGTGATGTATTGTCGAATGAAAAAATGATCAATAACACTGTCGCACTAAACTATGTACAAAATTTTGATAAGGTTAGGAATAACTTAAATCTAGAGTGTGTTGAGAAAGAACGGTTTGTTTTTTTCTATGGGGACAAATTACAGACTAACGGACTAGGTCGAGTATTTCTTGCACATTGTGCAGTCAATGAAGATAACCCATTTAGCTATTGCGATAACTACTTTTACTATTCTTGGAAACCATCATGAAGATATCAGGAAAAGTATTATGCTTACTGAGTTTTTTGTTATTTATTGTTGTGGCGATTTATACCCAGTCAGTCTTATTTTCCAATAAACAAGATGGCTTAATGGTGTGCTCTACTAAAGGCATCATGCGCTTTGAAAATATGAAAGACGAAAACGTTAACGGCAATATTCACTTCAATTTTGGCGCGAATGGAAAGGGCTCAATTGTGGTGGAGGGCTATACCGATTCTAAAGCGGGCTGGTTGTATTTACAGCGCTATGTGAAATTCAACTATACGACAAAACGGATATCACCGACGGAGCGTCATTATAGTATTAGTCAGTGGGAGGCGAGCGCTTCTTCTATTGATGAATCGCCAAATGTGATATTTGATTATTTTATGAGAGAAATGTCAGATAGCCATGATGGGCTATTTCTTAATGCGCAAAAGCTCAATGACAAAGCTTTACTACTCAGTTCAATTAATTCCCCACTTTATATCTGTACGTTAAAGCCTGGCAGTAAATTTGATTAATTCAGTTCTTATTGAATCAGTTTAGCGGTGAAGTAGTGCGCTTCATCGTTAATTGACGATACCTCTTTTCTGTTTATTTCCTTTTTGTTCTATTCACAAATGATAGCGGCCACAACCTCGCAGAGACTTGTCATCATGAAGGGGGAGTTTCTCTCTTGTGCAGCACTTAGCTTGCGGTGTCGGCTAGTAGGTAAAGCTTATAACTGAGTGAGCGAACCCACAGTTATCATCCCACAAATCACCCCCATTTATCAGCCTAATAATATTTTATTAACAATCTAATTAGCTAATGCTAAATCCATGTTTGGCCCATTTTTTCTGACCATATAGATACGTGAATTTTTGGCTTTTTCAGAGTTTACATATAAATAATTCAATAAATCACACTAAATTTTAGATTAAAACACTAATTATCTACCGTATGTGGATTTATATTTCGTTTTTATTTTTCGGTTCTATAGTGAGTCTGAAGCCAAAGGTTGCGTTCAATAGATCACCGCGCAGACACCATTGGCGTAAATGTTTACCCAGATATTGCAAGGGACATGTACTCGGACACATTAGCTTGGAATATGGAAGGTAAAGAAAAATAAAGAAGGCTTCTCGGAGGAAACAACAATGGGTGATGCATTAGGTCTTATTGAAACAAAAGGTCTGGTGGCTTGTATCGAAGCAGCTGATGCCATGTGCAAAGCGGCAAATGTTGAGCTAATTGGCTACGAAAATGTCGGTTCAGGTCTCGTTACCGCAATGGTTAAAGGCGATGTCGGCGCAGTCAAAGCAGCTGTCGATTCGGGTGTTGAATCAGCGCAGCGTGTTGGTGAAGTTGTCACTTCACTGGTCATTGCGCGTCCACACAACGATATCAACAAAATCGTTATTAAGCATAAGGCATAACTTTTTCCGGAGGAAAAAATATGGGTGACGCATTAGGTCTTATTGAAACTCAAGGGTTAGTGGCTTGTATTGAAGCTGCAGACTCGATGTGTAAAGCCGCAAATGTTGTGCTGATTGGTTATGAAAATGTTGGGTCAGGTTTAGTTACCGCCATGGTCAAAGGCGATGTGGGTGCGGTGAAAGCTGCAGTGGATTCAGGTGTTGAATCTGCCTCTCGTATTGGCACCGTTGTGACATCACTGGTTATCGCGCGTCCCCATAGCGATATTCAGAAAATCGTCGCCCAGTATAAAGTCACGGAATAAAACAGGAAATTACTTATGAAAGAAGCACTTGGTCTGATTGAAACCAAAGGTTTAGTCGCGTGTATTGAAGCTGCTGATGCCATGTGTAAAGCCGCCAATGTCGAGCTAATCGGTTATGAGAATGTCGGTTCAGGGCTGGTAACAGCGATGGTTAAAGGCGATGTCGGTGCCGTTAACGCTGCAGTTGAGTCAGGTGTTGAGGCTGCAAAACGTATCGGAACAGTGGTGACTTCACGTGTGATTGCAAGACCACACAACGATATTGGCAAAATTGCACAACAACATAAAGCCTAAGTCATTGGCTAATAAGCCAATAACACGAAAAGTGAATGAATTAATTTTGGCTCCGATACGGGGGAAGACATGGTTGCATTAGACAAAGATCTGCAATCCAGACAACTGGCAAGAGAGCTAGTTAGAAACGCGAAACAAGCGCAGAAAGAGTTTGCGACATTTTCGCAGGAAAAAATCGATAATATTGTTAAACACATCGCAATTGAGTCCGCACTTCATGCCGAAGAGCTGGCAAAAATGGCCAATGAAGAAACTGGGTTTGGTAAGTGGCAAGATAAAGTCCTGAAAAACACTTTTGCTTCAATGCGTGTTTATGAACACATTAAAGATCTCAAAACCGTTGGCATCATTAATGATGACAAAATCAACAAAGTCATGGATGTGGGGGTTCCTCTTGGTGTGATCACGGCGTTAGTTCCTTCTACTAACCCAACATCTACCATCATCTACAAAACGTTGATTGCCTTGAAGGCGGGTAATGCCATTGTCTTCTCCCCTCATCCAAATGCCAAAGCCTGCAGTTTCCGAACATTAGAAATTGTCAAAAAAGCCGCATTAGAAGCGGGTGCTCCAGCTGGAATTGTCGATGCTGTCACAATGCTGACTTTAGAAGCAACGAAAGAACTGATGCACAGCAAAGACGTCTCTTTAATCTTGGCGACGGGCGGTGAAGGCATGGTGCGTGCAGCTTACGCATCCGGTACACCAACCATTAGTGGCGGTCCAGGCAATGGCCCTGCATTTATTGAACGTAGCGCCAATATCAAGCAGGCGGTGAGTGACATTATCACCAGTAAAACGTTTGATAACGGCGTGATCTGTGCTTCTGAGCAATCCATCATTGTGGAACGCTGTATTTATAACGAAGTTCATCGTGAATTACTCGCTCAAGGCGCTTATTTCATGAATGAAGACGAAGCGAAACGCATGGCCTCAATGTTGCTTAGAGCGAACGGCACCATCAACCCAGAAGTAGTGGGTAAAGATGCTATCACACTCAGCCAACGTGCAGGTTTCACTGTTCCAGCTAACACACGTGTGTTGATTGCGTTGCAAGACACCGTATCACCGAAAAACCCATACTCCCGCGAAAAATTATGCCCAATTTTAGGGATGTATATCGAGGAAGATTGGCAATCCGCGTGCCATCGCGTGGTTGATTTGCTGACCAACGAAGGCCTCGGCCATACCTTGGTGATCCACACACAAAACGAAGATGTTATTCGTCAATTCTCTCTGGAAAAACCCGTTAATCGCATTTTGATTAATACACCGGCTGCACTCGGTGGGATTGGGGCAACGACCAATATCACACCTGCGTTAACACTGGGCTGTGGCGCGGTTGGTGGCGGTTCTAGCTCTGATAACGTTGGCCCAATGAATTTACTGAATATTCGTAAAGTGGGCTATGGCGTACGTTCTATTGATGATTTAAGGCAACCCGCCCAGCCTTGTGCAGTGGCTCAGCCAGCGGCACCGGCTACGGTCAATCAACCGCAAGTCAGCATTTTTGATGATAGCCGTTTCCGTAATCCTGTTGCGGCAACCGCGTCACCAGTGACCGCTAACCCTGCAGGTGATGACCGATTTGGCAGTGCGGTAACAACGGCTGCGATTGCTGAGGCGGTGGTTTCTCAAGGAGATATCACTGAAGAGAATGTTGAGCAAATCATCAAGGCCGTTCTTGGACGCCTAAGTAAGTAACTTATTGAAATAAGGCGGTATAAACCATGATCCTCGCAAAGGTAGTTGGACATGTTGTTGCAACGCAGAAATGCCAAGAACTTAGTGGCAGTAACTTATTAATGGTTACCAAGCTAGGGGATGACCTTGAACCGTTGAAAAACAAAACGTATGTGGCAGTCGACAGTGTTGGCGCAGGTATTAACGACATTGTGTTAGCTGAAGCTTACTTCGCTTTGAATAAAGACAATTACAAAGCCATGTCAGTGGTTGCCATTGTTGAGAAGGTTTATACCAAGGAGTAAAAACAGCATGAACCAGTTTTTGATTAAACCTAAAGTCCAATTCGGTGCTAACGCATTGGATTTTATCTCACAAATGAGTGCTCACCATGCCTTTATCGTCACTGACAAAGCGATGGTGAAATTTGGCTTAGCTGATGAAGTCACTCGCAGGCTAACCCAAAGTGGCATCGCATTTTCGATTTACGACGATGTTGAGCCAGATCCCGATATTTCAGCCATCGTTAAAGGTATGAAAATCATGGATAGGCAATATCCAGATGTGGTGATTGCACTCGGTGGTGGGTCGGTTATTGATGCTGCGAAAGCTGTTATTTACTCCCTCTGGCACACGAAAAAAGACGTCAATCGAGTTAAACCGCAGTTTATCGCGATCCCAACTACCAGTGGGACGGGCTCGGAAGTCACTTCGTTTTCAGTGATCAAATCCCAGTCTGAAAAGTTGGTTTTGGTTGACGAATTTATGTTGCCAGATGTCGCCATTTTAGATCCCGCACTGGTGAAGTCAGTACCCGCTTCTATTACGGCTGACACAGGTATGGACGTGCTGTGCCACGCGCTAGAGGCCTATGTTTCTCGTACTGCATCTGACTTTTCTGATGCCTTAGCTGAAAAAGCGGTGCAATTAGTATTTGGTCATTTAATTGACTGCTATCGGGACGGTAGCAACTTAGTGGCACGCGAAAAAATGCACAACGCTTCATGCATTGCGGGAATGGCCTTTACTAACGCATCACTTGGGATAACGCACAGCTTAGCCCATGCATTAGGCGGTGTATTCCACATTCCACATGGCCGTGCAAATGCGTTATTGATGGCGCAAGTTGTGGCTTTCAATGCAGATTTAGAAGGACGTTGTGATAACGAAGCCGCGAAACGTTACGCCCATCTCGCGAAAAATTTAAATTTACCCGCATCAACGATTCGTGAAGGCGTTGAAAGTTTAATTATGGCAATCAACGTATTGAAAGATGAAATGAATATGCCAAAAGGCATTCAAGCAACTGGTACCAATGAATTCGATTTTAACGCCCGTTTAGGGGACATGGTTGGGCAAGCACTGCGCGATAGTTGCACTCCGACCAATCCACGGGATGTGAGCAAGGTGCAACTGGAAGTGCTGTATAGACAGTCTTTTTAACAGTTAACGCTTTTATGTGATGAACAACAAACTAGAAAGAACATCAGGATAGGCTAACATGAATAAATATGCTTTGACCCCACGCGTAAAAATGCTGGCTGAACGCTTAAGTGCCCGCAATAGCTCAATTATTACTGAACGTGCCAATATTTTAGAAGCGCTTGGCAACCAACTATCTGGCGCACCGCAGGCAATTAAACCTGCACAACGTTTTTATGAGTTTATCCGCCACTTTCCTACATTTATTGGCCAAGATGAGTTGATTATTGGTAGCCAATCATCAACCCCACGCGGAGCCATTTTCCATACTGAAAATGAAATCAACAGCCACAGTATTTATACCTTTTTAGCAGGCGATAGCACAGTTGATGCGCCTGATTACTTAGCAGTTTTAAATATTGGTTTCTTGGCTATCAAAGCCCAATTAGAAAACAAAGTCAGAAACATTGGCAGTGCAGTTAGCCGTAATAGCATTGATGAAGCGAATAACTGCCGCTCAGCAATTTACGCATGTGATGCGGCCATGCATTTTGCACAAGCTTTAGCGTCTAAAGCAGAGAGCATGGCGGCAGCAGAATCTAATCAATATCGCCGTGCAGAATTGCAAGAAAGTGCAGCCATTTTACGCAATGTGCCAGCAAAACCCGCGCAAACCTTCAAAGAAGCTTGCCAAGCCTTCTATTTACTGCAACTTATTTTGCATTTAGAAAATGGCAGTTATGCAGTTAACCCAATGGGATTCGATAAAGCCGTTTATCCATTCTACCAACGCGATATTGAACAAGGCCGCTTAACCCAAGCACAAGCTTATGAGATTGTAGAAAGTTTATGGTTGAAACTGGCTGAACTGTCTGAAGTTCGTTCAACCAAGCTAGTCGATGGCTACCCCATGTTCGATGCATTGAAAGATGGCATTTATCTGAATGACCCGCGTGTCTGCATTAACGAATTATCTGCCATGATGTTATCTGCTCATGAAAATATCAGTGCTATCAATAATGGATTGAAAGTTCGCTTATATTGTGGAAAGAACAGCGCTCAGCCGCAATACGCCGCGCCAAATGGCAGCTATGTTGCTCCAACGGCACAAGCGGAAACTGAATTCAACGTGATGGAAGGCTTAACGCCTCGCTTACAACGCTTGCGTAACCGTTACTTAGAAGCGCGTCCAAGTGTCTCTATTTATCGCGCACTCGCCTTCACTGACGTCGTTAAAAATAACCCAGGTTTACCGCCAATTCTATTGCGTGCGAAAGCTTTCCGCCGCGCTTGTGAAACCGCGCCAATCTTAATTCAGCCAGAAGAACTGATTGTAGGTCATCCATGTGGTAAAGCTCGTGCGGGGGCTTTCTCACCGGATATCGCATGGCGCTGGGTGGTCGAAGAACTCGATACCATGAGCACGCGTCCACAAGACCCGTTTGTTATCTCTGAAGAAGACAAAAAAGTGATCCGTGAGGAAATCGCGCCATTCTGGGAAGGGCGCTCACTGGATGAAATTTGTGAGGCTCAATACCGCGAAGCGGGGGTATGGGAATTCAGCGGTGAAACGTTTGTCAGTGATTTGTCTTATCACCAAATCAACGGTGGTGGCGATACTTGTCCGGGTTATGACGTGCTGTTATTCACCAAAGGAATGAATGGCATTAAAGCAGATGCTCAGGCGAAACTGGCTGAATTAAGCATGGAAAACCCTGATGACATTGACCGCATTTATTTCTATAAAGCATCAATTGAAACCTGTGAAGGGGTGGTGGCGTATTCACACCGTATTGCTGCCCACGCTCGCGAACTAGCGGTGTTGGAATCAGACCAAAAACGCCGCGAAGAATTGCTGACTATCGCACAAGTCAACGAAAACGTGCCAGCGAACCCACCGACGACGTTACAAGAAGCATTACAGAGCATTTGGACGGTTGAGTCACTGTTTGAAATTGAAGAAAACCAAACCGGTCTTTCTTTGGGACGTCTTGACCAGTACTGCTTCCCAATGTATGAAAACGACATCAAAACAGGCCGTTTAACCCAAGACCAAGCATTGGAAATGATGCAGGCGTTTATCATTAAATGTGCTGAGTTAATGTGGATGTCGAGTGAGCTGGGTGCGAAGTACTTCGCCGGTTATCAGCCATTTATCAACTTAACGGTAGGTGGACAAAAACGTTCAGGCGGTGACGCTTGTAACGACCTGACCTACTTGATTATGGATGCGGTTCGTTTCGTTAAAGTGTATCAGCCATCGCTGGCATGCCGTATTCATAACCAATCACCACAGAAATACATGGAAAAAATCGTTGATGTTGTGAAAGCCGGTATGGGCTTCCCTGCCTGTCACTTCGACGATTCCCACATCAAAATGATGCTGCGTAAGGGCTTCGACTTTGAAGATGCGCGTGATTACTGCTTGATGGGCTGTGTTGAGCCACAAAAATCAGGCCGTATTTATCAGTGGACTTCAACGGGTTACACCCAATGGCCAATTGCGATTGAATTCGTATTAAACCGTGGTCGCATGGTGTTATTCGATAGCTATCAAGGTTTAGATACCGGTGATTTACGAGACCTGAAAACATTCGAAGACTTTGATAATGCAGTGAAAGCGCAGATTGCTCATATTGTTCGCTTATCGGCTATCGGTACCGTCATCAGTCAACGTGTCCACCGCGATGTGGCACCCAAACCATTAATGTCCTTGCTAGTGGAAGGCTGTATGGAAAAAGGGAAAGACGTTGCAGCGGGTGGGGCGATGATCAACCACGGCCCAGGGCTGATTTTCTCTGGTCTGGCAACCTATGTTGACTCCATTGTCGCGATCCGCAAATTGGTTTATGAAGATGGCCGCTACACCCTTGAACAAATTCGCGATGGCCTGCTAGCCAACTTTGAAGGCTACGACGAACTGCGTCGTGACTGCTTAAATGCGCCTAAGTTTGGTAACGATGATGATTATGTTGACCAATATGCACTGGATATTACGGAGTGGACAGAGCGTGAGTGCCGTAAGTACGACATGCTGTATTCAACACTGAGTCACGGAACCTTATCCATCTCTAACAACACGCCGATTGGCGAATTAACTGCAGCGAGTGCCAATGGTCGCTTGGCGTGGATGCCGTTATCAGATGGCATCAGCCCAACACAAGGTGCGGATAAACAAGGCCCAACAGCCATCATTAAATCAATCAGTAAAATGAATGTTGAAACGATGAATATTGGTATGGTGCATAACTTTAAGTTCTTAAAAGGCTTATTGGACACGCCAGAAGGCCATCATGGCTTAATCACCTTGCTGAGAACCGCGTCTATCTTAGGAAACGGGCAAATGCAGTTCAGCTATGTGGATAACGAAATGCTGAAAAAAGCTCAGCAAGAGCCTGAAAAATATCGTGATTTAATCGTTCGTGTCGCAGGGTACAGTGCTTACTTCGTTGAACTCTGTAAAGAAGTTCAAGATGAAATTATTAGCCGTACTGTAATTGAGAAGTTCTAAACCCATGTAGGCAGGTATGAATCTATACCTGCCATTTCATACCAGCTATTTCATAACAACAATAATAAATTTTGATTTATAAACATAGTTTTAGAGGTGCAATGATGAGCGCGGCAGAGATGAAAGGTCGGATATTTAATATCCAAAAATACTCGATTTATGATGGCGACGGTATCAGAACGCTGATTTTCTTAAAAGGGTGCAATATTCGTTGTCCATGGTGCGCCAATCCAGAAGGGTTAAGCAGTCAGTTCCAAGTGATGTTTTCCCACGACAAATGCGTCAACTGCGGAAAATGTGTTGATGTCTGCCCTACAGGGATCCACTACAAAACTATTAATGAGCAAGGTGAACAAATTCATCGAGTCAATCGTAGCATTGACTGCATTGGCTGCCGTAAATGCGAAGAGGTATGTATTGGTGGTGCATTAGACATCATGGGGAAAGATGTCACGGTCGCCGAAATGATGGAAATCATCATGCAAGATTATGATTTTTATATTTCTTCCGGTGGTGGCGTGACAATCGGTGGCGGCGAAATGAGCCTACAAACCGATTTTGCCGTTGCGCTACTGCGTGAGTGTAAAAAAATGATGATCAACACCGCAATAGAAACCCAAGGTACGACATCGTTAGAAAACTATGAAAAGTTAGCCGAAGTTGTCGACCTATTCCTCTATGACATTAAACATATTGATACGGCGCAGCATAAAAACCTATTCGGTATTGGCAATGAAAATGTCCGCCGTAACCTCGAAAGATTGGTCGACCTCGGCGCTAACATCGTGGTCAGAATGCCCTTAGTTCGTGGCTATAACGACTCGTTTGATGCCATTACAGGGGCGATTCACTATGCGATGGAATTATCCAAACGCGGCAATGTAAAACGCATTGATATTTACCTTATCACCAGTTGGGCCGCGGCAAATACGACAAACTGGATATGATTTATCCCGTTAAACAAGACCCAACCTATAGCGCAGAAGAATTAGACCAACTTGAAGCATTCTTCAAACAATTTGATTTCGATATTCGACTGGTTCGTCATTAAGTAGGAGAGACAGATGAAAAGTTTAGGTGTAATTGAAACTCGGGGACTGACATCCGCCATACAGGCTGCGGATGCGGCATGCAAAGCGGCCAGTGTAGAAATTGTAGGTTATCGAAAAATCGGTTCTGGACTGGTATCCGTTTGTTTTCAAGGCGAAATCAGTGCCGTTCGCACCGCAGTTGACCACGGCATTGAAGTGATCGCCAGTAGCCAACTATTAGTCGGCTCATTAGTGATTGCACGACCTGAAGAAAGTGTGATCAGCAAATTGCTTACTGTAAAAAGTAAAAAAGGCGAATTAGAGAAAAGTGTTGAAGCAAAAGCAGAAAAACTAGTGGAAAAAGCGGTTGTTGAAGCCAAAACTGAAGCACCAGTAGCTGAAGTTAAAACCGATATCAATGTGAAAGACATCAAAAATGACCCACGTAAAGGGAAAAAATCATGATGAATGAGCAATTGATGGGGAAAATACTGGCTCGGCTTTCAGCCTATACACCGGCACAAAATGGCGTTTCTAACATCGCTATCCCTGTTGGCATATCTAACCGTCATGTTCACCTTTCACAGCAGGACGTTGAAGCCTTGTTTGGTCAAGGCTATCAGCTGACGCCATTTAAAGATTTAAAACAGCCGGGGCAATTTGCGGCGAAAGAGTGCGTGATGGTAGTGGGACCAAAAGGGTCAATTAGCAAAGTCAGAGTGCTAGGGCCTGTTCGCCCAAAAACACAACTGGAAGTGTCTAAAGCCGATTGTTTTGCCCTTGGGATTAAAGCGCCAGTGAGAGAGTCAGGGGATATGACGAACTCGGGTAATGCGTTACTGATTGGCCCTGCAGGACATGTCAATCTTGAGTCACAAGTCATTTGTGCTCAGCGTCATATTCATATGAGTGTGATGGACTCAAGAGCCTTAAATGTGGTGAATGGGCAAAAGGTGAATATCCGTACTGAAGGTGAACGCAGCTTAGTTTTCGATGAAGTTATCGTGAGGGTTGATGAACGGTTTTCCCTTGAGTTTCATATCGATACCGATGAGGCAAACGCAGCAGGATTACGTAATAACGATAGCGTATTCATCGCGGGTTAAGGGATGGTGGCAAAATGAACGAAAAGCTGATTGAACAAATTGTGCAGCAAGTTTTACGTCAGTTAAAGCGACAGGTTTTGGTGGTGTTATCGCCAGTTGAGGGGTATCAGCAAGCGATTTACCGAAGGCTGGCACAGCTAGATTCTATTTCTTTTTCCTTTTATGCCACCGCATCCATGCTTCAGTCTTCTGATGTTGAAAAATGGGCTGAATTGGGAAGTGTTGTAGATAAAAATGTCGTCTCAATAAACACGTTAAACCACTATGGCAGTCTATTTTTACCATTCATTGATGCAAAAGTAGTGGGTGAAATTGCCAATGGTTTATTTGTCAGTGAAGAAAGTGAATTGGTCTTGCATGCATTATCACAAAACATGCCAATATTCGCCTTGAAATACCATTGTTGCCCTGAAAGTGAGTTAAGTCAGGTTTTAGGTTTAAATAAAAACGAAAATTATAATCGTCTGATTAAAGAAAATATCAGTAAGGCTATTAATTTAGGAATTCGTTTCGGTTCATTAAACGAAATAGAAAAAAACTTCTTCATTAATGAAGTTACTGAAGATTTAAAACCTGAACTAAATAATAAACATCCAAATCGCTATATTACTTTAAAAGAAGTGATGAATAACCCTAGGGGGTGTTTTGCGAATGAAAATAAATTAACGGATTCAGCAATCGATTATTTAAAGTCTCTGAAAAAATAAGGCTATTTAATTAAATTAAAAATTAATTCTAATCTTTCTATTTATCGTAGGAGTATTATCTATGTCCCCTAAAGCAAAAGCATGGCTTTGGATGCTGGCGGTTATTATTTCTGAAACCTCAGCAACATCGACCTTAAAAATGTTTGATAACAGTGAAGGTATGACCAAATCATTATTATTAGCATTAATTGTTGTACTGTATGTTATTTGCTATTACTCACTTTCCCGCGCAGTAAAATATATTCCTGTTGGCTTAGCGTATGCAACATGGTCAGGTACGGGGATCCTAATGGTTTCAACCCTTGGCATGCTATTTTATGGACAACATCCCGATACTGCAGCCATGATTGGCATGGCGGTGATCGCAAGTGGTATTGTGATCATGAATCTATTTTCCAAAATGGGCTCAGATGATCCAGAAGAAACCGAAGCATCTCAAGATGACACTGAGTCTTCATTATTATCTGCAAAAAATAAGACAGCGCATTAATTTAAAGCTAAGGGGAATATTATGTTTACTGGATTTCTATGGTTAGCACTTTCTATTGGCTCTGAAATAACGGGCACCTCAATGATTAAAAAGACCAATAGCTTTAGTAAATTGGGGCCATCTGTATTAGTCATTATTGCGTATTGTTTGTGTTATTTCGCTTTAACTCGTGCAATGGGCTATATCCCAGTTGGTGTGGCTTATTCATTATGGTGTGGGTTTGGTATTGTCGGTGTGACACTCGTTTCTATGGTTTTATATAAACAAAAACCCGATTTTCCAGCGGTATTCGCGATGGGGCTCATCATTAGTGGTGGGATTATTATGAATACATTCTCAACGATGTAATTGATTCATTGTTGCATTCTTTCTTTCGTTCATTGTTTGGCCCTCCATGTATTTTCGTGAGGGCTATTTTTTTATCATCCGTTTTTATCATGCGATAGTATGACTGTTTTACGATACAAAGTGATGGTTTGGCGATAAAAGAAAGGATCTATCCTATGTTAATTTACGTTCTATAAATAATCTAATTAGGAAAAATGAATGAACATAATTGAATGGGACGATTTTACTCGGGTTGAAATGCGCGTCGGTACGATTATTAGTGCAGAAGTGAATATTAAAGCTAAAAAACCCGCTTATATTATGGAGGTTGATCTCGGCGAATTGGGTATTAAGCGTTCAAGTGCACAGATCACCGTCAATTATACGCCTGAAGATTTGATTGGTAAGCGAGTGCTGTGCGTGTGTAATTTTGAAGTAAAGCGTATAGCAGGCATTAAATCAGAAGTATTGATCACGGGGGCGCCTGACGAAACGGGGGCGATCGTTCTTGCTGAATTTAACCTGCCTTTGCCAAACGGTGCTTTATTAGCATAATACTCGTTATACTTCGTGTTAATACATTAATTTGATATGGCTTTTTGGTTATACTTACTTGGTTCAGTGGGGCCATATTTAGGGTCTCGCTTGCTTGCCGCCTAGTGTCGTCGGTGCCATCACTGCTATTTATTAGTAAAAAGGTTATACTGCTATTCTCTGTATCAGTAGGAGTGTGACCCTTTGCGATTACCTGAACTACATTTTCGCCAATATTCAGACGAAGTCATTTCTCATCAACATGATGGGCAGTGGCAAGTCGTGTTGTCGTTATCTGGGCAGATGGAAATCAATATGTATCGGCAACATTTCTTGTTAAATGCAGGGAAGGGCGTCGTGATCCCTCCGAGTGTCAATCATGCATTTAGTGGCCAGCTAGGAAATCAAAATTATGTATTAGAAATGCCAAATACAGCGCAGTGGGCATTAAATGAAAAGATGACACAATTCACTCTGACTCCAGCCGCAGTCGGTCTTTTGAGTTGGTTACAAAGTTTTCCACAAGCTCCCGAACATAATTTTACCGTTGCTCGTCTATTATTGGCTCAATTAAAACCTGAAAATAAGTGGATTGATGAAGTTTCTCAATGGGTGGAGTTGCGTTTGCATCATCCTATTAGTTGTGAAGATATGGCGATTGCTTTTTGTATGTCGGTGAGTACATTGCAGCGGCGAATAAAAGCAGAAACACAATTAACAGCGATGCAATTTCTATTACAAAAACGCATGGAAATCGCAGGAAGCTTATTACTAACAAATACTTCAATAGAACAAATTGCATTATCTGTCGGTTATGAGTCTCATTCGGCATTTAGCCAAGCTTTTCGTCGATTTTATGGCAGAACACCAAATGAATATCGAATTCAGGGCGTTAACTTAGTACCTTGTAAAAATTAGCAGCTTTGCTAGCCACCAATCTTTACAATATTTGCTATCTACAGCATGCGGATCCCTTCAAATGGGTTCCAGTTATCCAATCCTTTGGTTTCTTTAATATAGTAAGCATAGTTGGCAACCATGGCCCACAGCGCTGACATACCGACAGATACCCCAGTAAAGACGGCGTTAGGAATCGTTCCACCAATCATAAAATCAATAATATTCAAAACGATAGCAACCCCAAGAGTGATGCCAAACATCACTAACCCTTTCTTCCATAGCCCTAAAATCAAGAAATAAATAATGCCGAAGAAGAAGGCAAAAATGTTCATATTAATGAGAATACGCTCACCGAAAGAGGCCGCTTTTAACGCTGCTTTGAATTCAGGCGTATCAGGAGCACCATGCTTATCAAAGAAATCGAACCGTTTTTGCCATTTATTAGAATATTGTTTCTGTTCCATCTTCATCCCTTATCTATTTATACTTATAAAATCGGGATTGATAATACTTGGATGCTTCTATAAATGCAGGAGGGATATTCTTAATTTGACTATTACAGAGTTTTCTTAATAAAAGGGTAATATCTTCATTTACTGAGAGATCGGCTTACTTAGCATTATTTTGTATCTGATTTTCTTGTTATTTGTTCAGAAATTGAAACTGCATAGTTGCCATGTAAAAAATCGGTATTGACATTGGCTTGTTTGAGCTTTAATTCGAGTAACGCTAACTGTTTGCTTATGGATGTGTAATTTGGGTCGTCTATAGATAAGCTTTGTAGCATTTGACTTAACGTTAATGCATCTTTTCTTTGTTGTAATTCTACAGGCAAATAGCCTGAGTTTTTTAATATCCGATATCCAGCCCTAAGTTCAGGTGGAATTAAGCTATCGTCTTCGAGCTGCAGTGGCTTGCCTTCCCCATCTAAACTCGATAATTCCCCTTTATTCAGTGCGGCTTGAATATGGCGCTCAGCCCAAAGGTCGATAACTGACATGATAGTGGCTCCAAAAGTTGATTTTTTACTATTATAGCCCTCCATATCAATATAAAGGAAGTTGGCAGATTATTCTTTATTATGGTTATTATTCCGAGTTATCAGTAAGGTTTTACCGAGGGTTTATAAATGAAGGGTTGGTTATTTTTATAAAATAAAACGGCTGAAAAATGATGTTTAATTAGTGATAAATGAGGTAAAAAAGCGAAGAATAATATGAAAATTGTTATATTGACCACACTTATGGAAATTAATTTATCTTGTTTATTTTGGTCTTAATTTTCGCCTTTATATAAATAAGTGATATTAATAACTAGTTGGGGTAAATAATTTCTAATTATGTTGAATTTTATGTCTAATTTGTATGATTTTTGTTGGATTGAAATTATCTATTTGTAAATAGCAAAAAGGAAAAACATTGTGTAATGTCCGTTTTGCTTGTTTATAAGGAGAAAATATGGAACAAAAGAAACAAGAGGGAAGCCGTTTTTTGCGAACGGTTGAGTGGCTAGGTAATGCACTACCACATCCCGTCATCTTATTTATTATTTTAATTGCAATTTTATTAGTTTCTTCAGCAATTGGTCAGTATTTTGGTGTCAGCGTGCCAGATCCTCGCCCAGAAGGGGCGAAAGGGCGTGCAGAAGACGGTATTATTCACATTGTCAGTTTATTGGATGCTGAAGGGATCCGAAAAATTATTGCTAATGTCGTTACTAACTTCACCGGCTTCGCGCCATTAGGGACGGTATTAGTTGCGTTATTAGGGGTTGGAATTGCAGAACGAGCCGGTTTGCTTTCTGCGGCCATGCGTTTGGTTGTAACCAAAGCCCCACGTAAATTAACGACGATGGCGATCGTGTTTGCAGGTATTATGTCAAACACCGCGGCAGAACTGGGCTATGTGGTACTTATTCCGTTAGCCGCTATCATTTTCCACTCATTAGGACGTCATCCTTTAGCTGGCCTTGCCGCTGCATTTGCAGGGGTTTCAGGCGGTTATTCAGCAAACTTATTATTAGGTACGGTTGACCCGTTACTGTCAGGTATCACCCAGCAGGCTGCGCAAATCATTGACCCGACTTATATTGTGGGAGCGGAAGCGAACTGGTACTTTATGTTTGCGAGTACGTTTTTGATTACTATTTTAGGTTACTTGATCACAGAAAAAATAGTTGAGCCACAGCTTGGTCCATACACTGGCGGTGCAGTTGACGAAGATGAAAATAGCCTCTATGCCTCAGCAAATGTCACTCCGCTAGAGAAAAAAGCGTTATTTTGGGCATCAGTGACGTTTTGGGGATTAGCCGCGATTTTGGCGTTAATGGTGGTACCCGAAAACGGAATATTACGTAACCAAGATACTGGGTTAGTCAGCAACTCGCCTTTCCTAAAAGGCATAGTGGTATTCATTTTTGTGTTCTTTGCTGTCCCGGGTATTGTGTACGGCTATATCGCTAAAACCATGCGTTCTGATAAAGACATTGTTGACGCAATGGCAGGGGCAATGAGCACTCTTGGCTTATATCTGGTTATCATTTTCTTTGCCGCACAATTTGTTGCTTTCTTTGGTTGGACAAATATCGGGCAAGTTATTGCGGTTAAAGGTGCCAACTTCTTAAATAGTATCGACCTTCACGGTGGGGTGCTGTTTATTGGCTTTATTCTTATTTGTGCTTTTATCAACTTAATGATTGGCTCTGCATCGGCTCAGTGGGCTGTCACCGCGCCTATTTTCGTCCCCATGTTGATGTTGGCAGGTTATGCGCCTGAAACTATCCAAGCCGCTTATCGTATTGGGGATTCGGTAACCAATATTATCACGCCAATGATGAGCTATTTTGGGTTGATTATGGCGATAGTGGTTAAATATAAAAAAGATGCAGGAATAGGGACATTGGTTTCAATGATGTTGCCATATTCCATCATTTTCTTCATTGGCTGGTCGTTGTTCTTTATTGTGTGGGTATTTGTATTGGGTATTCCTGTAGGTCCTGGTTCCCCAATTTATTTCACACCGGGAAGTTAGCCTTTTTATGTGTAATTAGAAAATCATTGGTTGCCCTATTTTAGTTCATTAGGTTAGGGGCAACCAGTGAGGGTATAAAGTGTGATTTTGTTGTTATGAGCAGAGAATCTAGATTAAATAAAGATTATAAAAATAAACTGCCGTGAGTGAAGCAGTTTATTTTACCAAACACCAATAATCATAATGTCACGGTAATAAATGATTTTTTAAATAGTGTAAATGGTTATTTAACCGAGAGACTAATGCGGAACTAATTGATGGTCTGTCAACATACTTCTGTAGTTGTTTAATATCGTCCTCGGTAAAAGTTTTGTAAACCTGTTGCAGTGCGAGTTCTTTATACTCATCCTCTAAAAAAGCGGCTTCAAGGGAACAAAGAGTGATGTCTAATAATTCGATGCGTGTAAATTGAAAAGTCTGTTGGGCGATTTGGTATTCTTTGTTGATATCTGTACCAAAAATCCCTGCATCATCAGTATTAATCGCAATACGCACTCCCTTATCATACAGTTTGCGAATAGGGTGTTGATGAATATCGCCATTTAACTCAGGGACTAATATACGGTTACTTGTCATCGAGATTTCTAAGAGGATCTTGTTCTCAATTAATTGCTTTATTAAAGCCTCATTATCAATGGCGCGAATACCATGGCCAATACGTACAGCACCAGCTTTAACTGCATTTTGTATTTGCTGGTCTGAACCAATTTCACCTGCATGGTATGACCGGCCCAGCCCCAGTTGTTTTGCTAATTGGTGGCTCATGGAAAAATCAGCAAATTGGTAGCTCAACTCATTACCTGCAATATTAAAACCAGTTATTACATCATGGGGATTTTGCTGAACAAACTGGAGCGTTTGATAGACAATATCAGGACCTAAATGCCTGACTCCCACGGCATGTAACCTGACAATTAAAGGATACAACTGATTCACATCCTCAATGGCTCGTGTAATGGCTAATAGCCTATCCATATAGCGCGTGCTGTCCCAGGATACTTTCCCGTTAACTTCACTGGCGCTCATATGATAGGGGGAGATCAATAATTCGCAATAAATTAGCCCTTGCTGCGCATTTCGAGTGAGATAATCTTCGGTGATCAGATAGTAGTCATCTGCGGTTTGAATGAGTGAAGCAACACGATCATAGATGGTAATAAATTCATTAAACTGGCTTTCATCATAAAAATAGCGCCCATCAGGAAATTGTATATCATCATACTCCCCTACTGGATAAAATAACGATGATGGTAAATTAATGGCATTATTCATGGCTAATTGCTTGGCAATTTTAGGGGTAACCGATCCTTCCAAATGCTCATGTAAAATGACTTTAGGTAAATAACTCTGTTGATCTATGTTCATTTCTTTCTCATTTTATGTGATAAATAACTAGGCTATTTTGAGTAACTCGTTTTTTATTTTTTGGTAATATTGGTTATTAATAATAAATTTGAACATTAATAACCCGACTAACAAATGAAATATTGCCGGTATTAATGTCATCATGAGTGATATGCCGATAAGGGATGACACTGTTTGTTCAACATCGGGTTGGTAGCCTATATAAGCTAGGGCAAAACCTAAGGCACCACCTGCGACCCCCATTCCAAATTTTTGGAAAAATAAGATGCCACCAAAAGCCAGCCCAGAAACTCGAGTTCCTGTTTTTACTTCACCATAATCGACAGACTCAGCAATCGATGACCAAAAAATAGGTAGTTGTAAATCACATAAGAATGAAACGGCAAAATAGAATATAAAGGCGAGAGCAATATCGCCCTGTCCCACCATAAAGTACATTAATGTGCTAAATAGAAAGGTCGCGATTTGGGAATAACGAAACAACTTTATTTTATCATAAAATTTAGTCATCCATGTACTCACAATCATAGCTAACACCGAAGCAATCACTCCTGTGGTTAAGAATGCAGGAATTAAGCTATCGCCACCGGATAAATAGTATTTAGCATAATAGGCTGATACAGATGCGCGGATCGTCCCACCACACATAATTAATGTCAGAACAATACCTAAAATAATCCACTGGTCGTTTTTAAATAATAATTTTACCTGCTGTTTTATTGGTGTTTTTTCTATATTTACAGAGACCCTTTCTTTGGTGGAAAAAAAACAGAATAAAATAAGTACCGTACCTAATATCCCCATAATGGCCATTGAGCTCTGGTAGCCTTTAGCTAATTGTCCTTGGCCAAAATACACCGCCATTAAGGGCACGATGATAGTGACAATAAAGGCAGCTATTTTGGTCATGACAAAACGATAGCCATTTGCACTCAGTCTATCTAATGGTTCGTCACTAATAACACTAATGAGAGAAACATAAGGAATGGCAATAAATGTATAGATAATGGTAAGTAAGATATAGCTTGCATACGCCCAAATTAGTTTACCTGTATAGGCGATATCAGGGGTGACAAACATTAAGTAAATAGCAAAGCCGAATGGGACAGCCAAAAAGAGTAGGTAAGGGCGATACCGTCCCCAACGCGTATTTATTCGATCAGTAAATATGCCAATCATTGGGTCAACTAAAGCATCAACAAAGCGAACAATAATAAATAAAACACCAGTGTCGGCCGCAGACAAGCCATAAATATCAGTATAAAAATACGCTAATAATAGTTGCATGGAGATCATGACAATGGCAATTGCCATGTCACCTGCACCAAAGCCAACTTTTTCATAAATAGATAGTTTCATCTTATTTAACCTTTATAGAGCGGCATGATAGTTAGCTTTTAATTCCTTACTACCAAGCTGCGCTTTTATTTGCTTTGGAATAATTACGTCCTTGTATTTTTGATAATCAAAAACTATATGATATTCCTGTTCTTAATCTTAACTGGCGGTTATCACTGTATTTGCTATATCCTTTTACATCACCGATTGCAATATAAGGTGTCCAATTCTCGATGGTATATTGGACTTTAATATCTTGGGCATAGTCGCGTTTTTTATTATCCCAACGTACATTTTCAGTGTCATACCAAACAAAGTTGTAGGTGATCCCAATTGGTAAATCTTTAGGGCGCCAGTCATACCAAAAATCGGTTCTATAAGTTTTTTGTTTATCCGCAGAATTACTGGAACTTGGATGATCTAAATCCACACGGAATCTTGAACGAATGCGATGGTCGGCATTAATTTTATAAGCGACTTCAAGACCGGGCTCATAGGTTGTCCAATAACTTGAACTATAGACGGAAAAAGTGGGGGTAAATGTCCAATTCTTTAAAGGTTCAAATCGAAGTGGATAATTTAAGATAATACCATGACCATTATTTTCAAAATGACCCCAACTATCACGGTTAGCGGGAAGTTCCCCTCTTTTATCATTGTTTTTTTGTTTCCACATTAATTCAAGGTGTACATCTAGTCCACTATCAAAAAAGTACCCCATTTTAACGCGATCATTGGAAACGCGTTGCTTAGTTAAATATTCATTACGGTAATCAAGGTAACCACCACCTGCATACGAGGATGAGATGAAAATAGTCGTAAAAACTAGGGTGCTTAATGATAAGTAATAGGGTTTTCTTCGTGAACATTCGGCTTTATTTTTTTGATTAAACATATTTCATTCCTTATTCTCAATTAACATTATTTATATTTTTTCTCTCTGTTTGATTTAGAGATTAATAATATTGGTATATACCACAACAAACCATTGTTTAAATTGTGAACGATGTCACTAATAAATGAAAATAAAAATAATCATTTGTTTTTATTGATAAAAATATTAAATTTTGATTTTGATCGCAAAAAATAGCAATAATAATTGTTCTTTTTCTTTTTTAGTTAACAATATTGGTAGTTACCAATCTTAGAGATATAAATAATGTCAAAAAACTATATTTTGAAATATCAGGAAATTTATCTGGATATTAAAAATAAAATTGATCAGCAAGAATGGCAGGAGGAGGATGTCATTCCAACAGAGCGGGAGCTTGCTGAAGTTTATCAAACTAGCCGTACCACGATTAGAAAAACCATTGAGTTACTGAAGCAAGATGGTTATCTGTTTAGTCAACATGGTCGAGGTACATTTGTTTTACCAGAGAAAAGCCGGTTATCTAGGCGCTCATTGCACAGTTTTACCGATGATATTTCGTCTCGAGGTGGGACTCCATCACAAGAAATTTTGGAAATTGGGTTCGTTCCTCTTAGCAATATAATTAGGCAAAATTTGCAATTATCGCTACATGAACGCACTATTTTTCGTATTAAACGTATTCGTTTTTCAGAAACAACCCCAATGGGGATCCATACCTCATATATACCGTTACCGCATAATATGCCTATCGAAAAAGAAACGCTTCTTGAGTATGGTTCTTTATATAAGGTATTGAAAGAAAAATATAATTTATTTCCATTGGAAGCCTATGAGTCAATTAGTGCTCGTTTAGCCTCTTCTTCAGAGCGAAGTTTTTTAGAGTTGGATCATGAAGGGGTCGTACTCGCTTGTACTCGAATTACATTATCTGAAGCACTAAAACCAATGGAATACGTTGAAATGGTTTATCCCGCGAGCCGCTATACCTACAACATGAAAATCAATCGCGATAGTTTTGGTCGCAATAAATAATTAAGGATAAAAAATGCAACTTACTCAGAAAGTTATTTATAACAAAATATACGGCTCACTCGCTGCAGCAGGCATGGGAGATGCGCTTGGTGCACCCACGGAGTTATACAGTATTGATGAAATTATCGCTGCTCATCGAGGCTTTCTAGACCATTTTATTACACCGCCTAAAGATACATTCGCCGGGTCATTAAACGGGGTCGCAGGTTTAATTACCGATGACTCAAGTCAAATGTATGTTTTATCAGAAGGTCTCATCTCTGCGGGTTATAATAGATTTACTAACCAAGATTGGGTGAATTGTTTATTACGCTGGGCGGATATGCAACCTTATGCAAACTATAAGGGGCCGACCACTGAACTGATTGTTAATGCGTTAAAATCAGGGCAAGCAACTAACACAATAGGCCGCATAGGGACTTCTGAACGCCAAGCGCCAAATATTGGTACGACAAATGGAGCTGGTATGCGCATTGCGCCTGCAGGGCTTATTTATCCAGGGCAGCTAGACAAAGCCTGTGAACTCGCAGCATTGACTTGCATTCCGTCTCATGACACCAACATCGCGATAGCGAGTGCCTGTGCTATTGCGGCTGGTGTGAGCCAGGCAATGATGGTGAGTGCAACAGTAGAGTCTGTGGTTGAAGCGTGTTTATACGGTGCACGGTATGGTGAAGTTTTAGCTAAAAAAATAGGGCGTGTTGTTGCTGGGCCAAGTATTGAAATGCGTATTCAATTAGCCCTTAGAATCGCCCGTGAAAATACAGACTTAGAGATTTGCTTAAGACAGCTTGAAGGATATGTTGGAAATTCCGTAGCGGCACATGAATCTATTCCAACGGCTATTGGGTTATTTGCATTCACTAAAGGTCAGGTTTGGGATGGCATTGTTGCTGCAACAAACGTAGGAAATGACACCGACAGTATTGCCACGATGGTAGGGGCCATGGCAGGGGCACTACAAGGGTTTGATAGTCTTCCACAAGACCAGTACCAGTTCTTTAGCAAAGTAAACAGCCATGATTTTGATATCCCTAAAATTGCACAAGGGTTATCAGAGCTCGCATGGCAAGCTTTGCAGGGTGAAGCGCAATGAAAGCCATCATGCCATTAGATAAAACATGGCAAGAGATAACAAGTACGCCTAGGGTTCTGGCGTACTTATTGGAAGAACCTCATCTTGTTCGTGAGTTAGCAATTGGTATCAAACAACAAACAATCACACAGATGTTGTTTGTTGGTTCTGGTGACTCCTATGCGATTGCTCAATTCATAGCTATATATTATGAAAAGCAATTAGGTATAGATTGCAAAGCTATTCAGTCTTATGAGTTTGTCAATGGGGCACGCCTGCTCCTGAAGGATAGTGTCGTTTTTATTATTACAGCCAGTGGTCGTCCCTCACCGGTTATCGATGCTTTAGCCATTGCCTCAGACTCAAGTGCATTTGTTGTTGTAGTGACAAATCATAAAAATGACAGGATACGTGAACAAGCTAATTTTGTGTTGTATACCGGTGCAGAAAAGCAAGGGATTCCCACTCAAAGCACAACTGCAAGTTTATTGCTATTAATTCAATTATCTATTTATCTGAAGTCATCAGATATTAATGATGCTTTAGCTGAGCTCCGATTAATCGTTGAGAATCTGGCCGCCCCGATTATTCAGAAAAAAACTATTGAATATCAGATAGACAGAAACTACCCATTCGAAGCTGCTCATGTATTCCTATCAACAGGAATAACCTCTTTTATTGCCGAAATGGGGTGCAATTTACTCGCTTGCGGGCCACAATTATTAGCCCATTCATTCCTTATAGAAGAATATCACCATAGTTTACGCCTTCTACATGACAACCATTTACGTCGTTTTATTCTGTTACTTAGTGATAAAAAACATGAGTCTATTTTCTTGAATACTGCAAAAACATTAGTTGCACAAGGGGCTAGCGTCATATTGCTATCTGCTTATCCACTAAAAGAAAATGACATGAATGGTTTTATGGTAATAACTTTTCCTTGCAGTACTTCAACGGAATTTAGCTTTTATAGCCTCAATTTTTTACAAGTTTTATCTCTAAAGCTCGCTGAGCATTGGGTCGCTCAAGGTGGCGTTAGAGCTTTTAGCAATAACTAAAGAAAGGGAATAATAATGAAAAAATATGATGTTGTTGCGGTGGGCGATGCCAATATTGATCTCATGTTTAGAGTGCCTAGTTTGCCAAGATATGACAGTAAAGTCGTCGGTGAAAAAATTAATGAATGCGTCGGAGGGACAGTCGCTAATAGCGCTTGTGTTCTTGGGCAATTGGGCTCTAAGACTTTATCCCTTTCATCGGTGGGGGATGACAATTATGGGCAAATGATTTTAAATGACTTTAAACGCTTCCGTGTCGATACGTGTTTTGTTGAAATTATTCCTCGTCTTTCTCCGAATTTGGCCATTATCTTCCTTGATCATAGTGGAGAAAAGGCATTGGTATTTTCCCCCGGTGAAGAAACTAAAATCAATCAGGCGAATTACACTCAGGCAATTAAAGAAAGTAAGGTGCTGTATACCATGCCGGGGAATATTGAAAAATTCAAATACATGTCTGAAATCTGCCAAATACATGACACTAAAATTGCAGTGGATATTGAGCCTCATATCGCGGACACCCAAGATAAGCTTGAAACGATTTTAACCGCTAGCAATATCGTTATTTTCAATTTAGAAGGATTTCTTACCTGTACAGGGCTTGAACTCACTGTTAATGCATTACGACATTTGGTTGTGCAATATCAACTTGATGTGATTGTTGTCACTTGTGGTGCGCAAGGCGCTATCGCTGTTACAAAAGATAGCGATGAGAAACATGATGGCTTTTGTGTTGACGTGATTGATACCACTGGGGCTGGAGATACCTTTAATGCGTCTTTTATCCACGCCTTACTTGCAGAAATAACATTGAAAGAAGCATTGGCTTTTGCTTGTGCATCAGCCGCTATTTCTATTGGTTATTTGGGGGCTCGAAACTCCATATTAACCAAAAGTAAAGTTGAAGAATTTATTAACGATTACAAATAATATTAATCAGGGGTAATTATGAAGAAAAAAAATAAATCATGGAAACTAGTTGCTAGCCTATTTACTGCATCGACTTTATTTTATAGTCAATTTTCAACCGCACTCGAAAAACTTGACTTTATAGGGGAATATTCACTTCCGACGAGTACATCATATCAAGATGTATTATTTGGAGGTGTTTCAGGATTGTATTTTGATGCTGAAAAATCCATTTATTATGGTATCTCTGATGCACGAAATACTAAACAAGAAGGTGTTTCTCGCTTTTATACCTTAACAATGAATATTGATAAGCAAGGGATTCATAGCGTCAATATTATGGGCATGAAAAACCTTCTCGATAAAGACGGTAAAATTTGGTCAAATGGGCAAGTTGATGCGGAAGGAATTGCACCAACGCCAAATGGAAAGGGCTTGTTTTGGACATCTGAATTAGGAAGCGCATTACGTATCACAGACTTTGATGGCTCATTTATTGCTGATTATAATGATGTTATCCCCCCATACTATAATGTGTTAGGTATTGCTGATAAAACCTCGAAAGTTGGTGTTCGTTCAGGAACTAGTTTTGAGGGAGTATCTCTCACGCCAGATAAAAAAAATGTATTTATTTCTGTTGAAACGGCATTAAAACAAGATGGGCCTATTTCAACGCCATTAAATTCTAGCCCTGCTAGGCTATTGAAATATGATGCAAACTCACAAACCAATGAATTAACTTTAGTGGGCGAGTATATTTATAATATTGATCCTATTCCTGACGTGTCTGAGTTTGCAGTTAATGATAATGGCGTTTCTGATATTTTAGCCGTTAATGAACATCAATTGTTATTTATTGAGAGAGCGGGTCGTAATGCCAGCAAAGGTTATGATGATTGGGATTTTAATATTCGAGTCTATTTAGGAGATATTTCTAAAAGCACAAATATTAAAGGTATGGAAACACTGAGCGATATTAAAGAAAAAAGCCAATTTCAGCCAATAACGAAGAAACTACTCATCGACTTTTCTGATTATACCAAGACCCCAGATAATATTGAAGGTATTACTTTTGGCCCAGTTATTGATGGACATAAAACCCTGGTTTTTGTTACTGATAACAATTTCCAATCTTACCAAAGCAATAAGTTTTATGTTTTTATTGATAGCAACGACATATTGAAGTAATTCTATAAGGATGTTTGATAATGAATAAACTTATTCGTTCTACAAAACAATATGCAGCTCGCCTTGGTTTTGCACTGCTGACTCTGTTGTTGATTAGTTGCTCAGCACCTCAGAAAAGTTCATATGTTACACTATTGCACACCAATGACCATCATGGGCACTTTTGGCAAAGTAAGCACGGTGAATATGGTCTTGCAGCGCAAAAAACACTGGTGGATAGTATCCGTGAAGAAGTTTCTAAACAAGGCGGGGAGACTTTTTTGTTGTCAGGTGGGGATATTAATACAGGTACTCCAGAATCTGACTTACTCAATGCTAAACCTGACTTTATCGGTATGAACCTCGTTGGTTATGATGCGATGGCAATTGGCAACCATGAGTTTGACCATCCTGTTGAGTTATTAAAGCAACAAGAACAATGGGCAAATTTTCCTTTTTTATCCGCCAATATTTATGATAAAACCACGGATCAACGTTTATTTTCCCCTTACGTAGTATTAAAAAAAGGGAATGTAAAAATTGCTTTTATCGGTGTAACGACACCAGATACCCCAAAACTGGGTAGTAAAAAAATCTTACAGAATGTGCGCTTTACTGACCCGATTACTGAAGTTAAAACGCTATCAACCCAGATAAGAAAAGACAATATTGCAGATATGGTCGTGGTATTATCCCATCTTGGGTACTATGAGGATGGTAAATCAGGGACGAGTGCTTATGGCGATGTTGAGCTAGCTCGCGCACTAAGCCCAGGAGATATCGATGGCATTATCAGTGCACATTCACATTCAACACTTTGTATGGTAAAGGAAAACTCCATTGATCTTGAATATAAAGTGGGTGAAGATTGCCGCCCAGATTATCAAAATGGAGTCTGGATTATGCAAGCAGGTGAGTGGGGTAAGTTTGTTGGCCGTGCAAACTTTCAAATTACTGAGAATAAAATCACACTGTTAAGCTATCAGATGCTTCCTGTTAATCTAAAATATACCGTAAAAGACTCGGACGGCAATAAGCAATATGTTTATTACACGGAAGAAATTAAAGCGGACCCGAGTGTGATTACAGAATTGACTCCATATCAGCAACAAGGGGAAGAAAAACTGGGTGTGATTATTGGAAAAACTGAGAATTTACTACAAGGTGACCGTCGCGTTGTTCGCCATCAACAAACAAATCTCGGCAAACTAATTATACTTGCACAAATGTGGAAAACAGATGCTAATTTTGGCTTGATAAGCAGCGGAAGTATTCGTGCACCAATAGAGCAAGGGGATATTACATACCGTGATATATTAACCGTTCAGCCTTTTGGTAACTCAGTCGGTTTTGCTGAAATGACAGGAAAAGAATTAATACCTTATTTAACAACGATTGCCAATATGACTCCTGGTGCAGGAGCATATCCACAATTCGCTAATATTACTTTTGACCTTTCTGATGGGAAATTAAAAAACATTAAGATTGCAGGTAATCCTATTGAACTAAACAAAACCTATCGCTTTAGCTTGCCAAGTTATAATGCAAATGGGGGAGATGGTTATCCAATTATTACGGATCGATTCATGAATACAGGCTCTATAGATGCAGATATTTTAAAAACGTATATAGAAGAGAATACGCCTATTAATCTTTAATAATTTAAAAAACGCCTCAAATTATTCTTATGCTCGATAGCGTGGCGGAGCCAATCTGAGGCGTCACTATATTATCTATTTTTTACATAGCTTATGATTTTATTAATTAATGGATTCTGTTTTTCATTTGATAAATCAATTATTTTCTTTAGTTCTAGCTCATTGATTGGGATGGGTGAATAATATGTTTCACCTGATATTAAGTCCCTGTAAGGGGTTTTTTTAGGTACTGAACTTTCAGGGATTTCTTGTAACCTGACGACTAAGGCTAAGGTTTTATAATTAAATGTCGCCTCATCAATTTCAACAACTTTAAATCTTCGATCCGCGAGAAATATTAACTCCTCTCTATCTGGAGCGGACCAAGGAGCTACATTTCTTGCCGTAATAAAGTCGATTTCAAAAATAATACGTCTGGCAAAACCAAACTCCCAGTAATCTTCATAATCAGGTAGATCACTATCAGGATGAGACATAGATTGCCTTAAACAAAATTCCATCGGTTTATATGGCGATGCATGAGCTAATATGGGGCCTCGATTAGAAATAATATCCCCTTTTTTTATCATATTATTTCCCACTGCATCAGGAAATGCATAGAATCCTTCAAACTTTCCACCGTCAGGGTTAATTCTTGTATTTGCACCAATGAAGGCCATCGAGCCTTCATAGCCTCTGCTCCACCATTTGACATCATAGTCAATTGGTTTTAAAAGAGGGAGGTCGTCTATAGCTAAATTATAAACTGCGGCAAGAAGTGGTGATAATGGTGTACCTGTTAGTATTTTGACGAGTTCATCATCAAGGCCATGGTAGTAAGGAAGGGGAGGAAGTCGAGCTATCATTCTATAGAATAAATCGGTATTTTTTACTAGTGTACCATAGGCAAACCAGTCAGCTTTAAGCTCTTCCCAGTTATTAACGGCATATCTACCTTGATTCGCTAAATAATTATGAACGCGTGTTGCGTGTTCTTCAATATGGTCGTAAAAAGATTCTATTGAGTCAGGGGCTGGGGCATTTGGAAAGCCGGCGAGCCTATTTTTGATGATGACTTTTTTGTATTCATCGTTCATTGTGATTCGAGTTAAATCGGATGAGCAATCGATGAGTTCATTGAAGTTTTTAAAAAAACCAGGGATAACAGGCATATGATTTCCTTAATTTCAAAGATTGATATTATTGACGTGATTTAGGGATATTCAACATCATGTCCTGTCATAATATTTTTAGGTGTCTTGGTTAAATTATTAATTTCAGTTGTTGTTAATTCTCTTAACTCTACGAGTAAACCGTAAGTCCCTACCTCAATACTAACTACATTAAACAATGTTCTCAGTGGAAATAAAATTTCCGCTTGTTGTATATTGGTCCAAACACAAATGTTCCTGCCCGTCCTCATATTTATTCGGAAAAAAACTCGGCGGTAAATTGCATCAACGATAATCTGAGGGACGAATTCTCCATCTCCTGGGTAAGGTAAAGCTTGGCGGATGACAAACTCGGCTGCAACACTGGGATGCGCACTTGTTGACATAAAATCGGTGTTAATAACAACATCGCCTTCATTGATAATATACTGTCCAGCTAAGTTGCCGAAATTATAAATGGCTCCAAATCTATTATTATCATTTACAAGGGTTAGTGCCCCGCGAAAAACCATTGTTCCAGAGTAACCTTGTGTCCACCAAGCAACATTATAAATATCAGGAGTCAGTAGTGGTAGTTGTGAAAGTTGATCTTGTAAGTCATTAACAGATTGAAGCGCTAGTGCTTCAGAACCAAAATATTGGTTCACAAGGGCTTGGTCCAAATCCTCATAGTGATCATGTAATAGATGGTGACGTGTTGTTGCATGAAATGGTAAAGAGTTACGGCTGTATATATTAATAATGGCTCGATCTCTTCGCCAAGCCACATACTGTAATGGCTGTTGGCTTACTGCAATATCAGTAAGGTAATGATGGGCTCTTCTGGCTGAGGCGGCAATATCATCAGAGAATGTACTCAACTCTCTTGGCAAATTAGGCCTATCGATTCCCCACAAAGCATTATCGAACCAGTCAGAATATTCATTTTGAATTAACCTACGCAAGAATCGAGGTGCTGCGAGTACAAATTCAGGTATATATTTAAACCATGATGGATCTATAGGCATAGAGACTCTCCTTGATATTTTATCAAAAATAAATAATCAACATGAGACATAGATGGATTTAGAATTAAATATAGTTCATAACTAAAACAATACAAGTTAATATTTTATTAGTTAATCTCACTCAGATACATCATCAGTAGTGTAAACTATAAATGATACATATTAATCACTAATTAATTTAGTGATTATATAATATTTATTATATTTATAATGAAAAAATTCGGTATTTAAAAGATAAAAAATAATTTTATATTTTTATTCTATGAATATATTTGAAAGGATTAATCTCCCCCTTCCCATAAATAGTCTTTTAACTTTATCTTATCATTTGCATTAAAAACAATACCTTCATGTATAAGGGCTTGTTTATGGCGTAGATAGCATTCTCCCGTGACGGACAATTTTCCCTGACTATTAATAACACGGTGACAGGGCAGGGTACTGCCAGGTGGAATATTTCTAATTGCGCGGCATACCTGACGAACATGAGCAGGGTAACCCGCCATTTTAGCGAGTACGCCATATGTGACGACCCTGCCACTAGGGATATTTCCCATAATGCTATAAATGATATCTTGAAAAGATGGCGCACTGTTCATGGTGAATGTCTTAATTATGATGAGGAATTATCAGTCTATAAGTATAGGCAATGCTAATGACTATTCTGTTCTAAATTGGTTTTATTGGCAAATACTCATGGCGATTACGCTAAACCAATAGGATAGGGGAGCAACTGGCAGTTTAATATTGGTGGTAGTACTGGATATTTATGAAACAGGGTTTTGTTCAGCGATAAAAAGCAAAAACCCGCCTTTTGGGCGGGTTCTTTAAATAAGTGGTGCCCGGACTCGGAATCGAACCAAGGACACGGGGATTTTCAATCCCCTGCTCTACCGACTGAGCTATCCGGGCAACGGGGCGCATTAAACCGTATTCAGCTGTTTGCGTCAATGCATTTTTTATAAAAAACCACTTTTTTTTACTGAGTGTTTTCTTTTTCAGCAAAAGGTGTGTGTTTAGTATGCGTTAATTGCTTTTTTAACTTAACGCCCCTTTTTTACGGCACAGCGCGATTGTGAGAATATCCTCAGAAAGGTGCTGTGCGATCTCCACATCTCGAATATCCCTCTGTACTAATAAGCGGTTTAAACAACCCTCAAGCACTAATTCCATTTGGTTAGCAACCAATGTAGAGTCTTCAATATCTAGCTCATCTAATAGGTTTTTAGTGAAGTGAAATGAATTATCTTTTTGCAAGCGACTTAATTGGTGGATAGGATGCTCTGCATCTGGGTAATAATTACAGGCAGAAATGAATAAACAGCCAGGAAAACGCCCTTGGCTGACTTTTTCAGATAATTGTTGGTAGCGAGCCATTAACTTTTGATGTGGGCTTAGAGATTCATCTAGCAAGGTTTGGCGCTGCCATACTTCAATTTGCTGGCTATGAAAACGCAAGCAATCATAAACAAGTGCTTCATCGTCTGGCCAGAACTGTCGAATAGCCGAGAAATCAGATTCAATTTCACTAAGTAAATTTTCTGTAGATGCGGATAAGCCTTGGATTTCCAATTGATTTAACGCATGGCTCAAAATAGTTTCGCGTTGGATAGGCATTGTTAACTCCATCACAATATGTCTGATTTTTCTCCATCATAACAATGTTCAATTGCGAATTATAGCGATTTGCGGTGTTATCACGAGACATTGTTTTCGAGGGGGGATTAAATCAAATAGGAAATTGAGTGGGTATTTAAAAGTAGGTAGTTTAAAAGGAACAGGAGGGGGAAGAACCCCCCTGGAACGAACTTGTGGGTTTATATCAGGCCCTAATTGATCAATTTAGCTTCCAACGCAGCATCGATATAATAAAACTGAAAGACTTTCTCCATAAAGTCATCGATGTCATGTTTTCGTAATTCGAGAGCTTGCAAAATATCCAAAAGACCTTGGATCGTAATGGCGTTTTTACCTCTTTCATAACGAGAAACTTGTTGTTGGCTGATTTTTAACCGAGAGGCTAATTGTGCGCCAGTCAAGCCAACCACTTTTCTGCGGTGTTTTAAAAAGGTTCCAATATAAACGGTTACATTTGTATTTTCATTTCGTTGAGTATTGAGCATGCCTCCTCCAAATATATAAATCTTGTTAAAATAAAGTATATTTCTACCAAAAAATCTTATTGTTTATTGGTATCAGTTTGAATGATTAAATGAATATAATCAGACTTCCAGCTATTATTAAACAAGGATGAGTTGATTATTACCAATATTTATGACGGATTGATTTTAAATTTTTGATAGATGATTTCTATTTTCACTACCCTAAACTTGTGTAATAGAAATGTTGCTTTGGATTAATTGTCTATCTGTTTTTTTTATTTTGGTTTTTTGTATCGCTAATTTGTTCTTTTACTGCCTTTATTGAAGCTATATTTTGATTTATGTTTATTGTAAAATGATTAAGTTAGCCTATCGTTACATACTTATAGTCATTATTTGTTACACTTATATGTGAAGTATTAATATACATATATTATTAGATAAAATATTTTTGACATTGTCTTAATTATTTATAGTTAAATATATATATCTTATTACTATTTTATTTTTACCTAAATGGTTATTATCAATTTATAATTACTTACGTGACTTTATGTATGGAAACCAAAGTAATATATTTTCTGCAAATATAGAAAACCCGTGCGATTTGCACGGGTTGATATAAGATGACTTGGTACACATATAAACTAGATGATCATACCGCCAAACAAGAAGCCGAATGAAACAGCTAATGCGACGGCAATAGTACCTGGAATAAAGAATGGGTGGTTAAAGACAAATTTACCAATACGTGTGGTACCGGTGTCATCCATTTGTACCGCTGCAACCAGTGTTGGGTAGGTCGGCAGAATAAATAAGCCAGAAACCGCAGAGAATGATGCGATAGCCGTTAATGGGCTAACATTCAACGCTAATGCCATTGGCATCAATGCTTTTGCTGTAGCGGCTTGCGAGTATAGTAAAGCTGAGCAGAAGAAGAAAATAACCGCTAACATCCAAGAGTGTTCGTGGATTAAATCCCCTGCAGTCTCTTTGATCCAGTCAATGTTGTGTTGTACGAAAGTATCGCCTAACCAAGCAACACCTAAAATACAAATACACGCACTCATACCTGCTTTAAAGGTACTTGAGTTCAAGATTGCATCAGTATTAACACGGCAAAGAATTGTAATAAGTGTAGCCACAGTCAGCATGATAATCAAAATTGCATTTGTGGTGTTCATTAATGGTGTTTCAACAATCCCTAAGCTTGGGCTATTGATGATGGCATAGCAAACAACGCCGATAACGCCGAGTAAGAATAACAATACAGAGGATTTAGCACCTGCTTTAATTTCTTTTGCTTGGCTACCACGCAGTTCAACTAAACCTTCTGCTAAACGTTTTTGGTAGATAGGGTCATCAGAGAGCTTAGAGTTGAATGTCCAAGAGATAATGAATGACATCAAAATAATTGCAAGGAATGTCGCAGGCAATAGTACACTCAGAAGTGTGATATAGCTGACGGTATTACCTGCCCCCACCATTGCTGGGTTTTCCATGACTGACGCCATATAAACCACTGCCGCTGAAATTGGTGATGCTGTGATACCTATTTGTGCTGCAACAACCGCAGTGGATAATGGACGACACGGTTTTACGCCTTGCTCTTTTGCAACTTCTGCAATAACAGGTAGCGTTGCTAAAGAGATATTACCAGTCCCTGCGAAAAGTGTCAGGAAGTAGGTAACAATAGGTGCAAGAATGGTAATGTATTTAGGATTACGACGCAGTAATTTCTCAGTTTGAGCAACTAAATAGTCCAGACCCCCTGCAATTTGCATTGCAGAGATTGCGGCAATAACAGCCATGATGATTGAGATAACGTCAAATGGAATGGTTCCTGGTTTTACGCCAATAGCAGCGAGTACCAGTACACCAAGGCCACCGGCAAAGCCGATACCAATCCCACCTAAACGGGCCCCCAAAAAGATGGCCAGCAGAACAATAATAAATTCTACGGCTAACATAGTGTTTACTCCTCGACAAAATGAAAATTAAAATTATGAAACTGTTATGTTAATTATTTGTGTGTGTATCAATCAAAAAAGGCACGCTTTCTATTGAGAGGCGTGCCTTTATTTTTAAGTATTATTTATGATAAACATAAAATTTTAGTCATCAAAGCGTTTTGCTTTATAAGCTGGGTGTTTTAAGTTCTCAACAGAGAAAATATCATCCAGTTCAGCTTCAGTCAGTAAACCGCGTTCAAGAACAACTTCGCGCACGCTCTTACCGGTTTCAGCACAGATTTTACCCACGATGTCACCATTATGGTGGCCAATGAATGGGTTCAAGTAAGTAACGATACCGATGGAGTTAAATACAAACGCTTCACAGATTTCTTTGTTTACTGTAATGCCGCTAATGCATTTTTCTTGCAGATTACGACAGGCGTTGCTCATCAGAGAGATAGACTCGAACATCGCTTGGCCAATTGCAGGTTCCATTACGTTTAACTGTAATTGGCCTGCTTCAGCAGCCATCGTTACACAGATATCGTTGCCGATAACTTTAAAACAAGCTTGGTTAACCACTTCTGGAATAACAGGGTTAACTTTTGCTGGCATAATAGAAGAACCTGCTTGTAACTCAGGTAAGTTAATTTCTTTCAGACCTGCACGAGGACCGGAAGATAACAGACGTAAGTCGTTACAAATTTTAGACAGTTTCATCGCCAGACGTTTTAAGCCTGCATGAACAGTGATGTAAGCACCACAGTCAGAGGTCGCTTCGATTAAGTCTTCTGCAGGAATGCATGGTAAACCAGTCACTTCGGCTAATTTTTTAACTGCAAGCTCTGAGTAGCCAGGTGCCGTATTCAGGCCAGTACCGATAGCAGTTGCGCCTAAGTTTACTTCGAGCAGTAATTCAATGCTGCGTTTTAAGTTTTTCTCTTCTTCTTTTAAGAGAGTCGCGAAGGCATGGAATTCTTGGCCGACAGTCATTGGAACGGCATCCTGTAACTGGGTACGGCCCATTTTCAGAATGTCTTTGTATTCTTCAGCTTTAGCTTCAAAGCCTTTTTTCAGATATTCAACAGATTCAATTAACTTCAATACAGAATTGTACACTGCGATACGGAACCCCGTAGGGTAAGCATCGTTAGTGGATTGGCTTTTGTTCAGGTGGTCATTAGGGTTTAAGAATTCATATTCACCTTTTTTATGACCCATCAGTTCAAGACCGATGTTTGCAAGAACCTCGTTGGTATTCATATTCAGTGATGTGCCCGCACCACCTTGAAATACGTCAACAGGGAACTGATCCATGCATTTGCCTTCATTTAACACAACGTCACAGGCTTTGATGATGGTGTCTGCGATATTACGAGGAATAGTTTTCAGTTCTTTGTTGGCTAAAGCCGCCGCTTTTTTAACCATAACCATGCCACGAATAAATTCTGGGACATCGTTAATAGTGCGGTCGCTGATATAAAAGTTTTCAATCGCACGCAGAGTATGAACACCATAATAGGCATCGGCTGGAACTTCTTTTTTACCTAACAGGTCTTCTTCGATACGAGTATTGTTTGACATGAGAACCTTCTTAATTAGATTACAGTTACTGTCCGTTTTATGCGCTTTAAAAAATTGATACTTCGTAAAACAAAATTCACAAGCGATTAATGTTGTAAAATAAAACTTTACAAGCAATTAACACCGTATACTACGTTATCAGCATTATGATCTACTGATTTATGGGTAGATGATATGCTTTTAATCATGTGTTGCCTTGAACCTAGATCACTATATAGTTTGATTTATGCAACAGATTTTACGTTGTGTGATATTCATCACAGATAAGTATCATTAATGAAAAAAATCTGTGAGTTGAAAAGCGTTATATCTGCCCCAATTATTATGGCTATACTAAAGAAAAAAGCGAATATTGATAGTTGTCTCTTAGATGCAGTTCACAAAGGTTTCCCTAGGGGCGTAAAATAATCGATAGCTTATTGAAATAAAGGAGAACTTGTGCGCTGGTTACCACTCATTCTGATATGTATTCTCGTTTACATTGAATCCGTCATTTTTGTGCGGGTTGCATCCGAAGTGGGTGTTTTAATGACTTTGATTTTAGTTGTTTTAACATCGTGCTTAGGTGTGTCACTCGTTAAAAATCAAGGCATGAAAAATGTACTGCAAATCCAACAAAAGTTAGCGTCAGGTGAAAGCCCCGCAGCCGAAATGATCAAGAGCGTCGCACTGGTTTTAGCTGGTTTCTTGTTGATTGTGCCTGGGTTCTTTACGGATTTTATTGGCTTACTATTGTTACTTCCACCAATTCAAAAGCTTATTGTAATGCGTTTAATTCCTCATATTCGTTTTTACCAGCCGGGTTCAGGTTTTAACCAAACAGGAAATAGCGGCTTTCAACGTGGCGATACTTTTGAGGGGGAATTCCAACGTAAGCAAGATGATCCTTCTTTTACAATCGATAATTCAGATAAAACAGATTCATCGGATAAAGACGATCGCCCTAAATCATAAAACCACCCTATTTATGGGGAGATAAAAATGAAAAATTTTTTATCTCCCCCCTTGAAGTCCCTCTTCTTCGCCCCAATCTGCTCAAACATGGTACTAGTTTATTTAAGACATGCTGGTATCGTCCTTTTACCTAGTATGGACTTTATTTATAGGAGAACTATTAATGAAAATTCGTCCATTGCATGACCGTGTTATCGTTAAACGTAAAGAAGTTGAATCAAAATCTGCAGGCGGGATCGTTCTAACGGGTACTGCTGCAAGCAAATCAACTCGTGGTGAAGTTCTTGCTGTTGGCAACGGCCGCATCCTCGAAAATGGTGAAATCAAAGCACTGGATGTGAAAGTTGGCGATATCGTAATCTTTAACGATGGTTATGGCGTGAAAGCTGAAAAAATCGACAATGAAGAAGTCCTGATCATGTCCGAAAGTGACATTCTGGCAATTGTTGAAGCGTAATTTTCACTTAAAACTTCTCAACGAACGAAAAGAATTTGAAGGAAAGAGATAATGGCAGCTAAAGACGTTAAATTTGGTAGTGATGCACGTACGAAAATGCTTCGTGGTGTGAATGTTCTGGCAGACGCAGTAAAAGTGACTTTAGGTCCTAAAGGCCGTAACGTAGTTTTAGATAAATCTTTTGGTTCACCAGTTATCACCAAAGATGGTGTTTCAGTTGCACGTGAAATCGAATTAGAAGACAAATTCGAAAACATGGGCGCTCAAATGGTGAAAGAAGTTGCTTCTAAAGCTAACGACGCTGCGGGTGACGGTACAACAACTGCAACTGTATTGGCTCAAGCTATCATTACTGAAGGCTTAAAAGCGGTTGCTGCGGGTATGAACCCAATGGACCTGAAACGCGGTATCGACAAAGCAGTTGTTGCTGCAGTTGAAGAGCTGAAAGCCCTGTCTGTTCCTTGTTCAGACACTAAATCAATCGCACAGGTTGGTACTATTTCTGCAAACTCCGACGAAACCGTGGGTAAATTAATTGCAGAAGCTATGGATAAAGTCGGTAAAGAAGGCGTTATCACGGTTGAAGAAGGTACTGGTCTGGAAGATGAGCTGGATGTGGTTGAAGGTATGCAATTTGACCGCGGTTACCTGTCTCCTTACTTCATCAACAAACCAGAAACAGGTGCTGTTGAGTTAGAAAACCCATTCATCCTGTTAGTTGACAAAAAAGTATCTAACATCCGTGAGTTACTGCCAGTATTAGAAGGCGTTGCTAAAGCAAGCAAACCACTGTTAATCATCGCTGAAGATGTTGAAGGTGAAGCGCTGGCAACTCTGGTTGTTAACACCATGCGCGGTATTGTTAAAGTTGCAGCGGTTAAAGCGCCGGGCTTCGGTGACCGTCGTAAAGCAATGCTGCAAGATATCGCGATTCTGACCAACGGTACTGTTATCTCTGAAGAGATCGGTATGGAGTTAGAAAAAGCGACATTAGAAGATTTAGGTCAAGCAAAACGTATTGTTATCAACAAAGACACAACCACTATCATTGATGGTGTGGGTGAAGAATCTGCGATTGCAGGCCGTGTTGCACAAATTCGTCAACAAATCGAAGAATCTTCTTCAGACTACGACCGTGAAAAACTGCAAGAGCGTGTTGCTAAATTAGCTGGCGGTGTTGCGGTAATCAAAGTGGGCGCAGCAACTGAAGTTGAAATGAAAGAAAAACGTGCTCGTGTTGATGATGCTCTGCATGCAACTCGTGCAGCCGTTGAAGAAGGCGTTGTTGCTGGTGGTGGTACTGCACTGGTTCGTGTTGCAGCGAAACTGGAAGGCATGAAAGGTGATAACGAAGAGCAAACAGTAGGTATTCGTGTTGCTCTGCGTGCGATGGAATCACCTATGCGCCAAATCGTCACCAACGCAGGTGAAGAAGCTTCAGTTGTTGTTAACAACGTGAAAGCATCTAAAGGTAACGAAGGTTACAACGCTGCAACTGATACTTATGGCGATATGATCGACATGGGTATCTTAGACCCAACTAAAGTCACGCGTTCTGCTCTGCAATTTGCAGCGTCTATCGCGGGTCTGATGATCACCACTGAAGCGATGATCACTGAACTGCCAAAATCAGACGCACCTGATTTAGGCGCAGCTGGTATGGGCGGCATGGGTGGAATGGGCGGTATGATGTAAGCCTTTGGCGACATCAAACTCAAGTAGTTACTAGCTCAGTTAGGACTACCCACCATAAGACCGGTATCGTTAGTGTTCCTAACGGTGCCGGTTTTTTATTGATTTTTAATTAATAAATAACTATTAATTATTGATGAAAGCAATATCTCGAAACAATGTACAATTTATGCGTTATGCGATTTATTTTTGCGTCAACGTTGCTTCGCGGGTTATATTTAACGTAAGGTAAATGGTTTGAATTCGCAAAGAATAGAGCAGGTTTTTGGTTAATTTGTGATAGACTCTATTCGGCTGGTGGTGTGCGGCAATGATGGTGCTGCATGTTAATCACCTCCTAGGTATTTCAATCAATAGGCTATTGGAACTAAAGCGATTTTCAAGCCAGCTGCAAAAACACAATGAAAAATGAGGGAAAACATGCGAATTAAAGTCTTGCTTGGTGCTGCTGCATTATTGCTTTTAGCTGGTTGTTCAACGACAACTAATTTAACTGCGGCAGGCTCACAAGTTCGTTTTGTTGAGAATCAACCTGGAAGTGATTGCCAACTTCTCGGTCAGGTTGCAGGGACTCAAAGCAACTGGTTGAGCGGTGTGAACAATGAATCTAGCTCAATGCGCAGTGCAGCTAATGATTTACGTAATAAAGCCGCGGCAATGGGCGGTAACGTGATTTTTGGTGCATCAAGCCCAAGTGAAACCGTGTTATCTAGCTTCATTCCATTAGATAGCAAAATGGTTGGCCAAGTTTATAAGTGCCCCTAAAATGAATTCATAGCGCCCAAATGGTTATTTGGGCGTTTTGCTTTCTAGTTCTGCCTTAAGTTCAGGTCAAGCAGTGTTTTACTCGGCTCTCCCCCAATTTCCCGAGCGAGCTTAGGCACTAGGTACCCTGAGACCTTACTTAATAATTGCTGTATTAATTGTCTAGCTTCAGCATCACTCACTAAAAAGTGTGCAGCGCCTTGGACTTTATCTAATACATGTAAGTAATAAGGTAAAATACCTGCATCAAATAGAGCATTACTTAAATTTATCAGGGCTGTCACGTTGTCATTAACTTGGCGCAGTAATACGCTTTGGTTTAATAATGTCACACCTGATAACTTTAGTTTTTGCATAGCATTGGTGAATGACTCGTCGATTTCGTTAGCGTGGTTAACATGTGTCACCATAATGACTTGTAACCTTGAGCTAGCAAGGCGTTTGCAGAGCGTTTCAGTGATACGTTCTGGTATCACTACAGGCAAACGAGTATGAATTCTAAGGCGTTTTATATGAGGGATTGCTTCTAATTGGCTGATGAGCCAATCGAGTTCATGGTCTTTTGCCATCAACGGATCGCCACCCGAGAAGATGATTTCATTGAGTTCGGTGTGGTTTTTTATATAATCCACAGCCATCAACCAGTTATTTTTATTTCCTTTGTTGTCTTCATAAGGAAAATGCCGGCGAAAACAGTAGCGACAGTTGACTGCACAGCCACCTTTTACCAGCAGTAATGCGCGGTTGTGGTATTTATGCAGTAAACTTGGAATTTCATTATCCTGCTCTTCTAGTGGGTCAGTAGAAAAACCTGGATGTATATCAAACTCTGCTTTTGCGGTTAATACTTGCAATAACAGAGGGTCTAGTGGATCGCCTTTTTTCATGCGGGAAATAAAGGGCATTGGAACGCGTAAGGGAAATAATTTGCGTGCCTCACTGCCTTCTTTCGATGAAAGGTGGTTTTCTAGGTTAAGTATTTGCAGCAATTCATCTGGATTAGTGATTGCTTCAGCAAGTTGTTGTATCCAGACTTCTCTGGATGAGGTATTTTGAGTTACAATATCGACCATTTTTTGGCTATGCCATTTTTAGTTTATAAATTAGAGGATCACCATGGCTACTTATAGTACCAATGAATTCCGCTCAGGTCTTAAAATCATGTTAGATGGCGAGCCTTGTGTCGTTTTAGAAAGTGAATTCGTCAAACCGGGTAAAGGTCAAGCTTTCGCACGTGTGCGTATCCGTAAACTGATTTCTAACAAACTGTTGGAAAAAACATTTAAGTCTACTGACTCTGTTGAAGCTGCTGATGTCATGGATATGAACTTAACTTACCTGTATAACGATGGTGAGTTCTGGCATTTCATGAACAACGAAACTTTCGAACAATTAGCTGCGGACGAAAAAACCGTTGGCGATAACGCGAAATGGTTAGTCGACCAAGCAGAATGTATTTTAACCCTGTGGGACGGTCGTCCTATCGCGGTTACCCCACCTAACTTTGTTGAATTAGAAATTACCGACACTGACCCTGGCCTGAAAGGTGATACCGCAGGTACAGGTGGTAAACCTGCAACACTGAGCACTGGCGCAGTGGTTAAGGTTCCTCTGTTTGTTCAGATCGGTGAAGTGATCCGTGTTGATACTCGTTCTGGTGAGTATGTTGCACGTGTAAAATAACGGTTGATCCTATACTGAATCGTTAGAAATAAAAAGCCGTGGTCGAGTGCCACGGCTTTTTTGTCTATTTTAAGTGGCTAACAGCACTTAAAACCACCTTTGCCACCATAGCGTGCATCTTGCCGTTCTTTAAAAAACTCTTCATAGGTCATGGGAGTTTGGTCAGGATGCGTTTTTTGCATATGAGCGACGTAGTTGTCGTAATCGGGAACGCCAACCATCATTTTTGCCGCTTGACCTAAATAGCGGGCTGCTTTTCCCAGTTCTCCAAACATAAATCCTCGTCATACTTTGTGTTGTAGCGGTGTTGGCTGCTCTCGGCTACCTAAGTAACATACTGTTATGTATGCTCCTCGTTTCTCCTTTATACTTCACGCTGTTGCTGCGTTGGCTTCATTCGCTAACCCTAGTCACATACTGGAGTATGCTCCTAGGGATTATCTTCTTTGCCGCCTTGCTCCAACGTGAATTATTTTGGAGAAAGAGTATATGCCCTAAACAGTGACAAGCTTTTCCGCAAAAATCAATGATGGCGTGTATTTGCCACGATTTCTTCATAATTAGCTGGCATGGGTTCGTATGGTACTTCATTCGCAGTGGGTTGGTCAGATTTTAATGCCTTCAACGCAGTGCGGATAGAGAATAGAGCCAGTAATACCACAACAATCATAAAGAAAATAGTTAATCCTGCATCTAAGCGGTTATTGAAAATTAACTGAGTTAATTGAGATTCCGTATATTGAACTGGAATATTACCGCTATCAATCATTGCTTGGAATTTATTTGCGACAGCTAAGAAACCAACACGGGCATCTTCACTGAAGGTTTTCTCCCAGCCAGCAGTCATGGTACAGATTAACAACCATGCAGTTGGGACTAAAGCGACCCAAGCGTATCTTTGGCGCTTCATTTTGAACAGTACCACAGCACACAGCATTAATGCCATACCCGCCAACATTTGGTTCGCGATACCAAACAGCGGCCATAAGGTGTTAATACCGCCAAGTGGATCGACAACGCCTTGATGAAGGAAGTAGCCCCAAGCCAGCACACACAGGGCTGTTGCTATCAAGTTTGCGGGTAACGAATCGGTGCGTTTCAAGGAGGGAGAAACCACACCCAGTAAATCTTGCAGCATAAAGCGTGCTGCTCGAGTTCCTGCATCCACTGCGGTTAAAATAAATAATGCTTCAAATAAAATGGCGAAGTGGTACCAGAAGGCAACATTCATTAGGCCGCCAAGGGCACCGTGGAGAATATACGCCATCCCAACAGCCAGTGTTGGAGCACCGCCGGCACGTGAAATAATACTGGTTTCACCCACGTCATTAGCAATGCTATTGAGCTGTTCAGGGGTGATCTGGAAGCCCCAGCTACTGACGACTTGGGCAGCAGAAGCGACGACATCTTGTGTACCCGCAGGCGCTAACATCGCCATTGGACTGTTCATCGCAAAATAAACACCCGGGTCAATCACACAAGCGGCAACCAACGCCATAATTGCCACGAAAGATTCCATTAACATGCCACCATAGCCAATAAAACAAGCTTGGTTTTCATTCGCCAACATTTTTGGTGTGGTGCCTGATGAAATCAGTGCGTGGAAACCGGATACCGCACCACAAGCAATGGTAATAAATAGGAATGGGAACAGATCCCCTGCCCAGACAGGGCCTGTACCATCGATATATTTCGTCAGGGATGGCATTTGTAGATTTGGATTGAGGATTAAAATACCAATTGCCAAACCAATAATAGTCCCGATTTTTAAGAAAGTTGATAGGTAGTCACGGGGAGCAAGTAGCAACCAAACGGGTAAAACGGCAGCAACAAAGCCGTATCCCACTAACATCCAAGTAAGTTGAACACCGGTATAGTCAAAATAAGGTGCCCAAGTTTCGCTTTCAGCAACCCAACCTCCAGAGATAATGGCAAATACGAGGAAAACTAACCCAATAATAGAAACTTCACCAATGCGTCCAGGGCGTATATAACGGGTATAAATACCCATAAAAATGGCCAGTGGGATCGTGAACGCAACGGTATAAGTCCCCCATGGACTGTGAGTAAGCGCTTTTACGACAATCATGGCCAGTACTGCTAAGATGATCACCATAATCATAAAACAAGCGATTAAAGCCAACACCCCTGCGGTATTGCCCATTTCTTCTTTAACTAATTCACCCAGTGAGCGGCCGTCTCGACGTGTTGAAACAAACAGCACCATAAAGTCTTGTACGGCACCCGCTAGGACAACCCCGGCAAGTAGCCAAAGCATACCGGGTAAATATCCCATTTGCGCCGCAAGTACAGGGCCGACAAGTGGGCCAGCTCCTGCGATAGCAGCAAAGTGGTGGCCAAATAATACTTTTTTATCTGTTGGTACGTAATCTAAGCCATCGTTATGACGAATTGCCGGTGTCATACGAGTTGCATCAACTTGGAGCACTTTTTTAGCAATAAAAAGCCCGTAATATCGGTATGCAATCAGATAAATACACACGGCGGCAACAACGATCCACAGGGCATTAATCTGTTCACCTCGATTTAAGGCGATGTAACCCAGTGAAAAAGCACCAAGTAATGCGAGCACAATCCATATTAATTGTTTACCCATAGCCATCCCCATCTGTTCAGTTGATTACTTTTTGTTATTTGTTTAAGTAAAACTGAGAAAGATATAACCAGACTTAAGTCAAAGAAAAAGTAGCTAAACCGATACACCCAATTGAGATTTGAGATAAATTTCATAATTGTAGGCAGTATCACTAATTTAGGATTATTTATTGGATTTTATTTGGTTTTGAACTAGCAGTTATCTATTGAATTGGTTTTTTATCTTGATTTATTGTTGATTTTGAAATTAATGACTATTGATGTATTTTTCTCTATGATGGGATAAATAAAGGTAGGGTAAATAATCGAAAGTTAAAAAACCTTCGATTATTAATGGGTTAACTAGGAATGTCTTAATTTTTGAATTATTTTTTTACCAAAAAGTGTAGTAATTAGGCCAAACATGATTAAAACAAGGCCAGCAACTTGTACGCCATTAATGTGCTCATCAAGAAATAATGCACTACTGCTTAAACCAAAGACGGGAACTAACAATGAAAAAGGAGCAACTCGCCACGCTTCATAGCGACCAAGTAAGACTCCCCAGATCCCATAGCCGACGAATGTTGATAAGTAAGCTAAATAGATAATGACACCAAAGACTGACCAGTTAAAACCGGATAGCCCTTCTATAATTGCTTCTTCACCTTCTAATATCCATGAACTAATTAAAAATGGGATGATTGGGATAAGTGCACTCCAACTGACTAAAGATAGGGCACTGCATTTCTCTGAGCCTTCCTGTTTCATAATAATTCTATTGGTAATATTACCACAAGCCCATGATAATCCTGCAATTAAAGTAAATGCTAACCCGAGCAATGGGATATCATCTAGCCCGCCGGCAGTGGCGCCATTGGCTAACACCGTCAGCCCTGCAATCGCGATAAACATACCAATAAAGTGGGTTGGCTGTAATGATTCCTTTAAAATCATTGCGCCAAGTAATAGGGTAAAGAAAGCTTGGGATTGCAATATGACAGAGGTTATACCCGCAGGCATACCAACTCGAATAGCACAAAATAAGAAGGCGAATTGACCAAAGCTAATCGTTAGCCCATAGAGAAGCAATAATTTGAATGGAATTTTAGGGCGTCTAAAAATAAAAATAGCGGGAAAGGCTACAAACATGAAGCGTAATGCGCCTAATAATAATGGCGGAAGTGCGGTCACGCCGAGTTTAATGATAACGAAGTTAACACCCCAAATAACCACGACACAAAGGGCGAGTAAGATGTCTCTGAGACTCATGCTATTTTCTCGATGAACTTGCCAGATAAGAGACCTACTTTACCTGCGTATAATTTTGAGTGCGATGGTTATGATGCTTAATTATAAAATACAGTATAAAAATGTTAAATATTATTGTTAATTTGCACTTATTTGTTATTTTTGGTTGTTTGAGTCTGGGTCTGTGAATGTTTATAATGTGTTCTCACATCACACGTATTCAGGACGACCTGAAAAACGTCATTTAATTATGGGGACGGCCCCAAGTATTTAACGGGAGTAACCAGCAATGGCCTGGATTATCCTTTTATTTGCAGGTTTATTAGAAGTGGTATGGGCTGTTGGCTTAAAATATACCCACGGTTTTACCCGTTTAACACCAAGTATCATCACTATTATCGCTATTATTGCGAGTATGGGGCTATTGGCTTATGCCATGCGTGATTTGCCTGTCGGCACGGCTTATGCGATTTGGACCGGTATTGGTGCTGTGGGTACGGCAATTGTTGGGATTATTTTCCTTGGGGAATCAGCGAATATGTTTCGCTTATTAAGCCTTGCCTTGATTATTACAGGGCTAATTGGTTTAAAAGTATCAAGTTAGCTTTCAAATTAAGCATTTTTTAATTAAAAATGAATAATAAGCGGGTGACAGAGAAAGTTACCCGCTTTTTTTGATATTTTGGGGGACATAGAGAAAACAATTCTTATGTTATTTTTCGTTATAACGCGATGGCCAAATTTCAGATGGTGCAACACCCAAAAACTCGGCAATAATGCGCTCTCCTTTTGGCCAGCGTCTTGATAGGGCGTTATTTAATGTTGATGAGTTTAACCCTGCTGAACGTGATATTTGTGAAAGAGAAGAACCTTTTTTCTTTATTGCTGCAATAATATCAGCCGAGTGCCAATCTTGTTTCATATGATCTCCAATAGTTAATATATAAATATAATTTAAATTATTTTAATGAACTGTAATTCAATTGAGATATAAAGATAAAAAAATAATTCTTAATTTTGAATACCTTTAAATTTTGGCCTTTGAATATTTATTTTTATGTGTTAAAGATATAGATTCAACGTTTTTATTATATTTATTTTTATTTAAATAACTAAAAGGTGATTTTTATGGATATAGAAAATAATAGGATGGAAAAAATAAGTGCTAGTGTGAAATTAGACCTATGTAATTATTTTAATTGGAATGATATTGATGTTAATTATAATATTATTGATATTGATGAAAAAAAGATATATGCATTGTCAAGCGACTATGAATGGCAATTAATTTATTGGCATCATGATATGGATTTATCATTAAAAGAACGGTTATTTGCGGGTGTTCAATATTGGAGTAATTATTCAGATGCATACCAGAAAATTTTAACCAAATTAGATAAAGGAAATAAAAAAATTGATTTTTGCAATAGATACAATAATTTATTTGAGATATTTTCACTCAATGCGAACCATAAAGTCCCATATGATCATTTATTTTCATTATATCGATGGCGTTCAATAGTTTCTGAATATGCATATGAAAAATGGTCTGAAAATAAAACGGTTGCATTACCGTTACGCCAAAAAATTGAATTAGACGAAACCGCACCTATTATTTTCAGGGGTAATGAAACCTCTAATTATATACGTTTTGGGCAGTTGTCATTTTCAAATAAAGAAGTATTAACCATCCGTTTGTTGCTTTCCCACCGAAATATAAATGAAATTAGCCGTATTCAAGGCTGTTCGGAGGAGGACGAATATATAAGGGTTAACAATATCAAAAAAAAATTAAACTGTGAAATGGCATCTCAAAAGGAATGTTTTTCGGTAATGAAAGATCATGGGATTACATTAGCAAGCTTAGAAAAATTAATGCCTATTAATTAATTTAACTATTGGTTTTCTATAGGGATATGGGATCATTTTATGAAATGGAAATTACGTTTTGGCGCTGTGGTTGGGAATTCTCTTGAGTTTTATGATTTTGCAATTTTTGCTGCGATTTCATCATATTTAAGTGCAGAATTAACTCGCTTAGGTTATCAGCAAGCAACGGAGCTGGTGTGGGGTATTTTTGCTTTACGTTTTCTTATACGGCCACTAGGTGGGTATGTGATTGGCCGTTATGCAGATAAAGTCGGTAAAAAACCGGCCATGATTTTGGTCAGTATTCTTACCGGTAGTGCAACATTATGTATGGCATTTCTGCCTATTGAACTCTTAGGGGTATATACGCCTTTAGCCATCTTATTTCTTCAAATGTTGTTATCTTTTAGTTATGCGGGTGAAAGCCCATCACTGTCTACCTATTTATATAAAGACTCTAAACCCCAAGAACGAGGTAGAATTTCTGCGTTGTTAACCGGAAGTGCGGTTGTTGGTGTTATTGGCTCACTAGGGGTCGTGTTCATTCTCGAAAATATATTAGACCCTGAAACCATGCAAAGGGTGGGGTGGCGGATACCACTACTATTAGGTCTAGGTAATATACTGATCTGTTTTTGGTTTCGCTATCGCTTACCAGACCAACCCATTGAGTATGATGGGCGCCAAAAAATAGATTGGCTTAAGGTATTTAATATTTTACTGGTTGTTATTCCTGGGTCGGTTATTTTTTATACCTTAAATTTTTCATCTTCATTTTTACTTAAAGAGTTAGAACTCGAAGAATTTAAAAGCATATATTCAATGATATCATCAACGTTATTATTGCTTTTAATGGCAATAGTTGGTTGGCTAACCGATAAATACAGTTACGCTGAACGGGTTTTTAACTTAGGGGTAAAGCTTGCTGCCATACTATCAATTCCTATTTATTACCTAATGTCGACTAAGGTTTTATCATTAGTACTTATCTCTCAATCGTCAATTATTATTATTTCAGCGATGGTTTTATGTAATTGGAATTATGCTGTGGCAAAACCCGCCAATGGACAAGTTACAACCTTAAGTATGGGATACAATCTTGCATCGACGATTATAGGAGGGGTAACGCCTTTAATTATCAATTATTTAGTCCTCATTGATGTTTCCTTGGTTGGTGTTTTTGTTTCGTTGAGTTCGTTAACTCTATTTGTTTCATTGTTATTGAGTAAAAAACAAAGGTTATTAACTATTTAAATGTAAGGGTGACATATGAATATAGAAAATAAACACCTAGAACTTTCTTGTTCTGGTTTTGGTGATAAGTTTTTAAAGTACTTCGATTGGAATGATATAGATGTTACTTATAGTAGAGTAGATTTGATTAATCATTCTGTAAGGACTATTTCTAGTAATTATAATTGGGTTATTATGGTTTGGGATGATGATTTAGATAAGAAAGTAAAGGAGCGATTAATCCCTGGTATTCAATATTGGAATAATTACTCTGCCGAATTTCAAAAAACATTATCTAAAACAGATAAGAAAGAAATGAAAGTGGATTTTTGTACTCAATATGGCGGTGTATATGAAATTACATCAATAAATTCAAGAAAGAAATTCTCATCTAATGAGTTATTAGAGCTCTATAAATTAAGAGCTGTTATTTCTGATTACTCCCAGCATGTCTGGAAAGATAATGAAAATATTATTTTACCACTTAGGGCGGACATAAGCTTATCTCAACAAATTGAAGATAATAACCGAGATATTTTAGATTTTCATCATTATATGCGTTTTGGTAACATTCGTTTTACCCGTAAAGAAATGATAACTATTCGTTTATTATTATCACATTGCCGAGTAAAGGAAATTAGTTATATTCAAGGTTGTTCGGAAGCGACA